>NZ_JBDGJK010000001.1:0-575122 GCF_057656935.1 Variovorax sp. Soil_C_33
GAGCGAGCGATTGCGCGTCGGCGAGGGCTTCCTGGAATTTGGTTGTGAGTTTGTCTTGGCGCATGAATGACTCCGTTTCCCCGGCATGTAGGGATGTATGGCACGAAATTCAAGCCAAAGTCGTCGGTCGAAGCCGCGTCGGCGCCCCCTCGTACAGAATAGCCATCCGCGGCGCCGGCACGCCAGTTACTCGCCTGTTCGCCTGTTATTCATCAATCATCTGGAGTTGCTCATGTTCTGTTCAAGGTGGATTGCCGCTTCCGCATCGCGCCGGGTCTTCGCGCTCGGCCTGCTGGCCGCTGTGGCGGGCTTCGCGCAGGCGCAGCAGGGCACGCCGATCAAGCTGCTGGTCGGCTTTCCTGCCGGCGCCGGCAGCGACGCGATCGCCCGCACGCTGGCCGAGAAGCTCAAGGACCAGCTGGGCGCGCCGGTGGTGGTCGAGAACCGCGCCGGCGCGGGCGGCCAGATCGCCGCGCAGGCCCTCAAGGCCGCTGCGCCGGACGGCCACACGCTGTTCCTCTCGCACGACCACAGCATCTCGATCCTGCCCCAGGTGGTGAAAAACGCGGGTTTCAATCCGGCCACCGATTTCGTGCCGGTCGCGGGCTTCGCGACCTTCGCCAACGTGCTCGCGGTATCGGGCGGGACGCCGGCGAAGAACCTGGACGAGTACCTCAAATGGGTGCGCACCCAGCGCGGCGGCAAGGACACCATCGGCGTGCCGGCGCCGGCCTCGATCCCCGAGTTCCTGGTGAAGATGATTGGCGCCAAGTACAAGATCGACGTGCAGTCGGCGCCCTACCGCGGCAGCGCGCCGATGACGGCCGACATGCTGGGCAACCAGATCAGCGCCGGCATCGCCTCGGTGCCCGACTTCATCGAGAACCACCGGGCCGGCAAGGTGCGCATCGTGGCCACCATCGGCAGCAAGCGCCAGGCGCTGCTGCCGCAGGTGCCGACCTTCACCGAGCTCGGCTTCGCGAACCTGGAAGACCTGCCCTACTACGGCGTGTTCGCGCCCGTCGGCACGCCGCAACCGGTGATCGATCGCTTCGGCGATGCCCTGGCCAAGGTGCTGGCCATGCCCGACGTGAAGCAGAAGCTCACCACCATGGGCCTGACGGTGGCCTACGAGCCGCAAGGCCAGTTCGCAGGCCGCGTGCGCACCTACACCCAAACGTGGCAAGGCATCATCAAGGCCAGCGGCTTCACGCCTCAATAAGCAGGCGAAAACTCAAGCGTTGCCGGCGGTAATGCCCCAGCGCGCCAGCGCCGCATCGTCGGCCACGCGCGCGTCGACCCAGCGCGCGCCCTCTGGCGTCTGTTCCTTCTTCCAGAACGGCGCCTGCGTCTTGAGATAGTCCATGAGGAATTCGCAGGCCTGGAAGCTCTGGCCGCGATGGGCCGAGATCACGGCCACCATCATGATCTGGTCGAGCGGCTGCAGAAGGCCCACGCGATGGATCACGCGCGCGCCGAGGATGTCGAAGCGGCGATGCGCCTCGTCGATCATGGCTTCGATAGATTTCTCGGTCATGCCGGGGTAGTGCTCGAGCTCCATCGAAGCCACCGAGTCCCCGTCGTTGCGATCGCGCACGGTGCCGATGAAGCTGCAGACCGCGCCGACCCGCTTGTCGTCGCTGCGCAACGCGGCGATCTCCTTGGCGAGGTCGAAATCGGCCGTCTGGATAAAAACGCGCGGGCTGTCCATGGCCGGATTGTGGCACCGCGTTAGACTGCAGCGATGCCTTCGCGCGCCCTGCCTCACTGTCTTGCTTCGCTTGAAGCGGTGGCGCCTGTGCGCACGGGCGGCAAAGCCAAAAAACCCCAGCTCGTCTGACCGGAGCTTCGGTTCCGTCGTCGGATGAGCGACGGAACTGCAAGGCTCCAGCCGTAGCCGACTTCTCCTGTGCGCGCATCCGATGGTGGTTCTTCCATCGGTCGATTCCTGAAGGACATCCGCGTGCACCCCTCTTCTTCCACCCCTGATTTCTCGGGCCTCTGGATCCCGCTCGTGACGCCGTTTCGCAAGGACGGAACCATCGACCATGCGGCCCTCGCCGCGCTGGCCGAGCGGCTCACGTCCACCGGCATCGCCGGCTTCGTGGTCTGCGGCTCGACCGGCGAGGCCGCGGCGCTCGATGGCGACGAGCAGCTGGCCGTGCTCGCCACCGTCGCGAAGGCCGTGCCCGCGCTGCCGCGCATCATGGGCATCTCGGGCTACCACCTCGGCAAGACGCTGGACTGGGTTCACCGTCTGAACGACTTCGGGCTGGCCGGGCTGCTGGTGCCGGCGCCGAGCTACATCCGGCCCTCTCAGGCGGGCCTCGCCGCGTGGTTTGGCGCGATCGCCGAAGCGAGCACCGTGCCGCTCCTGGTCTACGACATCCCCTACCGCACCGGCGCGACGATCGCGCGCGAGACGCTGCTCTCGCTCGCGGCCCATCCGCGCATCAGCGCCATCAAGGACTGCGGCGGCGACATGGCGAAGACGCGGGCGCTGATCGCCGACGGCCGCCTGCAGGTGCTGGCCGGCGAAGACGCGCAGCTCTTCGGCACGCTGGCCGAAGGCGGCGCGGGCGCCATCGCGGCCAGCGCGCATCTGCAGACCGCGCGTTTCGTGCAGGTCGTGCAGCTGCTGCGCGAAGGGCGTCTGGCCGAAGCGCGCGCGCAATGGCAGCCCTTGCTGCCCTTGATCGAGGCGCTGTTCGCCGAACCGAATCCGGGGCCGTTGAAGGCCGTGCTCGCCAACGAAGGCTGGATGCAGGACGAATTGCGCGCGCCGATGACGCGCGCCGGAAGCGAACTGCGCGAGTCGCTGTTTCGAACGCAGGCCGCGCTCAGCCGCCGGTGACCGGCGGGAAGAAGGCCACTTCCTGGCCCTCGCGCAGCGCAGCGCTCTCGGCGCTCATGACCTGGTCGAGCGCCATGCGCACGGCCTTGCCGCGGGCCAGCGCGCTCGCATGCGGCTCGCCGCGCGCGATCAGCTCGTCGCGCAGCGCGGCCAGATCGGACGCGCCGGTCTCGACGGTCTCGCTGCCGGTTCCCAGCGCCTCGCGCACCGAGGCGAAGTAACGCACGGTGACTTTCATGTTCAGGCCAGGAGCGATGCGAAGGGAATGAACTGCACCACGTCGCCGGCCTTGAAGGGCTGGCCCGCCGGCGTGTCGATCACGCCGTCGCCCCAGACCATCGAGGTCAGCACGCCGGAGCTCTGGTTGGCGAACAGGTCGAGCCCGCCCGCGGCGTTGCGGCGAGCCCGCAGGAACTCGCGGCGCCGGTCGGCGCGCGGCCAGTCGAAATCGGCACGCATCGGGACCCGCGCGGGCGCGACGCGTGTCGCGCCCTGCAGCGTCAGCAGGAAAGGCCGCACGAGCAGCAGGAAAGTCAGGAAGCTCGACACCGGATTGCCGGGCAGCCCGGTGAGGTGCGCGTCGCCGATGCGGCCGTAGGCGAAGGGCTTGCCCGGCTTCATCGAGAGCGACCACAGGTCGAGCTGGCCCAGCGCCTGCACGGCGGCCTTGATGTGGTCTTCCTCGCCGACCGACACGCCGCCGGTGGTGATGATCAGGTCGCTGCGAAGCGATGCGGCGCGCAAGGCCTCGATGGTCGCGTCGCGCCGGTCGGGCACGATGCCCAGGTCGTTCACCTCGCAGCCGAGCCGCTGGAGCAGCGCGCGCATGAAGAAGCGATTGGAGTTGTAGATTGAGCCCGGCTTCATCGCCTCGGGCGCCACCTCGCCGGGCATCACGAGCTCATCGCCGGTCGACAGCAGGGTGACGCGCGGGCGCTTCGCCACGTGCAGCCGGTCGAGCCCGACGCTGGCGGCCAGACCCAGGCCTGCGGGTGTGAGGCGTTCGCCCCTGGAAAGCACCACGTCGCCGGCCGCCACGTCTTCGCCGGCGCGGCGAATCCACTGGCCCGCGGCGGGCACGATCTCGATGCGCACGCTTCCCAGGCCGCCCTCTTCGGGCTGCGCGCTGGTGTCTTCCTGCATCACGACCGCATCGGCGCCTTCGGGAATCTGCGCGCCGGTGAAGATGCGCGCGGCCGTGCCGGCGGCGAGCGCCGTGCCGACGCTGCCGGCCGGAATGCGCTGCGCCACCCGCAGCACGGCACCGGGCGCCGCGCAATCGGCGACGCGCAGCGCGTAGCCGTCCATCGAGCTGTTGTCGCGCGGCGGCACGGTGAGCGCCGACACTACATCCTGTGCGAGCACGCGGCCGTCGGCCTCGAAGGTGGAGACGCTTTCGATGCCGACTTGCGGCGTGGCAGCCGCGAGCAGGCGCGCGAGCGCCTCGTCGAGCGGCATCAGGGGAGGACGTGCGAATGGATCAGCCATGGCGTTCCATCTTGTACTCGAAACGCGCCGCGTTCTGCAGCAGCCAGTCGCCGATGCCATCGACGTCGTTCAGGTCGAAGACCGGCAGCTCGGTGGCGGTGGGCAGCAGTTCGGGCGTGTCGGTCGCGATCGCGACGATGTGCGCGTCCTCGGCGTAGCGTGCGGGGCGGGCCGCCTCGCCCTCCCCCGGCTCGCGCCAGATCTCGATCTTGAACAGGTCACTGTGCTTGAAGCCTTCGACCAGCACCCAGTCGACGCGGCCATCGAGCTCGGCCACCAAGTCGTGCACGCCGAGCTGTGTCGGCCGCTCGAACTCGCGGATCAGCGCGAGCCGCTTGTCCGACGCGACCACCACCTCGAAGGCACCGGCTTCGCGATGCCGGTAGGTGTCCTTGCCCGGATGGTCGATGTCGAACTTGTGATGGGCATGCTTGACCACCGAAACGCGCTGGCCGTGCAGCTTGAGCACGGGGATCAAGCGCTCGACCAGCGTGGTCTTGCCCGCGCCCGAGAAGCCGGCGAAGCCGATGACTTTCATGCGCCGCCTTCCTGGGGGTCAATCACAGTGCTGGGCAATGTAGGCCTTGACTGCCTCGGCATCCGCCGGCAGCTTGACGACCCGCTTGGGCAGCGCCTCGATGCCTTCGAAGCGGGCCGGACGTTCCGGCTCGTGGCCCAGCGCCTCGACGATGGTTTCGGCGAACTTGATGGGCAGCGCCGTCTCGAGCACGATCATCGGAATGCCCGGCGCGAGGTGTTCGCGCGCGGCCTTGAGGCCATCGGCCGTGTGAGTGTCGATCAGCGTGGCGAAGCGCTTGTCCGTGTCGCGGATGGTGGCGAGCCGGTCGGCATGCGTGCTGCGGCTGCTCGCGAAGCCGAAGCGCGACGCGGCTTGCGCGAAGGCCGGATCGCCGCTCAGGTCGAATCGGCCGCTGCGGCCGAGCTCGCCTTCGAACAGGCCGCGCGTCTTTGCCGCGTCGCGGCCTACCAGGTCGAACACGAAGCGCTCGAAGTTGCTGGCCTTGGAGATGTCCATCGAGGGGCTCGAGGTCTCGTGCGTGTCGGCGGCCGAACGCACGCGATAGACGCCGGTGCGGAAGAATTCGTCGAGCACGTCGTTCTCGTTGGTCGCGACCACCAGCGTGCGGATCGGCAGGCCCATCGAACGCGCCACGTGGCCGGCGCAGACGTTGCCGAAGTTGCCGGAGGGCACAGTGAAGCTGACCTGCTTGTCGTTCGTACCGGTCGCCTGGAAATATCCGGCAAAGTAGTAGACCACCTGCGCCAGGAGACGCGCCCAGTTGATCGAGTTGACGGTGCCGATCCTGTACTTGCGCTTGAAGTTCAGGTCGTTCGAAACCGCCTTGACGATGTCCTGGCAGTCGTCGAACACGCCGGCGACCGCGATGTTGTGGATGTTGGCATCCTGCAGGCTGAACATCTGCGCCTGCTGGAACGGGCTCATGCGGCCGTCGGGCGAGGTCATGAAGACGCGCACACCCTTCTTGCCGCGCATCGCGTATTCGGCCGCGCTGCCGGTGTCGCCGCTGGTCGCGCCGAGGATGTTGAGCTCCTCGCCGCGGCGCGCCAGTTCGTACTCGAACAGGTTGCCGAGCAGCTGCATCGCCATGTCCTTGAAGGCGAGCGTCGGGCCGTTGGACAGGGCCTCGAGGTACACGCCGTCCTCGAGCTCGCGCAGCGGCACGATCTCGGGCGTGCCGAACACCTCGGCGGTGTAGGTCCTGGCGCAGATCGCCTTCAGGTCGGCCGGTGGAATGTCGTCGATATAGAGCGAGAGCACCTCGAACGCCAGCTCGGCATACGGCAGGCTGCGCCACTTCGAGAGCGTGGCGGCGTCCACCTGCGGGTAGTGTTCGGGCAGGTACAGGCCGCCGTCGGGGGCCAGGCCCTCGAGCAGGATCTCGCAGAAGCGGCGGCGGTCGGGATGGCCGCGCGTGGACAGGTAGCGCATCAGGACAGCTCTTCCTTGCGGATGCGCACGATCGGCGCCAGCACCGTGGGCAGCGCCTGCAGCTGCGCGAGCGCATCGTCCAAAGTGCCTTCGCGCGTGTCATGCGTGAGGATGATCAGGTCGGTCTGCGTCGAGCCCTCGCCGCCCACCTCGTCGGCTTCGCGCTGCAGCACCGCATCGATGCTGATGCCGGCCGTGGCCAGCAGCCCCGTGACCTGGGCCAGCACGCCGGCCTCGTCCGCCACGCGCAAGCGCAAGTAGTAGCTGGTCACCACCTCGGCCATCGGCAGGACCTTCAGGTCGCTCATCGCGTCGGGATGGAAGGCCAGGTGCGGCACCCGGTGCGCCGCATCCGCCGTGTGCAGGCGCGTGATGTCGACCAGGTCGGCGATCACCGCGCTCGCGGTGGGCTCGCTGCCTGCGCCCTTGCCGTAGTAGAGGGTGGTGCCGACGGCATCGCCGTTGACCACCACGGCATTCATCGCGCCTTCCACGTTCGCGAGCAGGCGTTTAGCCGGCACCAGGCTGGGGTGCACGCGCAGCTCGATGCCCTGCGCCTTGCGCTTGGTGATGCCGAGCAGCTTGATGCGGTAGCCGAGCTGTTCGGCGTACTTGATGTCCTGCGCCGCGAGCTTGGTGATGCCCTCGATGTGCGCCCTGTCGAACTGCACCGGAATGCCGAAGGCGATGGCGCTCATCAGCGTGACCTTGTGCGCGGCGTCGATGCCCTCGATGTCGAAAGTCGGATCGGCTTCGGCGTAGCCCAGGCGCTGCGCCTCCTTCAGCACCGTGCCGAAGTCCAGGCCCTTGTCGCGCATCTCCGAGAGGATGAAGTTGGTGGTGCCGTTGATGATGCCGGCGATCCACTGGATGCTGTTGGCCGTGAGCCCTTCGCGCAGCGCCTTGATGATCGGGATGCCGCCGGCCACGGCAGCCTCGAAGGCCACCATCACGCCCTTGGCATGGGCGGCCGCGAAGATTTCGGTGCCATGCACCGCGAGCAGCGCTTTGTTGGCCGTCACCACGTGCTTGCCGGCGGCGATCGCCTCGAGCACCAGCTCCTTCGCGATGCCGTAGCCGCCGATCAGCTCGATCACGATGTCGATGTCGGGATTGGCGATCACGGCGCGCGCGTCGTTCACGACCTGCACGCCCTCGCCGACGGCGGCCTTGGCGCGCGCGAGGTCGAGATCGGCGACCATCGTGATCTCGATTCCGCGCCCCGCGCGGCGCTTGATCTCTTCCTGGTTGCGCTGGAGCACCTGGAAGGTGCCGCTACCGACCGTGCCGATGCCGAGCAGGCCTACTTGGATGGGTTTCATTCGTTTCGTCTTGTGGAGCAATGAGGGGTCTCAGGCGACCCGGTTTCTGTAGCGTTCGAGGAAGTCGGCGATGCGCTGCACCGCTTCGCGCAGGTCTTCTTCATGCGGAAGGAACACGATGCGGAAATGGTCCGGCGTCGCCCAGTTGAAGCCGGTGCCCTGCACCAGCATCACCTTGGTTTCCTTCAGCAGCTCGAGGAAGAACTGCCGGTCGTCGTCGATCGGGTAGACCTTGGGGTCCAGCTTGGGGAACATGTAGAGCGCCGCATTCGGCTTGACGCAACTCACCCCCGGAATGGCGGTGATGAGCTCGTAAGCCAGATCGCGCTGGTGGCGCAGACGGCCGCCGGGCCCCACGAGATCGTTGATGCTCTGGTAGCCGCCGAGCGCCGTCTGGATGGCCCATTGACCCGGCACGTTGGGACACAGGCGCATGTTCGAGAGCATGTTGAGGCCCTCGATGTAGTCCAGGGCCACCTTCTTGTCGCCCGACACCACGAGCCAGCCGGCGCGGTAGCCGCAGGAGCGGTAGCTCTTCGACAGCGAGTTGAAGGTCAGGGTCAGCACATCCTTCGACAGGCTGGCGATGGCGGTGTGCTTGACGCCGTCGTACAGCACCTTGTCGTAGACCTCGTCGGCGAGGATCACGAGGCCGTGCTCGCGCGCGATCTCAACGATGCCCTTGAGCAGTTCGTCCGAGTACAGCGCCCCGGTCGGATTGTTGGGATTGATGACCACGATGCCCTTGGTGCGGGGCGTGACCTTGGCGCGGATGTCGTCGAGGCTCGGCATCCAGCCGTTGTCCTCGTCGCAGAGGTAGTGCACCGGCTTGCCGCCCGAAAGGCTCGCGACAGCGGTCCAGAGCGGATAGTCCGGAGCCGGCAGCAGCAGTTCGTCGCCGTCGTTGAGCAGCGCGTTGGCGGCCATCGCGATCAATTCGCTGGCGCCGTTGCCCAGGTAGATGTCGTCGAGCGTCACGCCCGCGATGCCCTGCTTCTGGGTCTCGTGCATCACCGCCTTGCGCGCCGCGAAGATACCCTTGCTGTCCGAGTAGCCGGACGAGGCGGGCAGGTTGCGGATCATGTCCTGCTGCACCTCTTCGGGCGCATCGAAGCCGAACGGCGCGAGATTGCCGATATTGAGCTTGATGATCTTCTGGCCCTCTTCCTCCATCTGCTTCGCGGCATCCATGATCGGGCCGCGGATGTCGTAGAGCACATTGGCCAGCTTGGCCGATTTCTTGATCGCTTTCAAAGTCCCTCCAAGGGCGTCTGCACGGGGGAAAACCTATAATTTGACCACAGTTCCCCCGGCCTCCCGATGAAGCTCCAGCCCGACAAATCCGACGTCCAGACCCTTACCGCACACGGCCCGGGCTGGGTGGCCATCAACAACGAGAAGGTCGAAGGCAGCGTGGTGGTCGGCTCGCGCGGGGAGCGCTTCGCGTGGGACTGCACCCGCTTCGACCAGCTCGGAGCCGAGCATTTCGCGCAGTTGGCCTCCATGGGCGCCGAGCTGATCATCTTCGGCAGTGGCGGGCGCATCCGTTTTCCGCAGGCAGCCTGGCTGCAGCCGCTCATGGCGCAGCGCACGGGCGTGGAGACCATGGACACGGCCGCCGCCTGCCGCACCTACAACATCCTCGCGGGCGAAGGCCGCCACGTGGTTGCAGCCCTGCTGGTCGAGAGGCCGGAAGGTGGGAACTAGAGGTCGTTTCGGGGTAAAATACCGGGTTGCAAACCGGCGGCCCGCCCAGTAAAGCAACGACCAATCCTCCATTTCGAGCGCCTCCGGAGCCAGGAGCCGGCTTGAACATGGAATCAAACGGAGAAAACAAGTTTCATGGCGATCGTTGTCAACAAACCCATTCCCGAATTCGACGCCAACGCCACCGGCGGCATCAAGGTCTCGAACACCTCGCACCTCGGGCACGTGCTGGTGATGTACTTCTACCCCAAGGACAACACGCCCGGTTGCACAACCGAAGCGATGCAGTTCCGCGATCGCTACAAGGATTTCGTGAAGGCCGGCGCCACCGTTTTCGGCGTGTCGCGCGACAACATGAAGTCGCACGACGAATTCAAGGCCAAGCTCGAACTCCCTTTCGAGCTGATCGCGGACACCGAAGAGAAGATGTGCCACATGTTCGGCGTGGTCAAGAACAAGATCATGTACGGCAAGAAGGTCAAGGGCATCGAGCGCAGCACCTTCCTGATCGGTGCCGACGGCGTGCTCAAGGCCGAATGGCGCGGCCTCAAGGTCCCAGGCCATGTCGATGACGTGCTCAAAGCAGTCAAGGCGCTCAAGAAGGCTGCCTGATCTCCTGCAAGCGTGTACTTTTGCGCGGTCGCGTTGGCGATGCGCAACGTTCACGGGAGGTGACACATTCGATGTGCATAATGGTTTCATGCCGTTGAGCTCCACGACCGCATCCCCCGAACAAAGCCGCCCTGGTCTTCAGGCGGCTTTTTCGCTTTCTGGCCTCTTTCTTTTTGCGAGCGAACTGCCCCATGCCCCTGCCTCCCGCACCCACGAAACGCGCCGCACTGCTTTCACCGGACGCGCACGACGCGCCCGCCCGTTCCTCGCACGGAAGAAACGGCCGTCGTTCGTCCGATCGGCGCACTGAAGAGACCCGGTCCAGCGGGCCGCAGCCGCTCGAGCTGTTCGACCGTCACGCCGCAGAAGGCGGCGGTAGCGTCGAGGCGCCGCCCGTGCCCAAAGTCAGGGCGCTGGCGCCCTCTGCGGCGCCGACATCGCCGTCGCGCAGCCAGATCGAGAGCCGCCCCGCTCCTGCTCCCGCTGCACCGCAGAACGCGGCGCGCGCCAAGCGCAGCAAACCCAACGGCCCGGCCAAGCTGTTCGTGCTGGACACCAACGTGCTGCTGCACGACCCGATGTGCCTGTTCCGCTTCGAGGAGCACGACATCTTCCTGCCGATGATCGTGCTGGAGGAACTCGACGGCCACAAGAAAGGCACGACCGAAGTCGCGCGCAACGGCCGCCAGACCAGCCGTACCCTCGATGCGCTCGCCGGCGCGCAGGGCGCCGACATCGCCAAGGGCCTGAAGCTTGACTCCACCGGGCACCGGGAGTCCGGCGGCAAGTTGTTCTTCCAGACCGCTCCGCTCGACTACGCATTGCCGACCAGCCTGCCCCAGGGCAAGGCCGACAACCAGATCCTCGGCGTCGTGCAGGCACTGCGGGATCTCTATGCGCAAGACGAGCCGGGCCGGCCGAAGCAGGAAGTGGTGCTGGTGTCGAAGGACATCAACATGCGCGTCAAGGCGCGCGCGCTCGGCCTCGCGGCGGACGACTACCAGAACGACAAGACGCTCGAAGACGGCGACCTGCTCTACTCCGGCTCGCTGGCGCTGCCGGCCGATTTCTGGACACGCCAGAGCAAGACGGTCGAGAGCTGGCAGAGCGGCAGCAGCACCTTCTACCGCGTCAGCGGCCCGATCGTCCCGAACCTCTACATCAACCAGTTCGTCTATTTCGAAGCACCCGGCGAGCCGAGCATGTACGCGCGGGTCACCGAGATTCGCGACAAGACCGCGGTGCTCAAGACGCTCAAGGACTACGGGTCGATCAAGAATGCCGTCTGGGGCGTGAACACGCGCAACCGCGAACAGAACTTCGCGATGAACCTGCTCATGGACCCCGAGGTGGACTTCGTCACCCTCACCGGCACCGCAGGCACCGGCAAGACGCTGATGGCGCTGGCCTCGGGGCTCACCCAGGTGCTGGATGACCGGCGCTACACCGAGATCATCATGACCCGCGCGACCGTGAGCGTCGGCGAGGACATCGGCTTCCTGCCCGGCACCGAAGAGGAAAAGATGGGCCCCTGGATGGGCGCGCTCGACGACAACCTCGAGTTTCTGGCCAAGGGCGACAGCGGCGGCGCAGGTGAATGGGGCCGCGCGGCCACCAACGAGCTGATCCGCAGCCGCATCAAGATCAAGAGCATGAACTTCATGCGCGGCCGTACCTTCCTCAACAAGTACGTGATCATCGACGAGGCGCAGAACCTGACGCCCAAGCAAATGAAGACGCTGGTCACGCGCGCGGGCCCGGGCACCAAGATCATCTGCATGGGCAACCTGGCGCAGATCGACACGCCCTACCTCACCGAAGGCTCCTCGGGGCTGACCTTTGCGGTCGACAAGTTCAAGGGCTGGCCGCACAGCGGACACATCACGCTGGCGCGCGGCGAACGCTCGCGCCTGGCGGATTTCGCGAGCGACGTGCTGTAGCGAGCCTGCGTTCCTGCGCTTTGCGCGAAGGCTGCTGACAGGACGTTGTCAGTAGCCTCCGCGCAGCATGGCGGCATGAACCGCAGGAACTGGATCGCCGTCGCCAGCGCAGAACATGCACGCCGCGGGCGGGAGCATGGCAGCGTTGGCTTCATGCAGGTCGGCCATGGCAAACTCGCGCCCCTCCGGCGCGTCGCGCCGGGTGATCGCGTCGCGTACTACGCGCCCGCCGCTGTGCCCCACGGCACCGACAAGCTGCAGAGCTTCGTTTCGATCGGCGTCGTGCAGAAGGGCGAGCCGTACGAAGCGGACATGGGCGGCGGCTTCGTCGCCTGGCGACGCGACGTGAGCTACGCGGCCGCGCAGGAGGCGTCGATCCTCCCGCTCATCGACCACCTCGACTTCGTCGAGGATCCGAAGCGCTGGGGCTACAAGTTCCGTTTCGGGCTATTCGAAATCAGCGACCACGACATCCACCTGATCGCCGGCGCCATGAACGCCAGCATCAGGGCATTGGACCTTTGATTCATCAGGAGAAGAAAACCATGCAACCCGAGCTTCGACGCCATGACGCGTTCAGAGTCGCCGGCCTGACCGTGCGAACCACCAACCGCGAGGAGAACGATCCGCAGTCGGCTCGCATCGGCAAGCTCTGGATGCGCTTCTTCGACGAGCGCGCCTATGAAAGGCCGCACCGGGTCAACGACATGCGGCTCTACAGCGTCTACTCGGCCTACGAATCCGATGCGCATGGCGCCTTCGACATCACGACCGGCGTGGCCGTCTCGGACGGCCCGGCGACGGTGCCGATCGAAGCCGGCGACTACCTCGTCTTCAGCGGGCAAGGCGAAATGCCGCAGATGGTGCTCGCGGTCTGGCAGTCGATCTGGCAGTATTTCGAGCAGCATCCCGAAATCAGGCGCACCTACCGCAGCGATTTCGAGGCCTATAGCGGCCCCGAGCAGGTCGCCATCCACATCGGCGTCACCCTGGACTGACAAAGATTTCGACAAGAAGCCCGTTCGACGTTGACCTGCCCGCATGCGCCGTGCCGACCGCCTGTTCCAGATCGTCCAGCTCATCCGCGGGCGACGACTCACGACCGCCGCGTTCCTGGGACAGCGCCTGGAAGTGTCGGAACGCACCGTCTACCGCGATGTGGCCGACCTGCAGCGCCAGGGCGTGCCGATCGAAGGGGAAGCCGGCGTAGGCTATCGGTTGGGCGCGGGCTTCGACCTGCCGCCGCTCATGTTCACGCAGGATGAGGCCGCGGCCCTGGTCGCCTCGGCGCGGCTGGCCCAGAGTTCGGTCGATCCCGCGCTGGCACGCGACATCCAGACCGCGCTCGGCAAGATTCTCTCGGTGCTCCCGCCGGCAGCACGCGCCTCTGCGGAGAGCCTGGCGCTCTTCGCGCCGTCGTTCGCCATCGACGACGGCACGCGCGCGCGCTTGCAGACGCTGCGCGAAGCGGTCCAGTCACGCAACAAGCTCCGCATGGACTACCGCGACGTCAGCGGCGCGCCGAGCCAGCGCATCGTGCGGCCGCTCGGCTGTTTTTATTGGGGCCGAGTCTGGACCTTCTCGGCCTGGTGCGAACTGCGGCAGGACTTTCGTGCCTTCCGGATCGATCGCATCGACGAGGTCGAGGTCCTGCCCGATCGCTTTCGCGACGAACCCGGCAAGACGCTGGCCGAGATGCTTCGCCGTCTGCAGGAGGATCCGGCGGAGCCGCAATCGTCCCGCTTGGCGTAGCGCCGTCCAAGCCGCTGGCCGGGCTCAGAAGTCGGCGCCGCCGCTGGCCAGGTTCTCGAACTTGGTGAGCGGCTTGAGGAATGCAAGCTTGACCGTGCCCGTCGGGCCGTTGCGGTGCTTGCTGATGATCACCTCGGCCACGCCGGGCTCCTTGCTGTTCTTGTCGTAGTAGTCATCGCGGTAGATGAACATGATGATGTCGGCATCCTGCTCGATGGCACCGGACTCACGCAGGTCGCTCATCATGGGGCGCTTGTCGGTGCGGCTTTCCACGCCGCGGCTGAGCTGCGACAACGCGATCACCGGGCACTTGAGTTCTTTTGCCAGCATCTTCAACCCGCGAGAAATCTCACCCACGGCTGTGGCGCGGTTCTCGTCGCTCATGCTGCTAGACACGCTCATCAGTTGGAGGTAGTCGACCACGATCAAGCCGAGCTTCCCGTACTGGCGCGCGAGGCGGCGTGCGTTCGCACGCAGCTCACTGGTGGTGAGGCCCGGTGTCTCGTCGATGTGCAGCGACACGTTGCGCAGCTTCTCGATGGCTTCGGTGAGACGCGGCCATTCTTCGTCGGTGAGCTTGCCGGTCCGCAGGTGACCCTGGTCGATGCGTCCGATAGAACCGACGATGCGCACCGCCAGTTGTGAAGCCCCCATTTCCATCGAGAACACGGCGACCGGCAACCCCTCGTTGAGCGCCACATGCTCGGCGATGTTGATCGCCAGCGAGGTCTTTCCCATGGACGGGCGCGCGGCCAGCACGATCATGTCCCCCGGCTGCAGGCCGGAAGTCATCTTGTCGAATTCGTAGAAGCCCGTGCGCACACCCGTGATGTCATTGGGGTTCTCCGCCATCTCGGTTACGCGGTCCAGCAGCTCGACCACCAGGGAATCCATGCCCTGGAAGCCCTGCTTCATGCGCGTGCCTTCCTCGCCGATGTTGAAGATCTTCTGTTCGGCCTCGTCGAGGATCTTGTCGACCGACTTGCCTTGGGTGTTGAAGGCGTTGGTCGCGATCTCGTCGCTGGCACTCACCAGCTTGCGCAGGATCGAGCGTTCGCGCACGATCTCGGCATAACGGCGGATGTTGCTCGCGCTCGGCACGTACTGGGCCAGCGAATTCAGGTAGGCCAGGCCGCCGATCTCTTCGGCTTTGCCGAGGTTCTGCAACTGCTCGTAGACCGTGATCACGTCGGCCGGCTTGCTGGCGTTGACCAGTGTTCCGATGGCCGCATAGATCAGCTTGTGCTCATGGCGATAGAAGTCGCTGTCCACCACTACATCGCCCATGCGGTCCCAGGCGCCGTTGTCGAGCAGCAGGCCGCCGAGCACGCTCGATTCGGCCTCGATCGAATGCGGTGGGATGCGCAGCTGTGCAACTTGGCGGTCGGCCGACGGGTCGTTGTCGGCATAGGAGAAAACGGCGGACATGAACTTCCTTGCAACCTTGCATGCTAAGCCGCGCGACGCACGGCGTCACGTGGACAAGGCTGTGAATAACTGGTGATCTTCCGGTGCAGCACGCGGGACAACCGCAGGCCCCAAAAGAAAAGGCCGCCCAAAGGCGGCCCACAAGGACAAGATCGCGCCGCGATCCTGTTTTCTCCTTGCTGACAGGCTTACGCGCTTTCGCCGTACACCGTGACGGTGATGTCGACCACCACGTCGGTGTGCAATGCAACACTGACGGTGCTGTCGCCGACGGTCTTGATCGGGCCGTTGGGCATGCGCACCTGCGACTTCGCGACCTTGTAGCCCTGCTTGTTGAGCTCGTCGGCGATGTCGTTGTTGGTGACCGAGCCGAACAGGCGGCCGTCGACGCCGGCCTTCTGCGTCAGCTTGACGGTGGTGCCGCCGAGCTTCTCGCCCTGGGCTTGCGATTCAGCCAGCTTGGCGGCCGCAGCCTTTTCGAGCTCGACGCGCTTGGCTTCGAATTCGGCCTTGTTGGCTTCGGTGGCGCGGCGCGCGCGACCCGAGGGGATCAGGAAGTTGCGCGCGTAGCCGTCCTTGACCTTGACGATCTCGCCAAGCACGCCGAGGTTGACGACCTTGTCCAGAAGAATGACTTGCATGGTGTCTTGCTCCTTAAACGCGGTGTTGGTCGCTGTACGGCACCATCGCGAGGAAGCGTGCGCGCTTGATCGCGGTGTTGAGCTGGCGCTGGTAGATCGCGCGCGTGCCGGTCAGGCGCGCGGGAATGATCTTGCCGTTCTCGCTGATGAAGTCGCGCAGCGTGTCGATGTCCTTGTAGTCGATCTCTTCGACGCCAGCGACGGTGAAGCGGCAGAAGCGCTTGCGCTTGAACAGCAGCGATTGGGTGTTGCGCTTCGGGCGCTTGTCTTTGTTGAATTTCTTGAACGTGGCCATTTGGGGACCTCTCTTCGAAAATTAATCTTGCTGAAAATCCTGGATGTGCAGCACTGGATATTTGCCGTTGCCCGGTGTCGCGAGGAAGCCCTGAAAACGCCAGAGACTTCCCAACGCCTGCTTCGCGAGCCGCTCGGCCACTGCGCCGAACGCCACGGCCTTGAGGGCCGCCTTGATCTGCCGGGGCTGGGCCGCTTCGGTCACCGTCGACTCGTGTTCGAGTCGCAGGTCGATGGCGGGCAGGCCGGCAGGCGTGAAGCGCAAGGCACCGAGTTCGGCGACGCAGGCAGTCAGCACGAGGCTGTTGACTGCGGCAGCGCTCACACCATCAGTTGTTGTTGGCGGCGTACTCGGCCTGCTGGGCCTTGCGGGCCTCTTCGCGCTCGACCGTCTTCATCATCGACGACGGACCAGTTTCGGCCTTCTTCTTGACCACGGTGAGGTGGCGCAGGACGGCGTCGTTGAACTTGAAGGCGTGCTCGAGCTCGGCCATCACGGCCTGCTCCGCCTCGATGTTCACGCACAGGTAGTGCGCCTTGTTGAGCTTGTTGATCTGGTAGGCCAGCTGACGGCGGCCCCAGTCTTCAACGCGATGGACCTTGCCGCCGCCGGCCGTGATCAGGCCCTTGTAACGCTCCAGCATGGCCGGAACTTGCTCGCTTTGATCCGGATGGATCAGCAGAATGATTTCGTAGTGACGCATGGCACTCCTTGTGGATCTTCCGTGGAAGGGATAAAGCCACCTGCAGCGTCGGTAGCAGTGTGGCAAGGCAAAGCCGGCTATTGTAGCAGGGTATCGCCGTCCCGGAAGTGCCAGAGGATCGTCAAGGACCCAGGGCGCGATCGAGTGCAGCCGCCTTCTCCGGGCCCACTGCATCGCGGATCTTGGGCGCCAGCGCCACCAGTTCCTCGTAGGTTGACGTACCCTCGACCGACAGATTGAGCCGGAAGCCCCGCAGGCCCAGGCTGCCGGTGAGTTGGGTAGCGATCGGATAGGCGTCCTTGTAACGCTGCTGGTTCGTGCGCCCCTGAGCCGGATGCGCAGCTTCCTTCTGCACTTCAATGGCCGGCGCGGCCGAGGCGGCTGGCTCCGAAACCGCCGCCGCGTTGGCTGCCTCGGCCGTTCCGCCCACCTGCCCCAGCAAGCCGAGTTCGACCATCTGATCGATGTCCTCGCGTGCGATGCCCATGCCGGCCTCGAGCACTTCGCTTACCGAGCGTTTGCCGTCGCACAGGATGAATGCCGAGCGTTGGCGCGGCGTGAGCCGGATCGAACGGTCCTTGAGCGCCTGCTGCCCGGCTTCCGTCTTGACAAGAATCATGCTGTCCCCCATCGCGAAATTCCCGAGAGTGATCGAGGTTCTGTGTCCGTCCTCTGTTGACGCTCTCGGAGCTGCGCCTCCCCTAGGTCATAAGTTTGACACTAAAGATTCATCTGGTTGCAATTACACCGAGCTGACGTGGAAATTACAGGCCGGGCGTGACGGAATTTGTAGCGCGGCGGTGACAGGACCGCCGCCGCGCCTCGGGCTTCAGCGCTGCGCGAGCTGCTGCCAGGTGTCGATCACGCTGTCCGGGTTCAGGGAGATCGACTCGATGCCCTCTTGTGCCAGCCAAAGCGCGAAGTCGGGATGGTCGCTGGGGCCCTGGCCGCAGATGCCCACGTACTTGCCCTGGGCCTTGCAGGCCTTGATCACGCGGCTCAGCAAGGCCTTGACTGCGGGGTCGCGCTCGTCGAAGTCGGCCGCGAGCAGTTCGAGACCGGAATCGCGATCCAGACCCAGCGTGAGCTGCGTCAGGTCGTTCGATCCGATCGAGAAGCCGTCGAAATACTTCAGGAACTCCTCGGGCAGGATCGCGTTGCTCGGCACCTCGCACATCATGATCAGCTTGAGTTCGTTCTCGCCGCGCTTCAGGCCATGCTCGCCCAGCAGTCCCGTGACGCGCTCGGCCTGGCCCAGCGTGCGCACGAAGGGCACCATGATCTGCACGTTGGTCAGGCCCATCTCGTTGCGTACGCGCTTGAGCGCCTCGCATTCCATCGCGAAGGCCTCGCCGAAGTCCGCGCTCAGGTAGCGCGCCGCGCCGCGGAAGCCGAGCATGGGGTTCTCCTCTTCCGGCTCGTAGCGGCTGCCGCCGATCAGCTTGCGGTACTCGTTGGACTTGAAGTCCGACAGGCGCACGATCACTTGCTTGGGCCAGAACGCGGCAGCGATGGTGGCGATGCCCTCGGCAACCTTGTCGACGTAGAAGGCGCGCGGCGAGGCGTGGCCGCGAGCGACCGATTCGACCGCTTTCTTGAGGTCCGCGTCGACATTCGGGTAGTCGAGGATCGCCTTCGGATGCACGCCGATGTTGTTGTTGATGATGAACTCGAGCCGTGCCAAGCCGACGCCGTGGTTCGGCAGTTGGGCAAAGTCGAAGGCGAGCTGCGGATTGCCCACGTTCATCATGAGCTTGATGTCGATCTCAGGCATTTCGCCGCGCTGGACCTCAGTGACTTCGGTCTCCAGCAGGCCGTCGTAGATGAAACCGGTGTCGCCCTCGGCGCAGCTCACCGTGACCAGGGTCCCGTCCTTCAGCAGGTCGGTGGCGTCGCCGCAGCCGACCACGGCCGGAATGCCCAGCTCGCGCGCGATGATCGCCGCGTGGCAGGTGCGGCCGCCGCGGTTGGTGACGATGGCCGCGGCGCGCTTCATCACCGGCTCCCAGTTCGGGTCGGTCATGTCGGTCACCAGCACGTCGCCGGGCTGGACCTTGTCCATCTCGCTGATGCTGTGAACCAGGCGCACCGGGCCGGTACCGATCTTCTGCCCAATGGCGCGCCCTTCGGCCAGCACGGCGCCCTTGGCCAGCAGCTTGTAGCGCTGTTCGGCCTTGCCCTGCTGCTGGCTCTTCACGGTTTCGGGGCGCGCCTGCAGGATGTAGAGCTGGCCGTCGGTGCCGTCCTTGCCCCATTCGATGTCCATCGGCCGGCCGTAGTGTTCCTCGATCACGAGCGCGTACTTCGCGAGTTGCTCGACGTCGGCGTCGCTCAGCGAGTAGCGGTTGCGCTGCTCGGTGGGTACGTCGGTGGTCTTCACCAGCTTGCCGCTGGCTGCCTTCTCTTCGGCGCTCGCGAATTCCATCTGAATCAGCTTGGAGCCGAGGTTGCGCCGGATCACGGCGCGCTTGCCGGCCCGGAGGGTCGGCTTGTGCACGTAGAACTCGTCGGGGTTCACGGCCCCCTGCACCACGGTCTCGCCCAGGCCATAGCTCGAAGTGATGAAGACCACATCCTCGAAGCCTGACTCGGTATCGATCGTGAACATCACGCCCGCGGCGCCCAGGTCGCTGCGCACCATGCGCTGCACGCCGGCAGACAGCGCCACGACGTCGTGGGCGAAACCCTTGTGGACTCGGTAGCTGATGGCGCGATCGTTGTAAAGGGAGGCGAACACCTCCTTCATCTTGTGAAGCACGTCGTCGATGCCCACGACGTTGAGGAAGGTCTCTTGCTGGCCCGCGAACGAGGCGTCTGGAAGGTCTTCTGCGGTGGCCGACGAGCGCACGGCAAAAGAGGCTTCGGGGTTGCCCGCGCTGAGCTTGGCGAAGGCCTCCCCGATCGCCTTCTGCAGGTCGGCCGGGAAAGGCTGGGCCTCGACCATGGCGCGGATCTCGGCGCCGACCGTGGCCAGCGCGCGCACGTCCTCGGTATTCAGGCTTTTGAGCTTGGCGCTGATCCGGTCGGCCAAGCCGTCGTGGGCGAGAAACTGGCGGAACGCGTGGGCCGTGGTCGCAAACCCCGTGGGCACCCGCACCCCCTGGGGCAGTTGGGAAATCATCTCGCCGAGGCTGGCGTTCTTGCCGCCCACCGACTCGACGTCGGTCATCCTCAGGTTTTCAAACGGTACGACCAGGGCGGTCGCTTCGAAGAGTGCAGACATGGGAAAGCTCCAGAAGTTAAAACCGGGGCAACATGCAGACGGCGCGACGCAATCGTTCTTTTTGCTCTGAGCGCAGGGGCGGTGTGCATGAAAGAAGGCATTGGGGATGGGGAACGCAGGAGCGCATTCCCGATAATGGGCCGGATTGTAGGCGCCGCCCGCTTCGGCGCGCCGCAGGACAAGGCCGCCAACCATGCACACGCGCACCGTATTCTTCGTTTCCGACGGCACCGGCATCACCGCCGAAACCTTCGGTAACGCCGTTCTTGCCCAATTCGAGATGAAGCCCCGCCACGTGCGGCTCCCCTTCACCGACACGGTCGACAAGGCCCATCAGGCCGTACGGCGAATCAACCACACGGCCGAAATCGAGGGCCTGCGACCGATCGTCTTCACGACGCTGGCCAATATGGACGTGCTCGAGGTGATCGAGACCGGCTGCAAGGGCATGCTGCTCGACATGTTCGGCACCTTCGTGCGGCCGCTCGAGATCGAGCTGGCGATGAAGTCGAACCACCGCATCGGCCGCTTCAGCGACGTGAGCAAGAGCAAGGAATACAACGCGCGGATTCAGGCCATCGACTTCAGCCTGGCGCATGACGACGGCCAGAGCAACCGCGACTTGGACGGCGCCGACGTGATCCTGGTCGGCGTGAGCCGCAGCGGCAAGACGCCGACCTCGCTCTATCTCGCCATGCAGCACGGCCTGAAGGCCGCCAACTACCCGCTGATCCCCGAAGACTTCGACCGCCGGCAATTGCCGCCGGCGCTGATGCCGCACCGCAAGAAGATCTTCGGGCTCACGATCCAGCCCGAGCGCCTGAGCGAGATCCGCAACGAGCGGCGCCCGAACTCGCGCTACGCGAGCATCGAGAACTGCCGCCACGAAGTGAGTGAGGCCGAGGCGATGATGCGGCGCGCCGGCATCCGCTGGCTGTCGACCACCACCAAGTCGATCGAGGAGATCGCGACCACCATCCTGCAGGAGCTGCGGCCCGAACGGCTGACCTACTGATCGCGATCTGTTCCTGCCTCTCAGGCCGCGACGGCCTCCTCTGCCGGCGCGGAGGTCCGGATCAGGTGATCGAAGGCGCTGAGCGCCGCCTTCGCACCATCGCCGGCCGCGATGATGATCTGCTTGAACGGCACGGTCGTCGCATCGCCCGCCGCGAACACGCCGGGCACCGAGGTCTGGCCCTTCGCATCGACCACGATCTCGCCGTGCTTCGAGAGCTCGACCGTGCCCTTGAGCCAGTCGGTGTTGGGCACCAGGCCGATCTGAACGAACACGCCTTCGAGCGCCACCTGGTGGCTCTCGGCCGTCGCGCGGTCCTTGTAGACCAGGCCGTTGACCTTTTGCTTGTCGCCGGTGATCTCGGTGGTCTGCGCGTTAGTGATCACCTTGACGTTCGCCAGGCTCTTCAGCTTGCGCTGCAGCACCGCGTCGGCACGCAATTGGGTGTCGTACTCGATCAGCGTCACGTGGCCCACGATGCCGGCGAGGTCGATGGCCGCTTCGACGCCAGAGTTGCCGCCGCCGATCACCGCGACGCGCTTACCCTTGAAGAGCGGACCGTCGCAGTGCGGGCAGTAGGCCACGCCCTTGTTCTTGTACTCGTGCTCGCCCGGCACGTTGATGTTGCGCCAGCGCGCGCCAGTCGAGATCACCACCGAGCGGCTCTTGAGCGAGGCGCCGCTCTCGAGCTTGATCTCGATGAACTCCTTGCCCGGCACCAGCGCGGCGGCACGCTGGAGGTTCATGATGTCGACCTCGTAGTTGCGCACGTGCTCCTCGAGCGCCAGCGCGAACTTGGGACCTTCGGTTTCCTTGATCGAGATGAAGTTCTCGATGCCCATGGTGTCGAGCACCTGGCCGCCGAAGCGCTCGGACGCCACGCCCGTGCGGATGCCCTTGCGTGCCGCATACACAGCGGCCGCCGCGCCGGCCGGCCCGCCGCCGACGATGAGCACGTCGAACGGATCCTTGCCGGCAATCTTCTTCGCCTCGCGTTCGACGCCGCTGGTGTCGATCTTGGCGAGGATCTCTTCCAGGCTCATGCGGCCCTGGCCGAATTCGGTGCCGTTCAGGAACACGGTCGGCACGGCCATGATCTGGCGTTCCTTCACCTCGTCCTGGAACAGCGAGCCATCGATCATGGTGGCTTTGATGCGCGGGTTCTGCACCGCCATCAAATTGAGCGCCTGCACGACGTCCGGGCAGTTGTGGCAGGTGAGCGAGATGTAGATCTCGAATTCGAAGTCGCCATCGAGTGCGCGGATCTGCTGGAGCACGGCGTCGTCGACCTTCGGCGGATAGCCTCCGACCTGCAGCAGCGCGAGCACCAGCGAGGTGAACTCGTGGCCCATCGGAATGCCCGCGAAGCGGGGGCCGTGGCTCTGGCTCGGCAGGTTGATCGAGAACGAGGGCTTGCGATGGTTGTCGTCGCGGCTCTCGGTCACCTTCACCAGCGCAGACGAGTCGGCCACGTCCTTCAGCAACGATTGCAGATCGCCCGACGCCTTGCTGTCATCGAGCGAAGCGACGATTTCGATCGGCTGCGTGATGCGATCGAGATAGCTTTTCAGTTGTGCCTTGGTGCCGGCGTCGAGCATGGTGAACTCACTTTGAAAATACGAAGGGAACAAAAAAGCCCGGGAGCGAAGCGCGCCCGGGCTGTGGCGCAAACGAGCGGCTTAGATCTTGCCGACGAGGTCGAAGGAAGGCTTGAGCGTTTCGGCGCCTTCGGTCCACTTGGCCGGGCAGACTTCACCGGGGTGGGCAGCGACGTACTGGGCAGCCTTCACGCGGCGCAGCAGTTCGGCAGCATCGCGGCCGATGCCGTTGTCGTGCACTTCGATGGTCTTGATCTTGCCCTCGGGGTCGATCACGAAGGTGCCGCGATAGGCGAGGCCTGCGTCTTCGCCCTCTTCGATGAGGACCTGGAAGGCGCGTGCGAGTTGCTGGCTGGGGTCTCCGATCAGCGGGTACTGGACCTTGCCGATGGTCTCCGAGGTGTCGTGCCAGGCCTTGTGGGTGAAGTGGGTGTCGGTCGACACGCCATACACCTCGACGCCGAGTTTCTGGAATTCAGCATAGTGGTCTGCGAGGTCACCCAATTCGGTCGGGCACACGAAAGTGAAGTCGGCCGGGTAGAACACGACGACCGACCACTTGCCCTTGAAGTTCTCGTTGCTGACCGGGACGAACTTGCCGTTGTGGTACGCAGTGGCCTTGAACGGGATGATTTCGGTGTTGATCAGGGACATTCAGTTTTTCCTTGGGATGGCTGATAAAAGAAAATGGCGAGTGATTAGTATAACTACCAATCGAGACGAATTCATAGCTATGAACTATGAAAAAAATTGGAGTGGCCTATGAGGTCGGCGGCCACCGCCAAATGCGAACACCTATCACGATCAAACGCATGCAGACCGCGGCCGCATGGGTTTGCTTGCGCGCCGTCACGAGGGGCTCACACAATCGACGCTTTCAGAACAAGGAATAACCATGAAGGGCGACCCTCAAGTCATCGACCATCTCCAGGCGCAGCTCAAGAACGAGCTCACCGCAATCAACCAGTACTTCCTGCACTACCGCATGCTCAAGCACTGGGGCCTGGACAAGCTGGCCAAGAAGGAATACGAGGAGTCGATCGGCGAAATGAAGCACGCCGACAAGCTCATGGATCGCATCTTCATGCTCGACGGCCTGCCGAATCTTCAGGATCTGGCCAAGCTCAATGTCGGCGAAGACGTCCCCGAGATCCTGCAGTGCGACCTCACAGCCGAAACGGGCGCACAAGCCACCATCAAGGCCGGCATCGCCCACTGCGAATCGGTGCGCGACTATGTCTCGCGCGACCTGCTGCAAGAGATCCTGGACGACACCGAGGAACACATCGACTTCCTCGAAACCCAGATCGATCTGGTCGACAAGGTCGGGCTGCAGAACTATCTGCAGTCGCAAATGGGCGAGATCGAATAAGGCGCATCACGCCAGGCATGCGGGCTGCGGCCCGCATTTTTTTGCCCGCATCGCTTCTTGCAAATAGCATTCATTCTCATTTGTAAGGCTAGAATCGCGGGCTTCAATGACCCCCGCCGCCACCGACAATCGCCGCCGCGCCTACTGGCTCAAGACCTTGCATGAATGGCATTGGGTCAGCTCGGCGCTCTGCCTGATAGGCATGGTGCTGTTCAGCGTCACGGGATTCACCCTCAATCATGCCGCCGGCATCGAAGCCAAGCCGAAGGTCAGCAGCCTGACCGGCACCATCGACGACGCGCTGCGCGGCCACCTCTTGCAACAGCTGCCGGCTGTCAAGGCGCACAAGGGTGAGGCCGAACTCCCGGCAGAACTCCAGGCCTGGCTGCAGAAGCAATGGGCGATCGACACTTCGGGCCGCGAAGCGGAGTGGTCCGACGACGAAATCTATCTCTCGCTACCGCGCCCCGGCGGCGACGCCTGGCTGCGGCTCAGCCTGTCCGACGGGCAGATCGAATACGAACGCACTGACCGCGGCTGGCTCTCTTATTTCAACGACCTGCACAAGGGCCGCCACACCGGCGCCGCCTGGAGCTGGTTCATCGACATCTTTGCGGCCGCCACGCTGGTATTCTCGGTCACCGGCCTGTTCATTCTCAAGATGCATGCGGGCAACCGGCCTTTCACCTGGCCCATGGTCGGCATGGGCATGGTCGTTCCGGTGCTGCTCGCGCTGTTGTTCATTCATTGATCAGGAAAGAGGTTCTCCCGTGCAAGTTCGCTATTCGCTCGCGTTCGCAGCGCTCTTCGGCGCGCCCGCCTTCGCAGCCGGCCTCGCGGTCAACATCGAAGTGCCGCGCCTGACGGTGGCCGAATACCACCGCCCGTACGTCGCGGCGTGGATCGAGCGCGCCGACCAGTCGGTCGCCACCACGCTGGCCGTCTGGTACGACATCAAAAACAAGGGCAATGCGGAAGGCGAAGGCACCAAGTGGCTCAAGGACATGCGCCAGTGGTGGCGGCGCACGGGACGCGAGCTGCAGATGCCGGTCGATGGCGTGAGCAGCGCCACCCGCCCTGCCGGCAAACACCAGCTCAGCTTCACCGAAGGCTCGTTTGCGCTGCCGAAGCTGGCGCCGGGCGCCTACAAGCTGTACGTCGAAGCGGCACGCGAAGTCGGCGGCCGCGAAATCGTGAGCATTCCGTTCCAGTGGCCGCCGGCCAAGGCCGAGCAGCCCCAGGTCGCCGGCAACAGCGAACTCGGCGAAGTCCGGCTCGAGCTCAAGCCTTGATCCATCCCCTTTCATCCTTCTCATCGGGTCTCACCATGAAGTTTGCTTTTCGCACCGCCGTCCTGGCCCTTGCTCTTTCCGCCGGCGCCGCTGCCGTGCAGGCGCACAACGTGTGGCTGCTGCCATCAAGCACCGTCCTCTCGAAAGGCGACTGGATCACCGTCGACGCGGCCGTTTCGAACGACCTGTTCTTCTTCAACCACAATCCGCTGGCGCTCGACAACTTGGCCGTGACCGCGCCCGACGGCAGCGTCGTGAAGGCCGAGAACATCCATAAAGGCAAGTTGCGCAGCGTGTTCGACCTCAACCTCGCGCAGCCCGGCACCTACCGCGTCGCCGTGCTCAATGGCGGCGTGTTCGCCCGCTGGAAGGACAAGGCCACCGGGCAACCCAAGCGCGCACGCGGCACGCCGGAGAACATCGCCAGCCAGATCCCGGCCGATGCGCAGGAGGTCGAGGTGACGCAGTCGGCGGGCCGGATCGAGACCTTCGTGACCGTGGGAAAACCCAGTGTGCTCAAGCCGAGCGGCAAGGGTCTCGAATTGGTGACGACCACCAACCCGACCGATCTGGTGAAGGGCGAGAAGGCCAGCTTCGTGCTGCAGATCGACGGGCAGCCGGCCAAGGATCTCGAAGTGACGGTCACGCCCGGCAACACGCGCTATCGCGACAAGGTGGATGAGATCACGGCCAAGACCGACGCCAAGGGCCAGTTCTCCGTGACCTGGCCGCAGGCCGGCATGTACTGGCTCGAAGCCAGCACCAAGGACGGCAAGACCACGGTGCCGCAAGCCAAGGAGCGGCGCCTGAGCTATGCCGCCACCTTGGAAGTGATGCCCTGAACACGTTGCGGGACACGCCGCACATGCGGCCTTCGTTCGCGATCCGAGGCGCTGCGGGGTATGCCAATGAGGCCGTGCCGCGCCGCGCCGATCCTGCGAGCCTCCAGCAACTCGCTGGGCAGACCATGGGCACGACCTGGTCGCTCAGGTTCGACAACCTGCTCTTGATTCCTCTCGATACCGTTCGTGCGAGCGCAGAGCTTGCGCTGGACCGGGTGATCGCCCAGATGAGCACCTGGGAATCGGACTCCGACATCAGCCGCTTCAACCACGCTGCCGCCGGCAGCCGGCATGCGCTGGCGCCCGAATTTGCCAACGTGCTTGCCTGCGCATTGCAATGGGCTGCCGAAAGCGGAGGCGCCATCGATCCGACCGTCGGACCCTTGGTCGCTCTCTGGGGTTTCGGTGCACACGCCAATGCATCGCCGCTGCCGCCCTCGCCTGCC
Organism: Variovorax sp. Soil_C_33; assembly: GCF_057656935.1. NCBI lineage: Bacteria > Pseudomonadati > Pseudomonadota > Betaproteobacteria > Burkholderiales > Comamonadaceae > Variovorax > Variovorax sp. Soil_C_33. The sequence goes on from NZ_JBDGJK010000001.1 coordinate 26,503, forward strand.
GACCTCGCTGCGTCACGCCTGCGCATCGGCTGGCAGCGCATCGCCTTCGAGCCCGCGACGAACTCGATCCTGCAGCCGGGTGATGTCTCGCTCGATCTCTCGGGCATCGCCAAGGGCTTCGCGGTCGACCAGGTAGCCGCCGAGCTGCAAAAGCTCGGGCTCGGGGATTTTCTCGTTGAAGTGGGCGGCGAACTGCGTGGTGCCGGCCGCCGCCCCGGCGGGCAGCCGTGGCAGGTGCAGATCGATGCCGCGTCCGGTGTCACGACACGCCTTGCGCTCAGCGACATGGCGGTCGCCACCTCGGGCGATCGCTGGCACCGGCGTCGACACGAGGGTCGGAGCTGGTCGCACACCCTCGATCCGCGCTGCGGCGAGCCGACCCGGCACGCGCTGCAAGCGGTGACTGTGTTGCATCGCCAGTGCATGCACGCCGACGCGCTCGCCACCGTTCTCACGGTGCTCGGCCCGGACGACGGCCTCGCCTTTGCGCAACGCCGCGGGATTGCCGCCCTGTTCGTTTGCCGGGAAGACGCAGGGCACAGGATGATCGCCAGCAACGCCTGGGCAACGCAAGTCGCATGACCGAGGCCACCGTGCGCGCGATGGCCGCCGGCTCGGCGGCGTTCGCCTACCTGTGGCTGTGCCTGGCGGTGTACTGGCGCCAACGCCGGCGTCGCCAAGCCACGGCGCGCGCCGCCGCCGCGCTCGCCGGAGACAGCCCCGAACAAGCCGCGCTGGTGCTGTTCGCGAGCCAGACCGGCCAGGCGGAAGCCATCGCCTGGCAAACCGCAGGCTGGTTGCGCGCAGCAGGGACGCCGGTCCGCGTCATGTCGCTCAACGAAGCCGATGAGAGGACCTTGCGCGACACAAGCTCTGCGCTCTTCATCGTCAGCACTTACGGTGAAGGCGACGCACCCGACGGCGCCAGCGTGTTCGCCGAGGAGGTGATGGGCGGCACCGCCGACTTCTCCTTGCTGCGCTACGCGGTGCTCGCATTGGGTGATCGCCAGTACGCGAACTTCTGCGGCTTCGGCCGTGCGCTCGACGAGTGGCTTCACTCGGCCGGCGCCACGCGCACATTCGAGCGTCTTGAAGTCGACAACACCGACCCGGCCAGTCTCGCCGTCTGGCGGGCCCGATGCGGCGGCGACGCGGTTGCGCAGGTGGAAGACGACAGCGCAAAGCCCATGCCGTGGCGTCTCGCCGCGCGCCAACGCTTGAATGCGGGCAGCGCCGGCGCCCCGGTGTACCACCTGGCGTTCGTGCCGCCGACGGGAACTGCAGCACAGTGGGAGTCCGGAGACGTGGCGCAGATCACCATCGCCAGCGATCCGGGCCGGCCGCGCGACTATTCGATCTCCTCGATTCAAGCCGACGGAGAACTCCAACTGCTGGTGCGGCAGGAACAGCACCCCGACGGAACTCTGGGTGCCGCATCGGGCCTGCTGACCTCGACCTTGGCCATTGGTGACACGGTGGCGCTGCGTCTTCGACCGCACGGCAATTTCCGCCTCGAAGGCAATGCGCAGCGGCCGCTGATTCTCATCGGCAACGGCACCGGCCTGGCCGGCCTGCGCAGCCATCTGCGAGCGCGCGCCGACGCCCGTCAGCACGACAACTGGCTGGTCTTCGGCGAGCGCAACGCCCAGCACGACTTTCTCTTCCGCGCCGAAATCGAAGCCTGGAACGCTGCAGGCGTTTTGCGCCGGCTCGACATGGTCTTCTCGCGCGATCAGCCCGAACGCCTCTACGTCCAGCATCGATTGCTGCAGGCTTCCGAAGAAGTGCTCGCATGGATCGGTCGCGGCGCGGCGGTGTACGTGTGCGGCAGCCTGAAGGGCATGGCATCCGGCGTCGATGCGGCATTGCGGCAGATCGCCGGTGACGCCGTGATCCGTGAACTCACGGCCACCGGCCGCTATAGACGCGACGTCTATTGAGGCGCAGGCTTGCACGGCCGCCCGGTTGCTAACTGGCAACAAACACAGCGGCTCTTAGTCTCAATTTTGGAAATACGTAAACAAACGTATTGAGATTAATTATCATTCCCCCGAAGTCGCGCCCTCTGCGACTCAGCTCACCCAGCCAATCCCCCGCCGCCCCTCAGGGCGCGTCTCGGACCCGCCAGTCGAGTTCTCACATGCCGTCTTTCCGGAGAACCCTTCATGGCCTATATCAAGAGCCGCAAGCACGCCGTCGGGCGCGCGCCATCCCCCCAGTTGACTGGCGCAGCAGCCGCAACCCTGATCGCGATCTCGATGCCCGTCGCGGCGCAGACCAGCACGGCGAACACGTTGCGCGAAGTCAAGATCGAAGCGACAGCCGATAGCTACAAGCCCGAAGCGTCTTCATCGCCCAAGTTCACGCAGCCGCTGGTGGATACGCCGCAAACCATCACCGTCATCAAGAAGGAGGTCCTGCAGGACCAGGGCGCGACGACGCTGACGGAGGCGCTGCGCAATACGCCCGGCATCACCTTCCAGATGGGGGAGAACGGCAACACGTCCACAGGCGACGCCGTGTTCATGCGCGGCTTCGACACCTCGGGCAGCATCTTCGTCGACGGCATCCGCGACGTGGGCACCGTGTCGCGCGACATGTTCAATATCGAACAGGTCGAGGTGGTCAAGGGCCCTGCGGGCGCCGACATCGGCCGCGGATCGCCGACCGGCTACATCAATCTGGTATCCAAGGTGCCCGCCGCCGAGAACTTCTTCGCCGGCAGCGTGAGCCTGGGCTCCGCCAGCCAGAAGCGGGCAACGGTCGACCTCAACCGGGCGCTGAACGAAACCGGTTCGGTGGCATTTCGTCTGAATGCCATGGCGCAGGACGGCGGGGTTCCGGGACGGGACCTGGTCGAGAACAATCGATGGGGCATCGCGCCTTCGCTCGCCATCGGCCTCGGCACGCCAACGCGCATCTACCTGTCCTATCTGCACATGGACCAGAAGAATCGCCCTGACGGCGGCATTCCCGTGGTCGGCCTCGAAGGCTACTACCTTGCCGATCTGGCGCGCATCGGCGGCAACGGCCCTCGGGTCGACACCAACAACTACTACGGCTTCCTGTCGGACCATGACGACGTGAAGGCCGACATGTTCACGGCGCGCATCGAACACGACATTGCGCCCGGCGTGACGATCCGCAACATCTCCCGCTGGGGCCGCACCAAGCAAGACCTGACGCTGACGGGCGTGTTCAGCAACGGGCTGCTCGTCCCGAACGTGTTCAATCCGCTGGGCTGGTCGGTGCGCACGACGCCGCAGGGCAAGCTTCAAGACAACGAGATCTTTGCGAACCAGACGAACATCACGGCGGACCTGACCCTGGGCGGCTTGAAGCACTCCATCAGCGCCGGCGTCGAGTTCGGCCGCGAAGAGCAGGACAACACCGCCATGGCTGCCCAGATCAACGCGCTCAACGGCGTGCGCTCGGGCACTTCGTTCCTTGCCTACAACAACCTCTACGCCCCCAACGTCAACCGCGCCTTCGTTCCGGTGCTGCCGACCGGCGCCAGCACCGCCGGCAAGACGACCACGGCCGCGCTGTACGCTTTCGACACCATCCAGCTCAACGAGCAATGGCTGATCAACGGCGGTCTGCGCTACGAGCACTACAAGAGCGATTTTTACAGCCTCGACGCACCTGCAGCCAATGGAACGCAACTCGCAACGCGGCTCGGCAAATCCGACAACCTTCTCACGGGCAAGCTAGGCGTGGTGTTCAAGCCGGCCCCCAATGGAAGCATCTATGCCGCCTACGCCACGTCCGCGAAACCGCCAGGTTCCGACTTCGCGCTGTCGGGCACGGCCACCAACATCAACAATCCGAACCTCGATCCTCAGAAGGCGAAGACCGCCGAGATCGGCACCAAGTGGGATCTGCTGGACAAGCGCCTCGCGGTGACCGGCGCACTGTTCCGGACCACCAACGAGAACGAACAGGCTCAGGTCGATACCTTCGGCAACACCGAGCAGTACGGCAAGACGCGGGTGCAGGGCATTGAACTGAGCGCCATCGGGCAGATCACGCCTGCATGGCAGGTCATCGCGGGCATCGCCAGCATCGACACCGAGATCCTGGAAGGGTCGCGGACAAGCACCACGCAGAACGGCGCCCAGATCCGCTTCTCGCCGAAGCTCACGGCCACGCTCTGGACGACCTACAAGTTTCCCATGGGCCTGATCGTCGGGGGCGGCGCACGTTACGTCGACACGCAGGCGCGGGCGACATCGAACGCGGCGCTGACGCCGACCACCTTCTTCCCGACGATTCCGAGCTATACGGTCTTCGACGCGATGATCGGCTACGAGATCAACAAGAACGTGGCGATCCAGCTCAACCTGTACAACCTGACGGACAAGTTCTATCTGGCGCGGGTGAACAACGCAGGGAACCGGCTGACGATCGGAACGCCGCGCTCCGCGACCTTGACTGCCAACTTCAAGTTCTGACGCGCCCCGGCATTCCACGCTCGAGGAATGCGAAACTCGCCGCCCCAGTCGTCGCGCTGGGGCTTTTTTCATGGAGACCTTGCAAATGATGTTGCATGTGCCCGATGTCCTGACGCGGGATCAGGTGCGCGAAATACGAGCAACCCTCGACACGACCGATTGGGTGGACGGCAGGGAAACCGTGGGGGAACAGGGCGCCAAGGTCAAGCGCAATCGTCAGTTGCCCGAGCTCTCCCCCGTGACTCGCGTGTTGGGCAGCACCATCCTGGCCGCACTGGCCAAGAATGCCCTGCTCTTTTCCGCTGCGCTGCCGCTGCGGTTCGTGCCACCGCTGTTCAATCGCTACGAAGGCGGCGAACACTACGGACTGCACGTGGACGGATCGGTGCGCTCCGTGCCCGGCACCGGCGAGCAATTGCGCACCGATCTGTCGTGCACCCTGTTCCTGTCCGAGCCGGAGGACTACGAAGGAGGCGAACTGGAAGTCGTGGACACCTACGGCACCCACGAAGTCAAGTTGCCGGCGGGCGATCTGATTCTGTATCCCTCCAGCAGCCTGCACCGCGTGCATCCGGTGACGCAAGGCGCGCGGATATGCGCCTTCTTCTGGCTTCAGAGCATGGTGCGCGACGACCGTCAGCGCGCCCTGCTGTTCGAACTTGACCAGACCATCCAGAAGTTGCGGGCGCGCCTGGGCGAGTCCGAAGAGAGCGTGGCCCTGACGGGCAACTATCACAATCTGCTGCGGATGTGGGCCGAGGTGTGAGCGGGGAATTCCATTGTGGGCGCAATAGTTATTGCAAATGCGAGGAATTCGTATTTATAATCAAGCCTCTTACAACCAGCCAGCCAACCGCCGCCTCACCGCCATGATCGTTTGCGTATGTCGCCGAGTGTCAGACCGCGAAATCGCACGCCATGTGCGCGCCGGCATGACCTTCGACGAAGTACAGTTTGAACTCGGCGTGGCCACCCAGTGCGGCCAGTGCGAAGGCTGCGCGCGCGACGTGGTCGCGCAATGCAGCGCTTCCCATCCGGTTGCCGCGCTCAACCGCGAATCGGAACAGAGGTCGATCCAGCTTGCCAACTCCATCACGGAAAGCAGGGCATGGAACTCTTCTCGGCACTCGGCGGCAGCCTGATCCTCGTCACCGGCTCGGTCTGGTGGATTCTTCGTAAGTAATCGGCGGTTCCGCTGCAGCCGGGCACCTTTCGCAAGGGCCGGCACTCCATAGTTGATCGTGTCTGACCGCTTTTCCTCGCCTCCTCCCTCCGTTCTGGGCCTCTCGCGCAACGCTGTCATCGCAGGCGGCGTGGTGCTCTTTCACGTCGCGGCCCTGTGGGCGCTGCAAAGTGGGCTGCTCCGCCGCGCTGCCGAGGTGGTCATCCCGGTGGAAATCCTGAGCGAGTTCATCGAGCCGCCCAAGCCGGCAGAACCGCCGCCACCGCCGCCCGAACCGCCCAAGCGGGAAGTGACGAAGACGCCTCCGCCGCCGCGGCCACAGGCGATACGGGAGCCCAAGCCCACACCGGCACCCAATGCGCCCACGGGGAGTATCGAGCCGCCGCCCCCGCCGGCGCCCGTTGCACCGCCAGCGCCGCCGGAGCCGCCTGCTCCCCCTGCCGCGCCGCCGGCACCGCCAGCGCCCAAGCTCGTCGAAATCAGCCAGGGCCAGACGCAGTACATCCGCGAACCTCGCATCACCTATCCGGCGATGAGCAAGCGATTGGGCGAGACCGGCACGGTGATCGTTGCGGTCTATTTCAACAGCGCAGGCTTCGCCAAACGCGCCGAGATTTTCAAGTCCAGCGGCTACGACCGGCTCGACCAGGCAGCGCGCGAGGCAGCCATGTCATCGCAGGTCACGCCGATCAAGCAGCCGGGCGCCAACGAGGCGACCGTGTACCTGTTGAAGGCGCCTTTCAATTTCACACTTTCCCAATAGTTCCGGAGCAGTAGTTATGGATTCCCAATTTGGCCTGATGAACGTATGGGCGCAGGGCGACTTCGTCACCAAGGCCGTCGCCTTGCTGCTGATCGGCATGTCGCTCGCGTCGTGGATCGTGATCCTGATCAAGGCGCTGGACGTCATCAAGTACAAGCGTCTCGCGAAGCACTCGCAGGACTTCTGGCACAGCGAAGACTTCGCCACCGCGCTCAACAAGCTCGGCAAGGACGACAGCAATCCGTTTCGCGCCCTCGCCCTGGAAGGCCGCGAGGCGGCGGCCCATCACCGCAACACCAAGGCCCATCTGCACGATGCGCTCGACGTGAGCGACTGGATCACGCGCGCGCTGCGCAACGGCATCGACGAATTCACCGCGCGCCTGCAGACCGGCCTGGCCATCCTGGCTTCGGTCGGCTCGACGGCGCCTTTCATCGGTCTTTTCGGCACCGTCTGGGGCATCTATCACGCCTTGATGAGCATCGGCTCGGCCGGCCAAGCCACCATCGACAAGGTGGCAGGCCCGATCGGCGAAGCGCTGATCATGACGGCGCTGGGCCTGGCGGTGGCCATTCCGGCGGTGCTGGGCTACAACGCGCTGGTGCGCGGCAACAAGTTCGTGCTGACCAAGCTCAACAGCTTCGCGCACGACCTCCATGCCTACTTCGTGACCGGGGCACGCGTCCAGAGCGGCGTCGAGGCCACCGTCGTTCCGCTCAAGAAAGGCTGAGCACCATGGCTTTCGGAACCCAGGACGAACCCGACGAGGTGATGAACGAGATCAACATGACGCCGCTGGTCGACGTCATGCTGGTGCTCTTGATCATCTTCATCATCACCGTTCCGGTGATGAAGCACGCAGTGAACATCGACTTGCCCCGAGCGAGCAGCGAGCCGGAGCAGACCAAGCCGCAGAACATCCTGTTCACCGTGGCCGCCGACGGCAGCTACTACTGGAACGAGCAGAAGATCGACGACGCCGAACTGAAGACGCGACTCGCGGCCGAAGCGGCCAAGGATCCGCAACCCGAGTTGCACATCCGCGGCGACAAGGCGGTGCGCTACGAGCGCGTTGCACAGGCGATGTCGGCAGCGCGCGAGACCGGCGTGCGCAAGATCGGCTTCATCACGGAACCCGAAGCGAAGTAGAGCGTGCTTTGCAAATCAAAAAGTTCGATCGAGACGATTGACTTTTTATTGCGAATCATTATCATTCACTCATCGCTTTCAAAGGGGAATTCCAATGCCAGCAACTCCCAACGCATTCACCGTCCTGAACCATCCCTCGCTCGACCATTCGGGCGGCGGCCGCGCCGCCGCGGAGGCGCCCCGCCCTGCAGCCCTCTTCGAGAGCACGGAGCTTCTCAAGGGCAGCAAGATCGTCGGGATCATGCACAACGGCTCGCTCTACCGGCTGCAAGCCACCAAACTCGGCAAGCTGATCCTGACCAAATAGAGATCAGCCCGCCCCTCGCGCAAGTTTCATCGTGGGGCGACTCGAGGAGATTCATCTCCGAAGGGTCGTTTTTTGCTAGCCAACGGTTCGCCGACTAGCCAAGCTTTTTTTTCCACCTTGAACGCCAAAAAAGAAAACGCCGACCCGAAAGTCGGCGTTCTTGTTTTGAAGCCTGCGATCAGAGGCCGAGCGCGGCGATGCCCGCCTTGGCAATCTGCGCGTCTTCGTTCGACTTGACGCCGCTGACGCCGACCGCACCGATCACCTGGCCATCCTTGAGGATCGGCACACCCCCCTCGAGCAGCCCCTGCACCCCGGGCGCCGTCAGGAACGACGTGCGGCCGCCGTTGATCATGTCTTCATAGATCCGGCTCTCGCGCCTTCCCATCGCCGCCGTGTGGGCCTTGGCCGGCGCGATGTGCGACGACAAGGCCGCCGCGCCGTCCAGCCGCTGCAGCCAGAGCAGGTTGCCGGCATCGTCGGCGATGGCAATGGTCACGGCCCAGTTGTTCTTGAGCGCTTCCGCCTCGGCGGCGGCGGCAATGGCCTTGACATCGGCGAGTTCGAGAAAAGACTTGGTCTTCATGGTCTTGCAAAAAGTGAACTAAGTGCCGGAGCATAGCGCCCGCACCTGTATGAGCCCTTACGGATGGCGGAAAGCGCCTTAGGGACATCCGGATGCGGGTTTTTGTCGCGGCCGGCTCTTGCGGCCACCTAGAATGGGCCCCAACTGCAGCGTTGCAGCAAACATCAGGAGTTTCAGCAATGAACGACCGCGTCAACACCCTCGACACCACCGTCGGCTACGGCCAGACGTTGCCGCAGGCAGAGCGCCAGCGCGTCCTGCGCAATACCTATTGGCTGCTCGCCCTGAGCCTGCTGCCCACCGTGCTGGGCGCCTGGCTGGGCGTCGCCACCGGCATCACCCGCTCGCTCAGCGGCGGTCTCGGCCTCATGGTCTTCCTGGGCGGCGCCTTCGGCTTCATTTTTGCGATCGAGAAAACCAAGAACTCGGCCGCCGGCGTGCCGGTGCTGCTGGCCTTCACCTTCTTCATGGGCCTGATGCTGTCGCGGCTGATCGCGATGGTGCTGGGTTTCAAGAACGGCTCCGAACTGGTCATGACCGCCTTCGGCGGCACCGCCGGCGTGTTCTTCGTCATGGCCTCGCTGGCAACGGTGATCAAGCGCGATCTGACCGGCATGGGCAAGTGGCTGTTCGTCGGCGCGCTGGTGCTGATGGTCGGCGCGATCATCAATGTCTTCGTCGGCTCGAGCGCCGGCATGATGGCGATCTCGGTCGCCGCCATCGGCATCTTCTCGGCCTTCATGCTGTATGACCTGAAGCAGGTCATGGACGGCGGCGAGACCAACTACATCAGCGCCACGCTCGCGCTCTATCTGGACCTGTTCAACGTGTTCCAGAGCCTGCTGGCCTTGCTCGGCATCTTCGGCGGCGAGCGCGACTGAGCGCCTGAGCCGCTTCAAGCAAGGGCCCCTCGGGGCCCTTTTTCATGCCCGCTCGAACACCGCGATCGACTCGACATGGGCCGTGTGCGGGAACATGTTGACCACACCGGCGAAGGTACAGCGATAGCCCGCCTGATGCACCAGGAGGCCGGCGTCGCGCGCCAGCGTCGAGGGATTGCAGCTCACATAGACGATGCGCTTCGGCGGCGACCAGCCGCCTTCGTGCAGTTCGACCTGCTGATGAAGGTCGGCGAGCGCCTTCGCCAGCGCAAACGCACCCTCGCGCGGCGGATCGACCAGCCATTTGTCCGCCGCGCCGTCGGCCACCAGCATTGCGGGTGTCATCTCGAACAGGTTGCGCGCGACGAAGCGGATCGGGGCCAGCGCCCCTCGACCGGGCACCGCGGGCCGGTTGTGCTCGAAGTTGTCGGTCGCCCGCGCCACCAGCGCGTCGCTGCCCTCGATGCCCAACACCTCGCGCGCGCGGCTCGCCAGCGGCAACGTGAAGTTGCCCAGGCCGCAGAACCAGTCGATCACGCGCTCGTCCGACTGCACGTCGAGCAGGCGCAAGGCGCGGCTGACCAGCGCGCGATTGATGTGCGGATTGACCTGCGTGAAATCGGTCGGCTTGAACGGCATCGTGACGCCGAACTCCGGCAACTCGTAAGCGAGCGCGGGACCACCGGGCTCGAGAAGCTTCACCGTCTCGGGCCCTTTGGCCTGCAGCCACCATTGCACGCCGGGGTGCTGCGCCGCAAAAGCCTGGAGCCGCCCAATGTCCGCCGCGGACAGCGGCTGCAGGTGCCTCAGCACCAGGGCGATCAACCCGAGGCCGGCGCCGTCCGGCGCGTCTCCGCAAGCCAGTTCGATCTGCGGACAGGTGTCCCGCGCCTCCATCGAGCCGACGAGCTCGCGCAAGGGCATGAGCATGGCGCTGACCTGGGCGGGCAGCACGGGGCACACCTGCATGTCCGCCAGGTAACGGCTCTTGCGCTCGTGAAAGCCGATCAGCACAGTGCCCTTCTTGGCCACGTAGCGCATCGACAGGCGGGCGCGATAGCGGTAGTGCCAGGCGGGACCTTCCAGCGGCCGCAGCATGTTCTCGGGGCGCACTTTGCCGAGATGCCACAGGTTATCTTCGAGCGCACGCTGTTTCACCGCCACCTGCGCCGCGGCATCCAGGTGCTGCATCTTGCAGCCGCCGCAGGCACCGGCGTGCAGGCCGAAATGCGGACAGCCGGGGCGCACGCGCTGCGACGATTCGCGGCGGATCGCCGCCACGGTGCCCTGCTCCCAGTTGTTCTTCTTACGGTGCACGCTGAACTGCACTTCTTCGAAAGGCAATGCGCCTTCGATGAACACCACCATGCCGTCGGCCTTGTGCGCTACGCCTTGTGCGTCGAGGTCGAGCGACTCGACGTGCAGCCATTCATCGCGGGCTTGTTGCTGCGCCGCCTTCTTCTCTATCGAATCCGTCATGCACGGATTGTCTCAGGGCTGCGCTGCGCCCTCGGCCCGGAGGCTACAAAAGTGCATCGCGCCGCACCCCGGCGCGCGCGAGCTGGCGGCGCATCTTGGCGAGCGCCTCGTTCTGGATCTGCCGCACGCGTTCCCGCGTCAGTCCGAGGCGCACGCTCAACACCTCGAGTGTTTCCGGATCGCGGTCATGCAGGCCGTAGCGGCCTTCCAGCACCTCGCGCTCGCGTTCGCTCAGTGCGAGGATCCATCGATCGAGAAGCTTCTCGACCTCGTGCGTTTGCGTCACCCCTGTCGGGTCTCCGCCCTCGTCTTCCGAAGCCACCGTTTCGGCCAGGCTGAAGCTGTCGTCGCCGCGCTCGCTGCCCGCATCGAGCGAACGTGGCGCCTCGGAGAGCGCCATCAGCTCGGCCACCGCCTGCACCTCGCGGCCCAGCAGCGCCGCGACATCTTCGACCCGAACGCCGTCGGGCCGGCGGGCGATGAAGTCGGCGTCGCCCTCCAACGCGCGGCGTGCGCGCATCACCTGCTGCAGTTCGCGAACCACATGCACCGGCAGCCGGATCGCGCGGGCCTGCATCATCGCCGCCCGTTCGATCGACTGGCGAATCCACCAGGTTGCATAAGTGGAGAAGCGAAAGCCCCGCTCCGGCTCGAACTTGTTGATCGCATGCATCAGGCCGAGGTTGCCTTCTTCGATCAGATCAACGAGCGGAACGCCGCGGCCGAGATAGGCCTTGGCGATGTTGACCACGAGCCGCAGGTTGTGCTCGATCATCGATTGCCGCGCCGCGAAGTCGCCGCTGCGCGCGGCGCAGGCGGTCTGGTATTCCTCGTCGGGAGTGAACAGTTCCGTGCGCCGGATCTCGCGCAGGTAGAGCGTCAGCGAATCGCCGCCTTCACCGCCTGGATCGACCGGCACCGCGTCGTGCGGAATCTCGGGCGGCGCGCCCTTGTCCGCGCGGTCAACGACGTCGTCCGCAGGAGCGGGCAGGCTCGCAGGCTTGTAAGGCCGGAAGGTCGAGATGCTGCCGTTGCCCGCCGCGCGCCGCACGACCGGGATGCGACGCGGGACGGAGGCAGCCATGCATGATCCTAGCGCGCGGGCAGGTAGCGCGCCGGATCGACCGGCTTGCCCTGGCGGCGGATTTCGAAATGCAGCTTCACGCGGTCTGCGTCGCTGTTGCCCATCTCGGCAATCTTCTGGCCCTTCTGCACGGACTGGTCCTCCTTCACCAGCAGGGTCCGGTTGTGCGCATAAGCGGTCAGGTAGGTGTTGTTGTGCTTGAGGATGATCAGGTTGCCGTAGCCCCGCAGGCCGGCGCCGGCATACACCACTCGCCCATCGGCTGCAGCCAGCACCGAATCGCCGGCCTTGCCGCCGATGTCGAGGCCCTTGTTCTTGGCTTCGTCGAAACCTGCAATCAGCGAGCCCTGCGCAGGCCAGATCCAGCCCACGTCTTCATCGCCCGATGCCGTCGCAGCCGGTGCCGAAGGCGAGGCGGTGACGATGGGTGGCGTAGGTTTGGCAGCCGCACTCGCCGCGGCCGCGGGAGCCGCTGCGGCGCCGGAAGACGGTGCGACGGCAGCCTGCGTGACCGGCCGCGTGACGGCGCCCGACGCATCGGTGGTACCCGCTGCGGGTGCCGGCGCCGCAGTGCCTGTGGCGCCGGCCGGCGGGATCACGCGCAGCACCTGGCCGACCTCGATCAAGTCGGGATTGTCGAGATTGTTCCAGCGGGCGATGTTCTGCCAGCTCTGACCGGTTTCGGTGCCGATGCGGCGAATGGTGTCGCCGGGACGCACCGCGTAATAGCCGGGCTTGCCGTAGTTTTCGATGCCCGGCAGCGGCTTGCCCGAAGCGTCAGTGGTGATCGGCGGGACAGCAGGTCCTCCGGGTGCAGCGACCGGCGCGCTGGTCATCGTGCCGCGGTCCTCGACCGGTACGGGGCCGCGCCTGGTAGCACACCCCGCAATCAAGAGCGCGACCAGCAGCGTCACGCCGGCAAGCCAGCCCCGATTGCCAATACCCAGCATGTGTTCTTCCTTCAAGCAATTCCCGATTTTAGGGGGACAAAGTGAACCGGCTCAAGAATGCGGCGCTCCAGTCCCCGCGCTGTTTTGTCGATCACGACAAGGGCCTGTTTGCCGACCGCGGACTGGGTCGGCGCGACGAGCCGGCCGCCCACGGCCAGCTGCGCGATCCAAGCTTCCGGCACCGCTTCGCCGCCGGCCGCCGCGATGATGCCCGCGTAAGGCGCACCCTTTGCATAGCCCACCATGCCGTCACCGAGCAGCAGATGAACCGTGGCCAGCCGGAACGAGCGGAGATTGGTGCGTGCTCGCTCGTGCAACCCGCGCAGGCGCTCGATGCTGTAGACCTCGGTCGCGATGTGGCTCAACACCGTCGCCTGGTAGCCGCAGCCGGTCCCGATCTCGAGCACGCGGCCCAAGCGGTCGGCGGGCTTGTTCGCCAATGCGGGGGCGCCGAGCAGGAGTTCGATCATGCGGGCCACCACGTTCGGCTTCGAAATGGTCTGGCCCAGACCGATCGGAAGGCTCGTGTCTTCGTAGGCCTGATTGACCAGCGCGCTGTCGACGAAAAGATGACGCTCGACAATGCCCATCGCGCGCAGCACCCGCACGTCGGCAATGCCCTGCGCGGCGAGCCGCTGAACCATGCGCGCGCGCACGGCGTCCGAGGCCATCGAAGGCGTGTGATGGACAAGCGGATTGGCAGGCACGGCGGATGTGCGCCCGCGCGTCACGGCCGACGCGGTGGGTGTGAGCCGCACGGGGAACCCGGGTCGCTGGCTCGCCATGTCAGGAGGACTCGCCCAGGCGAGCCACCGTCTCGCGCCACTGGCCCAGGTTGGCATGGTCGGTCAGATCGATCTGCAATGGCGTGAGCGCAATGTGGCCAGCCGCCGTCGCATGGAAGTCGGTGCCCTCGCCGCTGTCCTTGGCACTGCCCGCCCCCGCGATCCAGTACATGGTCTCGCCACGGGGGCTGTCCTGCGTAATCACCTTTTCGGCTGCATGACGGCGCCCCAGCCTGCAAACCTTGACCGATTTCAACTTGTCGAAGGGCAGGTTCGGCACGTTGACATTGAGAAGGAACGCACCGCCCTCGAGCATGCGTTCGCGTTCGATCTGCTCCACCAGCCGCCGGGCCGCACGGGCGGCGGCATCGACATGGGCCCAGCCCTTCTCGATCTGAGAGAACGCGATCGCCGGAATGCCGAAAAGATAGGCCTCCATCGCTGCGCCGACGGTGCCCGAGTAGATGGTGTCGTCGCCCATGTTGGCGCCGTTGTTGATGCCGGAAACCACGAGATCGGGCCGGTAATCGAGCAGCCCCTTGAGCGCGATGTGCACGCAGTCGGCGGGCGTACCCGTTACGTAGCGAAAGCCGTTGTGCGCGGTATGCACGTAAAGCGGCGCCGCCAGCGTGAGCGCGTTCGACTTGGCGCTGTTGTTGTGCTCTGGCGCGACCACTTCGACTTCAGCCACCTCCTTCAGCGCACCGTGCAGCGCAACGATGCCGGGTGCCTGGAAGCCATCGTCGTTCGAAATAAGTATCTTCATGTCGTCGGTGAGTGCGCGCGATTGTAGGCGGCCGAGGCGTCACGGCAGGGACAATGCCCGCCAGCCGGCCCGCCTATCATGGCCCGGATCCATTGCCCCCAAGACCCACCTCAAGGAGACAAGAGCATGCACGCATGGCTCTGCGAAAACCCCACCGGCGTCGACGCCCTGACCTGGAAGGAACTGCCGACACCGACGCCCGGTCCGGGCCAGGTGCTGATCGAAATCAAGGCGGCCAGCCTCAACTTCCCCGATCTGCTGATCGTGCAGAACAAGTACCAGATCAAGCCGCCGCTGCCCTTCGTGCCAGGGTCCGAATATGCGGGCGTGGTGGCGGCTGTCGGCGACGGAGTGACTCATCTTCAGATCGGCCAAAACGTCGCCTGTCTTTCCGGCACCGGCGGCTTCGGCACCCACACGCTGGCGCCGGCGGCCCTCTGCATGCCGCTGCCCGAGGGCTTCGGCCATGTCGATGCGGCAGCTTTCATCATGATCTATGCGACGTCGTGGCATGCGCTGATGGACAGGGCGCAGCTCAAGGCCGGCGAAACCGTGCTGGTGCTCGGCGCGGCCGGCGGCGTCGGAACGGCCGCAATACAGATCGCCAAGGCTGCCGGTGCCAAAGTGATCGCCGCGGCCTCCACCGATGAAAAATGCGAGCTCTGCAAATCCATCGGGGCCGACCTCACGATCAACTACACGACGCATGCGCTGCCCAATGGCTTTCGCGACGCCATCAAAGCGGCGACCGACGGCAAAGGGCCGGATGTGATTTACGACCCCGTCGGCGGCGAATTCGCAGAACCTGCGTTCCGCTCGATCGGTTGGCGCGGGCGTTATCTGGTCGTGGGCTTCGCCGCCGGCCCCATTCCCTCGCTGCCATTAAATTTGACGCTACTCAAAGGCGCGTCGCTGGTCGGCGTGTTCTGGGGGGATTTCGCCAAGCGCGAACCCAAGGCCAATGCGCAGATGATGGCCGAATTGGCGAAGTGGTATGGCCAAGGCAGGATCAAGCCGGTGATCGACCGCACCATGCCGATGGCAGAGTTGAAGGCCGCCTACGCTCACATGGGTTCGCGCGGCGTCAAAGGCAAGCTCGTGATGGTCAACTGAGGCTTCCCGCACCCAATAAAAAAGCCCGCACCTGCGGGCTTTTTTACGAGGGACTCAGCAAACCGCCTACTTGATCTCGAAGTCCGACAGCGACTTGCCGGCGGCCAGCGCCTCCGTAATCCAACGCGGCTTGCGCCCACGCCCACCCGACCATGTTTCACCGGTTGGGCTGCGATACTTTGCAGCCGCCTTGGTCCCGACCACCACTGTACTGCGCTTGCCACCACGCGTGCCGAGTTTCAGATCGGCCGCAGTCAAACCATATTCAGCGACCTTCTTGCGCAGTTCCTCGATCACACCGGCGCGCTCCTGATTGCGCAGTTCCTCGGCTTGCTTGCGCAATTGCGCAATCTGCTCGTCGTGCTTCTTGATCTGGGAATTGATGTCGGCAAGGGTCGAGGCCATCGGTGAAATCCTCCGAATTGGAAAGTAAAAATTCTAATTCAAATCCCAATTGCCGCAAGTGAGGCCGCTCCAAAAAAAAAGCGCCGATCGAATGATCGGCGCTTTCGTCAAAGGGGTTTGGGGTGGCTGATGGGACTCGAACCCACGACGACCAGAATCACAATCTGGGACTCTACCAGCTGAGCTACAGCCACCACAGAGCCTGCAATTGTAGCGGCAAAAAACTAGCGTCCGCCGGCAACGATCGGATCCGGCGGCTTTGGCACCAGGATCTCCGCCTTGAACCTGCTCTTCAGCATGTCGTAGTACGCCGCGTTCTCCGCCGCGGCCACGGCCTGCGCGACCTGCTGCGTCTCCTGATGTGCCGCCTCGGGCGCAGGCGGCGTCCGGGGCACCGTTTTGTTGACCCGCACGACGGCATAGCCTTGCGCGCCCAGATCGACCCCAACCAGCGAAGGCAGCTTGGCCGGATCGGCCCGCAAGGCGCCTTCGATGACAGGCACCGGCTGCGACTGCGTCTCGAGCCGCGAAACCGTCACCGCCGCGCCGAAGCTTGCATCGGCCGGTTTGGCTTGCCAGGCCGCGAGCTTGGCCTCGCCCTCGGTCTTGGCGAGCGCGGCTGCGCGCTCGGTGACAAGCTGGGTACGAACCTTGTCCTTGACCTCCTCGAAAGGCAGCGACCGCGCAGGGCTGTATTGCGTCACGCGCCCCGAAGCGAGTTGGTTGGGGCCTATCTCGATCGCCTCGGTGTTGTGCTTGCGTTCGAGCGAATCGGCGGCAAACAGTGCGTTCAGGAAGTTGCGGCTTGCCAGCGCACCCGCGGCGCCCGGCGCGGGCATGCGGCCGACCTTGCTCGCGGTCTGGATAGTGAGCTTCAACTTGTCGGCGGCCGGCTTCAGGCTGTCGGGCTGCTGGTAGACGATGTCGGTAAAACTCTCGGCCGCCTTGGCGAACTCCTGCGTGGCCTGCTGGCTGCGCACTTCGTTCTCGATGGCGGCGCGCGCCTGCTCGAAGGGCTGGATCACCGCGGGCTTGATGTCGTTGAGCTGGATGATGTGGTAGCCGAACTCGGTTTCGACGACATCGCTGATCTCGCCCTTCTTAAGCGCGAACATCGCATCCTCGAAAGGCTTGACCATGGCGCCGCGCGTCACGAAATCGAGGTCACCGCCCTTCTCCGCCGACCCGGGGTCTTGCGAATTCTTGCGCGCGACATCAGCGAAAGTGCCCGGTGCCTTCTTGACTTCGGCCAGCAGCTGCTGCGCCTTCGCACGCGCCTTCTCGCGCTCGGCGGCGGGCGCACTCGCGGGCGCGCTGATCAGGATGTGGCTTGCACGGCGCTCTTCCTTGGTCCCGAAGCGCGCGGCGTTCTGGTCGTAGTAGCTGCGTAGATCGGCCTCGTTGATCGCGATGTTCTTCTTCGCCGCTTCGAGATCGAGTACCAGGTATTCGATGCTCGCTTGTTCGGGCACCTGGAATTGCGCGACATGCTGCTTGTAATACGCCTCGAGATCGGCATCGCTCACATTGACCTTCGGTGCGAAGTCGCCCGGATTGAAGCGCGCGACCTGCACTTCGCGGCGGTCATAGAAGGCATTGAGCGTGGCTGCTGCCTGGGCGGGCGTGGCGAATGCCGTTCCTGAAATGCCCAGCAGCACCTGCTGCGTCGCCAGGTCGGCGCGCACCGAAGCTTCGTACTGCTCGGGGGTGCGGCCCGTTGCGCGCATGAAGCGCTCGCGATCGAACTTGCCGTCGGCCGTGCGGAAGGAAGCCAGGCCCGGATCTTCGGCGAACAGACGCGCGAGCCGCTCTTCCGACACCGTCATGTTCGACTTCGAAGCGGCCGCCGCGAGCACGCGGTCGCGCACCATGCGCTCCAGCGTCGCGTAGCGGGCGGCGTCCGAATCGAGCAAGCCCGGCTCGATGTTGGGCGCCTGCTGCCGGATCCTGTCGATCTCGTTGCGGTGCTGCGCATCCCATTCCGGCCGGGTGATGTCGGTGCCGTCTACGCGCGCAACCTTCTCTCCTTGGCCGCCGCCCTGGTAGCGATCGACGCCGAACAGCACGAACGACGGAATGATCAGCAAGAACAAGAGCCCCATGATGACCTTGTTGTACTTGCGGAAGGAATCAAACATGCTTGGACACTCTCTGCGGGATGAACGAAACAGCAAACAAAAAAGGCGAACTGAGTGTTCGCCTTTGCATCGGGTGGTGGGTGCTGAGGGGTTCGAACCCCCGACCTACGCCTTGTAAGGGCGCCGCTCTACCAGCTGAGCTAAGCACCCCACCGGGAACCAGTGTCTCAGTTCAGCGCGTCTTTGAGCGCCTTGCCGGGACGGAACTTCGGGATCTTGGCGGCCTTGATTTTAATCGCGTCGCCGGTGCGTGGATTGCGGCCCGTGCGCGCAGCGCGTTTGCCGACTGCAAAGGTGCCGAAACCGACGAGCGAGACGGAACCGCCCTTCTTGAGCGTGGTACGAATGGCGCCGATGGTCGATTCAAGTGCCCGCGTGGCAGCGGCTTTGGAGATGTCGGCGTTTTTTGCGATGTGCTCAATCAGTTCGGTTTTGTTCACAAGGGCCCCTTGCAGGAAAAATTGTTGATCGGGTAACGTCAGAAACAATGCCGGCCCCATGACGACGCCATGGGGTGCGATAAATGGAAAAGGATGGCAGTTCTGACGCGCCGGCAGCGCACTGCCGACAAGGATTACAACCACTGGTCCACGGGGTGTCAATACGACAGCCGGCCGCGCAACCCAGCGAGGACCGCGATTTTAGTGGTGTTTTGCGCCGGCTCTTTTCAAAGCGCTTGCGCCACCGCACGACCCAAGTCGGTCGTGCCCGCGCTGCCGCCGATGTCAGGCGTGCGCGGTGCGCCGCTTGCCGGTGCCAGCACTTTCTCGATCGCCGCCAGGATGGCATCGTGCGCAGCTTTGTGGCCGAGGAACTCCAGCATCATCGCGCCGCACCAGATCTGCCCGATCGGATTGGCGATGCCCTTGCCGGCGATGTCCGGTGCCGAGCCGTGCACCGGCTCGAACAGCGAGGGCGTGGTGCGATCCGGATTGAGATTCGCGCTCGGTGCGATGCCGATCGTGCCGGTGCACGCAGGGCCGAGGTCGGACAGGATGTCGCCGAACAGATTGCTCGCCACCACGACATCGAAGAAGTCGGGGCGCTGCACGAAGTGCGCTGTCAGGATGTCGATGTGGAACTTGTCGAGCTTGACGCCCGGATAGCTCTCCGCCATCGCGGCGACGCGCTCGTCCCAGTACGGCATGGTGATCGAGATGCCGTTGGATTTGGTCGCGCTGGTGAGGTGCTTCTTCGGTCGCGATTGCGCGAGCTCGAAGGCGAACTTGAGCACGCGGTCGACGCCGACGCGCGACATCACGGTCTCCTGCACGACGATCTCGCGCGCCGTCCCTTCGTACATGCGCCCGCCGATGCTGGAGTATTCGCCCTCGGTGTTCTCGCGCACGATGTACATGTCGATCTCGCCGGGCTGCCGCGGCGTGCCGTCCCGCCGAACCACGGGCGCCACGATGCCCGGCATCAGGCGCGCGGGACGCAGGTTGATGTATTGATCGAACTCGCGACGAAACAGCAGCAGGGAGCCCCAGAGCGAGACATGGTCCGGAATCTTTTCGGGCCACCCGACCGCGCCGAAGTAGATGGCGTCGTGGCCGCCGATCTGATCCTTCCAGTCGTCCGGCAGCATCTTGCCGTGCTTCTCGCAGTATTCCCAGCTCGAAAAGTCGAAATGGTCGAAATGAAGATCGATGCCGAACTTGCGTGCCGCGGCATCGAGCACGCGCAGTCCTTCGGGCATGGTTTCCTTGCCGATGCCGTCGCCGGCAATGACTGCGATTCGTTGGGTGCTCATGTCTCAAATCCTTGGGATGGGTTGAAAAAGGGCAGCGCCTCGGCCAGCAGCTCGCGCGGCGCTTCTTCGGGAATGTAGTGGCCGCACGCCAAGCTTGCGCCCGACACGTCGAGAGCGCGTTCGCGCCAGCGCGAAAGCACGTCGAAGCAGCGGCCCACGGCGCCGTGCTCGCCCCACAGCACGCGCAGCGGCTGGGCCAGCTGGAGGCCAGCGGCGACGTCCGCCCGGTCGTGTTCGAGATCGATCGTGGCTGCGGCCCGATAGTCCTCGCAGATCCCTCGCGCGGTGCCGTCGATCGCGGCGCAGCGCTCGTACTCGGCCAGGGCCTCGGGCGCAAAGGGCGTGAGACCGGCATGGCGGCTGCCCATGACGCTGCGGACATAGCGCACCGGATCGGACCCGATCAGCGCCTCGGGCAAGGGCGGCGGCTGGATCAGGAAGAACCAGTGCCAGTAAGCGCGCGCAAAGGCTTCCGAAGTGTTCTGGTACATCGCGAGGGTCGGTGCGATGTCGAGCAGCATGAGCCGTTCGACAGCCTGGGCGTGGTCCGCCGCGAGCCGATGGGCCACGCGCGCGCCGCGGTCGTGCGCCAGCACGCCGAAGCGGGAGAAGCCGTGCTGCTGCATGGCGTACAGCGCATCGAGCGCCATCTCACGCTTGCTGTAAGCGGCGTGATCCGCATCCGCCGCGGGGCGGCCCGAATCGCCGTAGCCGCGCAGATCGACCATGACGACGGTGAACAGCTCCGCCAGCGCCGGCGCGGTGCGATGCCAGATCGCATGCGTCTGTGGATGCCCATGAAGCAGCAGCAGCGGGTTGCCGCGCCCGCCGATGCGGCCGTGCACTCGCACGCCGTTGCGCGACAGATCGAAAGTGGAAAACGAAGCGAACACGGGCTGATTGTGCGTTGCGCGCCGCACAGCATCAAGCAACAATCGGGCAATTGATACTTTCCAGATTGGCAGCAATGGACCGTGGAGACCTGGAGCTGGTGATCGCCATCCGCGACCGCGGCAGCCTCGCGGGCGCGGCGACGGCGCTGGACGTCGTACCCTCTGTCGTCACCAAGCGGCTCGGCGCGCTCGAGGCACGGCTCGGTCAGCGCCTGTTCGACCGCACCACGCGCCGCCTCAACCTCACCGCCGAAGGCGAGGCCGTGTGCCTGCACGCCAAGGGTCTGCTGGCCGGCTTTGCGGCACTCGAGAACGAGCTCGGCGAGCGCCAGAACGAGCTGGCCGGCACGATCCGCCTCGTTGCCACTTTCGGATTCGGCCGCCGCTGGATCGGCCCGGCGCTCGCGGCTTTCCGCGAACAGCACCCCGCGCTGCAGCTCCAGTTGCAGCTGATGGAGCAACTCCCGGACCTCGGCGCCGAAGGCTACGACGGCGCGCTCTGGCTGTGGCCCGTCCAAAGCCGCCGGGCCGGCAGTTGGGTCACGCGCAGGATCGCGCGCAACCAGCGCGTGCTGGCCGCCGCGCCGAGCTATCTCGAACGACGCGGCAAGCCCACAGACGTCGCCGCGCTGGCCGCGCACGACTGCCTGGTGGCGCGGGAGAACGGCGACGGCGGCGAGCGCGAGGCCGCACTCTGGACGCTGCGTCACGTCAGGGACGGCAGCAAGGCGCGTGTGCGCGTCGGCGGCCCGCTGTCGAGCAATTCGGGCGAGATGGTGCGCGACTGGTGCCTCGCCGGCCAGGGCATCATGCTGCGCAGCCTGTGGGACATCGCCCCGCAGCTCGCGGCGGGCGAACTGGTGCATGTGTTGCCGCAGTTCGCGATGCCGGACGCCGACGTCCAGTGGATCGCACCCTGGCGCCCGAAGACGCCCAAACGGGTGCGCGTCCTGCTCGACTTCCTGATCGAGCGCTTTCGCGGCGAGCCGTGGAAACCCGAGGGCAGGCGTTCGCGCTGAGTCAGGCCGCAGTGACGGATCGCGGTGGCCGGTTCACCTTTCTGCACGCACGACGAGGCTCACGCCGACGGCCGTCATCGCAATGCCCGCCAAGGTCGTCGCCGTGATCGGCTCCGCGAAGAGAAGCCATGCCATCACCGCAGTACACGGCGGCACGAGATAGAGCAGGCTCGTGACTGCCGTCGCCGTGCCGCGCTGGATCAGCATGTAAAGCAGCGAGCTGCCGCCCAGCGACAGCGCCAGCACCGACCAGGCCATCGCGCCGCCCGAGTACAGGTTCCACTGAATGCTGTCGGATTCCAACGCCGCGAAGGGCATGGTGACGATCAGGGCGGCGGCGAGCTGGATGGCGCCCGCGCAGCGCACATCGCAGGGCGCCACGAAGCGTTTCTGGTACAGCGTGCCGGCGGTAATAGAGAACAGCGCCATCAGCGCCAGGCCCATGGTCAGCGCACTCACCTCCCCGCCCTCGCCGAACTTGCGCGACACCACCAGCACCAGGCCTGCGAAACCCAGGGCCAGCCCGGCCCATTGGCGGCGCGTGATCGAACCGCCCCACATGGACAACCAGACGGCGGTGAGCACCGGCTGGATGCCGACCAGCAAGGCGACCAGCCCCGAGCCCATGCCGGCCCGGACTGCGGCCCAGACGCCGCCGAGGTAGCCCGCCTGCATCAGGACGCCGGTGGCCGCGAGGTGCCACCACTGCGCACGCTGCTCGGGCCAGTGCGCGCGCGCGAGCCGCACCCAGATGAGAAAACAGACCACCGACAGCGCATAGCGCACCGCCAGGAACTTGAGCGGCGGGGCATAGGGCATGCCGTAGCGCGCGACGATGAACCCGGTGCTCCAGATGAGCACGAAGACTGCGGGCATGGCGCGCAGCCAGCCCGACGGCCGGGCCGTATCCGTCATTTCGCGCGGGCCCGGATCTCGGGAATGGCCTTCTGCAGGTAGTAGACCATCGACCAGACCGTGAGCACGGCCGAGATCCAGATCAGCCACTGCCCCCAGGCGCCGGTGTCGATCAAGCCGAACAAGGTGCCGTTGAAAAGCAGGAAAGGGATCGCGACCATCTGCACCACGGTCTTGATCTTGCCGATCATGTGGACCGCCACGCTCTTGCCGGCGCCGATCTGCGCCATCCATTCGCGCAGGGCGGAGATGGCAATCTCGCGGCCGATGATGATCAGCGCCACGAAGACGTCGGCGCGGTTCAGGTGCACCAGCACCAGCAGCGAGGCACAGACGAGAAACTTGTCGGCCACCGGATCGAGGAAGGCGCCGAAGGCCGAGGTCTGGTTGAGCCTGCGCGCCAGGAAGCCGTCGAGCCAGTCGGTCGCGGCGAACACGATGAACATCACCGTGGCGATGAGGTTGCGCATCGGCTCGGCCAGCGGCAGGTAGAACACGCCCACGATCAGCGGAATCGCGACGATGCGCGTCCAGGTCATGATCGTCGGAAGCGTCCAGAACATGCCGGCGATTGTGTCACGGGGCCGGCAGGTCCCCGAGTCGACGGTCAATGCAGCGCGCGATAGATCTCTTCGGCCAGCTCGAACGCGATGCCGTCGACCGAGGCGATGTCTTCCACGCTCGCTGCCGCCACGCCGCGAATGCCGCCGAAGCGCTGCAGCAGGCGCGCGCGCCGCTTGGGCCCGATGCCCGGAATGTCTTCCAGCTGGCTGCCGCCCACCCGCACCTTGGCTCGCCTGGCGCGCATGCCGGTGATCGCGAAGCGGTGCGCCTCGTCGCGGATCTGCGCGACCAGCATCAGCGCTGCCGAATCGCGCCCCAGGTAGACCTTCTCGCGGCCGTCGGCGAACACCAGCTCTTCGAGCCCGACCTTGCGGCCCTCGCCCTTCTCCACGCCGACGATCAGCGACAGCGGCAGGCCCAGCTCGCCGAAGACCTCGCGCGCCATCGACACCTGGCCCTTGCCGCCGTCGACCAGCACGAGGTCGGGCATGCGCGCCGCCCGCGTGCCCGGGCGCGCGTCGGTGCCCGCGCCGCCCGCGTCGCCGGCCGGCGGCGCATCCGTCTCCGCCGCCATTGCCTCGGCCAGCTTGCCGTAGCGGCGATGCAGCACCTGGCGCATCGCCGCGTAGTCGTCGCCGGGCGTGATGCCCTCGATGTTGTAGCGGCGGTACTCGCGGTTCTGCATCGTGTGGTGCTCGAACACCACGCACGAGGCCTGGGTCGCCTCGCCGGCGGTGTGCGAAATGTCGAAGCATTCGACGCGGAAGTTGTCGAGCTCGTCCGGCGCGAGTTCCAGCGCATCGACCAGCGCGCGCGTGCGCGCCTGCTGCGAACCCTCCTCGGCGAGCAGGCGCGCGAGCTGGAGGCCGGCATTGGTCTGCGCCATTTCGAGCCAGTGCCGGCGCTGCTCGCGCGGCTGGAACACTGCCGTAATGCGGGTGCCTGCCTGCTGGGCGACCGCCTCGATCAGTTCGCGGCTCACGAGCTCGCTCAATACCAGCGTGGGCGGCACCGGCACACCGATGTAGTGCTGCGCGACGAAGGCTTCGAGCACCTGCACCTCGACCGATTCGGCGGGCGGCGCAGCCTCCTCGCCTTCCATGGCGCTCTCGCCATGCTGGATCTGCGTCGCGTCTTCGACGTGCACAGGGAAGTAGGCGCGATCGCCCAGGTGCCGGCCGCCGCGAACCATCGCGAGGTTGACGCAGGCCTTGCCGCCCTGCACCTTGACCGCCAGGATGTCCACGTCCTTGTCGGAGGCGATCTCGACCGATTGCTGGTGCAGCACGCGAGACAGCGCCGACATCTGGTTGCGCAGCTCGGCCGCCTGCTCGAATTCCAGCCTTTCGGCGTGCGCCATCATGCGCGCCTCGAGCTGGGTGAGCACGGCCTGCGTGTCGCCCATCAGGAAGGCCTCGGCGTTGGCCACGTCCTGCGCATAGGCCTCTGGCGTGATGTAGCCCACGCAGGGGCCGGTGCAGCGCTTGATCTGGTAGAGCAGGCAGGGCCGCGTTCGGTTGGCGTAGACCGTGTCTTCGCAGGTGCGCAGCTTGAACACTTTCTGCAGCAGCTGGATCGACTCCTTCACGGCCCAGGCGCTCGGGTACGGGCCGAAGTAGCGATGCCTGCGATCGACCGCGCCGCGGTAGTAGGCCAGGCGCGGGAAGGTGTGCGATGCAATCTTGAGGTAGGGATAGCTCTTGTCGTCGCGAAACAGGATGTTGTAGCGCGGCTTGAGCGTCTTGATCAGGTTGTTCTCGAGCAGCAGCGCCTCGGCCTCGGAGCGCACCACCGTGGTCTCCATGCGGGCGATTTTCGAGATCATGTGGCCGATGCGCGTGCCGGCGTGGTTCTTCTGAAAATAGTTGGCGACGCGCTTCTTGAGATTGCGCGCCTTGCCCACGTACAGCACGGCGCCTGCCGCGTCGAAGTAGCGGTAGACGCCCGGCAGTTGCGGCAATGCCGCTACTTCGCTGAGCAGTTGATCGGAATGCGTCTCGGACATCTGTAGAGTATCTCGCGATGCGCTGGGACATCTTCTGCAAGGTCATCGACAACCACGGCGACGCCGGCGTCTGCTGGCGGCTGGCCTGCGGCCTTGCCGCTGGAGGCGAAACGGTACGGCTCTGGATCGACGATCCGTCGGCGCTGGCCTGGATGGCACCCGGCGGCTGCAAGGGCGTCGAGATCGTCACCTGGAACAAGAGGGATGCCGCGCAACGGGCCGCCGCCGCTCCTGCGCCGGACGTCCTGATCGAGGCCTTCGGCTGCGATCCCGCGCCCGAGCTGATCGCCCGTTTCTCCGAGCCCGTGCACACGGGCGGCGCGCGCCGCGTGTGGATCAATCTCGAATACCTCTCGGCCGAGCCCTATGTCGAGCGCCTGCACGGACTGCCCTCGCCGGTGTTCAAGGGGCCTGGGGCGAGCCTGACCAAGCACTTCTTCTACCCCGGCTTCACGCCCGCCACCGGCGGGCTGCTGCAAGAACGGGACCTGCTCGAACGCCGGCAGCGCTTCGACCGCGCCGCGTGGCTCGCGCGCCAGGGCATCGCATGGCGCGGCGAGCGCCTCGTCTGCCTGTTCTGCTATGAGCCGCCCGCGCTCGAAGCGCTGCTCACCCAGTTCGAGCGCGCCGGCGAGCCCACGCATCTGCTGGTGACCGCGGGCCGCGCGGCCCGCGCCCTGCCACCGGGGCCGGCGCAGCGCGGCGCCCTTTCCATCAACTGGCTGCCCCATTTGCCGCAAACCGACTTCGACCACCTGCTCTGGACCTGCGACCTGAATTTCGTGCGTGGCGAAGACTCGCTGGTACGCGCCCTCTGGGCCGGGTCGCCCTTCGTCTGGCAGATCTACGCCCAGGACGACGACGCCCACCACACCAAGCTGGGCGCCTTCCTCGACTGGCTGGAAGCCCCGCCTTCGTTGCGCCGCTTCCACCACCTGTGGAACGGGATGGCCGAGGGCGAACTGCCGGCGCTGGACGATGCGACGCTGGCCTCCTGGGGCACAGCCTGCGCAGGCGCGCGCGCGCGCCTGCTCGCGCAGGACGATCTTCTGACCCGCCTGCTGCGCTTCGTCGCCCAAAAAAGCTAAAATTGTGGGCTTTGCGGATTTCCGGCCGGGGTCAGTCCCGTTTGCCGCACCTTCCGCTGAACCCGCCGCGGTGAAAGTCACGAGCGGCCAACATCCAGAGACCTTGTTTATGAAAATCGCTCAAGAAATCCGCGCCGGCAACGTGATCATGCACGGCAAAGACCCGATGGTCGTCCTCAAGACCGAATACAGCC
Source organism: Variovorax sp. Soil_C_33 (assembly GCF_057656935.1). NCBI lineage: Bacteria > Pseudomonadati > Pseudomonadota > Betaproteobacteria > Burkholderiales > Comamonadaceae > Variovorax > Variovorax sp. Soil_C_33. The sequence goes on from NZ_JBDGJK010000001.1 coordinate 52,977, forward strand.
GCGGCGGCCGCAATTCCGCCACCGTGCGCATGAAGCTCAAGAGCCTGATCGCCAACTTCAATACCGAAGTCGTGTTCAAGGCCGACGACAAGATGGAGCAGATCGTGCTCGACAAGAAGGAGTGCACCTACTCCTACTTCGCCGACCCGATGTACGTCTGCATGGACACCGAGTACAACCAGTACGAAGTCGAAGCCGAGAACATGGGCGACTCGCTCAACTACCTCGAAGACGGCATGCCGGTCGAAGTGGTGTTCTACGACGGCAAGGCAATCTCGGTCGAGCTGCCGACCAGCGTCGAGCGCGAAATCACCTGGACCGAGCCGGCCGTCAAGGGCGACACCTCGGGCAAGGTCATGAAGCCGGCCAAGATCGCCACCGGTTTCGAGATCGGCGTGCCGCTGTTCGTGGCCCAGGGCGACCGCATCGAAATCGACACCCGCACCGGCGAATACCGCAAACGCGTCTAAACGCCGCCCGTTGCACCGGCAAGCAAGGCTCCCGAGGGAGCCTTTTTTGCGTACGCTCGCGCCATGAGCACAACCTCCGTACGCACCGAGATCGACGGCCCCGTCAGCACCATCGTCATGAGCCGCCCCCGGCAGCGCAATGCGGTGGACCGCGAGATGGCGACGCAGTTGCGCGAAGCCTTCGAGCGCTTCGAGGCCGACCAAAGCCAGCGCGTGGCGGTGCTCTGGGGCGATCACGGCGTGTTCTGCGCCGGCGCCGACCTGAGCGCGGTGAACGATCCGTCGCGCCACAACGTAGTGGATCCCGAAGGCGGCGGCACCGGCCCGATGGGGCCGACGCGCATGGCACTGGCCAAACCGCTCGTTGCCGCCATCAGCGGCCATGCCGTGGCCGGCGGCCTCGAGCTCGCCCTGCTGGCCGACCTGCGCGTGGCCGAAGACAGCGCCGTGCTCGGCGTGTTCTGCCGCCGCTGGGGCGTGCCGCTGATCGACGGCGGCACCGTGCGGCTGCCGCGCATCGTCGGCATGGGGCGGGCGCTGGATCTAATCCTCACCGGCCGGGCCGTGGCCGCCGGCGAGGCGCTCGCCATGGGCCTGGTCAATCGCGTGGTGCCCGACGGCGGCGCGCGCCGGGCGGCCGAACAGCTGGCGCACGAACTGGCCGCCTTTCCGCAGCAATGCATGCTGGCCGACCGCGCCTCTGCCTATGCCCAGTGGGACCTGCCCCTGGCCCAGGCCTTGCAGCAGGAAGGCCGACTGGGCGCACCGATCGTGGCCACCGAGGGTGCGGCCGGCGCGGCCCGCTTCGTCGGCGGCGCGGGCCGGCACGGCCGGTTCTGAGCGGCCGCGCGCACAATCCAAGAAAAACCCTTTGCCAGACCATGCACAACAGCACGCACGACCTCCACGACAAACGCCTCGCCGACGCCTGGGCCACCCTTCAGTCCCACGCCGACAAGGGCCTTCCCCTCCATTCCGACCCCTCGCGACTCGCCTTTGCCGACCCCGAGTTCCTGCTGCGCCGCGAAACGCGCGGGTTGCGCATGCAGCTCGAGCTCATGAAACCCGACCTCGAGATGCGCGCGCACGGCATCGAGAACACGGTGGTGGTGTTCGGCAGCGCGCGCTTCCGCAGCGAGGAGGAGTCCGGCGCCCTGATCGCCCAGGCCGATGCCGCCGGCGACACGGTGGCGGCGGCCCGCTGGCGCAGGCTGGCGCGCAGTTCGCACTATTACGAGAAGGCGCGGGCCTTCGGCAAGCTGGTCGCGCAGTACAGCGACGACAAGGACCCGGCAGACAAGCTCTTCGTCTGCACCGGCGGCGGCCCCGGCATCATGCAGGCGGCCAACCGCGGCGCCTACGAAGGCGGCGGGCTCTCGGTCGGCCTCGCGATCGCGCTGCCGATGGAGGAAGAAGCCAATCCCTACGTCACGCCGGCGCTGAGCTTTAAGTTCCACTACTTCGCAATCCGCAAGATGCATTTCATGATGCGGGCGAAGGCGCTGGTCGCGTTTCCGGGCGGCTTCGGCACGCTCGACGAGCTGTTCGAGGTGATCACGCTGGTGCAGACCCGCAAGGCCAAGCCGGTGCCGATCGTGCTTTTCGGCTCGGACTACTGGAAGCAGCTGATCAATTTCGACTTCCTGGCCGAGGAAGGTGTCATCTCGCCCGAGGACGTGAAGCTGATCGAGTACGTGGACGCCCCGCAGGACGCATGGAACGCGATCAGGCGCTTCTACAAGCTCTGATCGTGCCGGGGCAGCTGCAAGCCCCACACCGCCCGCCCACCCAGCGCCACCACCCCGCCGACCAGCCAGAACACGCCTGAGACACCGAGCAGCGCACCGACGGAGCCGAACAGCATCGGCATCGCGACGCTCGAGGCATTGATGGTCATGAGCCGCAGCCCCAGCGCCTCGCCGTGGCGCGCGTGCGGCGTGATCTGGTGCAGCATGCTCATCACCATCGGCTGCACGGCGCCGAGCGCGAAGCCCAGCACCACCGAGCACGCGCCCATCGCGAGCGCCGACGACAGCAGCGGATAGACCGCGAACACCAGCGCGGTGACGACTGTCGACGCGGCAATCACGCTGCGCTCCGACGCGCGCGAGGCCGCGAGCGGCAGCACGATCCGTATCACCGCGGCCGCGATCGCGAAGGCGCCGAGGATCGAGCCGATCACCGAAGCGCCCAGGCCGCGCTCGTGGCCGAGGATGGGCAGCACGAAGGCATGCACGTCCCAGGCCGAAGACTGCAGCCAGTTCACGAACAGCAGGCGCCGGAACATGGACTCCCGCAACAGATCCCAGGCGCGCGGCCTGGCGCCGCCGGCCGGCAAGGGCACTCGCGGCAGTTCGCGGGTCTTGCGCGCAAACAACCAGCCCGCCAACGGCAGCAGCGCCAGCGCCGCGAATGCGATCCGGAAGCCCGGCAGGTCGGCAGGCGTGCGACCCGCATGATCGATCAGCAGCCCGGCGCAGAAGGGCCCGACGAAGTTGGCCACGGCCGGTGCGATCGCGAGCCAGCTGAACACCTTCTTGAGCTGTACCGGATCGGCCGCGGCGCGTCCGACGTGGCGTTGCAGCGCGATGACGGCCGCACCGGTGGCGCCGCCGGTCATCAGCGCCGCGAGGCACATCACGGAAAACCATGGAACGACGGCCACGAGCGCGGTGCCCGCAGAGGCGGCGATCACCGACAGCATCAGCGGCCGCTTGAGCCCATGCCGGTCGGCAAAGCGACCGGCCGGCAGCGCCAGAAAAACCTGCGTGAGCGCGAACAGCGCGATCAGCAGGCCCACCGCCGCTGCGCTGTAGCCCTGCTGGAGCGCGAGCAAGGGGCCCGCCAGGCGCAGGCCGGTCATTGCCGCGTGCAAACAGATCTGGGCCGCGATGAGCTTCAGCAGCTCGGGAGTCATGCAGTCTTGGGGCTCACGGGGCTCCGTCGTCGGTATCTTCGGGCGATGGCAACAAGGCCTGCGCCTGCACCTCGGGCAGTGCCTCCACCTTGCGCAGCGCCAGGCGCATCTGCTTGGCGCGCGTGTCGGCCTTGTCGAGCGTGTCGGAGGCCTTGGCCACCTGCTCCTTGATGCGCGCGACCCATTCGCCGTAGCGCTCGAACTCGGTCTTGACCGCACCGAGCACCTTCCACACTTCGGACGCCTGCTGCTCCAGCGCCAGCGTGCGGAAGCCCATGTGCAGGCTGTTGAGCATGGCCAGCAGCGTGGTCGGTCCGGCCAGCGTCACGCGGTGCTGGCGCTGGATCGCATCCATCAGGCCGGGGCGGCGCAGCACCTCGGCATACAGGCTCTCCACCGGCAGGAACAGGATCGCGAAGTCGGTGGTGTGCGGCGCGGCCAGGTAGTTCTCGGCGATAGACCGCGCCTCGCTGCGGATGCGCGCCTCCAGCGCCTTGGCCGCGAGATCGGCAGCGGCCGGATCGACGCGCTCGTGGGCATCGAGCAGCCGCTCGTAGTCGTCGCGCGGAAACTTGGCATCGATCGGCAGCCAAACCGGCGCGCCGTCGCCGCCGCGGCCCGGGAAGCGGATCGCGAAGTCCACGCGCTGCCCGCTGCGCGGCTTGGTCTCGACCTGCTTCGCGTACTGGTCGGGCGTGAGCACCTGCTCGAGCAGGGCCTCGAGCTGCACCTCGCCGAACACGCCGCGCGTCTTCACATTGGTCAGCACGCGCTGCAGGCTGCCGACACCGACGGCGAGGGTCTGCATCTCGCCCAGGCCCTTGTGCACCTGCTCGAGCCGGTCCGCCACCTGCTTGAAGCTCTCGCCCAGGCGCGCCTCGAGCGTGCTTTGCAGCTTCTCGTCGACCGTCTTGCGCATCTCGTCCAGCTTGGCGGTGTTGCTCTGCTGCAATTGCGCGAGCTGGGTTTCCATGGTGGCGCGGACCTCGGCGAGCCGCCGCGCATTCGATTCGGAAAGGCCCTGCAGCTGGGTGTTGAGCGTGTCGGCCAAGGTCTTCTGCAGCATCGTCAGCTGCTGCGCGAAAGCGTCGATCTGCGCGCTCTGCGTGCGCGTGGCTTCGGCACTCTGCTGCACCAGCGCCTGCTGGAAAGTCGCGAAGGACTGGGCGGTCTCCTGGCGCGCGCCGCGCGAAGACTCGCCGATCTCGTGGCGCAGCTCGCGCTCGATACGTTCATTGGCTGCGCCCAGCGTGGCGATCAGCGTGCTGTGGTCGAGTGCCGGCGGCTTGCGCAGCAGCAGCCAGACGACGAGGATGAAAGTCAGGGCCGCGAGGGCCAGCAGGATCCAGGGTTCCAACGGGGGCATTGCGTCTACTTGCTCGCGAGCACTACAGGGTTGAGCGGCGTCACCGGCTTGTTGTGGACCAGAAAGCCGATCAGGTTGTCCGCTGCCAGATCGGCCATCGCGCGCCGTGTCGGCACGGTGGCGCTCGCGATGTGGGGCGTGAGCACGACGTTCGGCACCTGGAGCAGATCGGCATGCACCTTGGGTTCGCCCTCGAACACGTCGAGTCCCGCCGCGGCGATGCGCTTGTCGCGCAGGGCAGCGGCGAGCGCCGCGTCGTCGACGATGCCGCCGCGCGCGATGTTCACCAGCGTGGCGGTCGGCTTCATCAGCGCGAGGTCGGCAGCACCGATGGTGTGGTGCGAGGCCGGCGTGTAGGGCACCACGAGCACGACATGGTCGGCGGTCTTGAGCAGCTCTTCCTTGCTCACGTAGCTGGCCTTGCATTCGGCTTCGAGCTGCGCGTCGAGCCGCGAACGGTTGTGATAGATCACCTTCATGCCGAAGCCCAAGGCACCGCGCCGCGCGATGCCCTGCCCGATGCGACCCATGCCGATGATGCCGAGCGTGGCGCCGTGAATATCGGAGCCGGCGAACATGTCGTAGCTCCATTTTTCCCACTTGCCTGCGCGCAGGAAATGCTCGCTCTCGGTGATGCGGCGCGCGGTGGCCATCAGCAGCGCGAAGCCGAAGTCGGCGGTGGTTTCCGTCAGCACGTCCGGCGCGTTGGTGGCCAACACGCCGCGCGCGGTCATGGCGTCGACGTCGAAGTTGTTGTAGCCCACCGCCATATTGGCGCAGATCCTCAGCTCGGGACAGGCAGCGAGGACTTCGGCATCGATACGTTCGCTGCCGGTGGTGAAGGCGCCCTGCTTGCCCTTGAGCTTGTCGATCAGTTGGGCCTTGCTCCAGCCCTGGTCGCCCTGATTGGACTCGACCTCGAAGTGTTCTTCCAGGCGGGCGATGGTCTCGGGAAAGATCGAACGGGCGACGAGGATTTTGGCTTTGCTCATGATCAACGGAAGAAGATGAAGGTGGAGACGACGAACAACGGCACCAGGATGGCGCCCGACCACAGCATGTAGCCGAAGAAGCTCGGCATGCGGATGCCGCGGCTTTCCGCGATGGCCTTGACCATCAGGTTGGGCGCGTTGCCGATGTAGGTGTTGGCGCCCATGAACACGGCGCCCGCCGAGATGGCGGCCAGCGTGGTGGCGTAGGTGGTCATCAGCGCCTGCGGGTCGCCGCCGGCGGTATTGAAGAACACCAGGTAGGTGGGTGCATTGTCCAGGAAAGAGCTCAGCACGCCGGTGGCCCAGAAGTACATCGCGGGATCGGGCTGCCCGTCGGGCCGGGTCACGGCGGAGACGACCGCGCCGAAAGGGCCATCCACACCCGCCCTGAGCATCGCGATCACCGGGATGATGGTCAGGAAGATGCCCGCGAACAGCTTGGCCACCTCGGCCATCGGCTCCCAGGCGAACTGGTTGTCGGCGTGCACCTGGGGCGCCGTGATCTTCAGCGAAAGCAGCGTGATCGCGATCAGGCCCGCATCGCGCACGAGGCCCGGCAGGCCGACTTGCGTGCCGTAGACGTCGAAGCTGACAGGCGACTTCCAGAAGCCGCTGAGCAGCACGAAGAAGATCACGCCCGCCAACAGCCAGAAGTTGGCCGCGCCGTCGAAGCCGATCTTGCGCGAGTCGGGCGTGGGGTCGATCGGCAACACGCCTTCCTTGCGGTAGTACCAGGTGTCGATCGCATAGAACAAGGCGAGCAGGAGGCCGACGATGAACAGCGTGTCGGGAAGGATGTTTTTCGCGGTCCAGAAGAATTCCACGCCCTTGAGGAAACCCAGGAACAGCGGCGGATCGCCCAGCGGCGTCAGTGAGCCGCCGACGTTCGACACGATGAAGATGAAGAACACGATCACATGCGCCCTGTGCACGCGATTGTCGTTGGCTCGGATCAAGGGGCGGATCAGCAGCATGGAGGCGCCGGTCGTGCCCATGAGGCTCGCGAGCACCGCGCCGATCGCGAGGATCGCCGTGTTCAACCCCGGCGCACCGTGCAGGTTGCCGCGCACATGGATGCCGCCGGCCACGGCGAACAGCGCGGTTAGCAGGATGACGAACGGGATGTACTCGGCCAGCAGCGAATGGACGAACTGGGCCCCCGCCAGCGGGACGCCGTAGATCGCGGCGAAAGGCAGCAGGAAGGCCAGCGCCCAGCCGGCGGAAACCTTGCCGTAGTGGTGGTGCCAGAACGACGGCGCCAGCAGCGGCATCAGCGCGATCGACAGCAGGATGCCGGCGAAGGGCAGGCCCCACAGCGGGGACAGCACACTGCCGTCGAAATCGGCGGCGAAACTCGTTGCGGGGATCAGCGCCAGCAGCGCGATGGCCATCGGCCGGTGCAAAACGCCTCTCATCGCGCCGGGCCAGGCCGGTCGGCAGGCTGGGCAATCTCGAACACCTGCCGCAGATAGGCCAGGTACCTCTCGTCGTCGCACATGTTCTTGGACGGCGTGTCGGACAGCTTGGCCACCGGCTGATCGTTGCAGCGGACCATCTTGATCACGATCTGCAGCGGTTCGTAGCCCAGGTCGTTGGTGAGGTTAGTGCCGATGCCGAAGGCCAGCTGGCAGCGGCCCCGGAACTGCCGGTAGAGCTCGATGGTTCGCGGCACCGTGAGGCTGTCGCTGAAGATCAGGGTCTTGGTGCGCGGATCGACGCGGTTGGCGATGTAGTGGGCCAGCATGCGCTCGCCCCACTGGAACGGGTCCCCGCTGTCGTGGCGCGCGCCGTCGAACAGCTTGCAGAAGTAGAGGTCGAAGTCGCGCAGGAAGGCGCTCATGCCGTAGACGTCCGACAACGCGATGCCCAGGTCGCCGCGGTACTCGCGCGCCCACGACTCGAAACCGAAGACCTGGCTGTCGCGCAGGCGGGGCCCGAGCGCCTGGCAGGCCTGGAGGTATTCGTGCGCCATGGTGCCCAGCGGGATCAGGCCGAGCTTCATGGCGTACAGCACGTTGCTGGTGCCGGCGAGCTGCGGCAGCTTGGCGGCCCGCTGCGGCGGCGAGCTGACGGCGCCGAGGCTGGTTGCGAGCGTGCGCAGCACCTCCTCGTGCCAGTCCTTGGAGAAACGCCGGCGCGTGCCGTAGTCGGCGATCTTGAGGTCCTCCAGGCCTTCACCCTGCAACTGCGCGATCTTGGTTTCGAGGCGCCGGCGCCCTTCGGCAATGTCCGGTCTCGGTTGCGTGTTGCGGAAGTAGACCTCGTTGACGATCGCCAGCACCGGGATCTCGAACAGGATGGTGTGCAGCCACGGCCCCTCGATGCGGATGTCGAGCTCGCCCGAGGCCTGCGGAATGATTTTGATGTACTTCTCGTTCAGGCGGAACAGGCCGAGAAAGTCGACGAAGTCGCTCTTGATGAAGCGCATGGAGCGAAGGTAGCTCAGTTCGGGATCCCTGAACTGGAGCGAGCAAAGATGGCGGACCTCTTCGCGGATCTGTGCCGCGAACTGCGCCAGGTCGACGCCGGGGTTGCGGCACTTGAAGCGGTACTCGACGCGGGCGCCCGGAAAGTGATGTAGCACGACCTGCATCATCGTGAACTTGTAGAGGTCGGTGTCGAGCAGGCTTTGAATGATCATGGTGCGGCGCGCTGGTGTCCGGGTTCGGCGTGCGGTCGATTATCACGGGCCGCGTCGGCATGTGCCTACGACCCCTTCCCCGGGCGTCCTACCGTTCTATTTGCACCCCCACGCCAGAGTCTCTTCACGCTGGCCACAAGGGATTCGGGTCGGCGACAAAACCGCTCATCTGAAGGAGATACGTCGATGAACAAAGACACCATCGAAGGCAACTGGAAACAGCTCAAGGGCAAGGTCAAGGAGCAGTGGGGCAAGCTCACCGACGACGATTTCGACGTCATCGCCGGCAAGCGCGACCAACTGCTGGGGCGCATTCAGGAGCGGCACGGCATCAGCAGGGAAGAAGCTGAGAAGCAAGTTCGCGAATGGGAAACGCGCGATGGCCGCACACCCGAAGCGCTGTGGTTCGAGAAGTATTGAATTCAGTAACGCCTAAGGAGTACATACCATGAAGAAACATCTGCTCATGCTCGCAATCGCATCGTCGTGTCTTGTCGCAACGCAGGCCGGCGCGATGAGCCAGGACGAGTACAAGGTCGCCAAGGAAAAGATCGAAGCCGACTACAAGGTCGACAAGGCCAAGTGCGATCCCATGAAGGACAACGCCAAGGACGTCTGCGAGAAGGAAGCCAAGGGCAAGGAGAACGTTGCCAAGGCCGAACTCGAACAGCAGTTCAAGCCGAGCGACAGCAACTCCCGCAAGGTGGCCGAAGAAAAGGTGAAGGCTACCTATGAGGTCGCGAAGGAAAAGTGCGACGACCAGAAGGGCGATGCCAAGAACGCCTGCGAGAAGGAAGCCAAGGCTGCAGAAGCCAAGGGCAAGGCCGACATCAAGGCCATGACCGCGAAGAAGTAGTCGGCACCTGCCGATCGCTCGCGACAACGGCGCCTTCGGGCGCCGTTTCTACGTGCCTGCTGCCACTCGAAGCTCGTCGACGACGCGCAGCAAGGCGGGCGGCAGCTTGACGGGCCGATGCGTCGTGCGGTCGACATAAACGTGGACGAAGTGGCCTTGCGCCGCCGCCGTCTCCGAATCCTCGGCGAACAATGCAATTTCGTAGCGTACGCTGGAACTGCCCGCATGCACCACCCGGACGCCAGCCTCCACCGTCTGCGGAAACGCGAGCGGCGCAAAGTAATTGCACTGCGTTTCGACCACGAAACCGATCGTGTCGCCCTGGTGGATATCGAGCGCGCCGCGCTCGATCAGCAGCGCATTGACGGCGGTGTCGAACCAGCCGTAGTAGACGACGTTGTTGACATGCCCGTACATGTCGTTGTCGGCCCAGCGCGTCGGAATGCTGCGAAAGACGCGGAAGCTGCTGCGGCGGTGGGGCGTGGGTCTGGCGCTCATGGGTGCGATCTCGGCGCGGCATTCTGCCACCGCCGCCAGTAGTCGAAGGCCACGCGAAAGGTGCCGAGCTGCACCTGCACCGTCTCCGCAATGTCGCTCGCATAGCCGCCGGCCATCGCGAACGCGAGCGGAATCCGGCGCTGCCAGGCGAAGTCGAACACGCGCCGGTCGCGCGCCTCCAGGCCGTCGAAACTCAGCTTGAGGCGTCCCAGCCGGTCGCGCTCGAAGGGATCGGCGCCCGCGAGGTAGATCACCAGCCCGGGCGAGAAGCGCCGGTCGAGTTCGTCGAGCGCATGCTCGAGTGCCGCCAGGTACTCGGCATCGCCGCAGCCGTCGGGCAGTTCGACGTCGAGATCGCTCGCCTCCCTGCGGAACGGGAAGTTCTTCTGGCCGTGCATCGACAGCGTGAACACGCTCGGGTCGTCGCGGAAGATGCGCGCGGTGCCGTTGCCCTGGTGCACGTCGAGGTCGATCACCGCCACCTGGAAAGGCAGGCGGCCCCGCCGGCCGTGCTCCGCCTGCATGAGCCGCGCTGCAACCGCCGCATCGTTGAAGACGCAAAAGCCCCCTCCTCTGTCGCCACTCGCATGGTGGGTGCCGCCGGCCATGTTGGCCGAGATGCCTTCCGCCAGGGCCGCCCGGCAGGCGGCGATGGTGGCGCCGGTCGAGCGGCGCGAGCGCTCCGCCATGGCTTCGCTCCAGGGAAAACCGATCTCGCGCATGGCCTGCGGATCGACGCTGCCGTCGCTGATGGCGGCGATCCATTGCGGCGCGTGGGCCAGCGCCAGCTCGCCGTCGCTGGCACGAGGCGCCTCGAACATTTGCACCGCGGGCAGATGCTGCGCCAGCCGCTCGCGCAGCATGGCGTACTTCCCCATCGGAAACCGGTGCCCGCTGGGCAGCGGCAGCACGAATTGGCCTGAGTAAAACGCACGCATAGGAACATTGTCGGCCGCCGCCCCTCCTTTTTAGAAAGCCTCTTCTAAATTGCTGCAAAGCAACAAATTCCACTTGATCGAAACGCCTGGCTGCCTATACTTGAGGCCATGCTGCACCGCAACAAAAATGAAGAGGGGCAGCTCATCCGCGACCTACCTCATTCATTCAACTGGAGCATCCACATGGCACTGACCGCTGACCAAATCATCGCTTCCCACAAAGCCAACCTCGAGACCCTGTTCGGCCTCACCACCAAGGCCTTCGAAGGCGTGGAGAAGCTGGTCGACCTGAACGTCACCGCCTCCAAGGCTGCGCTGACCGAAGCCGCCGGCACCGCGCAAGCGATGCTGAGCGTCAAGGATGCGCAAGAGCTGCTCGCCCTGCAAGCCGGCCTGTTCCAGCCCTTGGCCGAGAAGACCGCGGCCTACAGCCGTCACCTGTACGACATCGCCCAAGGCACCGGCGCCGAGTTCACCAAGGCATTCGAAGTGAAGGCCGCTGAAGCCCAGCAAGCCTTCGTCGGCCTGGTCGACAGCGCTGCCAAGAACGCTCCCGCCGGTTCGGAAACCGCCGTCGCCGTGATGAAGAGCGCCGTGGCTGCTGCCAACAACGCTTTCGAATCGGTCCAGAAGGCCGTCAAGCAAGCGTCCGACGTCGCCGAAGCCAACTTCCAGGCTGTTTCGACCACGGCCGTGAACGCTGCCAAGAGCACCGCTCAAACCGCTTCGCGCAAGCGCTGATTGTCTCCTTGGGTCCTTCGGGATCCAATTCAGGGCCCTGTCCTCGGACGGGGCTTTTTTTTTGCGCTCTATGATCGCCGCCAACGTTTTTTCAGGAGACATCCCATGCAGATCGACGGCAAGGTTTTCATCGTCACCGGCGGCGCTTCGGGCCTCGGCGAAGGCACGGCGCGCATGCTGGCGGCGAACGGCGGCAAGGTGGTCATCGCCGACATGCAGGTGGACAAGGGCGAAGCGGTCGCCAAGGAAATCGGCGGCACTTTCGTCAAGTGTGACGTGAGCCAGGAGGCCGACGGCCGGGCCGCAGTGGCCGCCGCCCAGAAGCTCGGCAAGCTGATGGGCCTGGTCAATTGCGCCGGCATCGCGCCGGCCGAGAAGACCGTCGGCAAGAACGGGCCGCACGCCCTCGCCGTGTTCAGCAAGACGGTCACGGTCAACCTGATCGGCAGCTTCAACATGATCCGGCTCGCGGCCGACGCCATGAGCAAGAACGAGCCCGAGGCCACCGGCGAGCGCGGCGTGCTGATCTCGACCGCCTCGGTCGCGGCCTACGATGGCCAGATCGGCCAGGCCGCCTACAGCGCCTCCAAGGGGGGCGTGGTCGGAATGACGCTGCCGATCGCGCGCGACCTGGCGCGCAACGGCATCCGCAACATGACGATCGCACCCGGCATCTTCGGCACGCCGATGCTGTTCGGGATGCCGCAGGAAGTGCAGGACGCGCTGGCCGCCAGCGTGCCCTTCCCTTCTCGCCTCGGCACGCCCGAGGACTACGCGAAGCTCGCCAAGCACATCATCGAGAACGACATGCTCAACGGCGAGGTGATCCGGCTCGACGGGGCGATCCGGCTGGCGCCGCGCTGACCTTCGAGATCTCGGCCGGCAGCGGAGGCGCCCTGCCGGTGCGCTCCAGGCGTTCGTACTGCGCGATCACCTGGGCGCCGAACAGCACCAGCGTGGCGGCGATCTCCAGGCTCAGCAGCACCACAATCGCGGTGGTCAACGAGCCGTAGACCACGTTCACCTGCGACAGCGTGGCGAAGTAGAGCACCAGCAAGCGGCGCGTGATCTCCCACAGCAGCGCCGCAGTCACGCCGCCCAGCAGCGCGTGCCGCAGCCGCAGCCGCCCCACCGGCATCACCAGGTAGAGCGAGGTCAGCATGAAGATCTCGCCGCCGAGACCGAGCAGGTACAGCAGCACCCCCGACACGCCCGACAGCGACCAGCTGCGGCCGAAAAGCTCGACGCTTTCCTGCCCGATCACCTGCAGCGCGCCGGACACCAGCGTCACCAGCAGCAGTCCGACGCACAGGCACAGGATGTAGATGTAGGGCATCACCGCCGAGATCAGGAAGTGGCGGGAATGATCGGCCTTGCGGTGGTGGAAGATCACCGCCATGGCGCTTTCCAGCACGGTGAAGGCGAGCGAACTGAAGAAGATCATCGTTACCACCAGCACCGGCCCCAGCACGTCCCGATGGGCCAGGAAGTTCGACAACTCGGCGACGATGGCCCGCGACTGGCCCGGCAACAGCCACTCCAGGTAGCGGCCCACCGCGCTCAGCAGCTCCGCCTGATCGATGACGTGCGACATCGCGATCACGCTCAGGATCAGGATCGGCACGATCGACAGCAGCGCGTAATAGGCGACCGCGCCGGCCAGCAGCAGGCCCTGGTTGGCCCGAAACGCCTTGAGTGCCTCCCAGGTGAATCGGAGAGGATGGCGCAGCAAGGGCACTGCGTGGCGGGCGGTGTGGCGAATCATGCGGATGCGGCGCTGGATTCGAAGCGGCCAGTATGCCGCCGGCCCGCGGTGGCATGAGGTCTTGCGTATGATTTGCCGCTCTCCGCCTACATGACCATCCCCGCCTCTTTCATCCAGGAACTGATCGCGCGCGCCGACGTGGTGGAAATCGTCGGCCGCTACGTCCAGTTGAGGAAGGCCGGCGCCAATTTCATGGGCCTGTGCCCGTTCCATGGCGAGAAATCGCCTTCGTTCTCGGTCAGCCCCACCAAGCAGTTCTATCACTGCTTCGGCTGCGGAGCGCACGGCAACGCCATCGGCTTCCTGATGGAGCACGCCGGCATGGGCTTCGTCGAGGCGGTGCATGACCTGGCCGGCCAGTACGGCCTGCAGGTGCCCGAGGACGATGCCTCGCCCGAGGAGCGCGCCCGCGCCGCCGGCCAACGCCAGAAGCAGGCCACGCTGTCCGAGGTGCTCGAGAAGGCAGGCGAGGCCTACAAGAAGCAGTTGCGCCAGTCGCCCGCCGCCATCGACTACCTCAAGGGCCGCGGCGTCTCCGGCGAGATCGCACGGCAGTTCGGCATCGGCTACGCACCGGCGGGCTGGCGCACGCTGGCGGGCGTGTTCCCCGACTACGACGATCCGCTGCTGGCCGAAAGCGGGCTGGTGATCGCCGGCGAGCCGGACGACAACGGCGACGGCAAGCGCTACGACCGCTTCCGCGACCGCGTGATGTTCCCGATCCGCAACGTCAAGGGCGAATGCATCGGTTTCGGCGGCCGCGTGCTCGGCGACGAGAAGCCCAAATACCTCAACTCGCCCGAGACGCCGGTGTTCAGCAAGGGCCGCGAGCTCTACGGACTCTACGAAGCACGCGCCGCGTTCCGCGAGCGCGGCTATGCGCTCGTGACCGAAGGCTACATGGACGTGGTGGCGCTGGCGCAGCTCGGCTTTCCGAACGCGGTCGCAACGCTGGGCACCGCCTGCACGCCGGAGCACGTGCAGAAGCTGTTCCGCTTCACCGAATCGGTGGTGTTCAGCTTCGACGGCGACGCGGCCGGCCGGCGCGCCGCCCGCAAGGCGCTCGACGGCGCCCTGCCCTATGCCAGCGACGTGCGCAGCGTCAAGTTCCTGTTCCTGCCGGCCGAGCACGACCCCGACAGCTTCATCCGAGAGTTCGGCGCCGACGCCTTTGCGCGCTTCGTGAACGAGGCCACGCCGCTGAGCCGCTTCATGCTCGAAGCCGCGCGCGAAGGCTGCGACCTCGGGACGGCCGAAGGGCGCGCCCACATGGCCAGCAACGCGCGGCCGCTCTGGAGCGCGCTGCCGGAAGGCGCGCTCAAGCGCCAGCTGCTCGGCGAGATCGCCGAAATGGTCCAGTTGAGCACCCAGGAACTGGCTGAACTGTGGACGCCCGCGGCGGCCGCGCGCGCCCCGGCCGCCTCGGCGCGCGACCGGGGCGAAAGCGAGGGCTATGCCCGGCCGCGGGAGGGCCGCCGCGCCTCTACCCCCCGGCGGCCTCCGTCCCGCGGCCGCGCGCTGCCGCCGGGCCGGGCGGACGTGGCCGCGCGGCTGCTGCTGTCGAACATGGCCGAATGGGAGGGGCTTTCCCATGAGCTGCACGGCCTGCTGTGCGACCTGCCGGGCGATCACGGGCTGCTCTTCGCCTGGCTGGACAGCCAGTTGCACGAGCACGGCGTGCAGCCCTGGGCCGCGCTGCGCGAAGGCATGCGGGGCACGGCCTTCGAGGCGTTGGCCGACCGCGTCATGACCGACCCCGATGGCGGGCCCATCGGCGAGGCGGAGGGGGAACAGGCGGCCGATGCCGCCCGGGAACTGCGCAACGTCCTCGACTTCATGCTGGACGACCTGCTCAAGGCCCAGCAGAGCGAGGCCATTGCCGCCGTGGGGAGCGATCCGCGAGCGCTCGAGCGGTACAAGGCGCTGGAAGCGCGCCGCCTGGAGCTGCGCGCACGGCTCCAGCCCGGGTCGACCCTTGCTTGAAAAATGCGTAACAGGCTATAATCTAGGGCTTCGCCATACGCGAAACGGCAAGAGCGACAGCAGCACCTCCGGGCCGGCCCTCCAGCGCAATGCACTTCCCCACGGGAAAAGGGTCAATACACCGCAAGGACTGCACACCAAATGTTCGCCCGACATCTTGCCTTTTTGAAGAGTGCTTGAGGAGTCGCCTCCTCTTCGCCCCATTGTTTTGTGCTCCCGCCCGCGCCGGCTTGTTGGCGCCTGTGATTCCGCTTGTTCATTCTTGTTGTACCGAGGTTGTATGCCCAGTTCAAAGAAGCCTGCCGTGTCCGCCGCCAAGAAGCCGATTGCAGAAAAACCGTTGAAAGCGGCCGCCCTGGCGGCAACTAAGTCGAGTGCCGCCGCGTCCAAGGCGACAGCCGCAACGAAAGTGAAAACCGTGCCCACGAAATCGACCCCCATCGCCGAAGCCACCAAACCCGCCGCCAAGAAGGTCGGTCGTCCTCCCAAGGCCGCCGGCGCGCCCGCCGCTGCGGGCGGCGCCAAGCGCGGCCGCAAGCCCAAGGCCGGCAACGAGGCGCCGACGAGCGACGTCGACCTGTCCGACATCGAAGACGAGCTGATCGGCGACGAGCCGGCAGCGACGACGACCGAAGAAAAGGTCAAGCCGCTGCGCATGAAGATCAGCAAGGCGAAGGAACGCGCCTTGATGAAGGAGTTCGGCCTCGACGAGACCGTGCTCTCCGAGGAAGACCTGGCCAAGCGCCGCTCGCGCCTGAAGACCCTGATCACGCTGGGCAAGACGCGCGGCTACCTGACGCACGGCGAAATCTCCGACCACCTGCCCGACAAGCTGGTCGACGCCGAGACCATGGAAGTCGTGGTCACCATGCTCAACGACATGGGCGTGGCCGTCTACGAGCAGACGCCGGACGCCGAAACCCTGCTGCTGAACAACACGGCTCCGACCGCCACCACGGTCGAAGAAGCCGAAGAGGAAGCCGAAGCGGCCCTCTCGACCGTCGACAGCGAATTCGGCCGCACCACCGACCCCGTGCGCATGTACATGCGCGAGATGGGCACGGTCGAGCTGCTGACGCGCGAAGGCGAAATCGAGATCGCCAAGCGCATCGAGGGCGGCCTGATGGCCATGATGGAAGCCATCTCGGCTTCGCCCGCGACCATTGCCGAGATCCTGCGCCTGGGCCAGGAAATCCGTGACGGCAAGGTCGTCATCTCGACCATCGTCGACGGCTTCTCGAACCCGAACGAGGCCGACGACTACGTGGCCGAAGAAGACTTCGACGAATTCGACGAGGAAGATGACGACGACGGCAAGGGCGGCTCCAAGGCGCTGACCAAGAAGCTCGAGGAACTCAAGCGCGACGCGCTGGAGCGCTTCGACCGCATCGCCGCGCTGTTCGAGAAGGTCCACAAGATCTACGACAAGGAAGGCTACGGCACGCCGGCCTACCAGAAGGCGCAGCACGCGCTGTCCGAAGAGCTGATGACCATCCGCTTCACGGCCCGCACGATCGAGAAGCTGTGCGACCTGGTGCGCACGCAGGTCGACGACGTCCGCAAGAAGGAGCGCGAGCTGCGCCGCATCATCGTGGACAAGTGCGGCTTCCCGCAGGAAGAGTTCATCCGCGACTTCAGCGGCTACGACAAGAACGGCAACCGCGCGGCTTCCAACCTGCTCAACCTCAAGTGGGTCGAGAAGCAGGCCGCCGCCGGCAAGCCCTGGAGCACGGTGCTGGCGCGCAACATCCCGCCGGTGCAGGAGCTGCAGCAGAAGCTGGCCGACATCCAGTCGCGCGTGGTGGTGCCGCTGGCCGAGCTCAAGGACATCAACAAGCGCATGAACGAAGGCGAGTCGTCCTCGCGCGATGCCAAGAAGGAAATGATCGAGGCCAACCTGCGCCTCGTGATCTCGATCGCCAAGAAGTACACCAACCGCGGCCTGCAGTTCCTCGACCTGATCCAGGAAGGCAACATCGGCCTGATGAAGGCGGTCGACAAGTTCGAATACCGCCGCGGCTACAAGTTCTCGACCTACGCGACGTGGTGGATCCGCCAGGCGATCACGCGCTCGATCGCCGATCAGGCGCGCACCATTCGCATTCCGGTGCACATGATCGAGACCATCAACAAGATGAATCGCATCAGCCGCCAGCATCTGCAGGAGTTCGGCTTCGAGCCCGACGCCGGCATCCTGGCCGCGAAGATGGAGATCCCGGAAGACAAGATCCGCAAGATCATGAAGATCGCCAAGGAGCCGATATCGATGGAAACCCCCATCGGCGACGACGACGATTCGCACCTGGGCGACTTCATCGAGGACAGCAGCAACACGGCGCCCATCGAGGCCGCAATGCAGGCCGGCCTGCGCGACGTGGTGAAGGACATCCTCGACAGCCTGACGCCGCGCGAAGCCAAGGTGCTGCGCATGCGCTTCGGCATCGAGATGTCGACCGACCACACGCTGGAAGAAGTCGGCAAGCAGTTCGACGTGACGCGCGAGCGCATCCGCCAGATCGAAGCCAAGGCGCTGCGCAAGCTCAAGCATCCGAGCCGTTCCGACAAGCTGCGCAGCTTTATTGATACGCTCTGATCCTTCAGCGGATCTTCGAGCCCGAACGCCCGCTTTGCCTTCACCGGCAGCGGGCGTTTTCCATTCCCGCGCAGAACAAGCAAGAACGGATACCTCTCGCATGAACCCCGACGCAGACAAACTCTGGCACGCCCCGCGCTGGGCGCTGGCCGTGCTGCTCGCGGTGCTCGGCATGCTCGGGCCGTTCTCGATCGACACCTACATCCCGGCCTTCTCGGGCATCGCCAGCAGCATCGGCGCGACGCCGGCCCAGATGCAGCAGACGCTGTCTGCCTACCTGTTCGGCTTCGCCTTCATGAACCTGTTCCACGGCGCGCTGTCGGACAGCTTCGGCCGCCGGCCGGTGGTGCTGTGGGGCCTGGCCGTGTTCACCATCGCCTCGCTGGGCTGCGCGCTCGCGCAGACCATCGGCCAGCTGGTGTTCTTCCGCGCGCTGCAGGGCCTGTCGACCGGCGCTGGCATCGTGGTCTCGCGCGCCGTGATCCGCGACATGTTCCCGCCGGCCGAAGCGCAGCGGGTGATGAGCCAGGTCACGATCTATTTCGGCATCGCGCCCGCGATCGCGCCGATCGTGGGCGGCTTTTTGTTCGTGCACCTGGGCTGGCACAGCGTGTTCTGGTTCCTGGTGGCGGTGGGCGTGGTGCTGTTCGCCGCCAACTGGAAACTGCTGCCGGAGACGCTGCACCTGAGCCAGCGCCAGCCCTTCGAGGTTCGGCACCTGATGCGCGGCTACTGGGACCTGTGCTCCGACCCGCGCTTCCTGCTGCTGGCGCTGGCGAGCGGTGTGCCTTTCAACGGCATGTTCCTCTACGTGCTGGCCGCGCCCGCCTTTCTCGGCGATCACCTGGCGCTCGCGCCCACCCAGTTCTTCTGGTTCTTCCTGCTGACCATCGGCGGCATCATGGCCGGCGCCTGGGCCAGCGGCCGCATGGCAGGCAAGGTGGCGCCCAAGCGGCAGATCCGCGACGGCTTCGTGATCATGCTGGCGACCTCGCTGCTCAACGTGATCGCCAATGCCTTGTTCGAGCCGCACCCGGCCTGGGCGCTGTGGCCGATCGCGGTGTTCGCCTTCGGCTGGGCGTTGATGGTGCCGGTCGTGACGCTGCTGGTGCTCGACCTGCATCCGGAGCGGCGCGGCATGGCCTCTTCGCTGCAGGCCGTGATCGGCTCCACCGCCAACGGCATCGTGGCCGGGGTGATCGCGCCGCTGGTGATGCATTCGACGTTCGCACTCGCGCTGACCTCGCTCCTCATGATGAGCGTGGGCCTGGTCGCCTGGGTCTGGCTGCACGGGCGCTGGCCCGAGATCGGGCGCAGGGTCGCCGGCGAAGCGGCTTGACGGCGATGCGCTGGGACGATCTGCGGACCTTCGCGCGCGCCTGGCTGCCGGCGCGCACCAACGTCAACGCACGCGAAAGGCTGCGCGCCGTCGCCGGCGCCGGAATTGGTCTCTTGCTGACCGCCCTGCTTTGCCAGATGGCGGGCTCTTCGATCGACAGCCGCTGGCTGGTCGCGCCGCTGGGCGCCAGCGCGGTGCTGGTGTTCGCGCTGCCGGCCAGCCCGCTGGCCCAACCCTGGTCCGTGGTTGCCGGCAACACGTTCTCGGCGCTGGTCGGCGTGGCCTGCGCGCGCTGGATGCCGGATCCGGTATGGGCCAGCGCACTCGCGCCCGCGCTGGCCATCGCGCTGATGTTCGCCATGCGCTGCCTGCACCCGCCCGGCGGCGCGGTGGCGCTGTTCGCAGTGCTGAGCCAGACGACGCATTTCCCCTTCTCGCTCTACCCGGTGCTGGCCAACTCCGTGCTGCTGGTGCTCGCCGGCGTGGTCTACAACAGCCTGACCGGCCGGCGCTACCCGCATGTGCAGCTCGCGCCGCGCGAACCCAGGGCCGACGCGCGCTTCAGCTCGGCCGACATCGATGCGGTGCTCGCGCGCTACAACCAGGTGCTCGATATCAGCCGCGACGACCTCGAATCGCTGATCCAGCAGACCGAGCTCGAGTCGTACAAGCGCCGCCTCGGCACCGTGCGCTGCGCCGACATCATGTCGCGCGATCCGGTGGTCGCCGAGTTCGGCACGCCGCTGCAGGATGCATGGTCG
Source organism: Variovorax sp. Soil_C_33 (assembly GCF_057656935.1). Taxonomy (NCBI): domain Bacteria; kingdom Pseudomonadati; phylum Pseudomonadota; class Betaproteobacteria; order Burkholderiales; family Comamonadaceae; genus Variovorax; species Variovorax sp. Soil_C_33. The sequence goes on from NZ_JBDGJK010000001.1 coordinate 72,837, forward strand.
CTGATGCAGCAGCGGCGCATCAAGGCGCTGCCGGTGATCGATCGCACGCGCCGCGTGGTCGGCATCGTGACGCAGGCCGACTTCTTTCGCCACATCGACCTGGAGCATCACGAAGGGCTGGGCGGGCGGCTGCGCGACTTCGTCCGCGCGACGCGAACCGTGATGTCGAGCAAGCCCGAGGTGGTCGGCCAGATCATGACGCGGCAGGTGCGCGTGGCCAGCGAGGAGCGGCCGATGGTCGACCTGGTGCCGCTGTTCTCCGAGGGCGGCCACCACCATATCCCCATCATCGATGGTGAAAGGCGGCTCACGGGCATGATCACGCAGTCCGATTTCGTACGCGCGTTGTACCGCGCCGTGCGGCCGGAAAACTGACCGCTTCATACTCAGGAGATGCCGCATGGCATGGATCGTCTTGTTCGTCGCAGGCCTGCTCGAGGTCGGCTGGGCCATCGGCCTCAAGTACACCGAAGGCTTCACGCGGCTGTGGCCCTCGGTCGGCACCGCCGTGTCGATGGTGCTCAGCGTGGTGCTGCTGGGCTGGGCAATGCGCAGCCTGCCCGTGGGCACGGCCTATGCGGTGTGGACGGGCATCGGCGCGGTGGGCACCGTGGCGCTGGGCATCGTGCTGTTCCACGAGCCCGCCACGGCCGCGCGGCTGGCCTGCGTGACGCTGATCGTCGCCGGCATCCTCGGGCTCAAGCTCACCAGCGCAGTCTGAGCCTCACTCCAGCGTCACATTCGCCTTCTTCACCAGCGCCGCATAGCGCGCCGCCTCGCTGCGGAAGTACGTCGCGGCCTCTTCCGGCGTGCTCGGCTTGATGATGTTGCCCTGCTTGGCCATCGCTTCCTGCACCTCGGCGCTGGAGAACGCAGCCACGACGGCGTCGTGCGCGCGCTTGACCTCTGCCGCCGGCAGCTTGGCCGGCCCGATGACGGCGAACCAGCCTTCGACGCTGTAGTTGGGCAGCCCCTGCTCGGCGATGGTCGGAATTTCGGGCGCCGCCGGCGAGCGCGCGGGTCCGCACAGGCCGATCGCGCGCAATGCGCCGCTCTTGATGTGCTGCTGCACCGCCGGCAGCGCGACCACGCCGATCTCGACCTGGCCCGCGATCATGTCGGTCACCATCGGGCCCGTGCCCTTGTAGGGGATATGGCGCGCCTTGACGCCCGCCTCGTCCATGAACATTTCGCCGGCCAGGTGAATGATGGTGCCGTTGCCCGACGAGGCGTAGTTGTAGCCGTCGGGCTTGGCCTTGAGCAGCGCGACCAGTTCCTTCACGTTCTTGGCTGGCACCTTCGGGTTCACCAGCAGCACCAGGGGCGTCGCGCCGACCACGCTGATGGGCGTGATGTCGTTGATGGCGTCGAAGGGCATCTTCTTGTAGACGCTCGGGTTGATCACATGGTTGTTCGACACCATGCCGAGCGTCATGCCGTCCGGCGCCGCCTTGACGACGACCGAGGTGCCGGTGAGGCCGCCGGCGCCCGGCAGATTCTCGATCACGACCGGCTGGCCGAAGGCCTTGCCGAGCGCCGGCGCGGCAGCGCGCGCAATGGTGTCCACGCCCGAACCGGCGCTGATGGGCAGGACGATGCGCACCGGCTTGTCGGTGCCCTGGGCAAATGCGGGAAGCGCGGCGAGGCCCAGCGCGGAAGCGCCGAGGCCGAGCACCGTTCGGCGCGAAAGGGTGGGGTTCATCTTTTGTCTCCTTGTCTTCGAAAACCTGTGTCAGGCAGCTTCGCGTGCCGCCAGTTGCGACAGCACTTCCTCAGTGTGCTCGCCAACGCGCGCCAGCGCCTGCCGCACGCCGGGGCGCCGGCCGCCCATCAGGAGCGGCAGCAGCACCACCTCGGTCATGCAGCCATCGTCGCACGCCATCGGCACCAGGCCGCCGCTGGCCTTGAGGTGCGGATCGTCCATCAGCTGGTCGGGCCGCACGATCGGCGCGTAGGGAATGCCGGCTTCCTCGAGCTTGGGCGCAAGTTCCTCGACGCGATGCCGGGCGAGGATCTCTCCCAGCCGATTCAAGAGCGCCGGCCGAACCGCGACGCGCAACGCATTGTTGGCCAACGCCGGATCCGCAGCGAGTTCAGGCGCATCGATCACGCGGCACAAGGTCAGGAACTGCTTGTCGCTCACCGCGCCGATGAAGAGCTGCTCGCCTTCGGCCAGCGTAAAGACGTCGTAGACGCTCCAGGCCGACACGCGCGAGGGCATCGGCGGCGGCGGCTCGCCGGTCATCGCGAACTGCTGCATGTGCTGCGACGAGAGGAACACGCAGTTCTCGAACAGGGCGCTCTGCACTTCCTGGCCTCTGCCGGTGCGCTCGCGCTCGCGCAGCGCGGCGAGCACGCCGATCGCGCCGAACATGCCGCCCATGATGTCGTTGACAGAGGTTCCGGCGCGCAGCGGCCGGCCCTCGGGGCCGGTCATGTAGGAGAGCCCGCCCATCATCTGCACCACCTCGTCGAGCGCCAGGCGGTTCTCGTAGGGCCCGGGCAGGAAGCCCTTGTGCGTGACGTAGATCAGGCGCGGGGATTTCGCCGAGAGCGTCTCGTAATCCAGCCCCAGCTTGCTCATCAGCCCCGGGCGGAAGTTCTCCAACACCACGTCGCACTGGCCGATCAGCTCGGTGGCCGTGGCGCGGCCTTCTTCGGTCGTGATGTCCAGCACCACGCTTTTCTTGTTGCGATTGAAGGAGCGGAAGAAGCCGATGCCCAGGCCGGGCAGCTTGCGCGTCTTGTCGCCGCCGGGCGGCTCGATCTTGATCACCTCGGCGCCGAGGTCGGCGAGGATCATGCCGCAGGTCGGGCCCATCACCATGTGCGTGAATTCGACGACGCGGACGCCGGTGAGCGGGAGCTTGTTGTCTTCAGCATTCATGAGGGACTTTCGGTCAGGGGAGCGCGGTTTCGGGGGCGAAGGTCTTGGGCAGGCCGGCGCGCCAGAGCGTGCCGTGCAGCGTCTCGCCGCTGAGCCACTCGGCCACGCGCTGGCGCAGCGCGAGCAGCGCATCGATGTCGACCCCGGTGGCGATGCCCATGCTGCCCAGCATGTAGGCCAGGTCTTCGGTCGCGACATTGCCGCTCGCGCCCGGCGCATGCGGACAGCCGCCGATGCCGGCCAGGCAGGCATCGAAGCGCGCAACGCCGACTTCGAGCGCCGCATAGACGTTGGCCAGGCCCAGGCCGCGCGTGTCGTGGAAGTGGCCGCACCAGAAGCGATCGCCGGCGATCTTCAGGGCCTCCTCGAACAGCGCGCGCACCATGGCCGGATCGGCATAGCCGACCGTGTCGGCCAGGCTCACGCGGTCGGCGCCGGCATCGAGCAGGGCCTGCATCAGGCGCAGCACCTCGCTCTTCTCGACCCGACCCTGGATCGTGCAGCCGAAGGCCGTGCCGACGCCGCCTTCGATCAGCGTCTTGGAACCGGCCGCGTCGCGCGCCGCGCGGATGTGGACGACTTCCGCCACCACCTCGTCGGGCGTCTTGCGCAGGTTGGCGAGGCTGTGGGCATGGCTGGCCGAAAGCGGCACGATCATCAGGTCGGCGCCGCTTTCGATCGCGCTCTCGGCGCCACGCAGGTTGGGCACCAGCACCGAGACGAATAGGGCCGGCAGCGTCTTGGCGAAGGCGACCAGTTCGGCGGTGTCGGCCAGTTGCGGCAGGAGCCGCGCCGGCACGAAGGAGCCGACCTCGATCTCGCGCTGGCCGGCGGCATGGGCCGCGCGGATCCATTCGCGCTTGTGCTCGGTGGGCAGGACGGTCGCGATGCTCTGCAGGCCGTCGCGCAGGCCGACTTCGCGAATGACGGCGGCGCGCGGCAGCCGCGGCTTGGGTGCTGGCATGGGTTCTCTCCAGACATCGGCATGGGCGCCAATGTGATGCCTCGACTTTAGACATTCCGTATTGATCGCAAAAGCGGTAATCTGGAACGCCCAACATTCCGAATTGGAACTTCATGCGCGACCTGGACCTCACCAGCCTGCGCCTCTTCGTCGCCGTCTGCGAAACCCGCAACATCGCCCGCGCCGGCGAGCAGCAGCACATCGTGGCCTCGGCGATCAGCAAGCGCCTGGCGCAGCTCGAGGATGTCGTGGGCGAGCAGCTCTTCGAGCGGCGCCGCCGCGGCGTGACGCCGACCGCCGCCGGCGAGATCCTGCTCGAGCACGCGCGCGCCATGCTCGCGAGCGCCGACCGTGTCGCGCGCGACATGGCCGACCATGGGCGCGGCGTGAAGGGACAGGTGCGCGTGCTGGCCAGCATGTCCTCGATCGCCGAGTTCCTGCCCGACGACATCGCGGACTTCCTGCAGACGCCGGCGCACCGCGACATCCGCGTCGACATCGAAGAAGCCTTGAGCCGCGACCTGGTGCGCGCGTTGCGTGAAGGCTCGGCGCCGGTGGGCGTGTGCTGGGACGCGGCGGATCTCGAAGGGCTGCAGGCCTGGCCGTATCGGCGCGATCGGCTGGCCATCGTTGCCCATCCTTCGCATCCCATCGCGCGCCGGCGGCGCTGCAGCTTCGAAGAGACGCTGGCGTTCGACCACGTGGGCCTGCCCGCCTCCACCGCGGTCCACACCATGCTGGCGCGGGCGGCCGCCATCATCGGCCGGCCGCTCAGCTACCGCGCGGCGGTGTCGACCTTCGATGCGGCGCTGCGCTGCGTGCGCGCGAACCTCGGCATCGCCGTGGTGCCGCGCGAGGTGATCGATCCGCTCGCGGCCAGCTTCGGCCTGCGCGTGGTGCCGCTTTCCGACGCCTGGGCCGAGCGCCGCTTCGCGATCTGCTTTCGCAGCGAGGCCAACCTGTCGCCCGCGGCCAAGCTGCTGGTTGCGCATCTGCGCGACCGCGCTGCGGCGTCTGCGCTCAACGCTTCTTCCTGAGCGTCGCGCCCCCGGCCGGCGGCCAGTAGCGCGCGTCGGCGAAGCGCGCCGCCAGAAAGTCGAGCATCGCGCGCAGCGCGGCCGGCATCTGGCGGCGTGAACCATAGACGCCGTAGACCCCCATCGTCTGCGGCCGCCAGTCGGGCAGGAGCGCGACCAGCCGGCCGCTGGCCACCAGCGGCGCGGCCGAGTACACCGGCTGCATCGCGATGCCGGCGCCTTCGAGCACCGCCGTCAGCAGCACCGACGATTCGTTGGCGCTGAGATTGCCGCCCACCGGCACCGCGATCTGCCGGCCCTTCTGCTCGAACTGCCACAGGCTCTTGCCGAAGTACGAATAGGTCAGGCAGTTGTGAAGGGCGAGCTCCTGCGGCGCGCGCGGCGTGCCGTGCTCGGCAAGGTAGGCCGGCGTCGCGCATACCACCGAGCCGCAGCTTCCCAACGGCCGCGCGATCAGGTTGGGGTCGAGGTCGTTCGTGATGCGGATCGCGAGGTCGATTCGCTCTTCCACCAGGTTGACGGTGCGGTCGCTGATGTGCAGGTCGATGGCGGTCTGCGGATGGCGGCGCAGGAAGTCCGCCACGGCCGCGGCCAGCACGTCCTGCGCGATCGACTGGGCGCAGGTCAGGCGCAGCAGGCCGTGCGGCACATCGGCCTGCGCATCCACGGCGACCTGCATCTGCTGGGCGACCTCGAGCATCTGCCGGCAGCGCGACAGGGTCTGCTCGCCTGCGGAAGTGAGGCTGATGCGCCGCGTCGTGCGATGCAGGAGGCGCGCGCCGGCCCAGGTTTCCATGCGCGCGAGATAGCGCGTGACCATTGCGCGCGACATGTCGAGGGCCTCGGCGGTGGCCGTCATGCTGGCGCGCTCGGCGACTTCCACGAACACCGTGGCGGCAGTGATGCGGTCCATGATCTGATCGATTCAAGCAATAAACATTTGCATCGTATGCGGTTTTTTGATCGGATTGAGAAACATAAGATTCGGTCCATTCCAACCCATCGGGCGCTTTCCACATGATTCGCAGAACCCTCGCAGGGATGGCCTCGCTCGCAGCCGTTCGAACCCTGCCAGCCTCGGCCGCCGAAGTGGCCGGCGAAATGAATGGCCCTGTCCTCCACTATGTGTTCGACCCGCTGTGCGGCTGGTGCTACGCGGCCGCGCCGCTGGTCCAGGCGGCACGCACGGTGCCGGGACTCGCGATCGCGCTGCACGGCGGCGGAATGATGACCGGCGCCAACCGCCGGCCGATCACGCTGCAATGGCGCGACTACGTGACGCCGCACGACCGGCGCATCGCGCAACTCACGGGCCAACCCTTCGGCGAGGCCTATTTCGAAGGGCTGCTGCGCGACACCACCGCAGTGATGGATTCCGAACCGCCGACGACCGCCATCCTCGCGGCCGAAGCACTCGGCGGCCGCGGGCTCGATCTGCTTCAGCGCCTGCAGCGTGCCCACTACGTCGAAGGGCGCCGCATCGCCGACACAGCGGTGCTGCATGAACTCGCGATCGACATCGGGCTCGACGGCGACGCGTTCGCTGCCCTGCTCGCACAACAGGCGGGCGAAGCTACCCGGCAACACATCGCTGACAGCCGTGCGCTGCTGGCACGCGTCGGCGGCGGCGGCTTTCCCACCTTCGCGCTGGCGCGCGGCGACGGCCGTCTCGAACGCATCGACGCCAGCGCGTGGCTGGGCCGGCGCGAGGCCTGGCAACAGCAGCTGATGCAGACGGCGCAGCAAGCCGCCTGAGCGCCCACCTTTTTTCTTTTTCGTTCAACCAGGAGTCCTCCCATGAGCAACATCGCCATCCTCGGCATCACGGGCCGCGCCGGCTCGCGCATCGCCACCGAACTGCTGCAGCGCGGCCGCAAGGTGACCGGCATCGCGCGCAACACGGCGAAGGCCGAAGCCAAGCCCGGCCTCAGCCTCCAACAGGCCGACGCCACGCAACTGGACGCGCTGGTGCCGCTGCTGCGCGGCCATGACGCCGTGATCAGCTCGACCCACTTCGCAGGCGGCATCGACGCAGCCACGGCCATCGCCGCCGCGAAGAAAGCCGGCGTGCCGCGCCTGTTGGTGGTCGGTGGTGCCGGCAGCCTCGAGGTCGCACCGGGCAAGGCCTTGGTCGACACGCCCGAATTCCCCGCTGCCTACAAGACGGAAGCACTGGCCGGCCGTGCGTTCCTCGAAGCACTGCGCGCCGAGAAGGAACTGGACTGGACCTTCATCTCGCCCTCCGCGTTCTTCGAGCCCGGCGAGCGCACCGGTGGCTACCGCCTCGGCGCCGACCAGTTGCTGGCCGATGCGAACGGCAAGAGCTGGATCTCGATGGAGGACTACGCGATCGCGATGGCCGACGAGATCGAGAAGCCGGCGCACTCGCGCCGGCGCTTCACCGTAGGCTATTGAGCGGCAGCGGGGGCTGTTTCGAGGGTCTTCTTCATGACCCGCATCCCCTCGTCGATCATCGCGCCGATCGCCCCTGCCGCCTCGTGCGGCAGCAGATCGGCGATCCAGACCATCCGGCTCTGCTGCTCGCCCTCGGCGAACACCTGCATCGACGCGTTGTAGTGCGTGAGCTGGCCGCCGGTCGCCGACCAGGCCAGCCGGCGCGCGGCATCGTCGAGATCGACGATCGCCTCGCGCACCACCAGGCCGTTGCCGAAGGTGACGATGCGGGCTTCGCCCGCCTCCTCGAGCCGGCAGTCGGTCACGAAGCCCGGCACCAGGCGGTGGTGGATTTCGCCGATGTCGCGCACCACCTCCCAGATCTGCTCGGCGCTCGCCGCCACCACCATCTCACGTCGAATGGATGCCATGTGAAGTCTCCTGAATCCAGGAGCGCATCCTAGGCAGGGAGGCGACGGATGGGAAGTGTTGGGAGGTGCCTTCAGCGCGCGACGCCCAGCAGCCGCTCCAGCACCTCGGGCTGCGCGCGCAGTGTGGCCGCGCGATCGGCATGCACCACCGTGCCGTGGTCGAGCACCACCGCCTCGTCGGAGATCGCGAGGATGGCCTGCGGATGCTGCTCGACGATGATCGCCGCCAGCCCTTCGTCCCGCGTGATGCGGCGGATCGCGCGCAGCAGCTCTTCGACGATGATCGGCGCCAGGCCTTCCAGGGGCTCGTCGAGCAGCAGCAGCCGCGGGTTGACCACCAGTGCGCGCCCCACCGCCAGCATCTGCTGTTCGCCGCCCGACAGCTGCGTGCCGAGGTTGCTCTTGCGCTCGGCCAGGCGCGGGAACATCTCATAGACGCGTTGCGGGTTCCACTTGCCTGGCCGCTCGACTGCGCTCAGGTTCTCGTGCACCGTGAGCGACTTGAAGATATTGCGCTCCTGCGGCACCCAGCCGATGCCGGCCGCGGCACGCTGGTGCGGCGAGAGCTTGTGCAGCGCCACGCCGCCGAGTGCGATGCCGCCGCCATGCTGGCGCGTCGCGCCGGCCAGCGTGTTGATCAGCGTGGTCTTGCCGGTGCCGTTGCGGCCCAGGAGCGCCAGGGTCTGGCCTTCGCCGAGCGTGAGCGCGATGTCGTGCAGCACCACGGCCTCGCCGTAGCCGGCACTGAGCTTCTCGATGCGCAGCAGCTCAGACATGCGCGGCTCCATGGCCGAGGTACACCTCTTTCACCTTCGGATCGTTCGCGATCGTGTCCGGGTCGCCTTCGGTCAGCACGGCGCCGTTGACCAGCACCGTCATGCGGTCGGCGAAGCTGAACACCAGGTCCATGTCATGCTCGATCAGAAGCACCGACACGTCGGCCGGCAGGGCCGCCACGGTCTGCAGCAGCTCCTCGCGCTCGCCGGCCGGCACGCCGGCCACCGGCTCGTCGAGCAGCAGCACGCGCGGCTCGCAGGCCAGCGCGATCGCGATCTCGAGCAGGCGGCGCTTGCCGTAGGCGAGCTGCCGCGTCTGCTGCTGCGCGACGTCAGCGAGATGGAATTGCTCGAGCAGTTGCGCAGCGCGTTCCGTCACCCTGGACGTCGAGCCCAGCGGCCGCCACCACTGCGCCGCCAGCCCGGCTTGCTGCGAGATCACCAGCGCCAGCGTTTCCAGCGGCGTCATCGAATCGAAGAGCTGGTTGATCTGGAAGGTGCGCACCATGCCGCGCGCCACGCGGCGGTGCGGCGCCAGGCGCGTGATGTCCTCGCCTTCCAGCACGATGCGGCCGGCCGTCGGCGTGAGCACGCCGGTGAGCAAGTTGATCAGCGTGGTCTTGCCGGCGCCGTTGGGGCCGATCAGCGCGTGGCGCGCGCCGCGCTTCAGGTTCAAGCTCACGTTGTCGGTGGCCGTGATGCCGCCGAAGCGCATCACCAGGCCGGTGGCAGAAAGAACGATGTCGTTCACGACCCCGCTCCTTTGCGCGCGCCGAACCAGGTCCAGGGCTTCAACAAGCGGTCGCGGCCCACCAGCACCAGCAGCACCAGGATCAGGCCGATCCAGAACATCCAGTACTGCGGCGTCACCGCCGACAGCCAGTTCTGCAGCAGCTTGAACACGATCGCACCGGCCACACCGCCGTAGAGCCAGCCCACGCCGCCGATCACCAGCATCAGCAGCACGTCGGCCGAGCGGTCGAAGGCCAGCACGTCGAGCGAGGCGAAGCCGGTGGTCTGCGCCAGCAGCGCGCCCGATGCGCCGGCCACCGCGGCAGCCACGGTATAGATCACTGCGATGCGCGAGATCACCGGAATGCCGATCGCCATCGCGCGCAGCCGGTTGTCGCGAATCGCCTTCAGCGTGGCGCCGAAGGGCGAGTGCACCAGGCGCCGCATCAAGAGGAACAGGACAAGCATCACGGCCAGCGAATACCAGGCCGCCGTGCGGCCGTAGAGATCGAATTCGAACAGGCCCAGCACCGGCCCCATCACCACGCCCTGCAGGCCGTCGGCGCCGCCGGTCAGCCAGTCGAGCTTGTTGGCGAGTTCGAGCAAGAGCAGCGCGGTGCCGAGCGTGACCATGAGCCGCGTGAGATCGCTGCCGCGCAGGATCGTGACGCTTGCCACCGCGCCCAGCGCGGCGCAGAGCAGCACCGCGACCACCAGGCCCGCGGTCGGATCGGCCATCACCAGCTTGGCGAACAGCGCGGCCGTGTAAGCGCCGAAGCCGAAGAAGGCCGCATGCCCCAGCGACACGATGCCGGTGTAGCCCAGGATCAGGTCGAGCGACATCGCGAACAGCGCGACGATCGCGATCTCGTTGATCAGCAGCGCGTGCGAAGGAAAAATACCGGGCAGCACGAAAGCCACGGCCCAGACCGCAAACTCCCACGGCCGCCAGCGCGTCTTGTGCAGCAGCGACTTCTGGAAATCCATCACTTCCCTCCCCTGCGCGTGAACAGGCCCTGCGGCCGCCACATCAGGATCAGGATCATCAGCAGGTAGACCGTGAAGGCGCCCATCTTCGGAATGAAGTACTTGCCCGCCACGTCGGCAATGCCGAGCAGCAGCGCGGCCAGCAAGGGGCCGGTGATCGACGAGGTGCCGCCGACCGAGACCACGATCAGGAAATAGATCATGTACTTGAGAGGGAAGGTCGGGTCCATGCCGAGGATCTCGGCGCCGAGCGCGCCGCCCAGGCCCGCGAGCCCCGAGCCGACCGCGAAGGTGAGGAGGAACACCACGTTGACGTTGATGCCGAGTCCCGCCGCCACGCGCGGATCGTCCACCGCCGCGCGCAACCGGCTGCCGAAGCGCGTCTTCGAAAGAATCAGCTGCAGCACCACGGTGAGCACCGCGCACACGGCGATGATGAAGAGCCGGTAGTGGCCCATGCCCAGCAGCCACGGATCAGCGCCGATCTCGCTGCGGCCGCGCAGCCATTCGGGCAGGTGGATGTTCTGCTGCGAGGAGCCGACGAAGTAGTCGATGGCCGCCACCGCCATGAAGGCCAGGCCGATCGAGAACAGCACCTGGTCCAGGTGCGGCTTGCCGTACATCGGCCGGTAGAGCGTGCGCTCCAGCAGCGCGCCCGCCAGGCCGACCACGATGAAGGCCAGCGGCAGGCAGGCCAGGAAAGGCACGTCCAGCTTCTGCATCGCGAACACCGTGAGATAGCCGCCGGCCATCGCGAAGGCGCCGTGCGCGAGATTGATGAAGTTCATCAGGCCGAGCGTCACGGCCAGGCCGACCGCGAGCACGAACAGCAGCATGCCGTAGGCGATGCCGTCGAAGAGGATGGTTAGCATGTCGAATCGGGCAAGCGGCGGCCGCCGCCGGGCCGCCCCAAGGCGGCCGCGTCTCCCCTTCGGGGGGTGGAGTTACACGCAGCGAAGCGTAGTGAAAAGCCGGGGGGCATTATTTACTTCGCCTTGCCCGGGTCTTTGACCGCCTTGATCACGTCGAACTCCACGTTGTAAAGCTGCCCGTCCTTCTTCTCGACCTTGCGCAGGTACACGTCCTGCACGATGTCGCGCGTCTGCGCGTCGATCAGCACCGGGCCGCGCGGACTCTCGAAGATCTGGCCCTTCATCGCGGCCAGCAGCGCATCGCCGCCGCCCTGCCCCTTGGTGGTCTTGAGCGCTTCATAGATCACGCGCATGCCGTCGTAGCCGCCCATCGCCATGAAGTTGGGACGCATGTTCTTGTTGGCCTTCTGGAAGGCCTCGACGAACTTCTTGTTGACCGCCGACGGATGCGCGGCCGAGTAGTGATGCGTGGTCACCACGCCCAGCGCGCCGTCGCCCATGTCGTTGAGCTGGTCGTCGTCGGTCACGTCGCCGGTGGCAATCATCCTGATGCCGGCCTTGTCCATGCCGCGCTCGATGAACTGCTTCATCACGGCCGCGCCGGCGCCCGATGGCACGAAGACGAACAGCGCATCGGGCTTGGCATCGCGCACCTTCTGCAGGAAGGGCGCGAAGTCGGGGTTGCGCAGCGGCACGCGCAGCGAATCGAGCACCTTGCCGCCGTTCAGCTGGAAGCGCTCCTTGAAGTACTTCTCGGCGTCGTTGCCCGGGCCGTAGTCGGTGACCAGCGTGACGACCGACTTGATGCCGTTCTTCGGCGCCCAGTCGCCCATCGCCACCGAAACCTGCGGCAGCGTGAAGCTGGTGCGCACGATGTAGGGCGAGGCCTCGGTGATGCTCGAAGTGGCCGCCGCCATCACAACCATCGGCGTCTTCGACTGGGTGGCGATGGGCGCGGTGGCCATCGCCGAAGGCGTGATGCCGAAGCCGGCCAGCACGTTGACCTTGTCGTTCACCACCAGCTCCTGCGCGAGGCGCTTGGTCACGTCGGGAAGGCTGGTGTCGTCCTTGATGATGAGCTCGACCTTCTTGCCCGCAACGGTGTCGCCGTTCTGCGCCATGTAGAGCCGAGCGGCGGCCTCGATCTGGCGGCCGGTGGTGGCCTGCTGGCCCGTCATCGGCAGCACCAGGCCGATCTTGAAGGTATTGCCCTGCGCCTGGGCCAGCGGCATGGCCAGCGCGATGGCCGCGAGGCTTGCGGCCTGGATGAGGTGACGACGTTGCATGGAGTCTCCTATTTCGATGGAAGCAGAACGAGGGTTATTGTGAACAAACGAAACCGGGCTCGCGCCGAGGCAAACACCTAGCGCCGCCAGCGGAGGGCGCGTTTCTGCGCGATATGCAAACAACGCGCGCGATGATCGCGCAACGCTTCGGCGGACTTATGGAAAGTCGGGCCGCCACGCGGAATCGATGGTGATGCGGCCGACGGCACGCGAGACGCAGGCGCAGATGCGCCGGCCCTCGGCCTTCTCGTGCTCGCTCAGGAACACGTCGCGGTGGTCGATCTCGCCCTCCACCGCTAGCACGTCCATTGCGCACAGTCCGCATTCGCCGCGCCGGCAATCCCAGAGGGTCTGCACGCCGGCGGCCTCGAGCGCCTCGAGCAGGGTGCCGTCGGCCGGCACGGTGAGCGCCAGGTCGTGGCGCGGGATGCGCACCTCGAAGGCCTGCGCCGCCAGGCGTCCGCTGCTGCCGAAGGTCTCGAAGCGCAGGTCGGCCGGCGCACGGCCGGCGGCCGCCCAGGCGCGCTTGACGGCTTCGAGCATCGGCACCGGCCCGCAGGTGTAGAGCTGGCCGCCGGGCGGCAAGGCCGCGATCTCGGCGACGAAGTCGATCGGCGCGCTGCCGGTGTGCGCCTGCACCTCGGGGCCCAACGCGACCTGCAGCGTGGGCAGGTAGGCGAGCTCATCGACGCTGCGCGCGCCGTAGAGCATGCGCACGCGCACGCCGTTGCGCTCGGCCAGTGCGCCCAGGCGCTGCGCCATGAAGACCAGCGGCGTGATTCCGATGCCGCCCGCCACCAGCAGGTAGCCCGGCGCCGTGGTGTCGAGGCCGAAGTGGCTCTGCGGCTCGGCGACCAGCAGGCGGTCGCCGATCGCCAGCCGCCACATCGCGAGCGAGCCGCCGCGCCCGTCTTCCAGGCGCTTGACCGCGATGCGCCAGGCGCGGCCGTCGGGTGCGCCGATCACCGAATAGGAACGGGTTTGCATCCGCCCTGAGCCCGGCGCACCGACCAGCACCTGAACTTGCAGATGCGCGCCCGGCTCGTGCGTGGCCGCGACGCCCGACTCGGGCGTGATCTCGAACTCGCGCACGGTCGGCGTCAGGTCGCGCAAGGCAGTGATGCGCGCGGGCATCCAGTGGGTATCGCTTTTCATCAGGCTCTGCGGCGGATCAGTTGAACGCCCGGAAGGGGATGGTGTTGCGCGCCGTGCAGCGCTTCGCGCAGGTTGCGCTGCGCGAGGCGGCTGTGCTCGCGCATCAGCGCCTCGGCGCGCGAGCCTTCGCGGTTCTCGATCGCATCGAGCACCTGGCCATGCTGGTCCTGCGCGATCACCAGCATGTCGCGCGCGGCCGGCGAGTTCGCCTGAACCACCACGAAGCCCGAGGGCGAAGCGAAAGGCAGGTTGATCACGCGCTCCAGCTGCTGCGCGATCAGCGGGCTGCCCGCCATCTCGGACAGGAGCCGGTGGAACTGCTCGTTGAAAGTCACATAGCGCGAGAAGGCCGCATCGTCGAGCGCGGGTTCGCGCAGCAATTCGTCGATGCGCTTCAGGCAGGCGCGCGCCTCGCGCAGCACCACCGGCGCCGCGCCGCGCTCGGCCGCGAGCCGCGTCGACAGGCCTTCGAGCGTGCCGCGCAGCTCGATGGCGTCGGACACGTCGCGCTCGGAAAAAGTGCGCACCGCGTAGCCGCCGCTGGGCAGGGCTTCGAGCAGGCCCTCCTGTTCGAGCCGCATGAGCGCGCTGCGCACCGGCGTGCGGGAGACGCCCAGCAGCTCGGAGATTGCCACCTCGGCGATGCGCGTGCCGCCGGGCAGCTCGCCGGCCAGCACCATCTCGCGCAGCCGCAACTGGGCCTTGACGGCTTGCGAGCTGCCGAGCTCTGTTTCGCTCATGGCCGCTCCACCGCGGCTTCGGCCGCAGGCCGGATCGGGATGGTCGCGCTTCGCGGCCTTTCCTTCGCGATCATCTGATCGATGAGCCGTCGCGCCCACATCGCGCCGGCGTCGATGTTGAGGTTGTAGAAGCTGTAGTCGGGCCGCTCGTCGATGGCGCGCTGCTGGGCCTCGAGCACCAGCTCGTCCTCGCGGAAGATGCCGGCGACGCCTTCGCGCAGCTCGTGCGTGAGGCGCTGTTCGCCGATGCAGTAGTTGCGGGCGAAGGCCCAGAAATAGAGGCAGCTCTTGTCGGTCTCGGGCGTGATGGTGTTGAGCACGTAGCCGTTGACGCCCTGGCTGCGATCGCCGGGCGCGCCGTCGCGCGGCACCGCGCCGCTGCCCGCCGGGGCCACGCCGACGTCGATGTTGACGGTGCAGGGGCCCTCGAAGCGAATGATCTGCCAGCGATCGACCTTGCCCTGGTAGCCGCGGGCATGCCGGATCTGCGCGGCCCAGAAGGGCGGCGCATCGATGTTCTCCATCCAGCGCGTGACGGTGGCCGAGCGGTCGCCGTGGGTCGCGACGAAAGGCGCCTCGGCCACCGCGCGGTTGCCGATCGAGGAGCCGTGCACGAAGGTCTCGTGCGTGAGGTCCATGAGGTTGTCGACCACCAGGCGGTAGTCGCAGGCCACGCGGATCATCTTGCCGTCGCCGGCCCACGCCGGGTCGTCGTTCCAGTGCATGTCGGGCACCAGCGCTGGGTCGGCCTTGGCCGGATCGCCGGGCCAGATCCAGACGAAGCGATGCTTCTCCACCGCCGGGTAGGACCGCACGCAGGCCGAGGGATTCAGCGTCTCCTGGCTCGGCATGTGGGTGCAGCGGCCCTGGCTGTTGTACACCAGGCCGTGATAGCCGCAGACCACTTCGTCGCCGTCGAGGCGGCCCATCGACAGCGGCATCAGCCGATGCCAGCAGGCGTCTTCCAGCGCGGCGACCCGGCCGTCGGTGCGCCGGTACAGCACCAGTTTCTGATTGCAGACGGTGCGCGCCAACAGCGCATGCTTGAGCTCAACGTCGTAGGCGGCCGCGTACCAGGCGTTGAGCGGAAAGGGGCTGGATGAGGTGCTCATGGGATACTCAATGTATACATTGACGCCGCAATTTCCAACACTTTTGCGCCAAAGCAAGGGTAAATACCGACTTCACTGTATCCATCGAGGTCCATCGGCATGAGATTACGATCGACCGTACTTTTTCTGATTTCGACGGAGCACCCCATGTCCCAGCACGCCCGCCTGCCTGCCCGCTACGACCACGTCGGCAGCTTCCTGCGCCCCAAATACCTGCTCGAAGCCCGCGAGCAAAAAGCCAGGGGCGAAATCACGCCCGAGCAGCTTCGCAAGGTCGAAGACAAGGCCATCACCGAGATCGTGAAGTTCCAGGAGGACATCGGCCTCAAGAGCATCACCGATGGCGAATTCCGCCGCACCTATTTCCATATCGACTTCCTCGAGCAGCTCGGCGGCGTGAAGACCGACATCCCGGTCACCATCAGGAAGCCCGACGGCACCGAGGAGCTGGCACCGCCGGTGATGCGCGTCATCGACAAGGTGACGCACGCGAAGTGCATCCAGCTCGCGGACTTCGAGTACTTGAAGAGCCAGGTGTCGGCCGGCAACACGCCCAAGGTCACGATCCCCTCGCCCACCATGCTGCACTTCCGCGGCGGCCGCGCCGGCATCAGCAAGGTGGCCTACCCCGAACTCGACCCGGCGTTCTACGACGACGTGGCCAGGGCCTACGGCGACGAGCTGCGCTCGCTGGCCGCGGCCGGCTGCACCTACGTGCAGATGGACGACACCAACCTCGCCTACCTGTGCGACGAGAAGATGCGCGAAGCTGCCCGCCAGCGCGGCGACGATCCCAACGAACTGCCGCACCGCTACGCCGCCTTCATCAACAAGGTGGTGGCGCAGAAGCCCGAGGGTATGACGCTCGCGATGCACCTGTGCCGCGGCAACTTCAAGAGCACGCACGCGGCGGCCGGCAACTACGAGCCGGTGGCCGAGGCGCTGCTCAAGGAGATGGACCTCGATGCCTACTTCCTCGAATACGACGACGCCCGCTCGGGCGACTTCCGGCCGCTGCGCTTCCTGCCCAAGGGCAAGACCGTGGTGCTCGGGCTGGTGACCACCAAGTTCGGCGAGATGGAAGACAAGGACGAGCTCAAGGAGCGCATCGAGGCGGCCGCCAAGTACGTGCCGCTGGAGCAGCTCGCGCTCTCGCCGCAATGCGGATTCTCGAGCACGGTGCACGGCAACAACATCGCGGTCGAGGCGCAGCGCGCCAAGCTGCGCCTGGTCGTGGAGACCGCACAGGAGGTCTGGGGCTCCCTCTGAGGTGCACGCGCGATGAAGTCGGGGCATGATCGCGCTCCATGAAGCTCTTCACCGGCCCCCTCAGCATGTTCGGCGCCAAGGCGCAGATCGCGGCGCTCGAAAAAGGCATCGCGATCGAAGCCGTCATGGTGCCTTTCGACCGCGACGACAACTACGAGCCCAAGCACCCCGAGGTGCTGCGCATCAACCCCAAGCGGCAAGTGCCGGTGTTGATCGACGGCGAGGTCGAGATCTTCGACTCGACGCAGATCTTCGAATACCTCGAAGACCGGGTGCCCGATCCGCCGCTGTGGCCGCGCGGCGTGGCGGAGCGGGCGCGCGCGCGCCAGCTCGAGCACATGTCGGACGAGGTGTTCTTCCCGCAGGTGATCAAGCTCATGGGCCTGCAGCACGACATGCAAAGCGAGGCCGCGGTGGCGGCCTGCACCGCCTGCGCCCGTTTCTATGCGCAGATGGAACATCGGCTGGCGCACGCCGACTTCCTCGCCGGCCCCTATTCGTTCGCCGACATCGCCTTCTACATGGCGCAGGTGTTCGCCGACCGCAAGGGCGCCGGCATGACCGGCGACACGCCGCGCCTCATGGCCTGGCGTGAGCGCGTGGGTGCGCGGCCCGCGGTGCGCGAAGTGGTCGGCCCGATGATGAGGTTCCTGGCCTCGCAAGGACGCCCGGTGCCCCTGGCCCTTCAGTCGTAGGGCCTGCCAACCCGTGAATCACCCCCGCGTGAGGCCCCACAGAGGGCCCAATCCAGGCGCCAAGCGGAACTGGGTTGCACACCCAGTGAGCATTGGCAACGACGAGTGGGCCCTCTGTGGGGCCTCACCCGAAGGGCCGGGGCGGCAAGGGGCGCATGGCGTCGTTGCGGTCCTTGCCCAGGCGGCCAGCCTGGGCTGCGGCCCGCGCCTAGCCCTGCACCCCTTGCCGCCCCGGCGCGGGGGTGATTCACGGGTTGACAGGCCCTAACCGCGTGAACCGCATCGACGACTTGCTCGACTGGCTGCCCTCGCCGTCGCAGCATTTGCTGGTCGTCACCTTCGCGCTGCTCGTCTACGTGCTGACGACGCGCGCAAGGCGCGAGCAGCGCGCGCCCAGCACCGCCATTTCATGGGTGATGGGTCTGGTGCTGCTGCCCTACTTCATCCTGCCGATCTATCTGCTGTTCGGCCAGCGCAAGCTGCGGCCGGCAGGCTCGCCGCGGCCGCGGCGCTCGGTACCCGCCGGGCACTGGGCGGCCGACCTGGTCGAAAGCTTCGGCCTCGCGGCGCCCGGACCCTGCGCGGTGCGCTTCCATGCCGACGGCGGCGCCGCGCGCGATGCGCTGTGGGAAGTGATCGAGGGCGCGCGCACGCGCATCGACGTCTGCACCTTCATCATCGGCGACGACGCGCTTGGGCACGAGGCGATCAACCGGCTCTCGCGGCGCGCGCGCGAAGGCATCAAGGTGCGGGTGCTGCTCGACGGCTTCGGCGCCTTGTCGCTGCCGCGCAGCCAC
This sequence comes from Variovorax sp. Soil_C_33, assembly GCF_057656935.1. Taxonomy (NCBI): domain Bacteria; kingdom Pseudomonadati; phylum Pseudomonadota; class Betaproteobacteria; order Burkholderiales; family Comamonadaceae; genus Variovorax; species Variovorax sp. Soil_C_33. The sequence goes on from NZ_JBDGJK010000001.1 coordinate 90,971, forward strand.
TTCGACACGCTGCGCGATGCCGGCGCCGAGGTGGCCGTGTTCCGCCCGATCTTCAGCCTGCGCCGCGCGGGCCCGCGCAACCTGCGCAACCACCGCAAGCTCACGATCGCCGACGACGGCTGGCTCTGGTCTGGCGGCCGCAACATGGCGGGCGAATACTTCCTCGGCAACCACGACTACCCGCTGGGCTGGCGCGACCTGTCCTTCGATTTGAAGGGCAGCGTGGCCACCGCGGCGGCGCGCCAGTTCGACCACGACTGGGCCTCGGTGCGCGGGCGCAAGCCGCGCGCCATCGCGGCCGCGATCGCACCGCCGGACGGCCGCCTGGCGCAGTTCCTGCCGAGCGGGCCCGACCAGACCGAAGACACGGCGCACGCGCTCTTGATCGACGCCTGCTTCCGCGCCGAGCACCGCGTGCTCGCGATCACGCCCTACTTCGTGCCCGGCGACGGCCTGCGCGATGCGCTGCGCCTGGCCGCGCGGCGCGGCGTGCAGGTCACGATCGCGATTCCCCAGCAGTCCAACCACCGGCTCGCCGATTTCGTGCGCGCCCGCGCCATGCGCGACCTTGCGCGTGCCGGCGTGATCTTCCGCATGCTGCCCTTCATGGCGCACGCCAAGGCGGTGGTGGTCGACGAGGAGCTCGCGCTGTGCGGCTCGATCAACCTCGACATGCGCAGTCTGCTCCTGAACCACGAGGCGGCGGTGGTGTTCTACGACCGCAACGAGATCGACTGGCTCGCGCAATGGATCGAGACCACCGCCTCGGCCGGCGAGACCTACCGCGCGCGCCGTCCGGGCATCGTGCGCGACGTGGCCGAAGGACTGCTGCTGACCATCGCGTTCCAGCTCTAGCTTTTATTGGTGTAGCTGGCGTTGCCCAGTCCGGTGCCGATGGTCAGCACCGCCCAGCGCTTCACGTCGCGCATGAAAGGCAATTCGCTCAGGCCCTGCACCACGGCATCGTTGTGCATCAGCACCAGGGTGGGCTCGCCGCCGATCGTCGGAATCTTCTTGCCCAGCTCGGTCGGCAGATGGAAGTGTTCGCTCTCCCAGTCGCCCGGCAGGTTCTGCGCGCCGTGCGCGATCGAGCCGTCCTTGCGGATCAGGCCCGGGCAGCCGATGCCGATGAAGGGTGCGAGGCGGATGCCCTTCTTCGTGGCGTAGCGGACCTGGTCGTGCAGCATGTCCACCAGGCGCTCGACCAGCACCTTGCGCCCCGGGCCGTCATCCGCATGGCGCCATTTCTCGCGCCTCACCACCTTGGCTTTCGACAAGTCCTGGGCACGCCTGCGGCGCATCTTGACGATGCCACAGCGCACGTTGGTGCCGCCAATGTCGATTGCGAGGATCGCGTCATGGCCCTTCAGCAGCGGCGGCGGCGCCAAGTGCAGCCAGCCGAGCAATCCGCCGTCGTCGGTTTCGTGGCCGATGCGGCCCAACTGCACGTCGATGCCCATGCCCTGGAGGATGGCCGCCGCCTGCAGCACCGCGCGCTCGCCGACATCGCTCTCCGGGAAGCCGCCGCCGATCACGATGCGCTCCACGCCCTGCCATGACGGCTGGCGCAGGAAGCGGTCGATGACCCAGGCCAGTTCTTCGGCGAACTCCTCGATGGCGCCATGAACCACGTCGGTGGCCTCGGAGCTCTGCCGCGTCTTCAGCGCGGCATCCAGCGTGCTCTTGGACAGGTCCTTCGAATGCCTGGCGCCCAACGGATCCCTGCCCTTCTTCCGGCGGCGTCGGCGCCAGCGCTCCAACAGCTCCCTGAAGGCCGTCTGGCTGGCCTGGTCGCCGACGAAGCCGTCCTTGTCGCGCAGCTGGAGGCTGTAGCCTTCGACCAGCACCGTAGGCAGTTCTCGTGCGCCGTGGATCTCGGGCGGGGGAAGCGAAGCCTCTTTATTTCTCTTGTGGGATGCCATTGCGTCTTTCGAAGATGCGAATTCAATCGGCCGTGGTTTCGAGAATCAGGCGCGCGGTTTCCTGCGGCGCGTCCCAGTGCGGAAAGTGGCCGCAGCCCTCGAACCAGTGCAGGCGCGCATCGGGAAAGGCCTGTTGGGCACGCACCGCCTGCTGCGGAAAACAAAGGCGATCGAGGCGGCCCCAGCCGATCACGAGCGGCTTGGTCAAGCTGCCGGGGGCGATGCCCTGCGGCGGCGAAGCGCGCACCAGATCGTCGAGCACTGCGTCGAACCACGGTGCGGTCGCATAGCTGCGCATTTCCTCCAGCACCAGCGATGGCGCCAGCGCGTCCGGCCTGGCCGAAAACTGCGCCAGCAGCAGCGCACGCAGCCGTGCATGCGTCGCGATCAGCGGCATCGCGAATTGCAAGGTGCGCACCAGCCGCACCGAGAACCAGATCGAGGCGTAAAAAACCTGGCGCTCCCAGCCCGCCCAGAATCCGCCGGGGTTGAGCGAGATGACGCAACCCAGCACGCCGCCGCGGCGCGCCAGTTCGAGCACCAGGCGCGCGCCCATCGAGCTGCCGACGGCATCGGTGCCGATCAGGTCATGCTCGCGCAGAAACTCCGTGACGGCATCGGCCAAGGTCTGCAAGGAAACCTCTCTTGCCAGCGGCGGGCTCTTGCCGAAACCCGGCAGATCGATCGCGACCACCGCGCGCTTGGCAGCCAGCGGCTCCATGATGGTTTGCCACGAGCGCCAGCTGCTGCCAAGCCCATGAACGAGCAGCAGTGGCTTTCCTTCACCGCGTCGGACGTAATTGATCAGCACCAAATCAGCTTGCGTTCATCTGGTGCGGTGCAGCATCAGTCCCGCGCACCACCTGCTGTAGGAAACCCGCCTGTCACGCCGATACACTGCGCTCGATGCATCCCTCGCGCCGCGCGTGGCTGACCGCCTTGTCCTGCCTGGGCCTGCTGCTCTGCGCGGTCTCCTCCTCGCACGCGCAGGAGGGGAGCCTGCGCATCGGTTCCAAGCGCTTCACCGAGTCGTACATCCTGGCGGAAGTGCTCGCCCAGACCGCATCGCCCCATACGCCGAGCGCGCCCGTGGTGCGGCAGGGCCTGGGCAACACCGCCATCGTCTACGAAGCCCTGCGCTCGGGCGGCATCGACCTCTACGCCGAATACACCGGCACCATTGGGCTGGAGATCCTCAAGAACCCGCAGCCGATGACGCGCGAGGCCATGAACGCCGCACTCGCGCCGCTGGGGCTCGGCGCCGCCATCCCGCTGGGCTTCAACGATGGCTATGCGCTCGCGATGCGCGCGGCCGATGCGGACCGGCTCGGCGTGCGCAGCCTGAGCGACCTAGCACGCCACCCTGAACTCCGGCTCGGGCTCTCGAATGAGTTCATCGGCCGCGCCGACGGCTGGCAGGGCTTGGCCGCGCGCTACGGCTTCGCCCAGAAGCCGACCGGCCTGGACCACGGCCTGGCCTACGACGCGATCGCGGCCAGGCAGATCGACGTGATCGACATCTACACCACCGACGCCAAGATCGACCACCTCGGCCTGCGCGTGCTGGACGACGACCGCCGCTATTTCCCGCGCTACGACGCGGTGCTCCTCTACCGGCTGGACGTGCCCACGCGCTTTCCCCAGGCCTGGGCCGCGCTGCAGAAGCTCGAAGGCCGCATCGACGAGCGCGCCATGATCGCGATGAACGCGCGTGCCGAACTGCAGGGCGTGGCCTTCGACGTGATCGCGCGCGACTTCCTGGCACAGGGCCAGGCTGGCGGGCAGGCGGGCGCCGAGAGCGCCGCCCGGGGCTTCGCCGCCAAGCTCTTCGGCCCCGATCTGGGCCGGCTGGCACGGCAGCACCTGCTGCTGGTGGTGGTTTCGGTCGGGCTCGCGATCCTGATCGCGGTGCCCTTGGGCATCTTCGTGTTTCCGCACCTGCGTTTGCGTGCCGTGGTGCTCGGCCTGACAGGCCTGCTGCAGACCGTGCCATCGCTCGCGATGCTGGCGGTGCTGATCTCGCTGATCGGCGCCATCGGCACCTTGCCAGCGCTGGTCGCGCTCACGCTCTATTCGCTGCTGCCGATCATGCGCAACACGGTGACCGGGCTGGCCGAGGTGCCCGTGGGCTTGCGGCAGGCGGGCACGGCATTGGGGATGACCGGCGGCCAGAGCCTGCGGCTGGTGCTGTTGCCGCTGTCGCTGCCGACGCTCTTGGCCGGTGTACGGACGGCGACGACGATCGCGATCGGCACGGCGACCATCGCGGCCTTCATCGGCGCCGGAGGCTTCGGGGAACGCATCGTGACCGGCCTTGCGCTCAACGACCGCGAGTTGCTGGTTGCGGGCGCGGTGCCGGCGGCAGCGCTGGCGCTGTTGAGCGAGGCGATGTTCGAGTTGATCGAATACTGGCTGCGGCGCGGGCAACGTCGCGCTTCATCTTGAGGCGCTGCCTCTTGCTCCCTCCCCCAGCGGGCGAGGGAGCAAAGACACTCAAGCCAGCGTATAGGCGGTCTTCACCACGGTAAAGAACTCCTGCGCATAGCGCCCCTGCTCGCGCGGCCCGTAGCTCGAGCCCTTGCGCCCGCCGAAGGGCACGTGATAGTCCACCCCCGCGGTCGGCAGGTTCACCATCACCATGCCCGCCTGGCTGTGGCGCTTGAAGTGCGTCGCATACTTCAGGCTCGTCGTCGCGATGCCCGCCGACAGCCCGAACTCGGTGTCGTTGGCGGTGGCCAGCGCCTCCTCGTAGTTCTTCACCCGGATCACGCTGGCCACCGGCCCGAAGATCTCTTCCTTGTTGATGCGCATGCTCGCCACCGATTCGCTGAACAGCGCCGGCGACATGTAGTAGCCCTCGGTGTCCAGCTTCAGCCGCTCGCCGCCCGCGGCCAGCGTGGCGCCCTCGCCCTGGCCGATCTCGATGTAGTTCAGGTCCTGCTGCAGCTGGCTCTCGCTGGAGACCGGGCCGATGTCGGTGCCCTGCGCCAGCGCATCGCCGACCTTGATCTTCGCCATGCGCGCCTTCATCGCCTCGATGAATTTCGGGTAGATGCCCTCGGTCACGATCAGCCGGCTCGAGGCGGTGCAGCGCTGGCCGGTGGAATAGAAGGCGCTCTGCACGCTGAGCTCGACCGCCTGCTCGAGGTTGGCATCGTCCAGCACCACCTGCGGGTTCTTGCCGCCCATCTCGAGCTGCACCTTCTTGTGCTTGGTCGCGCACTGCACCGCGATGTTGCGGCCGACGCCGACCGAGCCGGTGAAGCTGATGGCGTGGATGCCGGGATGGTCGACCAGGGCGTTGCCGATCACGCTGCCGCGGCCCATCACGAGGTTGAACACGCCGGGCGGAATGCCCGAGCGGCTGATGATCTCGGCCAGCGCCCAGGCGCAGCCGGGCACTAGGTCGGCGGGCTTGAGCACCACGCAGTTGCCGAATGCCAGCGCCGGCGCGATCTTCCAGGCGGGAATCGCAATCGGAAAGTTCCACGGCGTGATGAGCCCGACCACGCCCACGGGCTCGCGCGTGATCTCGACGCCGATGCCCGGGCGCACCGAGGGAATGACTTCGCCCGACAGGCGCAGGCACTCGCCGGCGAAGAACTTGAAGATGTGGCCGGCGCGCGTGGCTTCGCCGATGCCTTCGGGCTTGGTCTTGCCCTCCTCGCGCGCGAGCAGGGTGCCGAGCTCTTCCTTGCGCGCCAGGATCTCGTTGCCGATCTTGTCCAGCGCATCGCTGCGCGCCTGGATGCTGCCGGTGGACCAGGCCGGGAAGGCCGCGGTGGCCGCCGCGACGGCCGCATCCACCTGGGCGGCATCGCCCTGCGCGTACTGGCCGAGCACGTCGCTCAGGTTGCTCGGGTTGGTGTTCGGGCTGTAGCTGGCGCCGGCGCGCCATTCGCCGTTGATCAGGTTGTCGAAGTTCTGCATGGCAGTTCCTTGGGAGGGGGTCGGGAAAAAAAGGAAAAGGCCGCCAGAGCGGCCTCGCGCATCGGTGACTCTACGCCCACCGCGGCTTATTGCGGACCGAGCTTGTCGATCAGCGCCGCCAGCGCGTCGTACTCCTCGAGCTTGAGCTCGGTGAGCGGCGTGCGCACCGGGCCGGCGTCGTGTCCCACGATCCTGGCGCCGGCCTTCACGATGCTCACCGCGTAGCCGTGGCCCTTGTTGCGGATATCGAGGTAGGGCATGAAGAACTCCTTGAGCAGGCGGTGCTGCGTGGCCATGTCGTCGTCCGCCACCGCCTTGTAGAAGTCCATCGCGGTCTTGGGGATGAAATTGAACACGGCCGAGGAATACACCGGCGTGCCCAGCGCCTTGTAGGCGGCCGCATAGACCTCGGCCGTCGGCAGGCCGCCCAGGTAGGCGAAGCGGTCGCCCATGCGCAGGTGGATGGAACTCATGAGCTCGATGTCGCCGATGCCGTCCTTGAAGCCCACCAGGTTGGGGCAGCGCTCGGCCAGCTTCTCGAGCGTGGCCGGGTAGAGCTTGCTCTGGCCGCGGTTGTAGACGATGACGCCGAACTTCACGCTCTTGCACACGGCTTCGACATGCGCGGCCAGCCCTTCCTGGCCGGCTTCGGTCAGGTAGTGCGGCAACAGCAGGATGCCGTGGGCGCCGGCCTTCTCGGCCGCCTGCGCGCACTGGATCGCGAAGCGCGTCGGGCCGCCGGCACCCGCGATGATCGGCACCTTGCCGCGGCAGGTGTCGACCGCCGTCTTGATGATTTGGGGATATTCGTCGGCGGTCAGCGAGAAGAACTCGCCGGTGCCGCCGGCCGCGAACAACGCGCTCGCGCCGTAAGGCGCCAGCCATTCGAGGCGCTCGATGTAGCCCTTCTTGTGGAAGTTGCCTTCGGCGTCGAAGTCGGTCAACGGGAAGGACAACAGGCCGGAGCCCATGATGGATTTGAGTTCTTGCGGATTCATGCGATTGGAGTGAGAGAAAAAAAGAGGCGGATCAGTCCAGCTTGATCTGGGCCGCTTCGACCACCTTGGCCCAGCGCGCGCGTTCCTTGTTGAAGAACTGCTCCTGTTCCGTCGGCGCCATGGTCACGACCTCGGCGCCCTGCCCGGCCAGGCGCGAGCGAATGTCGGGCGAGCGGATGATCGAAACTAGTTCCTTGTTGAGGCGCTGGATCACCGCCTCGGGCGTGCCGCGCGGGGCCAGCATGCCTTGCCAGGTACCGGAATCGAAGCCGGGCACGCCCTGCTCGGCGATGGTCGGCACATCGCCGATCAGCGGCATGCGCGTGGACTTGGAGACGCCGAGGATCTTGAGCTTGCCGCTCTGCACATGGGGCAGCGTGGCGAGCATGCCGTTCATCAGCACCTGGGTCTGGCCGCCGACCGTGTCCTGGATGGCCTGCACGCCGCCCTTGTAGGGCACGTACTGCCAGCGCGCGCCGCTGGCACGTTCGAGCGCGACGCCGGCGAGGTGCGGCGCGCTGCCGGTGGCGGTGACGGCGAAGTTCAGGTCGGACTTCTTCGACAGCGCGATCAGTTCCTTGAGATTGCTCGCCGGCACCGACGGATGCACGACCAGCAGGTGCGGCGAGTAGGCCAGCATGGTGACGCCGCGCAGGTCCTTCGACGGATCGAAAGGCAGCTTGGTGTAGACCGAGGGGCTGATCGCGAGCGCGCCGACGTCGCACAAGAGCAGCGTGTAGCCGTCGGGCGAGGCCTTTGACACCAGGTCGGCGCCGAGGTTGCCGTTGGCGCCGGCGCGGTTCTCGACGATCACCGATTGCTTGAGCGCTTCCGACAGCGGCTGGCTGATCGAGCGCGCGATGATGTCGGACGACCCGCCGGGCGGGTACGGCACCACGATGCGGATGGGTTTGGCGGGCCAGGCGTCGGCCGCATGGGCCCCGCCCGCGGCCAGCAGGCCGGTGCCGAGTGCGCCGAGCACGAGATCGCGTCGATTGATGGTCATGTCTTGTGTCTCCTGAGGGTGGAATGGACGAATTGCCGCGGCCGACACACAGCGGTGCACAGGCGGGCACGTTATCAGTCATCGTACAACCAGTTGGGCGCCATGTCCAGCGTTGCGGGCCGGCTGCTCAGGCCGGAGACGTGGTACCGGCCGGATCGGCCGGGGGCGCGGCTTCGGCAGCGGCGCTCTTGGCCGCTTCCTGCGCGATCCGCAGCCGCTCGCGGCTGTTGGTGAGATGGACGCGCATGGCCGCGCGCGCCGACTCCGGGTCACGCCGCGCGATGGCGGCGTAGATTTCTTCGTGCTCGCGGTTCACGCGGCTCAGGTATTCGCCGCGGCGGTCGTGGTTGCGGATGGCGGTGATGCGCGTGCGCGGAATGATCGTGGTGCCCAGGTGGCTCATGATGTCCGCGAAGTACGGGTTGCCGGTGGCCTGCGCGATTTGCAGATGGAAGCGGAAGTCGGGCGCCACCGTGTCCCCCGCCACCGCCACGTTGCGCTCGAAATCGTCGAGCGCCTCGCGCATCGCAGCCAGCTGCTCGTCGGTGCGGCGCGTGGCGGCCAGGCCGGCGGATTCGGTCTCCAGGCTGATGCGCAGCTCGAGCACCGCGAGCACGTCGACCGAGGTCGCGATGTCCGAGGGATCGAGACGGAACATGCCGGCGGCCTTGGGCTGCAGCACGAAGGTGCCGATGCCGTGGTGCGTCTCCACCAGTCCGCTTGCCTGCAGCTTCGAGAGCGCCTCGCGCACCACCGTGCGGCTCACGCCGTAGGCCTGCATGATGGCCGACTCGGTCGGCAGCTTGTCGCCCGGCTTCAGCTGCTGACTGCGGATCTTCTCGCCCAGGTCGTCGACCAGGCCATGGGCCAAGCCGCGCCCGCGGCGGCGCGGGCTTCCAGTAAAGGTGCCGGCTTCGGCGCTAGCGGTTGACCCCGTTGACAGGTTCGACATGCGATGATGATAATCGTCATCTCGTTGTACGACAACCGATAACTTACCACCCGAGACAACAAGAGATGAGTGAGATTTCCAGAGCCAATCCGCCCCGCGTGGCCCGCCTGCTCCTGACGGGAGCCGCCGGCGGCCTGGGCAAGGTGCTGCGCGAACGGCTGCGCCCCCATGCGGATGTGCTGCGCGTCTCCGACATCGCGGCGCTCGCGCCGGCCGAGGGCAAGCACGAGGAAGCCGTGACCTGCGATCTGGCGGACAAAGCCGCGGTCGACGCGCTGGTTGCCGGCTGCGACGCGATCGTGCACCTGGGCGGCGTCTCGGTCGAGCGCCCTTTCGAAGAAATCGTCGAAGCCAACATCAAGGGCATCTTCCATCTCTATGAAGGCGCACGCCGGCACGGCGTGAAGCGCGTGGTCTTCGCGAGCTCGAACCACGTGATCGGCTTCTACAAACAGACAGAAACGATCGACGCCCACGCCGCGCGCCGGCCCGACGGCTACTACGGCCTGTCCAAATCCTTCGGCGAGGACGTGGCGCAGTTCTACTTCGACCGTTATGGCATCGAGACCGTGAGCATCCGCATCGGCTCCTCCTTCCCCGAGCCGGCCAACCGCCGCATGATGAGCACCTGGCTCAGCTACCGCGACCTGACGACGCTGGTCGAGAAGTCGCTCTTCACGCCTTCCGTGGGCCACACCGTGGTCTACGGCGTGTCGGCCAACCGCGATGTCTGGTGGGACAACGGCGCGGCCGCGCACCTGGGCTTCCAGCCGCAGGACAGTTCGGAAGTCTTCCGCGCCAAGATCGAAGCGCAGCCGCCCGTCGCGCCGAGCGACCCGAACGCCATTTACCAGGGCGGCGCGTTCACGGCCCAGGGACCCTTCGGAGATTGAGCGCCATGCGCAGCAAGGCCGAGCTCGTGGTCGATGCACGCTGCGGCACGGGCGAGAGTCCCGTGTGGTCGGCGGCCGAAGAGGCGCTTTACTGGGTCGACATTCCGGGCCGCGCATTGCACCGCTGGTCCGCCGCCGGCCACACGCACTGGATCGGCGAGGAGATGCCGGCCTGCATCGCGCCCCGCGCCGATGTGCCGGGCGCCTGGATCGCAGGCATGGAAAGCGGCCTGTTCTCGATCGTGCCGCGGGACGACGGCACGCTCGACGCGACGCGGCTCGCGCAGGTGGCGCACGCCCTGCCCGGCATGCGCTTCAACGATGGCCGCTGCGACCGCCAGGGCCGCTTCTGGGCCGGCACCATGCTGATGGATATGGCGGCCGGTTCGCGCGTCGGGCGCCTCTATCGCCATGACAAAGGCGCCGAAGCGCCCACCGCGCAGCTCGACGACCTGATCGTGCCCAACGGCCTTGGCTTCAGCCCTGACGGCCGCACGATGTATCTCTCGGACTCGCACCCGAGCGTGCAGACCATTTGGGCCTTCGACTACGACACCGCCAGCGGCACGCCCACCAACCGCCGCGTCTTCGTCGACATGAAGCCGCTGCCCGGCCGGCCCGACGGCGCCGCGGTCGATGCCGACGGCTGCTACTGGATCTGCGGCAACGACGCCGGCCTGGTGCATCGCTTCACGCCCGAAGGGCGGCTCGACCGCTCGCTCGAAGTGCCGGTGAAGAAGCCCGCGATGTGCGCCTTCGGCGGCCCGAAGCTCGACACGCTGTTCGTGACCTCGATCCGCCCGGGCGGCGATCTCTCCGACCAGCCGCTCGCCGGCGGGCTGTTCGCGCTGCGCCCCGGCACCCTGGGCATCGCGGAGCCCGCGTTCGGCGCCTGAGAGCGTTCCAATTTTCATAAACCACCACCAAAGAGGAAGACAAATGAAATTCAACCGCACCCTGATCGCCCTGGCGGCCGCCACCTTGGGCGTGGCCGCGCAGGCCGTCGAATTCCGTTCGGCCGACGTCCACAACAGCGACGATTACCCGACCGTGGCCGCGGTCAAGTACATGAGCGAACTGCTCGACAAGCGCAGCAACGGCAAATACAAGATCAAGGTTTTCAACAAGGGCGCGCTGGGGACCGAAAAGGAAACCATCGACCAGGTGAAGATCGGCGCGCTGGAAATGACCCGCGTCAATATCAGCCCGCTGAACTCGATCTGCGCGAAGACGCTGGTGCCGACCATGCCCTTCCTGTTCGACTCGATCGCCCACATGCGCAAGTCGCTCGACGGCCCGGCCGGCGAGGAGATCCTGAAGAGCTGCGAACCCGAGGGCCTGGTCGGCCTCGCCTTCTACGACAGCGGCGCGCGCTCGATCTACGCCAAGAAGCCGGTGAAGTCGCTGGCCGACACCAAGGGCATGAAGATCCGCGTGCAGCAATCCGACCTGTGGGTATCGCTGATCAACGCCATGGGGGCCAATGCCACGCCGGTGCCGATCGGCGAGGTCTACACCGGCCTCAAGACCGGGCTGATCGACGCCGCGGAGAACAACATCCCGTCCTATGACGGCTTCAAGCACTACGAGGCCGTCAAGTTCTACTCGCGCACCGAGCATTCGATGGCGCCCGAGATGCTGGTGATGTCCAAGGCCGTCTACGACAAGCTGCCCAAGGCCGAGCAGGACATGTTCCGCGCCGCCGCCAAGGAATCGGTCGCATTCCAGCGCAAGAAGTGGGACGAGCAGGAAGCCAAGTCGCTCGAAGTGGTCACCAAGGGCGGCGCCACCATCGTGTCCGACGTCGACAAGGCCTCGTTCCGCGCCGCCATGGCACCGGTCTACGCCAAGTTCATCTCGACGCCGGACCTGCAGCGCCTGGTCAAGGCGATCCAGGACAACAAGTGATCGACGGGCCGGCCGAACCCGAAAGCCTGCGCCCGCCCTCGCGCCACGCGTACTCGCGCGTGTGCGCGCTGCTCTCCAAGGCCAGCCTGATGCTGGCCGTGGTGCTGCTGATCGCCATCATCGTGTGCGTGCAGTACCAGGTGGTCGGGCGCTACCTCTTCAACGACACACCGGTCTGGGCCGAAGGCCTCGCGCTGCAGTTGGTGCTGTACGTGACTGCGCTCGGCGTGGCGGTCGGCGTGCGCGACGCCGGCCACATCGGCCTGGAGTCGCTGGTCATGCTGCTGCCGGAGTCGATGCGCCTCAAGCTCGAGATCCTGATCCACGCACTGGTGGCGCTGTTCGGCGCCATCATGGTTTCCAGCGGCTGGCTCTGGACCCGGCTCAAGTGGAGCGACATCAAGCCCATGCTGGGCATTCCGGTGGGCATGGACTACCTGGCGCTCGTGATCGCGGGCCTGTTGATCGTTCTTTTTTCGGTTGAACACATCGTGGCACTGCTGCGTGACGAGGAAGTGGTGCCGGCGTGGAATTGACTGTTCTCTCTCTTAGTTTTCTCGCGTTGCTGATCCTCGGCGTGCCGGTCGCATTCTCGATCGGCCTCGCCTCGATCGCGACGGTGGTGTATGCCGGCCTGCCGGTGGCGGTGGTGTTCCAGAAGATGGTCGGCGGGATGCAGATCTTCTCGTTCCTGGCCATCCCCTTCTTCGTGTTCGCCGGCGAGCTGATGCTCTACGGCGGCATCGCGCAGCGCATCGTGCGCTTCGCCAACAGCCTGGTCGGCCATGTACGCGGCGGGCTCGGCATGAGCAACGTGATCGGCTGCACGCTGTTCGGCGGCGTGGCGGGCTCGCCGGTGGCCGACGTGTCGGCCATGGGCTCGGTGATGATTCCGCTGATGAAGCGCGAGGGCTACGACGCGGACTACGCGGTCAACGTCACCACCCACGCGGCGCTGGTCGGCGCGCTGATGCCGACTTCGCACAACCTCATCATCTTCACGCTGGCCACCACCGGCCTCGCCTCGGTCAGCGTGCTGAGCCTGATCCTGGCGGGCCTGATCCCGGCGCTGCTCCTGACGCTGTGCAACCTGGCGGCCGCGTACTACGTGGCGATCAAGCGCGGCTACCCGATCCGCGGCGCTTTCCCCGGCTGGGGCGAGGTGCTGGCGGCCTTCATCGGCGCGCTGCCCGGGCTGCTGATCGTCGCGATCATCCTGGTCGGCATCCTGTCGGGCGTGTTCACCGCCACCGAGTCGGCGGCCACCGCCGTGCTGTGGGCGCTGGGCGTCACGGTGCTGGTGTATCGCTCGCTCAGCTGGAAGGATTTTCTGAAAGCCTGCGCCAAGGCCTGCAAGACCACCGGCGTGGTGCTGCTCCTGATCGGCATCTCCTCGGCCTTCGGCTACTTCATGGCGCTCTACGAGGTGCCGCAGAAAACCGGCGAGCTGATGACCTCGGTCTCGGACAGCCCCTGGGTCATCTTCCTGATGATCAATGTGCTGCTGTTCGTGCTCGGCACCTTCCTCGACATGGCCGCCACGATCCTGATCTGCACGCCGATCTTCCTGCCGATCGCGATGCAGTTCGGCATGAGCCCGGTGCAGTTCGGCATCGTCATGCTGATCAACTGCGCGCTCGGGCTGAACACGCCGCCGGTCGGCACCACGCAGTTCATCGGCTGCGCGATCGGAGGGGTGTCGGTCGGGCAGGTGATGCGATCGATCTGGCCCTTCTACGGGGCGCTGCTGGTGTGCCTGATGCTGGTGACCTACGTGCCGGCATTCTCGCTGTGGCTGCCCGAGCTCTTCTCCGCACCGAAATGAGCGACCCTCTCTACATCACCATGCACGAGCGCGACAACGTCGCGATCGTGGCCAACGACGGCGGCCTGCCGGCCGGCACCGTGTTCCCCTCGGGCCTGACGCTGCGCGAGAAGGTGCCGCAGGCGCACAAGGTGGCGCTGGTCGACATCCCCGAGGGCGGCGAGGTGCGGCGCTACGACGTCGTGATCGGCTATGCGCTCAAGCCGATCGCTGCCGGCAGCTGGGTGCACGAGCGCCTTCTGCGGATGCCCGCCGCGCGCGAACTCAAAGGTTTGCCGATCGCCACCGTCAAGCCGCCGCCGCAGGCGTCGCTCGAGGGCTACACCTTCGAGGGCTACCGCAACCCGGACGGCTCGGTCGGATCCAGAAACATCCTGGCCATCACCCAGACCGTGCAGTGCGTGGCCGGCGTGACCGAGTTCGCCGTGCAGCGCATCAAGGCGGAGTTGCTGCCGAAGTTTCCGAACGTCGACGACGTGGTGGCCCTGGAGCACGGCTACGGCTGCGGCGTGGCGATCGATGCCCCCGACGCGATCATCCCGATCCGCACGCTGCGCAACATCAGCCTCAACCCCAACTTCGGCGGCGAGGTGATGGTGGTGAGCCTGGGCTGCGAGAAGCTGCAGCCCGAGCGCCTGATGCCGCCCGGCACCATACCGCTCATCGACGAGCGCAACGTGGCCGATGTCGGCGAGAACGCCGACAGCAGGCTCGACGTGGTCTGCCTGCAGGACGAGGCACACATCGGCTTCATGTCGATGGTCGATTCGATCCTGCGCCAGGCCGAAGAACACCTGGAGCGCCTGAACGCCCGCCGGCGCGAAACCGTGCCGGCCAGCGAGCTGGTGGTCGGCGTGCAGTGCGGCGGCAGCGATGCCTTCTCGGGCGTCACCGCCAATCCGGCCGTCGGCTTCTGCACCGACTTGCTGGTGCGCGCCGGCGCCACCGTGATGTTCTCGGAAGTGACCGAGGTGCGCGACGGCATCGACCAGCTCACCTCGCGCGCCACCACGCCCGAGGTGGCCGAGGCCATGATCCGCGAGATGGCCTGGTACGACGCCTACCTCGACAAGGGCCGCGTCGACCGCAGCGCCAACACCACGCCCGGCAACAAGAAGGGCGGGCTGTCCAACATCGTCGAGAAGGCGATGGGCTCGATCGTGAAGTCGGGCAGCTCGCCGATCTCGGGCGTCGTGGCACCTGGAGAGAAGGCGCGGCAGAAAGGCCTGCTCTATGCCGCCACGCCGGCCTCCGACTTCATCTGCGGCACGCTGCAGCTCGCCGCCGGCATCAACCTGCATGTGTTCACCACCGGCCGCGGCACACCCTACGGCCTGGCCGAGGTGCCGGTGATCAAGGTCGCCACGCGCAGCGACCTGGCACGCCGCTGGCACGACCTGATGGACGTCAACGCCGGCCGCATCGCCGATGGCGAAGCCACGATCGAAGACGTGGGCTGGGAGCTGTTCCGCCTGATGCTCGACGTGGCCAGCGGCCGCAAGAGGACCTGGGCCGAGCATTGGAAGCTGCACAACGCACTGGTGCTGTTCAATCCGGCGCCGGTCACCTGAAAAGGAGAATCGCATGGAAGATCTGAAAGGCAAGACCGCCCTCGTCACGGGCGCCAGCACCGGCATCGGTGCCGCCGTCGCGCGGGCCTATGCGGCGCGCGGCATGCGCGTGGCCGTCCACTACAACCGTTCGGCCGGCCCCGCGAAGGAGGTGGTGGACGCAATCACCGCTGCCGGCGGCGAAGCCTTCGCGCTACAGGGCGACGTGCGCGACACCGAAGCGATCCGGCGCGTGGTGCGCGAAACCGTCGCTCGGCTTGGCGGCATCGACGTTCTCGTCAACAACGCCGGCAGCCTGGTCAAGCGCGTGCCGATCGCCGAGTTCGACGACGCGCTCTTCGATGACGTGCTGCACATCAATGCGCGCTCGGTGCTCGCCTTCTGCCGCGAAGTGGTGCCGCTCATGCGCGCGCAGGGCCGCGGCGGCAGCATCATCAACGTCTCGTCGGTCGCGGCGCGCCACGGCGGCGGGCCGGGCGCCTACCTGTATGCCGGCGCCAAGGGCTTCGTCAGCACGGCGACCCGCGGGCTGGCCAAGGAACTCGCCGCCGAGCGCATCCGCGTCAACGCGGTGGCGCCGGGCGTGATCCAGACGCCCTTCCACGACCAGTTCTCGACGCCGCAGATGCTCGAGTCCTTCAAGGCCACGATCCCGATGGCCCGGATCGGCGAGCCCGACGACTGCGTGGGCGCCTTTCTCTATCTCGCATCGGAGCAGCTTTCGAGCTACGTGACGGGCCAGATCCTCGAAGTCAACGGCGGCCAGTACATGCCGTGAACCGGCTGAACCCCTAAGGAAAAGAACATGCATCCAGCCATCACTTCGCGCGCGTTGCGCCGCCTCGCCCTGCTGCTCGCGCCCGGACTCGCGGCGATCGGCGGCAGCGTTTCGGCCGCCACCTGGGTCTACGTGTCCAATGCGGACAGCCAGGAAATTTCCGTGCTCGAGCTCGATCGCGCCCAGGGCACGCTGAAGCCCGTGGAATCGGTGAACGTCGGCGGCATGGTGATGCCGATGGCGGTGAGCCCCGACAAGCGCTTCCTGTACGCCGCACTGCGCTCGCAGCCCTTTCGCGTCGCGAGTTTCGCGATCGATGGCGCCAGCGGCAAGCTGAAGAAGCTGGGCGAGGCGCCGCTGGCCGACAGCATGGCAAGCATCGACACCGACGCCACCGGGCGCTGGCTGTTCGCAGCCTCCTACCCGGGGCACAAAATCACGGTCAACAGCATCGACCCGAAGACGGGCAGCGTCGGCCCGATCCAGCAGTTGCTTCCCACGGCACCCAACGCGCACGCGATCCATGCCGATGCCGGCAACCGCTTCGTGCTGGCGACCAGCCTGGGCGGCGACAACGTATCGAGCTGGCGCTTCGACGCCCAGACCGGGGTCTTGTCGCCCAACGACCCGCCGCTGACCACCGGCGCCGCGAAGTCGGGACCGCGCCACTTCGTCTGGGACAAGGCGCAGCGCAACGTGTACCTGCTGAACGAGCTCGACGCCGGGCTGCATGTGTATGCCTGGGACGCCGCCCGCGGCACGCTGCAACTTCAGCAGAGCACCACTGTGCTGCCGGCGGGCTTCACCGGCAAGCCCTGGGCCGCCGATCTTCATCTCACGCCCGACGGCCGCTATCTCTACGCGTCGGAGCGCACGTCCAGCACGCTGTCGGGCTTCAAGGTCGACGCCTCGACCGGCCGGCTGCAAGCGCTGGGCCAGACGCCGACCGAGAAGACGCCGCGCGGCTTCGCCATCGATCCGAGCGGCCGTTTCCTCGTCGCCGTCGGGCAGGAGTCCCACAGCGCCTCGGTGCACCCGATCGACGCTGCGAGCGGCGCCCTCGGCACGCCCCAGCGACTGCCGCTGGGCAAGAACCCGAACTGGGTCGAGATCGTCGAGCTGCCGTGAACGTTTTTTGTATTTGAATTTCAAGGAGACCCTGTCATGCAACGCCGCACCCTGATCCACACCGCCATCGCCTCGCTCGCCGCGGGCCTGCCCGCCCTGCCCGCCTTCGCGCAGGGCCAGTGGCCGACAGGCAAGGCCATTACCTACCTCGTGCCCTTTCCGGCCGGCGGCACCACCGACGTGCTCGGCCGCCTGATCAGCCAGAAGCTCGGGCCGGCGCTGGGCACCAGCGTCGTGATCGACAACAAGGGCGGCGCCGGCGGCAGCGTGGGTTCGGAGATCGCGTCGCGCGCCGCGCCCGACGGCTACACCATGCTGGGCGGCACCATCAGCTCGCACGCGATCAACGTGAGCCTCTATCCGAAGATCGGCTACGACCCGCAGAAGTCCTTTGCACCGGTCACGCTGATCGGCACCAACCCGGTGGTGCTGGTGGTCAACCAGGCCAGTCCCTACAAGACGCTGAAGGACGTGCTCGAGGCCAGCAAGACCAAGTCAGGCGGGCTCTCGTCCGCTTCGGCGGGCACCGGCACCTCGCAGCACCTGACGCTGGAGCTGCTGTCTTACAAGTCGGGCGTCAAGTTCACGCATGTGCCCTACAAGGGCAGCGGCCCGGCGATCCAGGACGTGATCGGCGGCCAGGTCGACATGATGTTCGACACCACGGTAGTCGCCGGCCCGCACATCCAGAGCGGCAAGCTGCGCGCGATCGCCGTCAGCTCGGCCAAGCGGCTGGCCTCGATGCCGGACGTGCCGACGGTGGCGGAGTCGGGCCTGCCGGGCCTGAAGGACTTCGAGGTGCTGTCCTGGCAGGCGATCTTCGTGCCGGCCGGCACGCCGGCGCCCATCGTCGACCGGCTGCACACCGAGATCCGCAAGATCCTCGCCCAGCCCGAGATGCAGGACAAGCTCAAGGGCTTCGGCATGGAACCGGCCGACATGACGACCGCGCAGATCGCCGCCTTCCAGAAGGCCGAGGTCGAGAAGTGGGCGCAGGTCATCAAGGCCGCCAACATCAAAGCAGAGTAGCCGCAGTCCCACGGGCGACAGGCGGGGCGCTCGATAGAATCGCCTTCCCTTTTTTGGAAGCCCCTTCTTGTCCGACCGCCTCTTCGTCCTGCCGCAGTACCTCTTTCCCAAACAGGCACTGACTTCGTTTGCCGGCTGGGTGGCCGGCAAGGAGCGCGGTGCGGTCACGACCTGGATCATCCGACGCTTCGTCGCCAAGTACGGCGTCGACATGGGCGAGGCGCTCGACAGCGACATCGCGAGCTATCCGAGCTTCAACGAGTTCTTCACGCGGGCCTTGAAGCCGGGTGCACGCCCGATCGCGAACGCCGACCTGGTGTCGCCGGTCGACGGCGCGATCAGCCAGTTCGGCTCCATCGAGGGCGACCAGATCTTCCAGGCCAAGGGCCACCGCTACAGCATCACCGCGCTGGTCGGCGGCGATGCGGGGCTGGCGGCGCAGTTCGCGCACGGCAGCTTCGCCACGCTCTACCTGAGCCCGAAGGACTACCACCGCATCCACATGCCCTGCGACGGCCGCCTCTCGCGCATGATCTACGTGCCGGGCGAGCTGTTCTCGGTCAATCCGGCCACGGCGCGCGGCGTGCCCGGCCTCTTCGCGCGCAACGAGCGCGTGGTGTGCGTCTTCGAATCGGCGCGCGGCCCCTTCGTGCTGGTGCTGGTCGGCGCCACCATCGTCGGCAGCATGGCGACCGTGTGGCATGGCGTGGTCAATCCGCCGCGCGGCGGCGAAGTGCGCGAATGGCACTACGCCGACGGCCAGATCGTGCTCAAGCAAGGCGAGGAGATGGGCCGATTCCTGCTCGGGTCCACGGTGGTGATGCTGTTCCCGCCGCCACCGCTCGTCTTCAACCCGAACTGGTCGCCGGCGGGCTCGATCCGGCTCGGCGAACTCATGGCCAACTATCCAGGCCCTTGAAGGCGCCTCCTCGGCGACCCGCAGCCGGCTTCATTGCATAGCTATAAAACTTGTAGCAAGCCGCCTTCTGGGATATAGTCGCCGGCCCGATCCGAGTGGTCCAGCACCCAACATAAAAAAACGCGCGGCGCCACGGCGTCGTGCAGCCGCCACCCCGAGGAGATGTTGTTCGATGAGTAGCAAGGAAAACGCGGCCGTCAACCAATTGCTTGCGCTGCTGGAAGCCCGCTACGCACTGCGCGTGCTCTGGGCACTGCGCGACGGCCACGCCCAGACCTTCCGCCTGCTGCAGGACAGCGTCGGCAACATCACGCCCAATACGCTCAACACCCGCATCAAGGAGTTGCGCGAAGCCGGCATCGTGAACCACGGCAGCGAGGGCTACAGCCTCACCTTGAGCGGACAGGACCTGCTCAAGCGCCTGTCCGACTTGCAGGCCTTTGCCGTGAAGTGGCAGGTGAACCAGGTCAAGAAAACGGCGCCTGCCGTGCCCCCGCCCCTCAAGCAGCTCGGGCCGAATCCGGCGCCTCGTTAAACTGCGGGGCTTTTTTCCTCATCCCAAAGGAGCATTCCATGCCCACCACCCCCACCGGCCTGCAGTACGAAGACACCACCGTCGGCGACGGCGCCGAAGCCAAGGCCGGCCAGCACGTGCATGTGCACTACACCGGCTGGCTCTACAACGACGGCGTGCAAGGCGCCAAGTTCGACTCCAGCCGCGATCGCAACGACCCCTTCGCCTTCTCGCTGGGCGCCGGCCAGGTCATCAAGGGCTGGGACGAAGGCGTCGCCGGCATGAAGATCGGCGGCAAGCGCACGCTGATCATCCCGCCCGCACTCGGCTACGGCGCGCGCGGCGCCGGCGGCGTGATCCCGCCGAATGCGACCCTGAAGTTCGACGTCGAGCTGCTCGACGCCCACTGAGCGGGCGGCACCTCCGTCCCGAGCGAAATGCGCCTGGATGGGCGCATTTTTTTGCCTTGAAAACCCTGCGCCCAGCCCCATCTGGCCCGCTATTGTTTTGTTTTCCGGCGTGGCCGCCGGCTTTTTGAGCATGTCAGACCCGCAAAACCCCCAATCGAATCCCGAGAACTTCCTGCAGGGCGAACCCAGCCCCGAAGAGCTGGAAGCCGCGCAAGCCGCCAACGAGGCCGACGCCCTGGCAGCCGCCGCGGCCGAGATCGCCGCGCTGCAGGCCAAGAACGCCGAACTGACCGACCAGTACCTGCGCGCGCAGGCCGATGTGCAGAACGCGCGCCGCCGTGCCGACGAGGAGGTCAGCAAGGGCCGCAAGTTCGCGATCGAGTCCTTTGCCGAAAGCCTGCTGCCCGTGCTCGACAGCCTCGAGGCCGGCCTGGGCCACAAGGACGCCACGCCGGAGCAGATCCGCGAAGGCGCCGAAGCCACGCTGCGCCAGCTCAAGAGCGCGCTGGAACGCAACAAGGTGATCGAAATCGCGCCCGCCGCCGGCACCAGGTTCGACCCGCACCAGCACCAGGCGATCTCGGTGGTGCCGGCCGAAGGCCAGGAAGCCAACACCATCGTGAGCGTGCTGCAGAAGGGCTACACGATCGCCGAGCGCGTGCTGCGCCCGGCGCTGGTGACGGTCAGCGCGCCCAACTGAATCCACGGGAACCCACAGGAAATCCCCGTTTCGTCCCTTGAATCGAGCTGGGTTATCCACAAGTTCACAACAACATATTTTTCGCGTTCAGGAGCAAACAACATGGCCAGAATCATCGGCATCGACCTCGGCACCACCAATTCGTGCGTGTCGATCATGGAAGGCAACACCACCCGCGTGATCGAGAACTCGGAAGGCGCGCGCACCACGCCCTCGATCGTCGCTTACCAGGAAGACGGTGAAGTGCTGGTCGGCGCTTCGGCCAAGCGCCAGGCCGTCACCAACCCGAAGAACACGATCTACGCCGTCAAGCGCCTGATCGGCCGCAAGTTCGAGGAAAAGGAAGTCCAGAAGGACATCGACCTGATGCCCTACAGCATCACCAAGGCCGACAACGGCGACGCCTGGGTCGAAGTGCGCGGCAAGAAGCTCGCGCCGCCTCAGGTCAGCGCCGAGATCCTGCGCAAGATGAAGAAAACCGCCGAAGACTATCTCGGCGAAGCCGTCACCGAGGCCGTGATCACGGTTCCGGCCTACTTCAACGACAGCCAGCGCCAGGCCACCAAGGATGCCGGCCGCATCGCCGGCCTGGACGTCAAGCGCATCATCAACGAGCCGACCGCGGCCGCGCTGGCCTTCGGCCTCGACAAGCAGGACCGCGCCGACCGCAAGATCGCCGTGTATGACCTGGGCGGCGGCACCTTCGACATCTCGATCATCGAGATCGCCGATGTCGACGGCGAAAAGCAGTTCGAAGTGCTGTCGACCAACGGCGACACCTTCCTCGGCGGCGAGGACTTCGACCAGCGCGTGATCGACTACATCATCGGCGAGTTCAAGAAGGACCAGGGCGTCGACCTCAGCAAGGACGTGCTCGCGCTGCAGCGCCTGAAGGAAGCCGCGGAAAAGGCCAAGATCGAGCTTTCGAACAGCGCCCAGACCGACGTCAACCTGCCCTACATCACGGCCGACGCCTCGGGTCCGAAGCACCTGAACATCAAGCTCACGCGGGCCAAGCTCGAGTCGCTGGTCGACGAGCTGATCGAGCGCACCATCGCGCCCTGCCGCACCGCCATCAAGGACGCCGGCGTGTCGGTGAACGACATCCACGACGTGATCCTGGTCGGCGGCATGACCCGCATGCCCAAGGTGCAGGAGAAGGTGAAGGAATTCTTCGGCAAGGAGCCGCGCAAGGACGTGAACCCGGACGAGGCCGTGGCCGTCGGCGCCGCGATCCAGGGCCAGGTGCTCTCCGGCGACCGCAAGGACGTGCTGCTGCTCGACGTGACCCCGCTGTCGCTCGGCATCGAGACCATGGGCGGCGTGATGACCAAGATGATCACGAAGAACACCACGATCCCGACCAAGTTCGCGCAGACCTTCTCGACCGCGGAAGACAACCAGCCGGCGGTGACGATCAAGGTGTTCCAGGGCGAGCGCGAGATCGCCGCGGGCAACAAGCTGCTCGGCGAATTCAACCTCGAAGGCATCCCGCCGGCCGCGCGCGGCACGCCGCAGATCGAGGTGAGCTTCGACATCGACGCCAACGGCATCCTGCACGTCGGCGCCAAGGACAAGGGCACCGGCAAGGAAAACAAGATCACCATCAAGGCGAACTCGGGCCTGTCGGAGGACGAGATCCAGAAGATGGTGAAGGATGCCGAGCTCAACGCCGCCGAGGACAAGAAGAAGGTCGAGCTCGCCCAGGCCCGCAACCAGGGCGAGGCGATGGCGCACAGCGTGAAGAAGTCGCTCGGCGAGCACGGCGCGAGCCTGGATGCGGGCGAAAAGGAAAAGATCGAAGCCGCGATCAAGGAGCTGGAAGAAGTCCTGAAGGGCGACGACAAGGCAGCGATCGAGGAGAAGACCAACACGCTGATGACGGCCAGCCAGAAGCTCGGCGAGAAGATGTACGCCGACGCCCAGGCGGCCGCCGGAGCCGCGGGCGGCGCGGCAGGCGGCACTGGCCCGGAAGCTGCAAGCGCCCCGGCCGACGACAACGTGGTCGACGCCGAGGTCAAGGAAGTCAAGAAGGGTTGATTTTTCGACCCTGATGCAAGGCTGGATCTCCTGACAGGGCGGTCCGGCCTTTTTCCGTTTTCGCTCCCCCAGCCCACCGACCATGGCCACCAAACGCGACTACTACGAAACCCTCGGCGTCCCGAAGAACGCGAGCGAGGAAGAAATCAAGAAGGCTTATCGCAAGCTCGCGATGAAGCACCACCCCGACCGCAACCATGGCGACACCGGCAAGGAAGCCGAGGCCAAGTTCAAGGAGGTCAAGGAAGCCTACGAGATGCTGTCGGACGCGCAGAAGCGCGCCGCCTATGACCAGTACGGCCATGCGGGCGTGGACCCCAACATGCGCGGCGGCCCGGGCGCAGAAGGATTCGGCGGCTTCGCGGAAGCCTTCGGCGACATCTTCGGCGACGTGTTCGGCGGCCGCGCCGGCGGTCGTGCAGGCGGAGGACGCCAAGTGTTCCGCGGCAGTGACCTGAGCTATGCGATGGAAGTGACGCTCGAGGAGGCGGCCGAGGGCAAGGAAGCGCAGATCCGCATTCCGAGCTGGGACGATTGCGGCACCTGCAAGGGCACGGGCGCCAAGCCGGGCACCAAGCCCATCACCTGCACCACCTGCCACGGCCAGGGCGCGGTGCAGATGCGCCAAGGTTTCTTCAGCGTGCAGCAGACCTGCCCGACCTGCCACGGCAGCGGCAAGATCATTCCCGAGCCCTGCACCACCTGCCACGGCCAGGGCAAGATCAAGAACAACAAGACGCTCGAGGTCAAGATCCCGGCCGGCATCGACGACGGCATGCGCATCCGCAGTACCGGCAACGGCGAGCCCGGCACCAACGGCGGACCGCCCGGCGACCTCTATATAGAGATCCGGCTCAAGAAGCACGAGCTGTTCGAGCGCGACGGCGACGACCTGCATTGCGTGGTGCCAGTCAGCATCACCACCGCCGCGCTGGGCGGCGAGATCAATGTGCCCACGCTCAAGGGTGCGGCCGCGATCGACATCCCCGACGGCACCCAGAGCGGCAAGCAGTTCCGCCTGCGCGGCAAGGGCATCAAGGGCGTGCGCTCCACCTACCCGGGCGACCTCTACTGCCACGTCCGCGTGGAGACGCCGGTCAAGCTCACCGAGCACCAGCGCAAGCTGCTGAAAGAGCTCGACGAATCGCTCAAGAAGGGCGGCGACAAGCACAGCCCCACGGACAAGGGCTGGTTCGACAAGGCCAAGGAATTTTTTAGCTGAATAGGCTCTCCCCCAGGCTCCCCCACTTCGTGTGGTCCTTCACCGGGGGCACCACCAGCGGCCCGGCAACGCCGGTTCCGCGGTGTTTCCCGAACGAGCCTGGCTTCGCCGGCCAGCTGCCAGCTCACGCGACCATTTGGGCTTGATTGGTCGCCGCGGGCTCAATAGCCCAGCAGATTGCGCCGCACGTGCGTCAGATGCTGCAGGCAGAGCTGCACGGCGCGCGCGCCGTCGCGGTCCTTGAGCGCGGCGACCAGTTCGCGATGCTCGCGCTGGTAGTCCAGCCTGCGCTCCGGCGTGGCGCTGCGGCGCTTGAGCATGCCCCACTCTCCCTGCGCGCGCACCTCGTTCATGCGCTGAAACACGGCCGCGATGAAGGCGTTGTGCGCGGCGCCGGCGATGGCCTCGTGCAACCTGCCGTCCCATAGCTCGAATTCCTCGAGGCTCGCCGCCGCCTCGCCCCGGTCGCAGCACTCTTCCATCCTGGCGAAATCGGCGGCCGTGGCATTGCCGACGACCATGGCGATGATGGCGGGCTCGAGCACCAGGCGCGCGCTCATCAGCTCGGCAGGACTGGTCGCGAGCGGCGACTCGCCATGGCTGAGTTCCGCCAGCGCCTGCGCGACCTCCTCGCTGACGTAGGTCCCGCTGCCCACCGTCTGGGTGATCAGCCCCCGGCCCTTCAGGTCGGCCAGCACGCGGCGTACCGCGCCACGGCTGAGCCCGAACTGCCCGCTCAGTTCGCGCTCGGTCGGCAGCCGGTGGCCGGCTCGCCAAGTGCGCGATTTCAGGTTCTCGAGAATGGCTTCCCGCAGGGTCAGGGCGCTGTACACGGTCGTATGAATTGAAGGAGTGCGCCGATCGTATCAACCGCGGCGCAGGCGGCTCTATTGTGCATTTGGTACTCGATTGGTAGCATTTGGTCTCACCAAGGAGATCATTTTGCGCATCGCCACTTATCAGTATCAAGGCCGACGCCGGGTCGGCCTGGTCTCGGAAGACGGGGCGACCGTCAGTCCGCTCCAGCTCGACGATGCCCGGGCGCAGCGCGGCGCACTGTCCCTGATCGAAGATCGGGCTTCCGGAGCGGCCTTGCCTTCTGCGGGTGCGCCGCTCGCCCGCAGCGAGGTGAGGCTCGAAGCCCCCTTGCCCCTGCCGCGCCGCAACATCTTCTGCGTCGGACGCAACTACCACGCCCATGCCAAGGAACTGTCGGCCTCGGTCTTCAGGAACAACACGGCCAAGGCCGATGCCTGGCCGATCGTGTTCACCAAGGTGCCGGAATGCGTGATCGGGCCACAGGACGAGGTGCGGCTGCCGGGCGAGTCGGTGTCGGCGCAGATCGACTACGAGGCCGAGCTGGCCGTGGTCATCGGCAAGGGCGGCCGCAACATCGCGCGCGGCGAGGCGTTGTCGCACGTGTTTGGTTACACCATCGTCAATGATGTCACAGCGCGCGACGTGCAGATGCGCCACCAGCAGTGGGATCTGGGCAAGTCCTTCGACACCTTCTGTCCCATGGGCCCCTGGATCGTGAGCGCCGACGCGCTCGACGGCACGCAGACGCGCGTGCGCTGCTGGGTCAACGGCGAGCTGCGGCAGGATGCGCAGACCGCCGACTTCATCTTCGACATTCCGGCGCTGATCGAGGCCTGTTCGCGCGGCATCACCCTGTATCCCGGCGACGTGATCGCCACCGGCACGCCGGCCGGCGTCGGCATGGGCATGTCGCCGCCGCAGTACCTGAAGGCGGGCGACACGGTCCGCATCGAGATCGACGGCCTCGGCACGCTGGAAAACCGCTTCGTCTGAAAAGCGCCCCCCAAACAAATGGAGACAGGCTCATGCATGCATATCCACGCGCGCTGCTGCGCGCGGCATTCTTCGCGGCCGCCTGCTGCGCCACCGTCACGGCGGCGATCGCGCAATCGAGTTGGCCCGACAAGCCGATCACGATGGTCGTGCCATTCCCGCCGGGCGGCGTTGCGGATACGGTCGCACGGCCCGTGGCCGAGGCCCTCTCGCGCGAACTGAAACAATCCGTGATCGTCGAGAACAAGGCCGGCGCGGGCGGCGCGGTAGGCATCGGCTTCGCGGCCCGCGCGCCGGCCGACGGCTACACCGTGCTGCTGAGCCTGTCCTCGATCTCCATCCTGCCGGAGGCCGACGCCATCCTCGAGCGCAAGCCCGCCTACCAGACGAGCCAGTTCAAGCCGATCGCGCGCTTCACCGCCGATCCGACCGTGCTGGTCGTGCGCGCGGACGCGCCGTGGAAAACGCTGGCGGAGTTCATCGCCGACGCGCGCACCAAGCCCGGCGCTTACAACTACGGCAGCTCCGGCAACTACGGCACGATGCATGTGCCGATGGAGATGCTGAAGAACGCCGCCGGCTTTCGCATGACCCACATCCCCTACACCGGCGCAGGGCCGGCGGTGGTCGCTCTGCTCGCGGGGCAGGTCGACGCGCTCGCGAGCGGGCCGCCGACGGTGGTCCAGCAGATCAAGGCCGGCAAGCTGCGCGCGCTCGCGCACTGGGGCGAGCGCCCGTTGGCCGCGCTGCCCGAGGTACCGAGCCTCGATCAGTCGGGATTCAAGGTGAAGTTCGCGCAGTGGTCGGGGCTTTTCGTTCCCGCTGCGACGCCGGACGAGATCGTGCGGCGGCTGCGCGCGGCGTCGGCGAAGGCGGCTGCAGATCCGGCGGTGGTGCAGGTCATCGAGAAGGCGGGGAGCCCCATCGCCTACCTCGACGCGCCCGAGTTCCAGTCGTACTGGAATGCCGATGCCGCCATGATGACCGAGGCGGTCCGCAAGATCGGCAAGGTCGAGTAGCGGCTGGCGGTTTCCTCGCGGCCGTTCGAGCAACCGGCCTACTACCGATGCGTTCGCGTCGCGCGTAGCCTATAACCAAAGGCAGGACGTTGTGTCCCGACTGTGTTTCAAGGCATAAGAAAAGAACCTGCGCGCACATCGACGAAGAGCCTGCCCCGGCCGACTTCGTGCGTCACGCATTTTTCGGTCGATCTGACTATTGCTTCCGGTTTCGCGTTGGAACTTTTAAACAACGCGCCAATTCTTATTTGAAAAGCAATTTGCTGGACGCGCTCTTTGTTCTATGCTTTGACCAAGTTCCTGCTTGAGGAGTGAATCCGAAGCGTGCACACCATACCTGGCACCATTCCTGCGAACGATGCAACGTGTGCAGCACGGAAACTCCGGGCAGCGCCCCGCTGACTCGATGGAGGTGTCTATGGATGTCGTCAGTAACTTCGCCGCCCGCTACGAGCGGACCCGCGAAGAGGTCCTGTCCCTGCAGGAATATCTGGAGATCTGCAAGCGCGAGCCCGGGGCTTACGCCACGGCCGCCGAGCGCATGCTCCAGGCGATCGGGGAACCCGAACTCGTCGACACGCGCAACGATCCGCGCCTGTCGCGCATCTTCGCCAACAAGGTCATCAAGATCTACCCTGCGTTCAGGGAGTTCTACGGCATGGAAGATGCAATCGAGCAGGTGGTCTCGTACTTCCGGCACGCCGCACAGGGCCTGGAAGAGAAGAAGCAGATCCTCTACCTGCTCGGCCCCGTCGGCGGGGGCAAGAGCTCGATCGCCGAGCGCTTGAAGCAACTGATGGAGCAGGTGCCCTTCTATTCGATCAAGGGATCGCCGGTCAACGAGTCGCCGCTCGGTCTCTTCGACGCCACGGAAGACGGCGAGATCCTCGAGAAGGAATACGGCATTCCGCGCCGCTACCTGCAACGCATCCTGTCGCCCTGGGCCGTGAAGCGGCTCGAGGAGTACGGCGGCGACATCCGGCAGTTCCAGATCGTCAAGCGCTATCCCTCGGTGCTGCGGCAGATCGCCGTGGCCAAGACCGAGCCGGGCGACGAGAACAACCAGGACATCTCCTCGCTGGTCGGCAAGATCGACATCCGCAAGCTCGAGACCTTCGCGCAGGACGACCCCGACGCCTACGCCTACTCCGGCGGCCTGTGCCTGGCCAACCAGGGCCTCCTGGAATTCGTCGAGATGTTCAAGGCGCCGATCAAGGTGCTACATCCGCTCCTGACCGCCACGCAGGAAGGCAACTTCAAGGGCACCGAGGGCTTCGGCGCCATTCCCTTCGACGGCATCGTGCTGGCCCACAGCAACGAAAGCGAATGGAAGGCCTTCCGCAACAACAAGAACAACGAGGCTTTCCTCGACCGCATCTACATCGTCAAGGTGCCGTACTGCCTGCGCGTCTCCGAAGAAATCAAGATCTACGAGAAGCTGGTGCGCAACTCCTCGCTCTCGCTGGCGCCCTGCGCGCCCGGAACGATGCGCATGATGGCCCAGTTCTCGGTGCTGACGCGGCTCAAGGAGCCCGAGAACTCCAGCATCTTCAGCAAGATGCAGGTCTACGACGGCGACAACCTCAAGGACACCGATCCCAAGGCCAAGTCGATCCAGGAGTACCGCGACTACGCCGGCGTCGACGAAGGCATGAGCGGCGTATCGACCCGCTTCGCGTTCAAGATCATCTCCAAGGTCTTCAATTTCGACAGCAGCGAGGTCGCCGCCAATCCGGTGCACCTCATGTATGTGCTCGAACAGCAGATCGAGCGCGAGCAGTTCGCGCCCGAGACCGAGCAGAAGTACCTTTCGTACATCAAGGAGCTGATGGCACCGCGCTATGCGGAGTTCATCGGCAAGGAGATCCAGACCGCCTACCTGGAAAGCTATTCCGAGTACGGCCAGAACATCTTCGACCGCTATGTCACCTATGCCGACTACTGGATCCAGGACCAGGAGTACCGCGACCAGGACACCGGCGAAGTCTTCGACCGCGGCTCGCTCAACGCCGAGCTCGAGAAGATCGAGAAGCCCGCGGGCATCAGCAACCCCAAGGACTTCCGCAACGAGATCGTCAACTTCGTTCTGCGCGCGCGCGCCGGCAACGCGGGCAAGAACCCGTTGTGGACCAGCTACGAAAAGCTGCGCACGGTGATCGAGAAGAAGATGTTCTCCAACACCGAGGAGCTTCTGCCCGTCATCAGCTTCAATGCCAAGAGCAGCGCCGACGAGCTGAAGAAGCACGAGGATTTCGTCAATCGCATGGTGCAGAAGGGTTACACGGCCAAGCAGGTCCGTTTGCTGTGCGAGTGGTACCTGCGCGTTCGCAAGAGCTCATAATGAGCTGAAAGGAGTTCCTGCCGTGGCCATGCTGCAGCAGATCATCGACCGCCGTCTGTCGGGGAAGAACAAGTCCATCGGCAACCGCGAGCGTTTCCTGCGGCGTTATCGCGAGCAGATCGGCGAAGCCGTGCGGCGCGCCGTCAGCGGCCGCAGCATTCGCGATCTCGAGCAGGGCGAGGACATCACCTTGCCCAAGCGCGATGTCTCCGAACCGGTGTTCGGCCATGGCCAGGGTGGCGACCGCGAGTACGTGCATCCGGGCAATCGCGAGTACGTCAAGGGCGACCGCATCGAGCGGCCGCAGCAGGGCGGAGGCGGCGCGGGAAGCGGCTCGCAGGCCGGCGACGGCGAAGGCGGCGAAGACGACTTCGTCTTCCGCCTCACCAAGGAAGAGTTCATGCGGGTCTTCTTCGAAGACCTCGCCCTGCCCCACCTGATCCGCACCCAGCTGGCCGAAGTGCCGGAATGGAAAAGCCACCGCGCAGGGTTCACGAGCGACGGCATGCCCACCAACCTGCACGTCGTGCGCTCGATGCGCGGCGCGCTGGCTCGGCGCATCGCGCTCGGCGGCGCCCCGCGGCGCGAGATCCGCGAACTCGAGGCGCATCTGCTGCACCTCCAGCGCAGCCCGCGCGTGGCCGATGCGCTGGTACAGCGCGAGATCCGCGAGACTGAGGCCGAGCTCGAAGAGCTTCGCGCCAAGGCCAAGCACATACCCTTCCTGGACCCGATCGACCTGCGCTACCGCAATCGCGTCCGGGTGCCGGTGCCCTCGGCCAAGGCAGTGATGTTCTGCCTGATGGATGTGTCGGGCTCGATGGACGAAGCACGCAAGGACATGTCGAAGCGCTTCTTCATGCTGCTGTACCTGTTCCTGACGCGGCACTACGAGAAGATCGAACTGGTGTTCATTCGCCACCACACGCAGGCCAGCGAGGTGAGCGAAGAGGAGTTCTTCCATGCCACCGAAACCGGCGGCACCGTGGTGTCCAGCGCCCTGACGCTGATGCACGAGATCATTCGGGCGCGGTTCCCGAGCAGCGAGTGGAACATCTACGGCGCCCAGGCCAGCGACGGCGACAACTGGCACCAGGACAGCGGCCGCTGCCGCGAGCTGCTGACCGACCACCTGCTGCCGCTGGTGCGCTACTACGCCTACGTGCAGGTGGCAGATGCCGAGCAGAACATGTGGGAGGAATACAGCCAACTGGTCGGCTCCCACAAGAATTTCGCGATGCGCAAGGTCGCTGACGCGCAGGACATCTATCCGGTGTTCCGAGACCTGTTCAAGAAAGAGGGGGTGCCGGCGTGAACGCAAAGAAGCAGAAGCGGGAGCCCCTGCCCAGCCCCTCGGACTGGACCTTCGAACTGATCGAGCGCTACCACGGCGAGATCGCCCGCGTGGCGCGCGGCTACAAGCTGGACACCTACGCCAACCAGCTCGAGATCATCACGGCCGAGCAAATGATGGACGCCTACGCCTCGGTGGGCATGCCGGTCATCTACCGCCACTGGTCCTACGGCAAGCAGTTCATCTCGACCGAGAAGAACTACCGCCGCGGCCACATGGGCCTGGCCTACGAGATCGTCATCAATTCCGATCCCTGCATCGCCTACCTGATGGAAGAGAACACCATGGCCATGCAGGCCCTGGTGATCGCCCATGCCGCCTACGGCCACAACAGCTTCTTCAAGGGCAACTACCTCTTCAAGATGTGGACGGACGCCTCATCCATCATCGACTACCTGGTCTACGCGCGGAACTACATCAGCGAGTGCGAGGAACGCCATGGCGTGGCCGCCGTCGAAGACCTGCTCGATTCCTGCCATGCGCTGATGAACCATGGGGTGGACCGTTATCGCCGCCCGCAGAAACTGTCGCTGAACCAGGAACAGGTGCGCCGCGAGGAGCGCGAGCACCATCTGCAGCAGCAGGTCAACGACCTCTGGCGGACCCTGCCACGCAAGAGCGGGCGCAGCGCCGACGACGAGGAGGCATCCAAGCGCTTTCCCTCCGAGCCGCAAGAGAACCTGCTCTATTTCATCGAGAAAAATGCACCATTGTTGGACCCTTGGCAACGCGAAGTGGTGCGTATCGTGCGCAAAATTGGGCAGTACTTCTATCCGCAGCGCCAGACGCAGGTCATGAACGAGGGCTGGGCCACCTTCTGGCACTACACCCTGCTCAATACGCTCTACGACGAAGGCCTTTTGGCCGACGGTTTCATGATGGAGTGGCTGCAGTCGCACACCAACGTGGTGTTCCAGCCGCCGGTCGGCCACCGCGCCTACAGCGGTATCAATCCCTATGCGCTGGGTTTTGCGATGTACACCGACCTGCGGCGCATCTGCGAAAACCCGACCGAGGAAGACAAGCGCTGGTTCCCCGATATGGCCGGCTCGCCGTGGCTGACTTCGCTGGACTACGCGATGCGCAATTTCAAGGACGAGAGCTTCGTCGGCCAATTCCTCTCGCCCAAACTGATGCGCGACTTTCGCTTTTTTGCGATCCGCGACAAGGAGGGCGACCCGGAGCTCGAGGTATCGGCCATCCACGACGACAGCGGCTACCGCCAGCTGCGCGAATCGCTGTCGCGCCAGTACGACCTCAACCACCGCGAGCCGAACATCCAGGTCTGGAGCGTCAACCTGCGCGGCGACCGCGCGCTCACGTTGCGCCACACGCAGCACAACGACCGCCCGTTGCACGACGATGCGCAGGAGGTGCTCAAGCACGTCGCCCGCCTCTGGGGCTTCGACGTGCATCTCGAGAGCATCGACAGCCAGGGCCGAGTGAACCACCGCAAGGTGGCCGGGCCGCAGGCGACCTAGCTAGGGCCTGTTAACAGCCCCTAGAGCCGAAGCTTCGCGCGCGCCGCCAGCGCGAGTTCGCGCGCATGGCAATCCTCGACGTGGTCGTTGACCAGTCCCATGGCCTGCATGAAGGCGTAGACCGTCGTCGGGCCGACGAAGCTCCAGCCCCTCTTCTTCAGGTCCTTCGACATCGCCACCGATTCGGGCGAGGTGCTCATGGTCTGCAGGGCAGCATGCGTGATGCGGCGCGGCCGCGATGACGGGTCGGGCTCGAAGCCCCACGCATAGGCCGCCAGCGAACCGAACGCCTCGCGCAGTTCCAGCACGCGCTGAGCGTTGTTGATGGCCGACTCGATCTTGCCGCGATGCCGCACGATGCCTGCATCCCCGAGCAGCCGTTCCACATCCTTGGGGCCGAAGCGCGCGACGCGCTCGGCATCGAAGTCGGCAAAGCCGCGCCGGAAGGCTTCGCGCTTGTTGAGGATGGTGAGCCAGCTCAGCCCGGCCTGGAAACCTTCGAGGCACAGCTTCTCGAACAACCGCCGATCGTCCGTGACCGGGAAGCCCCATTCCTTGTCGTGGTAGTGCTGGTAGGCCGGCGTGGATTCGCACCAGCGGCAGCGCAGCGTGCCGTCGGCGCCGGCAAAAAGCCCAGGAGGTACTGGCATCGGCGACTACGCGGCTTCGCTCACGCGCACCAGCGCTTCGATCGCGAGCGGATAGCCCTTGACGCCGAAGCCGACGATGATGCCGCGCGCCGCCGGCGAGATGTAGGAGTGATGGCGAAACTCCTCGCGCGCATGCACGTTGGAGATGTGCAGCTCGACGAGCGGCACGCTCGCGCCCTTGATCGCATCGTGCAGCGCGATCGAGGTGTGGGTGTAGGCGCCCGGATTCATCACCACGCCGAACATGCGGCCGGCGGCGACCTCGCGGCCCGCTTCGTGGATCCAGTCGATCAGCTGGCCCTCGTGGTTCGATTGGCGGCATTCGATCTCGACGCCGAGCTTCGCGCCCGCCTCCTGGCACATGCGCTCGACGTCGGCCAGGGTTTCGTGGCCGTACTGAGCGGGCTCGCGCGTTCCGAGCAGGTTGAGGTTGGGGCCGTTGAGAACGAGGATCTTTTTCATGGCCCGTTTGTAGCAGGTGTTCGCCGGGGCAGCTACCGCCGAGAATGCAGGCGTGAACGACACCCTTTTCGAACGACTCGCCGGCCCGCTGCGCCTGGGTCTGGGCGGCGCGCCGCTGGGCAATCTCTTTGCGCCGCTCGACGACCAGAGCGCCGAGCGCACCATCGAGGAGGCCTGGCAACTTGGGCTGCGCTATTTCGACACCGCCCCGCTCTACGGCCACGGCCTCAGCGAACTGCGCCTGGGCCGCTCGCTGCGGAAGAAGCCGCGCGACAGCTTCGTGCTCTCGACCAAGGTCGGCCGCCTGCTGCGGCCCGACCCGGCCGCGCCCGAAGAGCGCGACGGCTATGTGCAAGGCCTTCCGCTCGCGCCGCACTTCGACTACAGCTTCGACGGCGCGATGCGATCGATCGAAGAGAGCCTGGAGCGCCTGGGCCTGGCGCGCATCGACATCGCCTTCGTCCACGACATCGACCGCCACACCCATGGCGAACGGCAGCCCGAACGCTTTCGCGAAGCGATGGACGGCGCCTACCGCGCGCTGGACCGCCTGCGCGCCGAAGGCGTGCTCGGCGCGATCGGCATCGGCGTCAACGAGTGGGAGGTGTGCCGCGATGCGCTGGCCGCGGGAGACTTCGATTGCATGATGCTGGCCGGCCGCTACACCCTGCTGGACGCCTCGGCCGCGCGCGAACTGGTTCCGCTGTGCGTCGCGCGAAAGGTCCGCCTGGTCCTTGCCGGTGTCTTCAACTCCGGCATCCTCGCGAGCGGCGCCACGTCGAATGCGCACTTCGACTACCGGCCTGCGCCACCCGCCGTGCGCGAGCGCGTCGAGCGCCTCGCCGGCATCTGCGCAGGCTTCGGCGTTGCGCTGCCGGCCGCGGCGCTGCAGTTCGCGCTGGCCTGCCCCTGCGCGGCTGCCGTGGTGGTCGGTGCGCGCAGCCCCGCGGAGATCGCGCAGAGCGTGGCGCACAGCCGGGCGCCCATTCCCGCGGCACTGTGGGACGCGCTGGCCAGCGAACACTGAGCCATGGCGGCGATCCGCATCGACGCCCACCAGCACTACTGGTCGCTCGCGCATCGCGACTACGGCTGGCTGCAGGACACGCCGGCGCTGCGCGCGCTCTATCGCGTCTTCTCGCCCGAAGACCTCGCACCGCTCCTGGACCGCGCCGGCATCGACGGCACAGTGCTGGTCCAGGCCGCGCCGAGCGAGGCGGAAACCTGGCGGCTGCTGGCTCTGGCCGCACATCCCGCCAGCCGGGTGCGCGCGGTCGTCGGCTGGACCGATCTGGCCGCGGCCGACGCGCCGCAACGCATCCGCAGGCTCGCGCAGGAGCCGCTCTTCAAGGGATTGCGGCCGATGCTGCAGGACATCGCCGATCCGAACTGGATCCTCGGTGCGCAGTTGCGGCCTGCCATCCGGACCATGATCGAACTGGGTCTCAGCCTGGACCTCCTGATCAAGCCGCAGCAGCTCGACGCCGCACTGGCTTTCGCGCAGCAACACCCGGACTTGCGCATGGTCATCGACCACGCCGCCAAGCCCGACATCGCTGGCCGGGCCTTCGAGCCCTGGGCCACGCAGATAGCACGTTTCGGCAAGGAGACGCAGGTGGGGTGCAAGCTCTCGGGCCTCGCCACGGAAGCAGGGCCGGGCTGGGACGCAGACACGTTGCATCCCTATGTCGATCACCTGCTGGCCTGCTTCGGCCCATCGCGCCTGATGTGGGGAAGCGACTGGCCCGTGCTCGAGCTGGCGGGCGACTACCTGCGATGGCAGGCCGTGTCCATGGAATTGCTCAAAGCCCTCCCGCCGTCCGAACAAGAGCAGGTATGGGGCACGAACGCGGCGGACTTCTATGGCATAAAGTGACGCGCGGGGATCGTCCTTCGCGCTTCTCCACTTCTTGCCCTCCCCCATGAAAACCAAAGCCGCCGTCGCCTGGAAATCCGCCGCTCCTCTTTCCATCGAAACCGTCGATCTCGAAGGCCCGAAGTTCGGCGAGGTGCTGGTCGAGATCAAGGCCACCGGCATCTGCCACACCGACTACTACACGCTCTCGGGCGCCGACCCCGAAGGCATCTTTCCGGCCATCCTGGGCCACGAGGGCGCGGGCATCGTGGTCGACGTCGGTCCCGGCGTCACGACGCTGAAAAAAGGCGACCACGTCATTCCGCTCTACACGCCCGAATGCCGGCAGTGCAAGTTCTGCCTTTCGCGCAAGACCAATCTGTGCCAGCTGATCCGCGGCACCCAGGGCAAGGGCCTGATGCCCGACGCTACCAGCCGCTTCAGCCTGGACGGCAAGCCGATCTTCCACTACATGGGCACCTCGACCTTCAGCAACTACACGGTCGCGCCCGAGATCTCGCTGGCCAAGATCCGCGAGGACGCGCCCTTCGACAAGGTCTGCTACATCGGCTGCGGCGTCACCACCGGCATCGGCGCAGTGATCTTCACCGCCAAGGTGGAAGCCGGCGCCAACGTGGTGGTGTTCGGCCTCGGCGGCATCGGCTTGAACGTGATCCAGGGCGCGAAGATGGTGGGCGCCGACAAGATCATCGGCGTCGACCTGAACCCGGCACGCGAAGCGATGGCGCGCAAGTTCGGCATGACGCATTTCCTCAACCCGAAGGAACACGCCAACATCGTCGACGCCATCGTGCAGCTCACCGACGGCGGCGCCGACTACAGCTTCGAGTGCATCGGCAACACGCAGGTGATGCGCCAGGCGCTCGAATGCACGCACAAGGGCTGGGGCCGCAGCATCATCATCGGCGTGGCCGAGGCCGGCGCCGAGATCAGCACGCGGCCCTTCCAGCTGGTCACCGGCCGCAAGTGGGAAGGCTCGGCCTTCGGCGGCGCGCGCGGGCGCACCGACGTGCCGAAGATCGTCGACTGGTACATGGAGAACAAGATCAACATCGACGACCTGATCACGCACACCATGCCGCTGGAAGACATCAACAAGGGCTTCGACCTGATGAAGCGCGGCGAGTCGATCCGAGGCGTGGTGCTCTATGAATGAAAACCCTCTGGGCAGCCTGCGCCGCGTGCAGGCCGGCGTGCTCAAGGTCGCCTTCCATGAAAGCGGTCCGGCCGACGGCCCGCCGGTGCTGCTGCTGCACGGCTTTCCCTACGACGTGCAGTCCTACGCCGAGGTGGCGCCGCAGCTCGCGGCCGAAGGCTGCCGCGTCGTCGTGCCCTACCTGCGCGGCTTCGGTCCGACCCAGTTCGCCGACGCGGGCACGCCGCGATCGGGCGAGCAGGCCGCGATAGGCGCCGACGTGCGGGACCTGCTCGATGCGCTGGCCATCCCGCGCGCGGTGCTCGCAGGCTATGACTGGGGTGGCACCGCGGCCTGCGTGGCCGCTGCGCTGTGGCCCGAGCGCTGCACAGGCCTGATCTCGGTCAACAGCTACAAGATCCACAACATTGCGGCTGCGAAACAGCCCATCTCGCCGGAAAACGAGGCGCGGTACTGGTACCAGTACTACTTCCATGCCGAACGCGGCCGCGCCGGGCTGGCGCAGAACCGGCGCGCGCTGTGCAAGCTGCTCTGGCGCATGTGGTCGCCGATCTGGCCCTTCGACGACGCGACCTACGAGCGCAGCGCGGCGGCCTTCGACAACCCCGATTTCGTCGACATCGTGATCCACTCGTACCGACATCGCCACGGGCTGGTGCCCGGCGATCCGGCATACGCGGCTTTGCAAGCCCGCCTCGCAGAGCAGCCGGACATCAGCGTGCCGAGCATCACCTTCGACGGCACCGATGACGGCGTGATGCCGGTCGGCGGCACGGCCGACCACGGCCATCATTTCATCGGCCGGCACGAGCACCGCGTCGTGCAGGGCGCCGGCCACAACCTGCCGCAGGAAAAGCCGCAGGCCTTCGTCGATGCCGTGCGCGACCTCGTGCATGGCAACATCGGCCGATGACCGACAGCCTGAAGACCCTTTCCGAACACCGCTGCTTCGGCGGCACGCAAAGCTTTCACGAGCACGCCTCACGCGAGATCGGCCTGCCGATGCGCTTCTCGGTGTTCCTGCCTCCGCAGGCGCAACAAGGCCCGGTGCCGGCGCTGATGTATCTCGCGGGCCTGACCTGCAACGAGGAGACCTTCATGGTCAAGGCCGGCGCGCAGCGCGTGGCGGCCGAGTTGGGCCTGGCGTTGATCGCGCCCGACACCAGCCCGCGCGGCCCCGCCGTCGAGAGCCTGCCCGGCGCGAGCGAGAGCTGGGACTTCGGCATAGCCGCCGGCTTCTACCTCGACGCCACCGAGGCGCCGTGGGCGCCGCACTGGCGCATGGAAAGCTACCTGGTTCATGAGCTGCTGCCGCTGGTCGCGCAGGCCTTCGCCGTCGACGGGCATCGCGTCGGGCTCTTCGGCCATTCGATGGGCGGCCACGGGGCGCTCACGCTGGCGCTGCGGCATCCGGGGCGCTTCAAGTCGCTCTCGGCCTTCGCGCCGATCTGCGCGCCGACGCAGTGCCCATGGGGCGAGAAGGCTTTCGGCGGCTACCTTGGCGCCGACCGGAGCGCCTGGCTCGCGCACGATGCCTGCGCGCTGATGCAGTCGCAGACGGCGCCGCCCTACCCGGCCGGCATCCTGGTCGACCAGGGGCTGGCCGACAAATTCCTTGCCGAGCAATTGCATCCGCACCTGCTCGAGGCCGCCTGCCGCGCGGCGGGACAGCCGCTCACGCTGCGCCGCCACGCCGGCTACGACCATGGCTACTACTTCATCCAGAGTTTCATGGCGGACCACCTGCGCCACCATGCCGGGGCATTGGCTTGAGCGAGTTCGTCCGGAGCCTGCACGAGGTCTTCGAGCGCTTCGGCCGCATCGAAGCCAGGCGCATGTTCGGCGGCCACGGCATCTACCACGAGAGGCGCATGTTCGCGCTGGTGGCGCGCGACACGCTCTACCTCAAGGCCGACCCGCAAAGCGTCGCGCATTTCGACCGGCTGCGATTGCCGGCCTTCGAGTACACGAGGAACGGGAAGACCATGCAGATGTCCTACCGGGAAGCGCCGGCCGAGGTGTTCGACGACCGCGACGAAGCCGCGCTGTGGGCCCGGCGCGCCTGGGAAGCCGCCTTGCGATCCGGCACCGCGCAGAAGAAGCGATCGAAAGCACCATGACCGGACTGCCGCCTCCGCTGCCCGAACGCGAGCAGATTGCCCTGCTCGACACCTTCGAAGGCCTCGGCCTGCAGCAGATCCACGTGGTCGACACGCCGCAAAAGGCCGAACAGGCGGTGGCGGCGCTGCGGGCCAGCGGCGTGGTCGGCTTCGATACCGAATCCAAGCCGACCTTCGCGAAGTTCGAGGTCTCGGGCGGCCCGCACGTGCTGCAGTTTGCGACGCGCGATGCGGCCTGGCTGTTCCAGTTGCACCGCGTTGAATTCCGCGGAGTGCTGGCCGGCCTGCTGGCGTCGACCGAACTGGTCAAGGTCGGCTTCGGCCTTTCTTCCGACCTGAGCCTGATCCGGCAGCGCTTCGGCATCGAGCCGCAGGCCGTCTTCGATCTGGACACCGAGTTCCGCCGCCGCGGCTACCGCAAGTCGGTCGGTGTGAAGACGGCCGTGGCGCTGGTGTTCGACCGCCGCTTCGTGAAGTCGCGCAAGGCCACCACCTCGAACTGGGCCAACAAGCAGCTGAGCGATGCGCAGTTGCGCTACGCGGCCAACGATGCCTACGCGGCGATCCGCGTTTACGAGGCGCTGGGGCTCACGCCGCCGGCATGCTGATCCTGCTGCAGCCAGGCCCGGACCTGCTCCACGAGCCGGTCCCTCGGTGCCGACGCCTCGACGGCCAGCACGCCCGGCTCCCCGATGGGCGATTCGAGGGTCGCGAACTGATTGGCCACCAGGCTGGGCGGGAACATGTGCTCGGCAGCGCGCGCCGCGACGCGGCGTTCGGCCTCCTCGCGTGACAGATCCATGAACACGAAGCGCAGCCCCGGCGCCGCGGCGCGCAGCCGCTCGCGGTAGTCACGCTTGAGCGCCGAGCAGGTCAGCACCGCGCCCTGGCGGTGGCCGGCGATTTCCCGGCCCAGCGTGGCCAGCCAGCCGGCGCGGTCGTCATCGGTGAGGGCGATGCCGGCGCTCATCTTCTCGACATTCGCCGGCGGATGAAAGTCATCGCCCTCGATCAGCGGCAATGTGAACTCGGCGGCCAGCGCCGCACCCAGGCTCGACTTGCCGCAGCCCGAGACACCCATGACAACGATCCACAAACGATTCATGCGTCAACTTTAGAACAGACTGCCCTGCCCCGCTGCGCCGGGTGGCCGGAACGCGCCGAGATCGAGCGCGATGCGCTCGCGGTTGAAGCCGAGGCGCTTCGCCGCCTTCTCGAAGCGCTGGCGGATCAAGTCGGCCCACAGGCCGCTGCCCACCATCCGCGTGCCGAAGTCGGCGTCGTAGTCCTTGCCGCCGCGCATCTCGTGGATGCGCGCCATGATGCGGCCCGCGCGCTGCGGGTAGTGCAGCTCGAGCCACTGCTTGAACAAGGGCGCCACTTCCCAGGGCAATCGGATCACCGTGTAGAAGGCGCTGCGCGCGCCGGCCTCCCAGGCGGCTTCGAGCACCTGCTCCATGTCTTCGGTGACGAAGGGGATCTGCGGCGCCACGCTCACGCCCACCGGCACGCCGGCCTCGGCTAGCGTGCGCACGGTGCGCAGCCGCCGGTGCGGCGCCGCGGCGCGCGGCTCCAGCTTGCGCGCGAGTTCGCCGTCGAGCGAGGTGATGGTCACGTAGACCGCCGCCAGGCGCTCGGCCGCCATCGGCGCGATCAGGTCGAGGTCGCGCTCGACCGCGCTGGACTTGGTGACGAGGCCGAAGGGATGGCGCGTCTCCTTCAACAGCTCGATCACCGAGCGCGTGAGGCGCAGCTCGCGCTCGATCGGCTGGTAGCAGTCGGTGGCGGTGCCGATCGCGATGTGGCTGGGCCGGTAGCTCTTGCGGCCGAGTTCGGCGCGCAGCACCTCGGCGATGTTGCGCTTGGCGATCAGCTTGGTCTCGAAGTCCAACCCCGGCGAGAGGTTCAGATAGCTGTGCGTGGGCCGCGCAAAGCAATAGATGCAGCCGTGCTCGCAGCCCCGGTAGGGGTTGATCGATCGGTCGAAGTGGATGTCGGGCGAATCGTTTTCGCACAACACCGACTTCACGTCTTCGAAGCGCACCTCGGTTGCAAGCGGCGGCAGTGGCTCGGCGGCGCCCTCTTCGAGCGTGCCCCAGCCGTCGTCGTAGGCGTCGCGCACGTCGCGCTCGAAGCGGTGCGGCAGGCGGGTGGCCGCACCTCGGCCCTTGAGCGCATGGACGGGAATGAAAACATCGGCCATGGTGAAAGCCTTTCGAAAACTGTATAAACATACAGTATTTCACCAATCGACGAGCGCCGCATCGAACTTACATTTCTCTATTGACAGAAATTTCGAAAACCATAAACTCGATCGCGAGGCCACACCATGCAACTGACCGAAATCCAACGCAAGTTCGTGCTCCATTGGGGCGAGATGGGGTCCCTGTGGGGTGTCAACCGCACCGTGTCGCAGATCCATGCCCTGCTCTTCGCGCACGGCAAACCGCTGCATGCGGAGGAGCTGTCGGAGACGCTCAACGTCGCCCGCTCCAACGTGAGCAACAGCCTGAAGGAACTGCAGGCCTGGAACCTGGTGCGCGTGATCCACGTGCTGGGCGACCGGCGCGACTACTTCGAGACCAGTGTCGACGTGTGGGAGCTGTTCCGCACCGTCGTGCGCGAGCGCAAGGAGCGCGAGTTCGACCCCACAGTGCGGGTGCTGCGCGAGATCATCGCCAGCCCCGACTTCGCCAAGGAGCCTGCCGATGCGCAGGACCGCATCCGATCCACCATGGAACTCATGGCCAAGCTGGGCACCTGGGCCGACGAGATGCTGCGGCTCTCGCCCGGCACGCTCGACAAGGTGCTGACGCTGGGCGCCAGCGTGCAGAAGTTCGTGCGCGGCGATGCGAGCCGCGGCAAGGACGATCCGGATGCACACCACGCCAGCCTGCCCATGCTTTGAGCTTTTTTTGAGCTTTCATTTCTGTTTTGACTGAAACATCGAGAAGAGTCAGACCCGGAGCAGCACCATGACCACTTCATTGAACGTCCTCGTCTGCGGCGCCAACGGCTTCATCGGCAGCCGCATCGCCGCTGCGGTGCTGAAGGCGGGCCACCGCGTGACCTGCGGCAGCGCAACGCGCCTGCGCAACGACCTGCCCCATCTGCCGATCGATTATTCGCACGACACCGATGCCGCGACCTGGCTGCCGCGCCTGGCGGGCTTCGACACGGTGATCAACGCCGTCGGCGTGCTGCGCGACAGCGCGCGCCGGCCGATACAGGCGGTGCACACCGACACGCCGGCCGCGCTCTTCCAAGCCTGCGCGCAGGCCGGGGTGCGCCGCATCGTCCAGATCTCGGCGCTGGGCATCGGCCGCAATGACCAGGACAACCCGACGCAGTACGCGCGCACCAAGCGCGACGCCGAAGCCGCACTGCAAGCCCTGCCCGCCGGCGGCCCGTCGTGGATCGCGCTGCGGCCCTCGGTCGTGCTCGGCCAGGGCGGCGACGCGACAAAGCTGTTCCACACGCTGGCCGCGCTGCCTGTGCTGGCAATGCCCGCCCCCGCGCTCGCTGCCAGGTTGCAGCCGGTCTATGTGGAGGATCTGGCACATGCCGTGGCGGTGCTGGCCGACCCGGCATCGCCCTTCCGCGGCGTAGTGGAGTTCGGCGGTGCGCGCGCGATGACGCTGGCCGAACTGATCGCCACCTTGCGCAGCGCGCGCCGCGGCGGGGCCCCGAAGCCGGCGCACCTGCTGCGCCTGCCTGCATGGGTGGGCGTGCTGAGTTCGCGCGCGGGCGACTTCGTACCCGGCCTGCCGTGGTGCACCGACACCCGCATGATGCTCGAGCTCGACAACGTCGCGAGCAATGCGCCGCTGCGCGGCTGGCTGGGCACCGAGCCGCGCGACCTGCGCGATTTCGCCGGCACCTTGTGAATCAACTTCGAGGAAAGCACCTCATGAGCGACACCCTCCCGCAACGCATCGCGCTGCCGGCACCTGCCGCGCCCTCGCATGCCCCCGTGACGCCGAGCGACACGCAGGACTACTTCACCGAGGTCGCCGACGACTACCGCGCGTGGAGCCCGGGCTACAACATGCACTTCGGCTTCTGGCGTGCAGGGCTGAATCCGTTGCGCCGCGAGGGCATGCTGGTCGAAATGAACCGTGCCGTGGGACGCGCGCTGCAGCTCGACGCCGCACGGCCGGCCTGCGTGGTCGACCTCGGTTGCGGTGCCGGCGCCACCGCGCGCACGCTGGCCATGGAGCACCCCAGGCTCTATGCGGTGACCGTGACCAACGTGGCAGTGCAGAACACGATCGCGGCCCGGCTCGATGCTGGCGCCGGCGTGGCCGACCGCGTGGCGCACGTCGAGGCCGACTACACCCGCACCGGTCTCCCCACTGCGCAGGCCGACGGCGCGTGGGCGGTCGAGAGCGCCTGCTATGCGAGCGGCGCCGCCAAGGCCGACTTCGTCGCCGAAGCGGCGCGTCTGCTCAAGCCCGGTGCGCGCCTGGTGGTGATCGACGGCTTCCTGCTGCGCCGCCGGCCCGGCCGCATCGCCGGCTGGCTGCACCGGCTCTGGGCCGACAGCTGGGCCGTGCCTACGCTGGCCACGCGCGGCGATTTCGTCGCTGCGCTGCAGAGCCACGGCTTCGCGCAGGTCGAGCTGAAATCGCTGCGCTGGCGCGTGGCGCCGAGCGCGCTGCACATTCCCGTGCTGGCGACGCGCTTCACGCTGGCCGAGCTCTGGAAGGCGCGCGGCCGCCTCTCGCCCTGGCGCCGCAAGCACATCGTCGCGAGCTACTGCGCCCTCGCACTGGGCCTGTTCTGGCGCGACTTCGACTACTGCATGGTGACCGCCGTGCGCGACGCGAGCGAGGCGGGCCGCGCATGAGCGAGGACGCGCCCCAGGCCGAGCGCCGCGCCCCCGCCCACATCCCCGCACCCCCCGCCGTCCAGCTGCCCTTTCATTGGCTGCTCCCGTTCGTCGGCGGCGCTGCCGCGGCCCTGGTCATGCGCCTGGTCTTCAACGCCTCGCCCGGCCAGCGCTACTCGGCGATGCTCGGCAGCTTCATCTACCTGGCGCCGGTGCTCTGCGGCGCGGTCACGGTCTACCTCGCCGAGCGCAGCCGCCGGCGCAGCTTCTGGTACTACCTCTGGGCGCCGTGGTGCGCCACCGCGCTGTTCGTGGGCGGCACGCTGATGATCTACATCGAGGGCCTGATCTGCGCCATGGTCATCGTGCCGCTGTTCGCGCTCATGGGCAGCCTGGGCGGCCTGATGATGGGCGTGGTCTGCCGCGTCACCGACTGGCCGCGGCCGACGCTCTACGGCATCGCGGCCCTGCCGCTGCTGCTCGGTGCGATCGAGCCCTCGCTGCCCGATCCGCAGCAGCTCTCGAGCACCTCGCGCACGATCTTCATCGCGGCGCCGGCCGAGCGGGTCTGGCAATCGCTCAACGATGCGCGCGACATCCGGCCGGAGGAAGTCGGCGATGCCTGGGCCTACCGGATCGGCGTGCCGATGCCCGTGGAAGGGCGGACCGAGGAAAGCCCCGAAGGCCGGGTGCGCAAGGTGCGCTGGCAGAAGGACGTGCATTTCGACGAGCTCATCACCGAATGGGAACCGCCCGCGCGCTTGAAGTGGCGCTACCGCTTCGCGCCCGACTCCTTTCCCGCCGGCGCGCTCGACGACCACGTCGTGATCGGCGGCCACTACTTCGACCTGCGCGACTCGGCCTATACGCTCGCGCCGCGCGACGGCGGCACCGAACTGCGCATCGACGTGTCCTGGCGCGTCAGCACGCGCTTCAACTGGTACGCGGACCGGGTCGCGCACTTCTTGCTGGGTGACTTTTCCGAGCACATCCTGCGCTTCTACAAGGCGCGCAGCGAAGCGCCTTCCGCGTGATCCTGCTCAGAACTCCGCGTCGAGCTCGTCGATCTCCTCGGGCTCCAGCTTGGCCGCCTCGATCCACTCCTGCATGGCCGGCAGTTCGATGATCCGCTTGCAGTAGGCGGCGCAGGCGCGGTCGAGCGCGACGTCGTAGGTCATGAAGCGGGTGACCACCGGTGCGTACATCGCATCCGCCATGCCGGGCTCCTTGCCGAACAGGAAGGGGCCGTCGCAGGCCTTCAGGCACTCGCGCCAGATTTCGACGATGCGATCGATGTCGGTCTGAGCGCGCGACCAGATCTTGAAGTTGGGAAACCGGGCCTTGATGTTCATCGGCAAGGCGCCGCGCATCGAGCCGAAGCCCGAATGCATCTCGCCGCAGATCGCGCGGCAGTGGGCGCGGGCCTTGACGTCGGCCGGCAGCAGACCGGCCTTGGGCTTGATCTCGTTCAGGTATTCGCCGATCGCGAGCGTGTCCCAGACCTTCACGCTGCCGTGCTGCAGCGAGGGCACCAGCATCGAGGCCGACAGCAGCAGCATCTCGGCCTTCATGGCCGGGTCGTCGGGCGGGATCACCTTTTCGACGAAGTCCAGCCCCGCCAGCCGGCACATCAGCCAGCCGCGCAGCGCCCAGGCGCCGTAGTTCTTGCTGCTGATCGTGAGAACGGGTTTGCTGCTGCTGGCCATGCTGACGCTCCTCGGTTGCCGGGATAGGCAAGCAGCGTGTGCAAGGCCTGTGCCACAACAGTGCATGCCGCCCACACCCCGGCGCGCGCCTTGGCCCGCAAATTGCCTGCAACAGCTACATATGTTGTACAGGGCCTACCAGACCAGCACCGACCTGCTCTCTCCATCGCGGCTCGCGGCGCAGTACCTCGGCAGCTCCCTGTGGCAGCAGAACTCGCAGCGCAGTGCGGCGCGGCGCATCGCCGCTGCCATGGAGGTCTACTCGCGCATGCGGCTCACGCACACGCGGCCGGCCTATGGCATCCGGAGCGTGACGGTCGACGGCGAAGAAGTGGCCGTGCACGAGGAGGTCAC
Organism: Variovorax sp. Soil_C_33; assembly: GCF_057656935.1. Taxonomy (NCBI): domain Bacteria; kingdom Pseudomonadati; phylum Pseudomonadota; class Betaproteobacteria; order Burkholderiales; family Comamonadaceae; genus Variovorax; species Variovorax sp. Soil_C_33. Next base: position 135,878 of record NZ_JBDGJK010000001.1, read on the forward strand.
GCTGGCCGCGCCCTTCGGCACCCTGCTGCACTTCCGCAAGAACAGCCGCTTGGCACATCCGCCGGTGCTGCTGGCCGCACCACTTTCGGGCCACTTCGCGACCCTGCTGCGCGAAACCGTGCGCACCCTGCTGCGGGACCATGACGTCTATATGACCGACTGGCACAACGCCCGCGACGTGCCGCTCTGGCATGGCGGCTTCGGCCTGGACGACTACACGCTGCAGCTCATCGAGTTCCTCGAAGCCATCGGACCCGGCGCCCACATGGTCGCAGTCTGCCAGCCCTGCGTGGCGGCGCTGGCGGCCACCGCGCTGATGGCCGAGGACGACAACCCGGCCACGCCGCGCAGCCTCACCTTGATGGCCGGGCCGGTCGATTGCCGCATCAACCCGACGGCCGTCAACAGGCTCGCGAACGAGCGTCCGATCGGCTGGTTCGAGCGCAACCTGATCAGCCGCGTGCCCTGGCCGCATGCGGGCATGATGCGCCGCGTCTACCCCGGCTTCCTGCAGCTCACCGCCTTCATGAGCATGAACCCGGAGCGTCACAAGCAGCAGTTCCAGAAGCTTTTCGAGTATCTGGTCGAAGGCGAAATCGAGAAGGCTGCCACCATCCGCGATTTCTACGACGAGTATCTGGCGGTGAACGACCTGCCGGCCGAGTTCTACCTGGAGACGGTGGAGCGCGTGTTCCAGACCTACGACCTGCCGCGCGGCGCGCTCACCGTGGGCGAGCGCAAGGTCAACCCCGCCGCCATCCGCCGCACCGCACTGCTGACCGTCGAAGGCGAGCGCGACGACATCTGCGCGGTCGGCCAGACGGTGGCGGCGCAAGACCTCTGCACCGGCGTGCGCCCCTATCTCAAGACCCACCACCTGCAGGCGGGCGTGGGGCACTACGGCGTGTTCAGCGGCAGCAAGTGGAATGCGCAGATCTATCCGCGCGTGCGCGAGGCGATCCACACGGCCGCCGAGCTGCACTGAATCCACTTCGTGCAGGCCACGAACATCAAGGAGCGAGGACCTACGAGGACTCGTCTTCCGCCGGCCAGTCGCGGATATAGGCCTTGAGCATCTTGTTCTCGAAGTTCTGGCTGTCGACCACGGCCTTGGCGACGTCGTAGAAGCTGATCACGCCCATCAGCATGCGCTTGTCCATCACCGGCATGTAGCGGGCATGGCGCTCGAGCATGATGCGGCGGATTTCGTCGAGATCGGTTTCGAGGGTGCAGGTGACCGGATGGTCGTCCATGGCTTTGCGCACCAGCGTGCCGCCGACCTGGCCGCCGTTGCCGACGATGGCGACGATCACTTCGCGGAAAGTGAGCATGCCCACCAGGTCGCCATGCTCCATGACCACCAGCGAGCCGATGTCCTTGTCGGCCATCGTGTTGACCGCGTCGGACAGGGGTTCGTCGGGCGTGACGGTGTAGAGCGTGTTGCCCTTCACGCGCAGGATGTCGCTGACTTTCATCGTATTGCTCCTCGCTTGCTCGGCGGCGTGCCGATTTGAATATAGCCCACAATGACCGCCCGTCCCCAGGCCCACGTCGGCGTCGCAGGCATTGCGCGCGCAGCGGGCATTGCAGAAACGACCATCGAAAGGCTCCCATGCCCGGCTATTCCGACCCCGGCTTCGACACCCTGGCGCTGCACGCCGGCGCCGCGCCCGATCCCGCCACCGGCGCGCGCGCGGTGCCGATCCATCTCACCACCTCCTTCGTCTTCGAGTCGAGCGACCATGCGGCCGCGCTTTTCAATCTCGAGCGCGCGGGCCATGTGTACTCGCGAATCAGCAACCCGACCAACGCGGTGCTCGAACAGCGCGTGGCCGCGCTCGAAGGCGGGATCGGCGCGATCGCGACCGCCAGCGGCCAGGCCGCGCTGCACCTCTCGATCGCGACGCTGATGGGCGCGGGCTCGCACATCGTGGCGAGCACCGCGCTCTACGGCGGCTCGCAGAATCTTCTGCACTACACGCTGCGGCGCTTCGGCATCCAGACCACCTTCGTGAAGCCGGGCGACCTCGACGGCTGGCGCGCCGCCATCCGGCCGGAGACCAAGCTGCTGTTCGGCGAGACCGTGGGCAATCCGGGCCTGGATGTGCTCGACATCCCGGCGGTGAGCGAGATTGCGCATGCGGCCGGCGTGCCGCTCCTGGTGGATTCCACGCTGACCTCGCCCTACCTGATCAAGCCCTTCGACTGGGGCGCCGACCTGGTCTACCACTCGGCCACCAAGTTCCTCTCGGGCCACGGCACGGTGATCGGGGGCGTGGCGGTCGACGGCGGCAGCTTCGACTGGGAACGCTCGGGGAAATTCGCGGAGCTGACGCAGGCCTACGACGGCTTCCACAACATGGTCTTCAGCGAGGAAAGCACGGTCGGCGCCTTCCTCTTGCGCGCGCGGCGCGAGGGGCTGCGCGACTTCGGCGCCTCGATGAGCCCGCACACGGCCTGGCTGATCCTGCAGGGCATCGAGACGCTGCCGCTGCGCATGGAACGCCACATCGACAACGCGCAGAAGGTGGTCGAGTTCCTGGCGGCGCATCCCTTCGTGGCGCACGTCGGGCACCCGCTGCTCGAATCGCATCCGAGCCACGCGCTGGCGGGCAAGCTGCTGCGCCACGGTGCCAAGGGCGCGGGCGCGGTCTTCAGCTTCGACCTCAAGGGCAACCGCGAGCAGGGCAAGAAGTTCATCGAGACCCTGAAGCTCTTCAGCCATCTCGCGAACGTGGGCGATTGCCGCAGCCTGGTGATCCATCCGGCGAGCACCACGCACTTCCGCATGACGGACGAAGCGCTGGCCGGCGCGGGCATTACGCAAGGCACCATCCGGCTGTCGATCGGGCTCGAAGACCCCGCCGATCTGATCGATGATCTCAAGCGCGCGTTGAAGGCCGCAGAGAAGGCAGGTGCGTGATGGATCTGGTCGTCAATGGTCATCGCACCTACTGCTACACCGCGGGCAAGCCGCTCGATGCCGAGAAGCCGACCGCGGTCTTCATCCATGGCGTGCTCAACGACCACAGCGTGTGGATCCTGCAAAGCCGCTGGTTCGCCAACCACGGCTGGAACGTGCTGGCGGTGGACCTGCCCGGCCATTGCAGGAGTGGGGGCCCGCCGCCCGCGAGCGTCGAGGAGGCCGCGCAGTTCGTCGTCGCGCTGCTTGATGCAGCCGGCATCGGCAAGGCGGCCCTGGTCGGCCACAGCTTCGGCTCGCTCATCGCTCTCGAAGCGGCTGCGCGCGTGCCGCAGCGGGTCACGCACCTGGCGCTGGTCGGCACGGCCTACCCGATGACCGTCTCGCCGGCGCTGCTCGACGGTGCACTGAACGATCCGCAGCGCGCGATCGACATGGTCAACACCTTCTCGCATTCGCTGCTGGCGCCGCCGCCCTCCTCGCTGGGTCCGGGCACCTGGGTCTACGGCGGCGCGCGCGCGCTGATGCGGCGCGTGCTGGCGAGCAACCGCGAGGCCAACGTGTTCCACATCGGCTTCAAGGCCTGCAACGACTATGCGAACGGCGAAGCGGCGATCGGGGCCGTGCAGTGCCCGGTCCTGTTCCTGCTCGGCGATGCGGACCAGATGACGCCGGCGCGCGCGACCCGCGCGCTCATCGCCAAAGCATCCGGGGCCCAGGTGCTCACCGTCAGGGCCGGCCACCAGCTGATGTCGGAAGCGCCGGACGAGGTGCTGTTCGCGCTGCGGGACTTTCTCAGCGCAGCGCGTTGATGTCCACGGTTTCGACCAGCGGCGTGGGCGCGCCGCGCCTGGCGACGGCCAGCATCGCGCGGCCCACCTGTTCGCTGGTGGTCACGTGGCGCGGCGCCAGGCGCCGCAGCAGGCCGAAGAAGGGGCTGGCCAGCACGTAGGTCCAGCGGTAGAGCGCCACCTTGGAACGCACGCCGTGCAAGGGCTGGATGAAGCCGGGGCGGAACATGTAGGCCGCCTTGAAGGGCAGGCGCATCAGCGCGTTCTCGGTCGCGCCCTTGACGCGCGCCCACATGCTGGAACCGCGCTCGCTGCTGTCGGTGCCGGCGCCGGACACGTAGACGAAGGTCATCTGCGGATTGAGCCGCACCAGCACCTTGGCGGCGGCCAGCGTGAGGTCGTAGGTGACGTGCCGATAGGCTTCTTCGCTCATGCCCGCGGACGAGACGCCGAGGCAGAAGAAGCAGGCGTCGAAACCCGAGAGCTGTTCACGGACGACCCTTAAGTCGAAGAGGTCCGGCACGATCAGCTCGCGCAGCTTCGAATGGGTCTGCCCGGTCGCGCTGCGCCCGACGCTCAGCACCCGCGACACACCGGCATCGAGCAGGCATTCGCGCAACACGCCCTGGCCCACCATGCCGGTCGCGCCGAAGAGCAGGACGTTCATGGCTAGCCGACGCAGAAGGCGTCGGGTTCCCGGGCCAGCGCGCGCAACAGCGTGTCGACCTCGGCGGCCGAGGCCCGCGCCGGCTGCAGCGCGCTGAGCATGCGCGCCAGCGTTTCTGCATGCGGCAGCAGCGGACCGAGGAAGCGGGTCCCGGACTCGCCCGCCACCAGGATGGTCGGGAAGGTCTCGACGTCGAAGTCGTCGGCCAGGTCGGCGTGGTCCTCGATGTCGACCCAGGCAAAGCGAAACTGCGGATGCGCGCGCGCCACCTGCTCGAACAGCGGCCGGTACTCGCGGCAGGCGCCGCACCATTCGGCGCACAGGCAGACCACCCACAGGGCGTCGTCGGCCAGGTCGAGTCTTGCGGGAATGGTCGAGTCGTTCAAGGTTGAATGGATGAGGGTGGAACGGAAATCGCCGCCATTATCGATAGGGAAGCACATCCTGCAGCACCAGCGTGCGCAAGGGACCTTTGTGCCACAGGTTATCGAGGGCCGGCGCCTGCGGCATCAGCAGTTCCTTGAGCAAGGGCTCGAGCCGCGTGCTGCGGGGGTCGGCCAGCAGCACGTAGCGTGGATCCTCGTTGTCCGGCTCCTCGGCCAGCGGCCCGATCCAGTCGAGCGCAACCAGCGTTTCCAGCACCGGCGCGAGCTGCAGCGCATCGACCTTCATGCGCGCCACCAACTCGGCCGCGCCCAGCCCCTTGGCCGGTGTCGCCTGCGCGCGCGCCAGCTGCTGCAGCGTTTCCACCGCGAGCTGGAGCGGCCAGCCGGGCGTGCCGCCGCGTCGCGCGACGCCGGTCAGCAGGCTGGGCAGGTAGGCCGCGATCACCGCGCCCAGCAGCACGATGACCCAGGCGACGTAGATCCACACCAGCAGGATCGGCACGGTAGCAAAGGCGCCGTAGAGCACCGAATAAGTCGGCACCAGGCTCAGGTAATAGGCCAGGACGCGCTTGGCGATCTCGATCGCGGCAGCCACGAAGATGCCGCCGGCCCAGGCGTGCGCCCATTTCACGTGGGTGTTGGGCACGTAGTGGTAGAGCGAGGCCATGCCGCCCGCGAGCAGCACGAATTCGAAGGTGTCGAACACCAGCTTGAGCATGCCGCGGCCCACCACGTCGCGCGAGGCCGAGAAGACGTAGGCGGTGGTGCTCAGGCTCAGGGCCAGCACCAGCGGCCCGAGCGTGATCGCGGCCCAGTAGATCAGCACCCGCTGCGCGAAGGGCCGGGGCGTGCGCACGCGCCAGATGTTGTTGAGCGTCTTGTCCATCGTGAGGATCAGCGCGATGGCGGTCACCAGCAGCAGCACCAGCCCAGCGACGCCGAGGCCGCTGGCCTTGCTCGCGAATTGGTTGAGGTAGCCCAGCACCTGGCGCGCGATGTTGTCCGGGATCAGGCTCTCGATCAGCCAGCGCTGCACGCGCCCCTGCATGGCCGAGAACATCGGGAACACCGTGAACAGCGCCAGCGCCAAGGTGAAGAAGGGCACCATCGCGATGGTGGTGGTGAAGGTCAGGCTGCTGGCCGTGAGGCCCAGCCGGTCTTCGCGGAAACGCTCGCCCAGCACGGCGGCGGTATTGCCCCAGGGAAAGTGCGAAAGATCCCTCCAGAGTTGCCGGCGATTCATGGCCGGTATCATGCCATCGGGTCCTCTGCCGCTGCGGCGCCCGACCGATCGATTTCCCCTTGCCGTGACCGCTCCCAACGCCCCTCCTCCATCAGTTTCCGCCACGCGCTGGCTCGCCGTCGGCAGCCTAGTCGGCCTGATCGTGCTCGGCCTGGCCTGGGAGATGTGGCTGGCGCCGCTGCGTCCGGGCGGCTCCTGGCTGGCGCTCAAGGTGCTGCCGCTCGTAGTGCCGCTCGCGGGCCTGTTCAAGAACCGCATGTACACCTACCGCTGGGTCAGCCTGATGGTCTGGCTCTATTTCACCGAAGGCGTGGTGCGCGCCTGGAGCGACACCGACGGCACGAGCCAGGTGCTTGCGCTGATCGAGGTGGCGCTGTGCCTGGCGCTCTTCGTCGCCTGCGCCTGGCACGTTCGTCTTCGCCTGCGCCATGCGGCGCGGGCCCGCCATCTCGAAGGAGCCGCGCCATGAGCCCCGCCCGGCCGCCCGAAGGAGCTCGCACCGCAGTGCGGAGCACGGAGGTTATCCAATGAGCGCTTCGTTGATCGACAAGTTGCGCGCCATCGTCGGCGCCGCCCATGTGCTGACCGAGGGCGACCTCAGCGCCTACGAGCAGGATTGGCGCAAGCGCTCGCGCGGCAAGGCGCTCGCCGTCGTGAGGCCCGCCAGCACGCAGCAGGTGGCCGAGGTGGTCAAGGCCTGCGCGGCCGCCGGCACGGCGATCGTGCCGCAGGGCGGCAACACCGGCCTGGCGGTCGGCTCGATCCCGGACGAGAGCGGCACCCAGGTGCTGTTGAACCTGCAGCGCATGAACGCGATCCGCGGCATCGACGCCGCCAACCTCACGATGACGGTGGATGCCGGCTGCGTGCTGCAGACCCTGCAGGAGACTGCCGAGAAGGCCGGCTTCCTGTTCCCGCTGAGCCTGGCGGCCGAAGGCAGCTGCACCATCGGTGGCAACTTGGCGACCAACGCAGGCGGCACGCAGGTGCTGCGCTACGGCAATGCGCGCGAGCTGTGCCTGGGCCTCGAAGTCGTCACGCCGCAGGGCGGCATCTGGGAAGGCACCAGCGGTCTGCGCAAGGACAACACCGGCTACGACCTACGCGACCTGATGATCGGCAGCGAGGGTACGCTGGGCATCATCACCGCCGCGACGCTGAAACTCTATCCGCTGCCGGCCGCGCGGCTCACCGCCTGGGCGGCCGTGCCTTCGCTCGACGACGCGGTGACGCTGCTCGGCCTGGCGCACAAGCACCTGGGCTCCGAGCTCACGGGCTTCGAGGTGATGGGCAAGTTTGCGCTCAGCCTGGTCGGCAAGCACATGCCGCAGCTGCGCGTGCCCTTCGTCGACGATGCGGCAGTGCCTTACTGCGTGCTGCTGGAGAACTCCGACAGCGAATCCGAAGAACATGCCCGCGGCCGCTTCGAAGCGCTGCTCGAAACCGCCTTCGAAGCCGGCTGCGTCGGCGACGCGGTGGTGGCCGAGAACCTCACGCAGGCGCACCAGCTCTGGCACATCCGCGAAAGCATTCCGCTGGCGCAGGCCGAGGAAGGGCTCAACATCAAGCACGACATCTCGATTCCGGTGTCGCGCATCCCCGCCTTCGTGGCCGAGACCGACGCGCTGCTCGAGCGCGAGGTGCCGGGCGTGCGGCTGGTGAACTTCGGCCACCTCGGCGACGGCAACCTGCACTACAACGTGCAGGCGCCGGCCGGTTCGCACAACGGGGACTTCCTGCGCGAGCACGAAGCGCGCATCAACATGCTGGTCTACGACGCGGTCGAGAAGTTCGACGGCTCCTTCTCGGCCGAGCACGGCGTCGGCTCGCTCAAGATCGACAAGCTCGAGAAGCACAAGTCGCCGGTGGCGCTCGAGATGATGCGCGCCATCAAGCGCGGCCTGGACCCGCAGAACATCCTGAATCCGGGCCGGGTGATCCGGACGGAGAATTGACGCATGAATCGCCCCATCCGCTCCCAATACGAAGACTTCATGCGCCACGTCGCGACGACGGGCGTGCACAAGAGCGACCGCACCGGCACCGGCACCAGGAGCGTGTTCGGCCACCAGATGCGCTTCGACCTGAACGAAGGCTTTCCGCTGGTCACCACGAAGAAGGTGCACCTCAAGTCCATCATCCAGGAGCTGCTGTGGTTCCTGACCGGCTCCAGCAACAACAACTGGCTGAAGGAGCGCGGCGTCACCATCTGGGACGAATGGGCGCGCGAGGACGGCGACCTGGGTCCGGTCTACGGCGTGCAGTGGCGCAGCTGGCCGACGCCGGACGGCGGCCACATCGACCAGATCCAGCAGGTCATCGACACGCTCAAGACCAACCCGGATTCGCGCCGCATCATCGTGAGCGCATGGAACGTGGCCGAGCTCTCGAAGATGGCGCTGATGCCCTGCCATGCCTTCTTCCAGTTCTATGTGGCTCCTTCGACAGGCTCGGGACGGGGCCGCCTCTCGTGCCAGCTTTATCAGCGCAGCGCCGACATCTTTCTGGGCGTGCCCTTCAACATCGCGAGCTACGCGCTGCTCACGCACATGATCGCGCAGCAGTGCGATCTGGACGTGGGCGACTTCATCTGGACCGGCGGCGACTGCCACATCTACAGCAACCATGCCGAGCAGGTGGCGCTGCAGCTGAGCCGCACGCCCTACCCTTACCCCACGCTGGTCATCAAGCGCCGGCCGGCATCGGTCTTCGACTACGAATACGAGGACTTCGAGGTCGTCGACTACCAGCATCACCCGGCCATCAAGGCGCCCGTGGCCGTCTGAACCATGACGCGCATCAACCTGATCCTCGCACGCGCCGCCAACGGCGTGATCGGCCGCGACGGCGTGATGCCCTGGCATCTGCCCGAGGACATGGCGCACTTCAAGCAGCAGACTGCGGGTGCGCCGGTGATCATGGGCCGCAAGACCTGGGACTCGCTGCCGCCGCGCTTCCGCCCGCTGCCGGGCCGCCGCAACATCGTGATCACGCGCCAGGCGGATTGGCAGGGCGAGGGCGCGGAGCGTGCCGGAAGCCTGCGCGAGGCCTTGATCCGCTGCGAAGACGAGCAGTTGCCCGAGGTCTGGGTGATCGGCGGCGCACAGATCTATGCCGAGGCCGAGCCGCTCGCGCAACGCGCCCTCGTGACCGAGATCGGGCGCGACTACGAAGGCGACGCCTGGGCGCCGCGTTTCGACGTGTCCTGGCGCGAGACCGCCCGCGAGTCGCACGTCTCGGCCAACGGCCTGCCCTACGCCTTCGTCACGCTCGAGCGGCCCTGAGGCTGCGCCGAGTCTCCGGCTGACCACAGTGGCCTCACTGCATAGCCCCGACTCGCGCTACGCCGTCTATCGGCTGCTCGTGACCCTGCTGCTGATGACCATCGGCAGCAGCGGCATGTACGTGGTGTCCGTGGTCCTGCCCGCCGTGCAGGCCGAATTCGGCATCGCGCGCGCCGATGCGTCGCTGCCCTATACGCTGCTCATGATCGGCTTCGGCATCGGCGGCATGCTCATGGGCCGGCTGGCCGACCGCTTCGGCGTGATGTGGCCGTTGCTGCTCGGGGCGCTGTGCCTGGGCATCGGCTATGTTGCCTGCGCCCTGTCCGGCGGCATCCTTGCCTTCACCTTGGCTCAGGCGGTGCTCGTCGGCATGCTCGGCAGCGCCGCAGCCTTCGCGCCCCTGGTCGCCGACACCTCGCTCTGGTTCGTGAAGCGCAGGGGCATCGCGGTGGCGGTATGTGCCAGCGGCAACTACATGGCCGGCGCGGTGTGGCCGCCGATCGTGCAGCATTTCGTCGAGCTCGTCGGCTGGCGCCAGACCTACTTCGGCCTGGGCATCTTCTGCGGCCTGACGATGGCGGCGCTGGCGCTGCTCATGCGGCCGCGGCCCCCCGCGCTCCAGGCCGTTGCGGACGATCCGTCCGCGACGCACGCGTCGACCCCATCCGCCGCCGCGCGCCCCTTCGGACTCAGCCTCGGCACCGCGCAGGGCCTGCTCTGCATCTCGGGCGTGGCGTGCTGCGTCGCCATGGCGATGCCGCAGGTCCACATCGTGGCCTACTGCAGCGACCTCGGTTTCGGCGCCGCGCGCGGCGCGCAGATGCTGTCGCTGATGCTCGCCTGCGGCATCGTTAGCCGCCTGGTGTCGGGCTTCGTGTGCGACCGCATCGGGGGGCTGCGCACGCTGCTCCTGGGGGCTGCGCTTCAATGCATCGCGCTGGTGCTCTTCCTGCCCTTCGACGGACTGGTGTCCCTCTTCGTCGTGTCTGCCCTGTTCGGGCTTTTCCAGGGCGGCATCGTTCCTTCGTACGCCATCATCGTGCGCGAGCATTTCCCGCCCGCCGAGGCCGGTGCGCGTGTCGGCACGGTGCTCATGTGCACGCTCTTCGGCATGGCGCTGGGTGGCTGGATGTCCGGCAAGGTGTTCGACCTCACCGGCAGCTACCACGCGGCCTTCGTCAACGGCATCGCGTGGAACCTGGTGACGCTGTCGATCGCGGCCATGCTCTGGTGGCGCACGCGGCAGGAGCGACCGGCCCTGCGCTCCCTGTCTTCGTGACGCGCGGCTCAGTCGCCGATCGCCACGTACACCCGCCCGCCCTCGATCTTCACCGGATAGCTGCGCAAGTCCTCGGTGAGCGGCGCGCACATCGCCTTGCCGGTGCGCACGTCGAACTTGCCCTGGTGCAGCGGGCACTCGATCTCATGCCCTTCGAGAAAGCCGTCGCACAGCCGCGCCTGCCCGTGCGTGCAGGTGTTGCTCGTGGCGAAGACCTCGCCGTTCACGCTGTAGAGCGCGAGGTCGCGCCCCTCGACCTCGATGCCCAGCACGTCGTCGGCCGGCAGTTCGTCGACGGCGGCGGCGTCGGTCCAGGGAGTGGTGCTCATGTTCATCCTCGTAGCCTCGTCTCAGATCGGATAGATGATGGAATTCGGGATCATTTCGCTGTCGTAGACGACGAGGCGTGAAGCGAACTTCAGGCCTTCGGGCCGCCGCACGACCGTATCGATGTAGCGGCCCACGTTGAAGACGGTGGAGAGTTCGCTGAGCTTGGTGCGAAAGACCGCGTAGTTGGCTTCGCTGCGGATCGTGCCGTCCTCGTCGACGCCATGCACCAGCGGCAGGCCCACCACGTGGCGCTGGTAGTAGGGGTCGTGAAACAGCGTCTCGCGAATGCCGTAGACGCGGTCTTCCAGCATGCCCTTGCTCTCGAAGGACAAGGTGGCCAGCGGCAGTCCGCGCTCGTGATTCTCGCGCGGCTGCAGGCGGTAGCTGCACTCGTCGATGAAGAAGGCGGGCCACAGATCCCAGTTGCCGGAATCGACGGCGCGCGCGTAGTCGGCATAGAGCTGGCTCAACTCGAAGTAGTCATGCGGCGCCATGGTCATGCCTCCATCACCTTGCGCCAGTACTTGTACATGCCTCGGATCAAGGTCTCGGTCACCATGTGGTCGGTGTCTTCCACCTCGCGCCCGCCGAGCTCGGCCAGGGTGCGGTGGTAGGGCTTCTGCTCGAAGCCCTGCTGCGAGAACTCGATGACCTCGCCGTCGTCGGCCGAGACGAAACCGGCCGGCCCGAACAGGTTGGCCTGGCGCAGGCGCCGCTGCTGCATCTCCTCGCTGTCGTCCTCGAAGCCGAAGTGCGTCCAGACGAAATCGAAGGCGTCGTGGCCCACGGGCTGGATATGGCGCGTCGACACGCTGTTGACCTGCTGCTGCAGGATCACGCTCGGGAACAGCGTGGTCATCACCGCGGTCGGGCCGCCCCACCAGGGCTCCGGCACGATGTCGAGGAAGCGCGGGTCCTTGAGCTGCATGCTCTCCTTGAAACTGGACACCTGCGTGACCTGCGCAGCCTTGCCCGCGCTGCCGCGCGTCGAGATCATTGCGGCGTGGCGGCCGTGCACGTCCATCTTGAGCTCTGACTTGTTGTCCGCGCGCCAGAGGCCGAAGGTGACGAACCAGGTGTGCAGCAGGCCCGGGTGGTACGGGTCCTTGATGTTCTCCTGCATCAGCTTCCAGTTGCCCGGAATGCGCTGCCGGTTGTAGCCGAGGATCTTGAGCTTGCGGCCGTCGAACAGGCGGTCGAAGTAGTGCAGGATGGCCGGCCCCATGAAGTCTTCCAGCGACTCCACTTCGTGGTCGAAGGAGGCGAAGACCACGCCGCCGCGCGTGGCCACCTTGAGCTTGTTGAGGCTGTTCTCCTCGGGCTTGAAGTCGGCCGGCATGCCGCCGTTGACCTTGCCGTCCTGCTTGACGCCGCGCCGGAAGGGCACGCCCTGCAGGTCGCCCTTGAGCGTGTAGTTCCACTGGTGGTAGGGGCAGACGAATTCCTTGCGGTTGCCCTGGCGCTCGCGGCAGAAGCGCATGCCGCGGTGGGCGCAGACGTTCTCCACCACGTTGATGCCGCCTTCGGCGTCGCGCACCATGATCACCGAGCGCTCGCCGATCGCGGTGCGCTTGAAGTCGCCGGCGTTCGGAATCTCGGCTTCGAGGCCGACGTAGCACCAGTGCTTGTTGTAGAAGAAGCGCTCCAGCTCCTTCTTGTGCTGGTCCTCGCCGATGTAGGCCATGAAGGGGATGCGGCTGGTCTTCTCCGATTCCCAGTGGATCTTCTCGGGGAACACGATGGATTGGGGGGTGGTCATGGGAGTCTCCTTTTCTCGCTTTCTCTGTCTCAGGTGCCCTGCGTGTAGAAAGCATCGGCATGGATCTTCTCTGCGGCCAGGCCGCGGTCCTTGAGCAGCAGCGTGACCGCCTCGACCATCGGCGGCGAGCCGCAGAGGTAGGCGCGCCAGCCCTCGAAGCCGCCCGGCCAGTCGGACCGGATGGCATCGGTGATGAGCCCCTGGCGCGAGCCCGGGCGCATCGCGCCCGACACGCCGACCACGTGCACCTTGAGTCCCGCGTGCAGCGCCTGGAGTTCGCGCAGCTCGTCCAGGCCGTAGACGTCGGCGTCCGATCGCACGCCGAAATAGAGGTGGATCGGATTCGGCATGCCGGCCTCGATCGCGCCGCGCACGATGGCCAGCACGGGCGCCAGCCCCGTGCCGCCGGCCGCGCACAGGATCGGGCCGGTGTGCCGCGTGCGCAGGTAGGCGGCGCCCATCGGGCCGCTGACGCGGACCGCGTCGCCGGGCTTCAGCTGCTCGAAGACGTAGTCGGTCACGCGGCCGCCGGGCACGCGGCGCACGTGGAACTCGAGTTCCACATCGCCGCTGAGCCGGGCCATCGAATAGGGCCGCACATGCTCGGGCGCGAACTGCAGCTGGGCGTACTGGCCCGGCGAAAAGGACAAGGGCTTGGCCGGCTTCAGGCGCAGCCGGCGGATGTCGTGCGTGAGCGTCTCGATCTCGGCGATGGTGGCCTTGACGATGCGCGCCGGGTGCACGACCACTTCGTCAGGCTCGGGAATCTCGATGGTGCAGTTCTCGGTCAGCGTGCTCTGGCAGGCCAGCACATGGCTTTCGCGCAGGCCCTCGGGCCGCATCGCGTCCTGCCCCTGCCCTGCGTCCAGCACCCGCCCTTCGACCACCTTGCAGCGGCAGGTGCCGCAGCGCCCGGCCATGCAACTGTAGGAGACCGGCACCTGGTGCTCGCGCAGCACATCCAGCAGGTTTGCGCCGGGGCGGACCTCGATGGTGCGTGCGAAGGGGCGGATATGCAGTTCCATGGCGCCGATCATCGGCATCCTTCTCACATTGGCCAATAGAATCTCGTGAATTCATCGAATCACTGGTGTGAATAAAGGTGCGGCATGGAGCTTCGGGACATCGACCTCAACCTGCTGCTGGTCTTCGACCGGATGCTGGCCGAGAAGCGTGTCTCGGCCGTGGCGGAATCGCTCGGCCTCTCGCAGCCTGCCATCAGCAATGCGCTGGCGCGGCTGCGCCGGGCGTTCGGCGACGAGCTGTTCTTGCGCACCGCGCGCGGCATGGAACCCACCCCCTTCGCGCTGCAGCTCGCGGAGCCCGTGGCCTACGCGATGGGCACGCTGCACGGCGCGCTCAATCAACAGACCGTCTTCGATCCGGCCACCAGCACGCGCAGCTTCACGCTCGCGATGACGGACATCGGCGAGATCTACTTCGCGCCCGTGCTCATGGAGGTGCTGTCGCGCGCCGCGCCGGGCGTGACCATCAGCACCGTGCGCAACACCGCCGTCAACCTGCGCGACGCGATGGAGGCCGGCCAGGTGGACATCGCGATCGGCCTCTTGCCGCAGTTGAAGGCCAGCATCTTCCAGCGCCGGCTGTTCAAGCAGCGCTATGTGTGCCTGTTCAGCGCCACGCATCCGCTCGCGGCCAAGCCGAAGCTGACGCTGAAGGATTTCTCTGCCGCCGAGCACCTGCTGGTCAAGGCCGCGGGCACCGGCCACGGCCAGGTCGACGAGCTGATGGCGGCGCAGGGCATCGCCCGCCGCATCCGGCTCACCGTGCCGCATTTCGTGGCCATCGGCCATATCCTGCGCTCCACGCCGATGATCGCCACCGTGCCCGAGCGCCTGGCGCAAAGCATCGCCGAGCCCTTCGGACTGGTGTGGCGCACGCACCCGGTGGCGCTGCCGCAGATCGCGATCAACGCGTTCTGGCATGCGCGCTTCCACCGCGATCCGGGCAACCAGTGGTTGCGGGGCGTGCTGTTCGACCGCTTCGCCGACACCTGACTTCAGGCCGCGCGGCGCCGCGCCACAAAGCCCGGCGGCGGGATGAAGTTCCGGTCCGGACCCAGCCCGTTCGCGACGCCGAGCCGCGTGGCCAGGTGCGCCGCGTCATACGGCGCATGCACCTTGATGTCATTGTCGAAGTAGCAGAAGACGTCGCGCCGCGCCCGACGCGGCGCCGGCTGCGGCGATGCCCTTCGCGCGTCGTTCACCTGGCGGCCGCGGCGCCAGGCATCGATGCGTTCTGCCCAGCGATCGAGCGCGGCGTCCTCATAGCCGCTGGCGTAAAGCTCCTTGTCGCCATGCAGCCTCAGGTAGACGAAGTCGGCCGTCAGATCTTCGATCAGCGGCCAGCGTCCGGCCGTATCGGCCACCACCAGCGCGATCTTGTAGCGGCGCAGCATGGCGATGAAGCCGGGATCGATGAAGCTGCGATGGCGCACTTCGACGGCATGCCGCATTCGGCGTCGGGCAGGCGGCTTCAGCCAGGTCCGGCCCTCGAGGCGCTCGTCATGCGCGCGCGCGAGGGCGAGCGCCGCCCGGGTGTCGCCCGGCAGCAGCGAGAGGAAGGCCTCGAGACGCTCCGGGTCGTAGGGCAGGTTGGGCGGGAACTGCCACAGGATCGGACCCAGCTTCGAACGCAGGGCGAACAACCCCGAAGCAAGGAAGTTGGCCAGCGGAATGCGCACGTCCTTCAGCCGAAGCATGTGCGTGATGTAGCGCGAGCCCTTGACCGCGAACACGAAGTCGTCCGGCGTCTCGTCGTGCCATGCCTGGTACGACTCGGGGCGCTGCAACGAATAGAAGGAGCCGTTGAGCTCGATCGTGGACAGCATGCGCGACGCGAAGGCGAGTTCCCGACGCTGCGCAAGTCCGGGCGGGTAGAACCGCCCGCGCCATGGTTTGTATCGCCAGCCCGAGATCCCGATGCGGGCGTCGCCAGGTGTTCCAGCCATGGGGCGACGGTGCTGCCCTGCGACGGTCGCCAAGGTCAGCGGGCGGCCCGCCCCGCTGAAGGATATTTTCCAGGCCTACCAAGGGCCGGCAGCAGTGCACGCCATCGCCGAAGCGGCGTCCTACACAAGACACATGGGCCAGCTGACGCCCTTGTCCGCGGCATGGTCGAGCATGGACCTCAGACGTCAGCAAGCATGCATGGATGGATGTCGTTCCGTACTGCTTCAACTCCAAACTCCAATGACTGACCGCAAGGTGGCGTGATGGCCAAGAGAGGCGCCCAGGTTCGCTTCAAAGGCCGCTTGGTGCTGCTCGGTTTCGGTGTCGTCGGCCAGGCGGTCGCGCCCCTCCTGCTGCGGCACCTCGGGCTCAAACCCGACAAGCTCACGGTCGTGAAGGCGAGCGAAGACAAGACGGGAATTGCCGCCGAGCTCGGAATCGAAGTGATCGTGGCTCAGCTCGACGAAGGCAACCACATCGCCGTACTCGAACCGCTCCTCGGCAAGGGCGACTTCCTGCTCAACCTCTCGGTCGACGTATCCAGCCTTGCATTGATCAAGCTCTGCCGCCGCCTCGGCGCCTTCTACCTGGACACCTGCAACGAACCCTGGGGTGGCCGCTACGACGACCCATCCCTTCCCTTGTCGCGACGGTCCAACTACGCGTTGCGCGAAGAGCTGCTGGCCTTCCGCCTGGACAAGCGAACCGGGCCGACGGCGGTGGTCACCCAAGGTGCCAATCCGGGGCTGGTGTCGGCGCTGGTCAAACAGGCGCTTCTCAACATCGCAGCCGACGTCCATGTGCAGGTGGAGCCGCCCGAGAGCTACGAGGACTGGGCTGCGCTGGCCCGGAAGCTCGAGATCAAAGTCATTCACATCGCCGAACGCGACACCCAGAGCTCGCGCCAGCGCAAGGCAAGAGACGAGTTCGTCAACACCTGGTCCGTGCACGGCTTTGTCGATGAAGGACTGCAGCCTGCCGAACTGGGTTGGGGTGTCCACGAGAGACATTGGCCGGCCGACGCAAAGCGGCATGGCTTCGGCAGCGATGCGGCCATCTATCTGCGCCAGCCCGGCATCGGCACGCGAGTGCGCAGCTGGACGCCGCTGGAAGGCCCCTACCAGGGCTTCCTCATTACGCACGCGGAATCGATCTCGATCGCCGACCACCTGAGCTTGCGCAAGGACGGCGAGGTGGTGTACCGGCCCACCGTCCATTACGCGTACCACCCTTGCGACGACGCCGTGCTGTCGCTGCACGAGATGGCCGGCAAGAACTGGCAGCTGCAGCATCGCAAGCGGATCATGCGAGAAGAAATCAGCGAGGGCATGGACGAGCTCGGCGTGCTTCTGATGGGCAATCCGAAAGGCGTGTACTGGTTCGGCTCGCGCCTGACCATCGAGCAGGCCCGTGAACTCGCTCCCTACAACAACGCCACCAGCCTGCAGGTCGTGGCCGGCATTCTGGGCGGCATGGTGTGGGCCTTGCGCAATCCGGATGCCGGCTTGGTCGAACCGGACGAGCTCGATCACCAGACAGTGCTCGAAGTCGCCTTGCCCTACCTGGGCGAAGTCACCGGGGTGTACGGCGACTGGACACCGCTGAAAGACCGCAGCACCCTTTTCGACGAGGACATGGACCGGGAGGACCCGTGGCAGTTCCTCAACTTCCGGGTGAGCTGAATTGCTGCTGCGCAAAGAACTCGGCGTCATCGAGAACTCCTACTACGAGGCCAGCGTCCGGCGACCCGCTCCCACGCAGTCGCTGGCCGAGGTCACCAGCGCCGACGTCTGCGTGGTCGGCGGCGGTTACGCAGGCGTGTCGGCCGCGCTGGAACTGGCTGCACGCGGCTACGCTGTGGTGCTGCTCGAGGCGCAGCGCATCGGCTGGGGCGCCTCGGGCCGCAATGGCGGCCAGGTGATCGTCGGTTTCGGTTCGGACGGCGAATGCGCGATCGAAAAGCAGTTCCCGCGCGAGGACGCGCGGCGGGCCTGGGACATTTCGGTGGAAGGACTGCGCCTTCTGCGCGAGCGCATCCAGCGCCATGCCATCGATTGCGAATGGCAGTCCGGCTTCTTGAGCCTCGCAGTCAAGCCCTCCAAGTCGCGCACGCTGCGCGGATGGATGGACCATGTGATGCAGAGCTACGGATACCCGCTCGAGTGGATCGGCCCCGGCGACATCGGCCAGTGGCTGGCCAGCGGACGTTTCGACTCTGGCGTGTTCGACCCCGGCTCCGGCCACCTGCACCCGCTCAAATACTGCCTCGGCCTGGCGGCTGCCGCCCATGCAGCCGGCGTGCGCATCCACGAAAACTCTGCCGCGTATGTGATCGACCGCGGCGACAAGCCGGTCGTCAAGACGGCGCAGGGCGAGGTTCGGTGCCGCTTCGTCATCCTGGCAGGGAACGTCTATCTGGCCGAGTACGGCGACGACGTGGCACCCGAAGTGTCGGCACGGATCATGCCGGTCGGCACCTACATGATTGCTACCGAACCGATGGGCCAGGAGCGCGCAGACGTTCTCATGCGAAGACGGCCGGCGGCATCCGATACCAACTTCGTGCTCGACTACTTTCGCTTGAGCGCCGATCACCGGCTCCTGTTCGGCGCAGGCGACAGCTACAGCGCCACCACACCGCGCAACCTCATCGCACGAATCCGCAAGAGCATGCTCGGCGTGTTTCCGCAACTGGCCGATCTGGAGATTCCTCACGCCTGGGGCGGCTTCGTCGACATCACCATGAACAAGGCGCCCGACTTCGGTCGGGTCGGCCACAACATCTATTACCTTCAGGGCTTCTCCGGCCACGGCGTCGCGCTGGCAGGCATCGCGGGAAAGCTCGCGGCCGAAGCCATCGCGGGGCAAGCGGAGCGCTTCGATCTGTTCGCACGCATCAGGCATCACCTTTTCCCGGGCGGGTCCCTGCTTCGCACGCCGGCGCTGGTCCTCGGGATGCTGTACTACCGCTTTCGCGACCTGTTGTGAGCCCGGCGTTCCCGAGGGTCCGGGTGGTAGGACGTCCAGGCGCCATGTATCCTGCGCTCGATGCCGAAACCTTCATCGCCAGAAGCTGCAGATCCCGAGGAGCGAAACGACGCCGGCTGGCTCACGCGAGCGCGTACCTCGGCTTTGGTGCTGATCGTGATCACCGCGTTGGCGCTCTACCTGTGCTGGAAGCTGATGCAGCCCTTCGTTCCAGCGCTGGCATGGGCGCTGGCATTGGCCATCATCGGCTACCGGCTGCATCAATGGCTGGCCAGGCGGATTCCCCATCGCAATGTCAGTGCAGGCTTGGCCACGGCGGCGCTGATCGTGTTCATTGCCGTCCCCATCGCCGCAACGGCGCCGAGTGTCGCGAGCAAGGTGAACGAGGGCTGGGAGAATCTGCGTTCGGAATCGGTGCAGAGCAGGATCAACAAGGCGATTCGCAGCAATCCGGCATTGGCACCGCTCGTTTCCCTGGTCGTACGGCATTCCCCCTCGGGCGAAGAGCTGTCGAAGCGGATCGCACCGGGCTTGTCGAGGCTGGTGGCCGGCTCGTTGTGGGCGGGCATGGAGCTCCTGATCACCTTCTTCGCACTGTTCTACCTGTTGCGCGATCGGGAACAGGCATTGAGCTATCTGCGTTCGACACTGCCGTTGACGACACGCGAGACCAGCCGGCTCTTCAAGCGGATTGCAGAGGTTGTTCGCGCGAGCGTTCTCGGAACGCTGCTGGTGGCAGCGGTTCAGGGCCTGCTGGGCGGTCTCATGTTCTGGTGGCTCGGCCTGCCGGCACCACTGCTGTGGGGCGCGGTGATGTTCGTGCTGTCGGTGCTGCCGATCATGGGCGCGGCCATCGTCTGGATTCCCGCTGCCATTCTCCTGGCGATGGAAGGCAGCTGGGAGAAGGCGCTGATTCTGACCATCTGGGGCTCGGTGGTGGTTGCGCTCATCGACAATCTTCTCTACCCCGTCTTTGTCGGCAACAAGCTGCGCCTGCATACGCTGCTGGTCTTCATCGCGATCGTCGGCGGCCTGCTCTTGTTCGGCGCATCCGGGCTCGTCCTGGGGCCTCTCGTACTCGCGGTCACCATCGCGGCGGTAGACATCTGGCACGACCGCACGGCCGCTGGCCGGGCCGCCGACACGCCACCTGCCGGTTCCTGACCGGGGTAGACGGCCGGTTCGAGAAAAATCCCTACATCAAGGGGCACCACCGCCCACATGCGGGGAGCTCATGATCGCGCGATGTTTGGATTCTGAAAGGAGTCCGAACATGGCACAAAGCACCACTGAAGCGTTCCGGTTTCCTACCGCCGAGAACCACGACGCGCCGCTCCAGCAGGAAGGGCCCTTGGCGCAGGAGCCGACCGAATCGGCGCTGGACCATGGCGTGGAAGAATCATTCCCGGCCAGTGATCCCGTATCGGTCACCACGAGCAGAGTCATTCCCCCTGCGGCCGGCGAGGCTCGCGTGGCGCGCGAATCTTCCAGGCGGCTCGACTCGCGGCCACGGTCGGCGCTGCGCACCGGACTCATCGCCGGCGCCGGAGCGAGCGTGCTGTCCACGGCAGCGCTGATGCTGGCGGGCCGCCACGAGACAGGCAGTGCCGTTGCGCCGACCAATGCAACCAGTCACTGGCTATGGGGAAAAGAGTCTCTAGCTGCCGACCGCGCCACCCTTCGTCATACCGCTCTGGGTTACCTCACTCACCACCTCGCCGCCACCTTCTGGGCGACCCTGTATGCGTGGTTGTACGGCAATCGGCCAAGCGCCCAGTCGATTCCTGCTGCGTTGGCAGGCGCCACGGCGGCGGCTGCGTTCTCGTGCGTGGTCGACTACACCGTCACCCCGGAAAGGCTCAGACCCGGTTTCGAGCATCGGCTGTCGAAGCCTGCCATGTCCGCCATGTACCTCGCATTCGCGATCGGCCTCGCGGCCGGCTGCCTGTTCGCCAACCGGCGCAGCCGGCCCTGAACAGGAAAGGAGAGGCGATGAAATCGACCAACATTTCGAAAGAGGTCGACGCGCTGCGTTTCGCGGCGCAACCCTTGAGCGGCTCTGACGAGGACCACGATGCGCTGCTCGAGCTGATCGGCGACGCGCACCTCGTGCTGCTCGGCGAGGCTTCTCACGGCACGCACGAGTTCTACCGCGAGCGCGCGAACATCACCCGGCGCCTGATGGCCGAAAAAGGCTTCGACGCCGTGGCGATCGAAGGCGACTGGCCCGATGCCTACCGGATCAATCGCTTCGTGCGAGGCACGAGCGGCGACGCGACCGCGTTCGATGCGCTGGCCGGCTTCAAGCGCTTCCCGACCTGGATGTGGCGCAACACCGATGTCCTCGACTTCGTCAAATGGCAGCGCGCCTTCAACGACGCCAGGCCGGCACGGGAAAGAACAGGTTTCTACGGACTCGACCTCTACAGCCTGATGGCTTCGATGGAGGCCGTGCTGGGGTACTTCGACAAGACGGATGCCGAATCGGCGCGGCGCGCCCGCGAGCGCTATGCCTGCTTCGACCAGTTCGGCGACGACAGCCAGGTCTACGGCCTGATGGTCGGCCTCGGGTCCGCACTGTCGTGCGAGCAGGAGGTGATCG
This sequence comes from Variovorax sp. Soil_C_33, assembly GCF_057656935.1. Taxonomy (NCBI): domain Bacteria; kingdom Pseudomonadati; phylum Pseudomonadota; class Betaproteobacteria; order Burkholderiales; family Comamonadaceae; genus Variovorax; species Variovorax sp. Soil_C_33. The sequence continues at coordinate 157,102 of NZ_JBDGJK010000001.1, forward strand.
GCATGCTGGTCGAGATGCGCCGCCGCGCCGCTGCCGCCGGACGCGGCGGCAGCGCTGCGGATGAGGAAGAGGCGTTCGACGCCGAACAGAACGCCCGCCTGGTCAAGAACGCGGAGGCGTACTACCGCTCGATGTACCTGAGCGACGTGTCCTCATGGAACATGCGCGACCAGCACATGAGCGAGACGCTGGGCGAACTGGAGCGCCACTTGGGGCGGCACGGCGAGCGTCCCAGGATCGTGGTGTGGGCTCACAATTCCCATCTCGGCGATGCGCGCGCGACCGAGATGGGTCAGCGGCGAGGCGAACTCAACGTCGGCCAGCTGGTGCGCGAACGCCATGGCCGCGATGCGGTGCTGGTCGGCTTCACGACCCACGCCGGCACCGTGACCGCCGCATCCGACTGGGGCGCAGCGGCCGAGCGCAAGCAGGTTCTGCCCTCACGATCCGACAGCTACGAGGGCCTCATGCACGAGACCGGATTCGGTCGGTTCATGCTGCCCTTGCGCGGCGGAGGCAGCCACGTTCTGGCTTTGCAGGAAGCTCGGCTCGAGCGTGCGATCGGCGTCATCTACCGCCCCGGCACCGAGCGCCAGAGCCATTACTTCTTCGCTCGGCTGCCGGCGCAATTCGACGCGCTGCTTCACGTCGACGAGTCACGTGCGGTCGAGCCGCTGGAGCGCGAAACCGGATGGAAGGACGCCGAGGCGCCTGAGACCTATCCCTCGGGGGTGTAGCCATGGACTCCGCACCAGGATCGGTGGAGCAGCTCGCGCTTCGAATCGATTTGCGGAGCGCGGTGCTCGAGGCCGACCTGAGCCTGCCGGGCACGGCCCGCGGAGTCGTGCTGTTCGCGCATGGAAGCGGGAGCAGCCGCTTCAGTCCGCGCAATCGCCAGGTTGCCCGGCAGCTCAACGAGGCTCAGTTGGCAACCGTGCTTGCAGACCTGCTGACGCCCGCCGAAGAAGCTATCGACGAACGCACACGCCAACTGCGTTTCGACATCCAACTGCTCGCCGAACGGCTGGTCGAGCTGACCGACTGGCTGCGCGCCGACACGCGGACTGTCACCCTGAACATCGGCTATTTCGGCGCGAGCACCGGGGCTGGGTCCGCACTGGTGGCGGCGGCGCAGCGACCCGATACCGTTCGCGCCGTGGTCTCCCGCGGCGGCCGGCCGGACCTGGCCGGGCAAGCGTTGGCACGCGTTCGCGCGCCCACGCTCTTGATCGTCGGCGGCAACGACGGGGCGGTGATCGATCTGAACCGGCAAGCGCTCGGGTTGCTGCACAGCCAGAAGCAGCTTGCGATCGTGCCTGGGGCGACCCACCTGTTCGAAGAGCCCGGCGCGCTCGACACTGTTTCCGCGCTGGCGCGCGACTGGTTCCTCGGCCATCTCGACCGTCCGCTCTAGGAAGTACAGCGCTGTCGCCGGCATGAGGGATCCGCCCAAGGCCAGACAGCGCATCAGGCAAACCCTGTGCACCTCGGGGCACAATCAGCCCTGCCATGAGCGCCATTGCCGAACCGTCCTCCCCCACCCCGCATGCCGCGCCGCGAATCCGCGTGCTGATCGCCGACGACCAGGCACTGATCCGTCGTGGCATGGCCATGCTGCTGGACGCCGCGCCGGACATCAAGGTCGTCGGCCAGGCGGCCGACGGCGCGGAAGCCGTGGAGCTGGCCCGCCGCCTGCTGCCGGACGTGGTGTTGATGGATCTGCACATGCCGCGCAAGGGCGGCGTGCTGGCGACGCGCGAGATCTCGGCCGCCTTGCCGCACACGCGCGTGATGGTGCTGACCACCTTCGACCGCGACGACCTGGTCTTCGACGCGGTGCGTGCCGGCGCGCAGGCCTACCTGCTCAAGGACGCCTCGGAAGAAGAGGTGCTGGACACTGTCCGGGCGGTGCATCGCGGCGAGTCGCGGCTGACGCCACAGATCGCGCGCAAGGTGATGGACCAGTTCCGGCTGCTGGCCGATCGCGTCGCACAGGAGCCGCTACCTCCGCCGGCGCCGGATGCCCGCGCCGCGACGCAGGCCGCCGCGCCCGGCCAGCTATCGCAGCCCGATGCGACCAAACCGCTGACTGAACGCGAAGCCGCCGTGCTCGAACTGATCGCCAAGGGCTACGGCAATCGCCAGATCGCCACGACGCTCAACCTGGCCGAGGGGACGGCAAAGAACCACGTCAGCCGGATCATGCAAAAGCTTCACGCGAACACCCGCACCGAATTGGCGGTGCTGGTGCTCGCGCGCAAGGGCAAGCCCTGAGACAAACCATTCAGGCCTGTGCGGCGGCACAGGCCTCCGGTCAGGCCGAGCGGCCGGCCGGCGACAGCCCGGGCATCGCGAGCTCGACCGCCGGCGAAGGCGACGCAGCAGCCGTCCCGGCCGCATGCCTGGCCAGCATCGGCCGCAGCGCGACGATCGCGAGGAAGGCGGCGAACAGATCCAGGCCCGCCACGGTGTAGAGCACGGTCGACCAGGTGCCGGTGGCCTCCATCATCAGGTTGCCGAGCGGCACGAACAGCGCACCGATGCCCTTGGCGCAGTACAGCACACCATAGATCTTGCCGATGTGCTTGGTACCGAAGGCGTCGCCCGCCAGCGCGGAGAACAGCGAATACACCTCCCCCCAGGCCAGGAAGACCACGCCCGACAGGATGAGGAAGGCCCAGGGGTTGTGGCCGAAGTAGCCCAGCGCGATGATGCCCAGGCCTTCCAGCGTGAAGGCGATCACCATCGTCTTCTCACGGCCGATGTGGTCGGAAATCCAGCCGAACAGCGGGCGCGAGATGCCGTTCATGACGCGGTCGAGCATCAGGGCGAGCGGCAGCGCCGCCATGGTGACGAAGTACAGGTCGACCTTGAAGTTCTTCACGCCCAGGTCCTGTGCGATCACGCCCAGCTGGGCCACGGCCATCATGCCGCCGGTGACGACGCAGGAGAACATCAGGATCATCAGCCAGAACAGCGGCGTGCGAAGCGCTTCGCCCAGCGTGTAGTCGCGCCGGCTCTGCATGAGCTTGGTCGACGCACGCACCTCGCCGCCCTTGGGCGCGCGCAGGAACCAGGCCGCGAGGAAAGCCAGCGTTCCCTGCAGCAGGCCGAAGAACAGGAAGGCATGCTGGAAGCCCGAGGATTCGATCATCGCGGCGATCGGCAGGATAGTGGCGGCCGAGCCGGCGCCATAGCCGCCTGCCGTCAGGCCCACCGCCAAGCCGCGCCGATCGGGGAACCACTTGAGCGCGTTGTTGATGCAGGTGGCGTAGATCGAGCCCACGCCGATGCCGCCGACCGCTGCGCCAATATAGAAGCCCATCAGCGTCGTCGCCTGCGAGTTGATGACCCAGGCCGCGCCGATGAACAGCGCACCGAAGGCAACGATCAGGCGCGGTCCGAACTTGTCGATGAAATAGCCTTCGATCGGCGCCAGCCAGGTCTGCACAAGCACGAAGATGGTGAAGGCGATCTGGATCGACGCACGCTCCCAGCCGAACTTGCCCTGGATTTCCGGCACGAACAAGGTCCATGCGTACTGGATGTTGGCGGTGGCAATCATGCAGACGATGCCGACAGCCAGTTGCAGCCAGCGGTTGTCGAACAAGCGCGTCGGCGCGTCGGATGCGGTCTGTGTCGGTGAGGTGGTGTTCATTCGCTTCGTCTCCATTCAATGTCGCGCCGATCGCGTCGCGGCACGTTCAGGGTTGGGAATCAATCGCGCTGCGGGCACGGATCGCGATGGAACGCAACTGTTCCCGCAAACGGCCGCCGGCGCGCCTGCCGGAAGTCACTCGGCGGATCGAGGAAAACCCCGAGGGCTCAGGGGAAGTCCCCATGCCGAAAGTCATGGCTGTCATTTGCGAGAATGCGCCGCCAATGAACCTCGCACGTCGCATCGATCCACGGCGCTCCATGGCTGCCGCGATTGGCTGGCTGCTGATTGCGCTCACCTTGTGCCTGGCGCTCGCGGCAAACCTGTGGCTGCGCAGCTTCGTGCGTGCGACGCTGCTCGAGCAGCACGGCCAGCGCCTGGAAACAGCGGCCGAGCACGTCAACGCCGAACTCGACACCGCACTGCTGCTGCGCCTGCAGGCGGTCAGCGTGGTGGCGACCATGCTGTCCGAGCACGTGCAGCACAGCGAAGGCGAACGCCTGAAGCGATCGCTCGAGGCGGTACGCCGCGGCGTGCCGGACCTGATCTGGCTCGCGGTGACCGATGCCGACGGCTTCATCGTCGCAGCGACCGACGAGCAGCTGGTCGGCCAGAACGTCAATCAGCACGCGTGGATCTCGCAAGGCCTGGATGCCGCGTGGATCGAGGAAGGTCGCTCGCCGCGCGAACGCTTCCTGAAGCTCACCGCGCCGGTGAGCAACGCCGATGGGGCGATCATCGGCGTCGTCGCCGCGAACCTGAGCTGGAGCTGGGTGCAGAAGATGGTGGCCGAGATCCGCGCCTCGCCGGGCGAATGGCTGCTGATAGATCGCGACGGCATCGTGCGCCACGGGCCGAGTGCTCTCCTGGGGCAGCGCTGGCGCGATGTCGGCGATCCGGTGACGCCCTTCGATCCCGCCGTCGCCGGCCTGGGGAACGACGGATCCGATCTGCCCACGCGCATCCGGACAAGGCGGCTCCTGGACAACCGGCCCTACCTGATCGCGACCCCGCCCAATGCCCGTGACGGCACGCTGCGCCGGCTCGGCTGGCAGGGCGTGGTGATTCAGCCGGTCGAATCGGTCGCGGACTTTGCGACAGCCATTGAATGGCGCATCTCGGTCGTGCTGAGTCTGCTGGGCCTGGCCGCCGCCGTCACCGGCATCATCGTGGCGCACCGCCTCACGCGCCGCGTGAGCGTGATCGCCCATTCGGCGGACGCAGTGCTGGCCGGGAGCGCGACGCGCATCGAGGTGCCGCAGGGTGTCGACGAAGCCGCGCGGCTGGGCAGTGCGCTCGACCGATTGCTGGATACGCTGCAGCGCGAACGCGACGAGCTGCGCCGGCTCAATGCCGAGCTGGACGAACGCGTGCGGCAGCGCACCGAGGAGATCAACCGGCTGGCGCAGGAATCGCGCGATGCCGCGGTGGTGCGCGAACGCCTGCGCCTGGCGCGCGGGCTGCACGACACGCTGGCGCATTCCATGATGGCGATGCTCACCGAGATCCGTGTGCTCAAGCGCCTGGCCTCCAGCCGGCCCGACGCGCTGCCGGACGAGCTGGTTCGGGCCGAGCGGGCGGCGCGCGACGGTCTGGACGAGGCACGCCGCGCGATCGACCAGTTGCGCAGCAACCCGGTGCGCGACATCGGGCTGGGTGCGGCGCTGGCCGAGTTGGCCAAGAGCCTGAGCGAGCGCTCCGGCATCGAACTCGACTGCCAGATCGAACCCGCATTGTCTGCCCTGGCGGCCGAGCCGGCGGCAACCGTGTTCCACATGTGCGAGGAAGTGCTGCGCAACGTCGAACATCACGCCGGCGCGCGGCGACTCGTGATCCGCCTGCAGCGCGTTGCGAACGACGACGTGGAATTGGAGATCGGCGACGACGGCATCGGCTTCGAGCCGAGCGCAGGCGCCGCGGGGCACTACGGACTTGTGGGGCTGCGGGAGCAGGCCGACGCGATTGGCGCCCGGCTGCGCATCGACAGCCGCTGCGGCGAAGGCACCTGCGTGTCGCTGCGCTGGACGCAACGCGGGCGGAGCGCGGGTCCGGATCCGCAGCCTCTACCGGCGTAGTTCCGCGTGTTCGAAGTTCCGCCGATCGATTGACTCTCCATGCCTGCGGGCCATCAAAAGGAGCGGGAATCAGCTTGCATCGGACCGGCGCTCAGACGCGGGCGCTTGCAACGTCTTGCGAAACTCAATGGCCTCGTTCATCAACCACTCTGCCAGCGCACGCGCGGCCTGGTTTCGCGCAGCTCGCTTGGCCAGGATCAGGTGATAGCCGGCGGCCAGTGGCGTATGCCGCGGCCATGCTTCCAGCAGGCGGCCCTCCCGAATATCGTTGTCGATCAGTACGACATGGCCGATGGCGATGCCGAGGCCGGCGACGGCGGCAGTGAGCGTTGCCTCGGTGTCCTGCAACTTCATGTTCCGGGCACTCGCCAACCTTCCCGCATCGCAGGCCGCAAGCCATTGAGGCCACTTGCTGCTTCGCAGAGAGTCATGCAGCCAAGGGAAACGATCCATGTCGCCGATGCGCGCGAGCCGCTGCCCTCCCAGGAGCCGGGGTGACGCCACCGGAACGAGACTGTCATGCATCAGAAGCTTCGCGCCAGGCCAGGAGCCGTCCCCGTAGTGGATTGCGAGGTCGAACCGCTCCTTCCGGAAATCGGCATCCCAGATCGATGTGGCCAGCTCGATCTCGACGTCGATGCGCGCGAGCTGCAGCCGCGTCAGCCGGGGGATGAGCCAGCGTGAAGCGAACGATGGCATCGCCAGCACCTTGACCGTCGGTCGCTCGCCGGCCCTGGCGACTCGCATCGCGCCATGATCCAGCTCATCGAGCGCGCGATTGACTGTCTCGAGGTACAGCTCGCCTGCAGCGGTGAGTTGCACGCTGCGATGGCCGCGCAATACCAGCGTCTGCTGCAAGCCTTCTTCCAAAGAGGCCATGTACCGGCTTATCGCCGATTGAGCGCAGCCAAGATCGCGAGCGGCGGCGGTGAAGCTGCCGCAGCGCGCTACAGCGCGAAACACGCGCAATGCGGTGATCGAGATCTCAGTCATTTGCCATGCCAATGCTAGATGGCATGAGATGACCAAAGCGCATCGCCGGAGACGCCTTTCGCATGCCTAATGCCATTCTCTGACAAAGCCGCAGGAGCTCCCATGTTGAAAGTGCATACGCCATCGGACATCTTCACGCCCCTCGGCTCGATCGCGGTGGCTTGAGATGCTGAACTTTGAACTGAACGGCCAGCGGACTGAGCTCGACCTGCCGGGCGACATGCCGCTCCTTTGGGCGCTGCGCGACGTGTTCGGCCTGACTGGGACCAAGTTTGGCTGCGGCATGGCATTGTGCGGGGCATGCACCGTGCATCTCGACGGCGTGGCCATCCGCTCCTGTCAGACGCCGCTGTCGTCGGTCAGCGGCAAGCGCGTCACCACCATCGAGGCGGTCGGCCAGACGGCGCTGGGGCGCAGCGTGCAGAAGGCCTGGCTCGAAGAGGAGGTGGTGCAGTGCGGGTACTGCCAGTCCGGGCAGATCATGTCGGCCTGCGCGCTGCTCAGCCAAACGCCCAAACCCAACGACGCCGAGATCGACTCGGCGATGTCCGGCAACATCTGCCGCTGCGGCACCTACTCGCGCATCCGCCTGGCCATCCATCGTGCGGCCGATGCCGGGGGCAAGGCATGAACGCGTATTCGCACGACATTTCCCGGCGGGTCTTCCTGGTCGCTGGCGGATCGCTCGCACTTGGCGTGGCATTCAACAGTGCGGTGGGAGCGGACGCACCGGCCGCCACCGAGAAGCCCTCTCCCTTCGAACCGAACGCGTTCATCCGAATCGATCCCGACAACACCATCACGCTGACCATTCCGCGCGTGGAGATGGGCCAGGGCACCTACACGGCCTTGTCGATGTTGATCGCTGAGGAACTTGAAATCTCGCTCGCTCGCGTCAAGCTCGCCCATGCGCCGCCTGACGCTTCCCGTTATGGCAACCCCCGAGCCGGCGGCTCACAGATCACCGGGGGCTCCAACTCTGTTCAGGGTGCTTGGGAGCCGCTTCGAACGGCAGGCGCGATGGCGCGCGTCATGCTCGTAGAGGCGGCGGCACAGGAATGGCGTGTCGCGGCAGCCGAGTGCCGCGTCCAGGACGGCGTCGTGATCCACGCGCCCAGCGATCGGCAGCTCGCCTACGGGCAACTCACCCGGCGGGCAGGCGACTTGCCGTTGCCGCAGCAAGTCACCCTCAAGGCACCGGAAGCCTTCCAGCTCATCGGGCGTCCGCTCAAGCGCCTCGATGCCGCCGAGAAGGTCGATGGTCGTGCGCGGTACGGCATCGATGCGAGGTTGCCGAAGATGCGCTATGCCGCTGTTGCGGCAAGCCCCGCTTTAGGCGGCAAGCTGGTGAGCGTGGAAGATCGGGCGGCACTGGCCTTGCCAGGCGTGCACCAGGTGGTGCGCATCGACAACGCCGTGGCGGTGATCGGAGATCACTCCTGGGCCGCGAAGCAGGGGCTCGCAGCGTTGAAGATCGTCTGGGATGACGGGCTGGCGGCGAGCGTCTCGACTGCCAGCATCCGCAAGGGCCTGGAGGGCGGTCTCGCGCGGCAAGATGCTGCGGTGGCGCGTGCGCAGGGCGACGCAGATGCGGCGCTGCGCGGCGCGACCAAGCGACTCACGGCCACCTACCATTCGCCGTTTCTCGCTCACGCGGCGATGGAGCCGATCAACTGCACCGTGGACCTCCGTGCGGATGGCTGCGACGTCTGGGTGGGAACGCAGGCGCCGACGCGCGCTCGCGACGCTGCGGTGCGCGCATCGGGACTGACGGCCGACAAGATCCGCATCCACAATCACCTGATCGGCGGCGGATTCGGCCGCAGGCTGGAAGCCGACTACGTCGAGCAATCAGTGGCCCTGTCGCGGAATGTGCAAGGTCCGGTCCAGTTCATCTGGTCGCGAGAGGAGGACATTCAGCACGACATCCTGCGGCCGGCCTACGTCGACCAGTTCAGTGCAGCCATCGATTCGCAAGGTCGCCCGATCGCCATCACTCACCGGGTCGTCGGCTCGTCGATCGTGGCTCGTGTTGCGCCGGGGCTGTTTCGCAATGGCTTGGATCTCGATGCGATCGAGGCTGGGTTGGGCCCCTATGAATGGCCCGCGTCCAGGCTCGACTACGTGCGCGAGGAGCCGGCGGCCGGCTTGGTCACGGGCTGGTGGCGCGGCGTGGGGCCGACGCACAACTGCTTCGTGGTGGAAAGCTTCGTGGACGAATTGGCTTTGATGGCCAACAAGGACCCCGTGTCCTACCGCTTGGAGTTGCTGCCCGAGCGTTCGCGCGCGCGTTCGGTCTTGGAACTGGCGGTGCAGAAGGCGGGTTGGGACGCGCCCTTGCGCCCCACGGCGGCCAAGGGCGCCAAGCGAGGCCGCGGTGTCGCGGTGCTGGCCGCGTTCGGCAGCTATCTGGCCCAGGTGGCCGAGGTGACGGTCGACGCTTCTGGTGACATCGCTGTCGACCGCGTCGTTTGCGCGGTGGACTGCGGCATGGTCATCAACCCCGACACGGTAAAGGCTCAAGTGGAAGGCGGCATCCATTTCGGCGTCAGCGCAACCTTGTGGGGGGAGATCACCATCAAGGCCGGCCGCGTCGAGCAAAGCAACTTCCATGACTATCGGCTACTGCGGCTGTCAGAGGCCCCGAGGGTCGAGGTTCACATCCTGCCCAGCCGGGAAGCGCCAGGTGGTATTGGCGAACCGGGTACGTCGGTTGTACTGGCCGCCCTTGCGAATGCCGTGTCTGCCGCCACCGGCCAACGGCTGCGTAGCTTGCCTCTGCGCCCTAACTCGGCTTGAGATCGCGCTTTTTTTACTCTAGCCAGCCACGGACTGCGCACCAAGCGCACTGGCGCTGTCGCGGGCATGGGAGATCCCCAACTGGTACTCTTGCGCTCTATGAAGATTGCCACCTGGAATGTCAATTCCCTCACCGCTCGCCTGCAGCACGTGCTCGACTGGCTGATCGCCAACCCGGTCGACGTGCTGTGCCTGCAGGAGCTCAAGATGAGCGACGACAAGTTCCCGCTCGACGTGCTGCAGTCGGCCGGCTACCACGCGGCGGTGTTCGGCCAGAAAACCTACAACGGCGTCGCGATCCTGAGCCTCGCTCCGGTGCGCGACATCGCGAAGAACATCGGCGGCTTCGCCGACGATCACTCGCGCGTGATCAGCGCCACGATCGACACGCCGGCCGGCGAGCTGCGCGTCGTCAACGGCTACTTCGTCAACGGCCAGGCGCCGGGCACCGAGAAGTTCGCCTACAAGATGAGCTGGCTGCGCGCCATGCGCGAGTGGCTGCGCGAGGAACTCGCTGCGCACCCGAGGCTGGTGCTGCTCGGCGACTTCAACATCGCGCCGGAGGACCGCGACAGCTTCGACCCCGTCGGGCTGGCCGAGACCATTCATCACACGACCGAGGAACGCGACCATTTCAAGGCCCTGCTGGGACTCGGCCTCGCCGACAGCTTCCGCCTGTTCGAGCAGCCCGAGAAGAGCTACTCGTGGTGGGACTACCGCATGCTGGGCTACCAGAAGAACCGCGGGCTGCGCATCGACCACATCCTGGTGAGCGAGCAGCTGGTGCCGCATGCAAAGAGCTGCACCATCGACCGCGTGCCGCGCAAGTGGGACAAGCCCAGCGACCACGCACCCGTAACCCTGGAGCTCAACGCATGAAACGGATCCTTCACCTCGCCCTGCTCGCGGCCGTGCTCGGCCTTTCCGCCTGCTCGGCGCTGAAGCCGAGTGCCACCGACGAAGTGCCCTCGCCCGGCGCCAAAGCCCCCGCGGAAGAACCCTCGAAGCCGTCGGAAAAGGCGCCGACCGTGCGGCTCATCACCCCGCAGACGCCGGCCGTGCGCGCCTACCGCAAGGTCGGCGCGCGGCACATTTACAGCAAGTACCCCCAGCGCATCTACAAGGGGAAGATTCCGCCGCTGGTGTATGCGGTGGTGGTGACCGAAACCGAGGTCGACAGCAGCGGGCGCGTCACGGGCGTGCACTTCAGCCGCACGCCGAGCCATGCGCCGGAGGTGAGCGGAAAGATCGCCGAGCTGATCCGCGAGGCCTCCCCCCTCCCAGCCCCGGGCAAGCTGGGTGCGCACACCTACGTCGATACCTGGCTGTGGGACAAGAGCGGCCAGTTCCAGCTCGATACGCTGACGCTGGGACAGCGCAGCCGCTGAGCGTCGGCGCGCCTGCAGTTATTCCAGGCCGAGTTCCTGGATCTTGCGCGTGATCGTGTTGCGGCCGATGCCGAGCTTCTGCGCAGCCTCGATGCGGCGGCCGCGCGTGTTGGCCAGCGCCGTAAGGATCAGGCGCGATTCGAAACGGCGCGACAGCACGTCCCAGACGTCGTTGTGGCCGGCCGCCAGCAGGCTCTGGGCCTCCTGTTCGAGCCCGGCCTCCCACGAAGCCGAGCCGACCGGGGCAGCGGGCGCGGCGGGTGCCGCGGAAGCCGGGGCCGAGGCCACGGCAGCAGCCACAGAAGGGGCCGCCGCGGCTTCGTGTTCCGCTGCGGCGGCAGCGGCGGCACCCGGCGCCGCAACGGCTGCGGCAGAACCGGCCATCACCTCCGGCGGCAGGTCCTTGGCTTCGATCAGCTGCGCCGGCGCCATCACCGTCAGCCAGTGGCAGATGTTCTCCAGCTGCCGCACGTTGCCCGGAAATGAGAAGGTCGCGAGCTGTGCGAGCGCCGCATCGGAGATGCGCTTGGGCTCGACGCCGAGCTGCTTGGCGCTCTGCTGCAGGAAGTGGCGCGTGAGCGCGGGGACGTCTTCGCCGCGCTCGCGCAGGGCCGGCAGCCGCAGCCGGATCACGTTGAGGCGGTGGAACAGGTCTTCGCGAAAGCCGCCGATCTTGACGCGCTGCTCCAGGTCCTGGTGCGTGGCCGCGATCACGCGCACGTTGGCCTTGACCGAGTTGTGGCCGCCAACGCGGTAGAAATGGCCGTCGCTCAGCACACGCAGAAGACGCGTCTGGAGGTCGAAAGGCATGTCGCCGATCTCGTCGAGGAACAGGGTGCCGCCCTCGGCCTGTTCGAAGCGTCCGCGGCGCATGGTCTGCGCGCCGGTGAAGGCGCCCCGCTCGTGGCCGAAGAGCTCGCTTTCGAGCAGGTCCTTCGGGATGGCGGCGGTGTTGATCGCCACGAAGGGGCCGCTGGCGCGCGGCGAATGCTTGTGCAGCGCGCGCGCCACCAGCTCCTTGCCGGAGCCCGATTCGCCGGTGATCAGCACCGTCACGTTGCTTTGCGACAACCGCCCGATGGCGCGGAACACGTCCTGCATCGCCGGTGCCTGGCCCAGCATCTCGGGCGCTGCAGCCATGCGCTCCTCGGACACTTCCTCGCGCTGGCTTTCGTCGACCGCGCGGCGGATCAGTTCGACCGCGCGCGGCAGGTCGAAGGGCTTGGGCAGGTATTCGAAGGCGCCGCCCTGGAAGGCCGAGACGGCGCTGTCGAGGTCGGAGAAGGCGGTCATGATGATGACCGGGAGGCTCGGATGCTTGGCCTTGATCTTGTCGAGCAGTTCGAGGCCCGAGCCGCCCGGCATGCGGATGTCGCTCACCAGCACCTGGGGCCCCTGCATCTCGTCGTCGGCCGCGGCTTCGAGCGCCGCCAGCACCTCGCGCGTGTTGGTGAAGCTGCGGGTCGGCAGGTCTTCGCGCAAGAGCGCCTTTTCCAGCACGAAGCGGATCGATTGGTCGTCATCCACTATCCAGATCGGCTTCATGCAGTTCCTTGTTCCCTGTTAGCTAAGGCAGCGGTATCAATATCTTGAAATCGGTCCGGCCCGGGACACTGTCGCACTCGATCACGCCGTGGTGCTGTTGCACGAAAGTTTGCGCCAGCGTCAATCCAAGGCCCGTTCCGCCTTCCCTGCCCGACACCAGCGGGTAGAAGATGCGGTCCTTGATCGCGTCCGGCACACCCGGTCCATTGTCGATGACATGCAATTCCAGTGCCAGTCGATACCACTGCTTGTTGAAGATCACCTGACGCGCGATGCGGGTCTTGAAGGTGATGCACGCATCGCCGGCCGCACGGCGCTCGGCCAATGCCTGCGCCGCGTTGTGGACGATGTTGAGCGTGGCCTGGATGAGCTGCTCGCGGTCGCCGCGGAACTCGGGGATCGAGACGTCGAAATCGCGCTCGATGTGCAGGTCGCGCGGGAACTCCGCGAGGATGACCGAGCGCACGCGTTCGCAGACCTCGTGGATGTTGACGTCGCCCACCACGTGCGGCCGGCGGTGCGGCGCGAGCAGGCGATCGACCAGCGTCTGCAGGCGGTCGGCTTCGTGGATGATGACCTGCGTGTATTCGATGAGGTCGCGCGACTCGACCTCCATCTGCAGCAGCTGCGCCGCGCCGCGAATGCCGCCCAGCGGGTTCTTGATCTCGTGCGCGAGATTGCGGATCAGTTCCTTGTTGGCCTGCGCCTGGTCGAGCAACCGTTCTTCCCGGTCCTGCCGGACCTGCTGCTCGAGCGGCGACATCTCGATGATTAGCTCGCCCGCGCGATCGCCCTGCGCCAGCGTGACCTGCACCGGCATCAGCTCGTGGTTGACGCGGCGCAGGAAGGCCTCGTAGCGCAGCGTGGCAAAGTCGTTGCTGCGCGCGCCGTCGATCGCCGTGCGCAGCACTTGCGGCTCGTGGAAGCAGGCGCCGAACTGCGAGCCTTCGAGCGTGCGGCGCGAGGTGCCCAACGCGTCTTCGAGGCCTGAATTGGCGAACAGCACCGCGCCGTCGGTGCGCACGACCGCGATCAGCGTGGAAAGAAGGTCGAAGGCCTGGAAGCGCTTGGCGGCGGAAGCGCTCTTTCCAAAGGCCATCAGCGATTGGCCGGCAGGCGGCCGATTTCGCGGCGGATGCCCGCGATGTCGCTTTCGTTGCGTGCGATCTCGGCCTTCATTTCGGCCACGCGATCCAGGTACTTCTGATAGTTGCGGGCCTCGCTGCCCTGCTTCTCGGGCTCGCCGTTGTTGTAGTCCTTGAGCAGCTGGGCCTGGCGCTCTTCGGCCTTCTTGAGCTCGGACTCGAGCACCGAGCGCGCTTCGCCGTCGCGTGCGCGCTGGTCGGCGCCGTCGACGCGCGGGCTGCCGGCCGGCGCACGCGCGGCGGTGCTGCCCGCCGCAGCCGCCGCGATCGGGCGGGGGCCCTGGACCACGGTGACGTTGCCGCCCTCCATCACCTTGCAGCCGCGCTGTTGGGCGAGGGTCGCGTTGTTGGTGTATTCGTTGCCGCAGCGCCAGACGCGCTCCTGCTGGGCCTGGGCCTGGATGTGCACGCCGGCCGCCGCCGAGGCGGCCAGGAGGAAAACGAAAGAAGTCTTCATGGTCGTGAATGTAGTGCGCAGCAAACCGGCATTTTCGTGCAATTCGGGAGTTCGGCCGCGCAAGGTGGCCCCAAAAAGAAAAGGGACGGCCCAAGGCCGTCCCTTTTTAACGCCAAAGCCGAAAAGCTGGCTTACAGCGAGTAGTACATGTCGAATTCGACCGGGTGCGTCGCCATGCGGAAACGCGTGACTTCCTGCATCTTGAGGTCGATGTAGGCGTCGATGTAGGCGTCGGTGAACACGCCGCCCTTGGTCAGGAAGGCGCGGTCCTTGTCGAGGTAGTCGAGCGCCTGGTCGAGGCTGTGGCACACGGTCGGGATCAGCGCGTCTTCTTCCGGCGGCAGGTGGTAGAGGTCCTTGCTGGCGGCCTCGCCCGGGTGGATCTTGTTCTCCACGCCGTCCAGGCCGGCCATCAGCATCGCGGCGAAGCCGAGGTACGGGTTCATCATCGGATCGGGGAAGCGCGCTTCGACGCGGCGGCCCTTCGGGTTGGCCACGAAGGGGATGCGGATCGAGGCCGAGCGGTTCTTGGCCGAGTAGGCCAGCTTCACCGGTGCTTCGAAGCCGGGAACCAGGCGCTTGTAGCTGTTGGTGCCGGGGTTGGTGATGGCGTTCAGCGCGCGGGCGTGCTTGATGATGCCGCCGATGTAGTGCAGAGCGAAGTCGCTGAGACCGGCATAGCCGTCGCCGGCGAACAGGTTCTTGCCGTCCTTCCAGACCGACTGGTGGACGTGCATGCCGGAGCCGTTGTCGCCGACGATCGGCTTGGGCATGAAGGTCGCGGTCTTGCCGTAGGCGTGGGCCACGTTGTGGATCACGTACTTCTGCAGCTGGACCCAGTCGGCGCGCTGGATCAGCGTGCTGAACCTGGTGCCGAGCTCCATCTGGCCGGCATTCGCCACTTCATGGTGATGCACTTCGACCGGGATGCCCAACGACTCGAGCACCAGGCACATCTCGGAGCGCATGTCCTGGAAGCTGTCGACCGGGGGAACCGGGAAGTAGCCGCCCTTGACGGCGGGACGGTGACCAGTGTTGCCGTGCTCGAATTCCTTGGCGCTGTTCCAGGAGGCTTCTTCGGACTCGATCTTGACGAAGCAGCCCGACATGTCGTTCTGCCAGCGCACGCCGTCGAACACGAAGAATTCCGGCTCCGGTCCGAAGTAGGCCGTGTCGCCCAGGCCCGAGGCCTTCATGTAAGCCTCGGCGCGCTTGGCGAGCGAACGCGGATCGCGCTCGTAGGGCTTGCCGTCGGTCGGGTCGACCACGTCGCAGGTCAAGAGCAGCGTCGTTTCTTCGAAGAAGGGATCGATGTTGGCCGTGTTCGGGTCGGGCATCAGCAGCATGTCCGAAGCCTCGATGCCCTTCCACCCGGCGATCGACGAGCCGTCGAAGGCGTGGCCGTCGGTGAATTTGCCCTCGTCGAATGCGGACACAGGCACGGTCACGTGCTGCTCCTTGCCGCGGGTATCGGTGAAGCGGAAGTCGACGAACTTGACCTCGTTTTCCTTGACGAGCTTGAGTACATCGGCGACGGTCTTTGCCATCAGGTTCTCCTGGTTTGGATGGTTGGTTGGAATTGCGGAAGCTGGAATGCAGTTTTTGTGCCCATTGTCACAGCCGAAGAGGGGCACCCGACATCGCGCCGAAACCCCAAAAGCAGGCAAGTTGTAACCGAATTGGTGCAGCTCAAATCAACGCACCAATTCTGGGCCAAGACGCACACCAAAGGCGTGCAGACCTTCGAGCAGCTGGGCATAGGCAGCGTCGACGGACGCGGCTTCGCCCTTGACGCCGAGCTCGATGTGGCGACCGTGCTCGGCATGGTCGACGCTCGGCAGGCTGAAGACCTTGACGCCGGGGTGGCTGCGCTCCACGGCCTCCATGAGCGGCGTGAGCGTGGCTTCCATGGCTCCGTAGACGATGACCGATTTCTCGGCCGCCTGCCCGTGGGCGAAGAGATGCGCATAGCGCTCGTCGAGCACCGATTCGATCATCGGCCAGGCCATGACCGGGAAGCCCGGCACGAAGTGCACGTCGCCGACGCTGAATCCCGGAATCTTGTTGTAGGGGTTGCGGATGATGTTGGCGCCGAGCGGGAACACGCCCATGTTGAGCCGGTGCACGTTGTCCGGACGGTCGGGCTCGTAGACCGTGCCCTGCTCGCGCGCGGTGTCCTGCATGCGTTCGCGGATCAGCAGCTCGGCTTCCGGATGCAACCCGAGCGGCACCCCGAGCGCCGCGGCCGCGCACTGGCGCGTGTGGTCGTCCGGCGTGGCACCGATGCCGCCGGTGGAGAACACGATGTCGCCCGAGGCGAAGGCGCGCGCGAGCGCTTCCGTGATGCGGACCGGCACGTCGCCGACGTACTCGGCCCAACCCAGCTGCAGCCCGCGCGCAGCGAGCAGCTCGATGACCTTGGGCATGTGCTTGTCGGCACGCTTGCCCGACAGGATTTCGTCGCCGACGACGAGAAGACCGAATGAACGTGTGCTCATGGTGCGCCCCATTGGGTGGCGGCCGCATGGACGTCTGCCATCTCGGCCGCGGAAGGTGAAACGGCCGCCGCCGCGCGCTGCGCCCGCAGCTGGGCCAGGGCATCCAGGCAGTAGTGCGCGAACCAGAGCGCGGAGAACGCGAACACCAGCGTGTAGATCCAGATCGCGAGCGGCACCAGCACGAAGAAGGCGGCCGCGAACAGCAGCCCCGACGCCCAGACGATGCTGGGCGCGGCGCCCAGGTAGCCGCACAGCACGCCGACGCCGAGCAGCGGCAGCCGATGGGCCCGCAGCACGGCCTCGCGCTCCTCCGGGCTCGCATGTTCGGCCAGGGCGTCGAAGCTCATCACGCGGTAGGTCAGCCAGCCCCAGATCAGAGGCGGCAGGATCAGCACCAGCGGCGGAATGAGCCACAGCGGCATCGAGACGATCAGCGCGAGCAACGCCAGCACGGTGAGGCCCAGCGAGCGCAAGACGCCGCCGAAGAAGGAAGCGCCCTTCTTCTGCTCGAGCGTCGGGAAACGACGGTCGGCCACCAGGCGCGTGAGCGGCGGGGCCATGAGCCCGGCCACGATCAGGAGCGAAACCACCACGATCAAGGGCGTGGCCGCGATCACCACCACCATCGGCGCCAGAACGGCCGTGACATCCCCCGAGAACAGGCGCCCCATCCAGCCCCAGAAGCTGGACAGAAGCGGCCAGGCCTCGAGCGCCTCGCGCGTCCATGCCACCGTCGCATCCCAGTAGAAATAGCCGAACAGCGCTGCCAGCAGCGCCATGAGCGCCAGCGGCAGCAGGGAGAGCACGATCACCCGCGGGTGCATGCAATAGGCTACCGAACGCCAGAAGGAGTCGAGAAGAAGACGCATCGCCGCCGAGGATAACCGCGTCGCGTGGAATCCAGATCAGCCGCGGCCGGCGAGGCGCTTGAGCCCCAGCCACTGCTGCGCCCAGAAGCCGCGCCCGTAGTCGCGCACGCGGCCTGCGGCGTCGGGCTCGACCTGGTCGCGGATGCCGGTCGGGTCGTAGCGCTCCTCGAAATTGACGGTGCGAAACAGCATGTCCCACCACGGCAGCAGCACGCCGAAGTTGTGGCCGCCTAGCGTTCGCGGGCCCTGCGACTCGTGGCCGATCCCGATGCTGTGGTGCAGGCGGTGGAAGCGCGGGCTGATCCAGAGCCGCTCGCCGATCGCGCCGAAGCCGAGCCGCAGGTTGGCATGCTGTAGGCTCTCGCTGAGCTGGGTGAAGGCCACGATCGCGATGAACTGCCCCGGCGCCACGCCGATCAGTTGGGCGACGACGACGATGATCGTGTCGTGGATCACGTCGTCGAGCAGGTGGTTGCGGTTGTCGCTCCACATCGTCATCTGGCGCTGGGAATGGTGCAGCGAATGCAGCGCCCACCACCACTGGAAGCCGTGCTGGCCGCGATGGATGAGGTACTCGACCAGATCGAGCACCACCAGGTAGATCGCGAAGGCGACCCAGGGAATGTCGGTCACGCCGGGCCAAAGCTGGTCGAGATGGAAGGAGCCCCAGCCGGCGGCGCGCACGGTGCCGAGGATTTCGTCGAACAACGGATCCAGCGCGAAGAACATCGCGAGCCGGAACAGGCCCAGCCGGTGGATCAGCGTATAGAGGATGTCGGTGCGGATGGCGGGCCGGTCGAGCACCGGCTCGGCCGGCCGCCAGCGCTGCAGCGGGCCGAATACGGCCACCAGCACCCCGATCTGGATCAGGCCGACCAGCAGCCAGCCGGTGGCGTCGAAGGCCTCCTCGACCCAGCCGCCCAGACCCACGGCATAGACCAGCGGCTGCACGGCGGCCTCGAACAGCCATTGCTGCAGATTGGCGAAGGAGTCGGTCAACCAGTCCATCGGAACACCACGCGATTCAGGGATGGGACGCGATCCAGTCACGATACGCAGGATGCTGGCGCAGCGTCTGGAAGCAGAAGCCCTTGGCCTTGAGCCCGACGATCAAGGGCTCCAGCACGGCCGGCGCCCACGGGTCCTTGCGCGACCAGATGCCCAGGTGCGCGACCAGAATGTCGCCGGGCTGGATATGGTCGAGGGCCTGTTGCAGCAGCTTCTCGTTGCTGAACTTCTCGCTCGGCAGCTCGTCGCCCAGGAAGCCGGCCGGCGCCCAGCCCACATGCGCATAGCCGCATGCCTTGGCGGCCGCCAGCAGCTTGGGCGAAGTCTTGCCACCCGGCGCGCGGAACAGCGGCAACGGCTTCTTGCCGGTGACGTGCTGCAGGCGATCCGAGGCCTTGGCGATGTTGGCGCAGTACTGTTCCGCGTCCCAGGTGAATTGCCGCCCCGCAAAAGCGCCGGCCGAGGGTTGGATGCGGAAGCGCGGCGCGATGCCCTTCACGTCGCCGCGCCAGTAGGCATGGTCGTAGGTGTGGGATGCAAATTCGTGGCCTTCAGCCGCCCTCGCCTTCCACCACGGCGCCCACTGGCTGTCGAGGCTGTCGCCGCCGGTCAGCGTGCGCTCGGCCGCGCCGAAGAAGGTAACACGCACCTCCTGCCGCTTGAGCACCTCCGCCACCAGCGGCGCCACGCCCATGTGGCCGGTGTCGAAGCTCAGGTAGACCGGCTTGGCGCAACTGCCCTGTGCAAGGGCGCCGGTGGACACGGCGCCCGCAGCGAGCAGGACGAGCGCGGCCGCGGAACTAGCGCCGCGCATGATCGAGGGTCCAGACGCCGTGCGGCGAGCGGCCCACGGGCACCTGCCGCACCACCTTGTGGGCGGCCAGATCGACCACGCTGAGCTTCCTGGCCCAGCGCGAAGTCACGTAGAGCGTCTTGCCGTCGGCCGAGACGTCCATGCAGTCGGGCCCGCCGCCCACCGGATAGGTGTCGCTGACCTGCAGCGTCTGCAGGTCGATGCGGCTGATGGTGTTGGCCACGCGGTTGCTGACGAAGACGCTGCGGCCGTCGCCGGCCGAGCGGAAGGCGTGGGCGCCCTTGCCGGTGGGAATCTTGCCGACCAGCTTCGGCTCCCGGCCGGCGACGTCGAAGACCTGCACGCCGTCGCTGCCGGTGAGGCCGACCAGCAGCGTCTTGCCGTCGTGGACGCCGAAGATGTCGGCCGGCATCGGACCGGTGGGCGTGCGCCAGCGGATGGTCTGCGTGGCGAGATCGACCGCGACCAGTTCGTCGCTGTCCTGCATCGTGACGTAGGCCGTGGTGCTCTTGCCGTCGATCCAGATGTGGCTCGGCGTCTTGCCCGAGGGGATGCGCTTCAGCAGCTTGGGCTCCTTGCCGTCCCAGCGGTAGATGTCGATGTGGTTGAGCCGGTTGCCGGCGGTGACGAACCACTTCATGTCGGGCGAGAAGCGCAGGTGGTACGGATCGATGATGCCGTAGACCACGCGCTGAACCTCGGCCGTGCGCGGATTCAGGAAGGTCAGCGAGTCGCCCGCCGAATTGGCGACGATCAGCGAGCTCTCGTCGGGGGACAGATAGAGATGGTGCGGCTCCTTGCCGGTCGGGATGCGCAGCTTCTCGGTCCAGCTGACCGGATCGACCACGCTCACCGTGGCATCGAGCGAATTGAGCACGAAGACCGGTGGGGGCTCGGCAGCGAACGCCGGCAGCGCCGCACAGGCAAACAAAAAGGCCGCGAGGCGGCCTATCGGGGGGGAGAAGAAGCGCAAGGGGGAAGTTCCGGGAATCAGGCTTCCGATTTTAACGATCGACCCTGCCCGCTGGCTGACTTGGGCGCGCCGTCCGCAAGGCCTCGACCTGCACGGAATCCAGCCAGCGCCATTGACCTGGCGCCAGCTCCTCGGGCAGCGCAAGCGGCCCGATGCGCGAGCGGTGCAGGGTCTCGACCCGGTTGCCCACGGCGGCCAGCATGCGCTTGACCTGGTGGTACTTGCCTTCGGTCAGGGTGAGCCGCAGCTGCAGCGGCCCGACCGCCTCGCAGGCGGCCGCGCGCACCGGCTTCGGATCGTCGTCGAGCACCACGCCGGCGAGCAGCCGGGCCACCTGCGTGTCGTCGATCGCATGCTTGGTACCGACCTCGTAGACCTTCGGCACATGGTACTTGGGCGAGCCCATGCGGTGGATGAACTGGCCATCGTCGGTCAGCAGCAGCAGGCCGGTCGTGTCCTGGTCGAGCCGGCCGATGGCCTGCACGCCCTGCACTGCGCCCTTGTTGGGGCGCAGGCGCAGCGGCGACGGCAGCAGCGTGTAGATGCTGGGATAGGTCGACGGCTTCTGCGAGCACTCGGTACCGGCCGGCTTGTGCAGCATCAGGTAGGCCTTCTCGTGATATGCCCACTCGGTGCCCTGCACCGTGAAGTGCAGGCCTTCCGTCTCGAAATCCGCGGCGGGGTCTGCGACGACGGCTCCCGCCACCCTCACGAGTCCTTGCTGGACCAGCCCGGCGCAGACGCGCCGGGTGCCGAAGCCCTGGGTATAAAGAATCTCGTCGATCCGCATCAATAGCCGAGGGCCAGCCCGGTGTTGCGCCGCGGATCGTTGGCGCCGTAGAAGCGGTTCTTGCCGACCGGCTTGCCGCCCAGCGAGGGCGCGCCGACGATGATCGCTGCCAGATGGTTGGCCGGCTGCGGCACGCCGAGGTTGTGGCCCATGTCGATCAGGAGCTTGCGCGTGTCGGGGCTGAGCGCGAAGGTCTCGACGTTGGTCACGTCGGGCAGCCACTGCTGGTGAAAGCGCGGCGCGTCGACCGCTTCCTGCACGTTCATGCCGTAGTCGACGACGTTGAGGATGGTGTGAAGCACCGCCGTGATGATTCGGCTGCCGCCCGGCGTGCCGACCACGAAGACGGGCTTGCCGTCCTTGGTGACGATGGTTGGGCTCATCGAGGACAGCGGCCGCTTGCCCGGGCCGATGGCATTGGCTTCGCCCTGCACCAGGCCGTAGAGGTTGGGCACGCCGATCTTCGAGGTGAAGTCGTCCATCTCGTTGTTGAGCAGCACGCCGGTGCCGGCGGCCGTGACCTTGGCGCCGAACCAGTCGTTGAGCGTATAGGTCACCGAGACCGCATTGCCCCACTGGTCGATGATCGAATAGTGGGTGGTGTTGCTGCCTTCATGGGGCGCGACGCCGGGCTTGATGTCCTTGGAGACGCCGGCCTTCTTCGGGTCGATCGCGGCGCGGATCTTTTCGGCATAGCCCTTGTCGAGCAGCCGGTCGAGCGGGTTCTTCACGAAGTCCGGGTCGCCGAGGTAGCTGTTGCGGTCGACGTAGGCGTGGCGCATGGCCTCGATCTGGTAGTGCACGGCCTGCGCCGAGCGGAAGCCGAGCTCCTTGAGCGGATAGCCCTCGAGGATGTTCAGCATCTCGCAGATCACCACGCCGCCCGAGCTCGGCGGCGGCGCCGACACCACGTGGTAGCCGCGATAGTCGCACTCGACCGGCGCCAGCTCGCGCGTGGTGTACTGGTTCAGGTCGGCCTGCGTGATGATGCCCTTGCCGGCCTGGCTCGAGGCCACGAGCGCGGCACCCACCGGGCCCTTGTAGAAGCCGTCGGCGCCGTTGCGGCTGATGGCCTTCAGCGTTTTCGCGAGGTCTTTCTGCACCAGCTTCTGGCCGACTGCGAAGGGCTCGCCCTTGTTCAGGAAGATCGCGCCGGAGGCCGGGTCCTTCTTGAAGTCGGCAGTCGCGGTGGCGAGCATGTCGATGTCGCCTTGCTCCAGCACGAAACCACGCTCGGCCAGCGCGATCGAAGGCGCGATCAGCGCATCGCGCTTCATGGTGCCGTACTTCTCGCGCGCCAGCTCGAGGCCGGAGACGGTGCCGGGCACGCCTACGGCGAGGTGGCCGTTGGTGCTCAGGCCCTTGACGACGTTGCCGTCCTTGTCGAGGTACATGTTGGCCGTGGCGGCCAGCGGCGCCTTCTCGCGGAAGTCGAGGAAGGTCTTGCGTCCGTCCGCCAGTTGCACGGTCATGAAGCCGCCGCCGCCCAGGTTGCCGGCCGCCGGATAAACCACCGCCAGCGCATAGCCGACCGCCACCGCGGAATCGATCGCATTGCCGCCGCGCTTGAGCACGTCGACGCCGATCTTGGTCGCCAGATGCTGGGCGCTCACGACCATGCCGTTCTCGGCCGCCACGGGCGCCTGCGATGCCGCGTGCAGCTGTGCCGCGCCTGCCAGCGCGAGCGCTGCCGCGACGGCGCTGCGCAAGGCCGAAGTCCACTGAAGTTGTTTCACGGTTCTATCTCCTTGGAAGAATGGATCAGCCCGCAAGCAGCCCCTTGCGCCGCAGGTCCCGCAGGGCAAGCGCCACCTGTTGCTGCGTGAACTCGCGCAACGCACCTGCTTCGGTGAGCGGCTTTTCGTCCTTGATGAAGCGCAGGCGCTCGGCGCGGGCTTCGACTGCCAGGTGCAATGCCAGGGATTCGTGCGAATGCTTGCCGTCGAGCAGCGGCAGCAGACAGCGTTCGAGCAGCGAAAGGCCCACCGGCTCATGCCACAGATTGCAGGCGACGGCCGAGGGTCCGGCGTTCAGCGCGAGACCGGGCGCGCTGCGTACCGCGGCCAGCGCGCGCGGGAACGCCGACACTTGAGCGGCGGCCTGCGGCGAGGCGCGCCGGATGCGCACGGCACCGAGGATCAGCAGTTCCTCCAGCATCGCCATGACGAGCGGCTCGACTGCGGCGCGCGGTTCGCCGGTCCGTGCCGAGACCTCGGCGAGCAGCGCGTCGGCCGAGGCGGTGGCCGGGTAGCGCTCGTCGAGCACCTGGGCCACCGCTTTTTGAAGCGGCAGCCGCAGCGTGATCTTCAGATTGCGCATCGCATTGCAAGGCTGCTCCTGCGCATCGAGCGTGAGCACCCCGCCACCTTCCGCTGAGAACACGCCGGCGAACTCAAGCGCGCGGATGCGCTCCGGGACAAGGCGATAACGGATCTCGGCGGCGCGTTCCTGCTTGACGAGCAGCGTCTGGCGGAAGGTGCGGTTGACCAGGAAGTCCAGGTACTGCTCCATCATGATCTGGCTGCCCCCGCACTCGCGCAGCAAGGGATCGCGAACCTTGTCGCCATAGTTCTGGACGAACATGGTCGACGGCTCCGCATCCGCCAGGTAGCTCAGCCCGTGCGCGCTCGCACGCGCGGCGAACTCCTTGAAGTAGCAGGGTGAATTGCAGGGCTCGAGGAACTCGTGCAGCAGGTAGGAGCTGTTCGCGGCGCGCACGATCGGCATCGTCTCTTCGAGCGTCTTCTTGAGCACGCTGTCCGGCCGCGCCGACTGTTCGAGAAACTCGAGCATGCCGCGCGCGTAAGAGAGCTTCTCGTCCGGCTCGTCGCGCGGGGCGCCGCGCAGGATCATGGCGTCGCGCACGATCTCGCGCGCCTTCCAGCCCGGGTACACGTTGTAGCTCACGTAGGCCACGCCGTTGGGCGCGAGGTTCTCCGAGCACACGCGCAGGATCGCGTCCTGCACCGGCGCCGGCACCCAGCTGTAGACGCCGTGGCAGACGATGTAGTCGAACTGACCGAAGGATGCATCGATGCTGGCGATGTCGAGTGCGCGCAATTCGACGTTCTTCAAGCCTGAATGCTCGATGGCCGCCACGCCCTGCCGGATCTGCACCGGTGAAAGGTCCACGCCGAGGGCTCTCGCCTCCGGGTGACGTGCCGCGAAAGGGATCAGGTTGCCGCCGGCCGCGCTGCCGAGTTCGAGCACGCGTGCCTGCGCGGGAGCAGGCGACTCGAGGCCGAAGAGAAAGGCCAGCGCCTCCAGATGCTCGACCGCAGACTGAGGAAACGGATGCGAGTCGTACGGCACAGTGTCGTAGTAACTCGTGAGCGCGGTCGTCATTGAATCCATGGATATCCTCTGTGCGAGCGACGCCGACTATAGCTCGCGCGCAGAGTGGCGCGAGCGTCGTACGAGAAGGAAAGGTCGCGAGGCCCACGCGGCTGCATGAACCGCGTCGGACCTCGATCCGATGGATGTGTGGTGGAGCTGGGGGGATTTGAACCCCCGTCCGCAAGCCTTCGTCGCGCAGATCTACATGTTTAGCGGTCTGATTTAGGTCTCGCCACCGGTGTCGCGCAGTCGCACGCTACACCGGCCGCCAGCACCCTATGTTCTCGCTCCGACCCAAGGTACCCGGATCGGAGCCAGCCAATGTAGATTATCTTTGCAGCCGGGAGGCGTCAGATTGCTCTAGCGCCCCCTTGCCCAGCCCATCGGCCTGCTGTTGCAAAGCTCACCGGCAATTAAGCGGCGAGTGCGAAACGTTCGTCGTTTGCAGTTAGTTTGTTTGAATCTGTTTTACGAGCGCATTCAGCTCGACATGCCCCGCTGCGATTCCGAACCCACGTCGAAACCAGTGCAGCCCCAAGCGATGCATTTTAGGCCGGTTTGAGTAGTTGCAAGAGCTCCATGGGCGATGCGATGGCGGCATCGGCCTGCCACAGCGTCACATCCGCCTCCGCACCCATGTAGCCATAGGCGGCGGCCACCGTTCCCATGCCCGCGGCCCGGCCGGCCATGATGTCCCGGTGGTCGTCGCCCACATAAATGCAACGAGCGGGCGGCACACCCAGCTGTCGCGCTGCCTCGAACAGGGGCTCGGGATGGGGTTTGGCATATGGCGTCGTGTCGCCGCTGATGATTGCGCGCGCCGTGCCGAACAACGGCATCGCGCGCGTCAGCGGACCGGTGAAGCGAACCGATTTGTTGGTGACCACGCCCCACCGCAGCCCGCGCGCGCAAAGCGCTTCGATCAGTTCGGCCACGCCTTCGAAGACCTGCGTGTTGCGCAGCATCCGGGTCTCGTAGTTGACGAAGAACTCCTCGCGCAGCGGCGCGAACTCCGGCGCATCGGGTGTGATGCCGAAGGCCACGCCCAGCATCCCGCGCGCGCCGGCGCCGGCCATGGGGCGATAGCGCTCCAGGGGGAGCGAGGCCAAGCCCCGATCCGTGCGCATCTGGTCGGCCGCCGCGCCCAGATCCGGAGCGCTGTCGATCAGTGTGCCGTCCAGGTCGAACAGGACGGCCTGTGTCGCATCGGCCGCCATCATGGCTGGGGCACCGATGGTTTGCGGGTTGCAAACATGTAGTTGACGCTGGTGTCGTCGCTGAGCCAGTAGCGCCGCGTCACCGGGTTGTGCTCCAGGCCGCGCGTGTGGCGCAAATCAAGGTTCGCGGCACGGCAATGCGCAGCCAGCTCGCTCGGCCGGATCAGCTTCTGGTACTCGTGCGTGCCCCGGGGCAGCATGCCCAGCACGTATTCGGCGCCGACGATCGCGAACAGGAAGGACTTCAGGTTCCGATGAATGGTCGAGAAGAACACCCATCCGCCGGGCTTGACAAGCTGGGCGCAGGCCTTCACGACGGAGGCGGGCTGAGGCACGTGCTCGAGCATTTCCATGCAGGTGACGACGTCGAAGCTCTCGGGCTGCTCGGCGGCCAGCGCTTCGACACTGATTTCGCGGTACTTCACGCCACGCGTCGATGCTTCGAGCGCGTGCAGCTGGGCGACCTTGAGAGCCTTGTCGGCCAGATCGATGCCCAGAACGTCGGCGCCTCGCCGCGCCATCGAGTCGGCCAGAATCCCACCGCCGCAACCGACGTCGAGCACCTTGCATCCTGCAATCGGTGCAATGCTTTCGATCCACTCCAGGCGGAGCGGATTAATTTCGTGCAACGGTCGGAATTCGCTTTCCAGATCCCACCAGCGGTGCGCGAGTTCGGAAAATTTGGCGAGTTCTGCCGGATCGGCATTCACGGTATCGGTCATATGCGGATTATGAAACGACGCGAATTGCCGGAACCGGTTGCCAGCAATGCGCAGCGTGAATCGCAATGCGATCGGTCATAAAAAAACCCCGCCGGAGCGGGGTTTGTTTTGGAGATTCTTGCGAATCAACGGTTGGCGCGGGTACCGACCACTTCGATTTCCACGCGGCGGTTCTTGGCGCGACCTTCCTTGGTCTTGTTGTCGGCGACCGGTTGCTTCTCGCCCTTGCCTTCGGTGTAGACGCGGTTGCGTTCGATGCCCTTCGAGACCAGGTAGGCCTTGACGGCTTCAGCGCGGCGAACCGACAGGCGCTGGTTGTAGGCATCGGAGCCGATCGAGTCGGTGTGGCCGACGGCGATGATCACTTCGAGGTTCACGTCACGAATCTTCGAAACCAGGTCGTCCAGCTTGGCGCGGCCTTCAGGCTTGAGGACCGACTTGTCGAAGTCGAAGAACGCGTCAGCGGCGAAGGTGACCTTCGAAGCGGCGACGGCCGGAGCAGCAGGTGCGACAGGTGCCGGAGCAGCCGGGGTCACAGCAGCGGGAGGCGCAGCAGGAACCAGCGCGCCGTCGCAACCAGCGGCAGCCGTGGCGGGCGTCCAGTTGGCATTGCGCCAGCACAGTTCGTTGGTGCCGTTTTTCCAGACCAGTTCGCCGGTGCCGTTTTGCCAGTTGTCGATCACGGGACCACCGTTCGCGGCGGTGACGCGGGTCTGCGCGCCGGCGGCAGTGGCGAGCGCAGCGACTGCAAACATCATCGCCACTTTATTCAGTTTCTTCATGGTTCTCCTCTTGGGGAAAAAGCCGCAGCCGCGCTGCGAATCAAGGACGCTTTAAGTGACCACCACCCAAAACGTTGAGGCGATTGTGCCATAGGGTCTTTGGCAAACCGCCCGCGAGGCGCCCCTGAAACGTAGGACGGAGGCGGAATACCGGCCTTGTGTTGCGGCGGTGCGACACCGTCCGCGGCGTAAAATTCGGCCCCTTGCCGTCAGCCTGCTGCCCATGACCTCGTTCGCCAAAGAAACACTACCCATCAGCCTCGAAGAGGAAATGCGCCGCAGCTATCTTGATTACGCGATGAGCGTGATCGTGGGGCGCGCCCTTCCCGACGCGAGGGACGGCCTCAAACCGGTGCACCGGCGCGTGCTGTACGCGATGCACGAGCTCAACAACGACTGGAACCGACCGTACAAGAAGTCGGCCCGCATCGTCGGCGACGTGATCGGCAAGTACCACCCGCACGGCGACCAGTCGGTCTACGACACCATCGTGCGGCTGGCGCAGGACTTCTCGATGCGCCACATGCTGGTCGACGGCCAAGGCAATTTCGGATCGGTCGATGGCGACAACGCGGCCGCGATGCGCTACACCGAAATCCGGCTCGCGAAGATCGCGCATGAAATGCTGGCGGATATCGACAAGGAAACCGTCGATTTCGGCCCGAATTACGACGGCTCCGAAAAAGAGCCTTTGGTATTACCCAGCAAGCTGCCGAATCTGCTGGTCAATGGCTCGGGCGGCATTGCGGTCGGCATGGCGACCAACATCCCGCCGCACAACCTGAACGAGGTGGTCGACGGCTGCCTGCACCTGCTGCGCCTCCCGGACGCCAGCATCGACGATCTGATGGAGATCATCCCGGCACCCGACTTCCCCACCGCCGGGATCATCTACGGCATCAACGGCATCAAGGACGGCTATCGCACCGGCCGCGGCAAGGTCGTGATGCGGGCGAAGTGCCACTTCGAGGACATCGACCGCGGCCAGCGGCAGGCGATCATCGTCGACGAGCTGCCCTACCAGGTCAACAAGAAGACGCTGCAGGAGCGCATGGCCGAGCTGGTGCACGAGAAGAAGATCGAAGGCATCAGCCACATCCAGGACGAGTCCGACAAGTCGGGCATGCGGCTGGTGATCGAGCTCAAGCGCGGCGAAGTGCCCGAAGTGGTGCTCAACAATCTCTACAAGCAGACCCAGCTGCAGGACACCTTCGGCATCAACATGGTGGCGCTGGTGGACGGCCAGCCGAAGTTGTGCAACCTCAAGGACCTGATCCAGGTTTTCCTGCAGCACCGCCGCGAAGTCGTGACGCGCCGCACGGTGTTCACTCTGCGCAAGGCGCGCGAACGCGGCCACGTGCTCGAGGGCCTGGCGGTCGCTCTCGCCAACATCGACGAGTTCATCGCCATCATCCGCAACGCGCCGACGCCGCCGGTCGCCAAGGCCGAGCTGATGAATCGCCGCTGGGACAGCAAGCTGGTGCGCGAGATGCTCACCCGCACACGCGCGGATGGCGGCGTCATCAACGCCGACGACTACCGCCCCGACGGACTGGAGATCGAATACGGCATGGGCACGGACGGCCTCTACCGCCTCTCGGACACGCAGGCCCAGGAAATCCTGCAGATGCGCCTGCAGCGCCTGACCGGCCTGGAGCAGGACAAGATCGTCGCCGAATACAAGGAAGTCATGGCCGAGATCGACGATCTGCTGGACATCCTGGCCAAGCCCGAGCGCGTGTCAACCATCATCGGCGACGAGCTCGCGACCCTCAAGCAGGAGTTCGGCCAGACCAAGCTCGGCGTGCGCCGCAGCCAAGTCGAGCACAGCGCCTTCGATCTTTCGACGGAAGACCTGATCACGCCAACCGACATGGTCGTGACCCTCTCGCACAGCGGCTACATCAAGAGCCAGCCGCTGGGCGAGTACCGGGCCCAGAAACGCGGCGGACGCGGCAAGCAGGCCACGGCGACCAAGGAAGACGACTGGATCGACCAGCTCTTCATCGCCAATACGCACGACTACATCCTGTGCTTCTCCAACCGCGGCCGGCTGTACTGGCTCAAGGTGTGGGAGGTGCCTGCCGGATCGCGCGGCTCGCGCGGACGCCCGATCGTCAACATGTTCCCTCTGCAGGAAGGCGAGAAGATCAACGTCGTGCTGCCTCTCACGGGCGAGAAGCGCACCTTCCCGGCCAACCAATACGTGTTCATGGCGACCTCGATGGGCACGGTCAAGAAGACTGCGCTCGACGAATTCAGCAACCCGCGCAAGGCCGGCATCATCGCGGTGGATCTCGATCCGGGCGACTACCTGATCGGCGCCGCGCTGACCGACGGCGCGCACGACGTGATGCTGTTCTCCGACGGCGGCAAGGCCGTGCGCTTCGACGAGAACGATGTGCGTCCGATGGGCCGCAACGCACGCGGCGTGCGCGGCATGACGCTCGAGGATGGCCAGGGGGTGATCGCCATGCTGGTCGCGGAGGACGAGGAGCAGAGCGTCCTGACCGCGACAGAAAATGGTTACGGAAAACGCACAAGCATTACCGAGTACACGCGTCATGGCCGCGGAACCAAGGGCATGATCGCGATTCAACAAAGTGAGCGCAACGGCAAGGTCGTGGCCGCGACTCTCGTGCATGCCGACGACGAGATCATGCTCATCACCGACAAGGGCGTGCTCGTACGCACCCGTGTCTCCGAAATCCGCGAACTCGGACGCGCGACGCAAGGCGTCACGCTGATCGGGCTCGACGAAGGCGCCAAGCTCAGCGGGCTGCAGCGCATCGTCGAGAACGACGCGAACGTGGAGAACGAGACCGACGCCGACGACACTTCCTCATCATCTTCAACGGAGAACCCTCAGTGAAAAAACTCAAACTCGCGCTCTTGACGGTCGCGCTCGCCGGCAGCTCGATGGCCATGGCCCAGGACAAGGCTGCGATGGTCAAGCAGTTCATCGATCTGCAGCGCCCCGGCATCGAAGCGCTGGCGCGCGGACTGGTCGAGCAGTCCAGCGCCCCCATAGCGCAGGCGGGCTCGCAGTACTTGCAGACGCAAGTGCCGGCCGAGAAGCGCGAAGCCGCCGCGAAGGCCGCCGACGCCGAGCTCAAGAAGTACTTCGACGAGGCCTACCCCATCGTGCGCGACAAGGCGGTGGCGCTGGCGCCGGACGCCCTGGGCCCGCTCCTGCGCGACAACTTCAGCGACGAAGAGCTGCGCCAATTGCTGGCCTGGATCAACTCGCCCCTGAGCAAGAAGTACCAGGAACTCAATCCGAAGATGCAGACCGCACTCACGGAGAAGCTGGTGGCCGAGACCCGCGCGAGCATCGAACCGAAGATGCGTACGCTCGACACTAACGTTGCCAAAGCACTGGGTGCCCCGACCGGCAACGGCGCAGCACCGGCCAAGCCAGCGCCCAAGGCGCCCGTGAAGAAGTGACGCAGGGTCCGCGCCCGTACAACTTCTCCGCCGGTCCGGCCGCGATGCCGGAGGCGGTGCTGCAACGCGCCGCCGTCGAAATGCTGGACTGGCAAGGCAGCGGCATGAGCGTGATGGAGATGAGCCATCGCGGCAAGGAGTTCGGCGCGATCTGCACGCAGGCCGAAGCCGACATCCGGGCGCTGCTCGCCGTACCTGCGCACTTCCACATCCTCTTCATGCAGGGCGGCGGTCTGGGCGAGAACGCGATCGTGCCGATGAACCTGTCGCGCGGCGCCAGCGCCGACTTCGTGGTCACCGGCAGCTGGAGCGCCAAGTCGCAGAAGGAAGCGCAGCGCTACTGCAAGGCGAACATCGCCGCGTCCAATGCCGACAGCCAGCACACGCGGCTGCCCGACCCCGCGAGCTGGCAGCTCGCGCGCGACGCGTCGTACGTGCACATCTGTTCCAACGAGACGATCCACGGCATCGAATTCCAGGAGCTGCCCGATCTCGCCGCACTGGGCAGCGACGCGCCGCTCGTCATCGATTTCTCTTCGCATGTCGCCTCGCGGCCGGTCGATTGGCGCCGCGTGGGCCTCGCCTTCGGCGGCGCCCAGAAGAACCTCGGCCCGGCCGGCCTCACGATCGTGATCGTGCGCGACGACTTGCTGGGACGCGCGCTCGACATCTGCCCCACCGCCTTCAATTACAAGACGGTGGCGGAGAACAAGTCGATGTACAACACGCCTCCGACCTGGGGCATCTACGTCGCCGGGCTGACCTTCCAGTGGCTGCTGCAACAGACCGAGGGCGCGCTCCGCGGCGTCGAGGCGATGGAGCAACGCAACATCGCGAAGGCGCAGCTCCTGTACGGCTTCATCGACGCTTCCGCCTTCTACGAGAACAAGGTCGCCGCCAACTGCCGCTCGCGCATGAACGTGCCCTTCTTTCTGAAGGACGAGAGCCGCAACGAGGCCTTCCTCGCCGGCGCGCGCGAAGCGGGCCTCCTGCAGCTGAAGGGGCACAAGTCCGTCGGCGGCATGCGGGCCAGTATCTACAACGCGATGCCGTTGGCCGGCGTGCAGGCGCTCGTGAGCTACATGCGAGAATTCGAGCGGTCGCATGCCTAGACGCATGTGTGCCTGACCGATGACCGCACCCACCCCACCACAGCCTCCCGCCTCCGACAACTCTGCCAGCCTCGCCGATCTGCGCGTGCAGATCGATTCGCTCGACCAGCAACTGCTCGATCTGCTGAACCGCCGCGCGCACGTCGCCGAACTAGTCGGCGAGGTCAAGAAGCGCGAGGGCACGCCCTATTTCCGGCCCGATCGCGTCGCGCAGGTGATCGAGAAGATGCAGCAAAGCAACGGCGGGCCCCTCAAGGCGCTGCACGTGGCGGCCATCTGGCGCGAGATCATGTCGGCCTGCCTGGCTCTCGAATCGCCGCAGCGCGTCGCCGTGCTCGGCCCCGAAGGCACCTTCTGCGAACAGGCCGCGATCGAATACTTCGGCGGCGCGGCCGACCTGATCTATTGCGCATCCTTCGACGAGGTCTTCCACGCCACGGCCGCCGGCAGCGCGCAGTACGGGGTGGTCGGCGTCGAGAACTCCACCGAAGGCGTGGTCACGCGCTCGCTCGACCTGTTCCTGCACTCGCCCACCCACGTGGTCGGCGAAGTCAGCCTGCTGGTGCGCCATCACCTGCTGCGCACGCGCAACGAGCTCGAAGGCATCGAAGCGGTGCTGGCGCATCCGCAGGCGCTCGCACAGTGCCAGACCTGGCTCTCCAAGCATCTGCCCAATGCCGAGCGGCGCGCGGTTTCCAGCAACGCCGAAGGCGCGCGGCTCGCGGCCGGCAATCCGGGCTGGGCCGGCCTCGCAAGCGAGCGGGCCGCGACCCGTTTCGGGCTGCACATCGTCGCCCACGCGATCCAGGACGACTCGTACAACCGCACGCGCTTCGCCGTCATCTGCCTGCCGCAGACCCTGGCCATGCCGCCGGCCTCGGGCAAGGACTGCACCAGCCTGGTGGTTTCCGTGCCCAACCGGCCCGGCGCGGTGCACGACCTGCTGGTGCCGCTCAAGACCAACAACGTCTCGATGACGCGCTTCGAGTCGCGGCCGGCACGCACCGGCCAGTGGGAGTACTACTTCTACATCGACCTCGACGGCCATCCGTCGCAGCCCAATGTCGCCGCCGCCCTCGCCGAACTGCGCAAGCTTTGCGCGTTCTACAAAGTCATCGGCGCCTACCCCGTCACCGCCTGAGGCCGCCCATGTTTGAACAGCTCGGCTTGATCGGCTGCGGCCTGATGGGCGGCTCCTTCGCGCTCGCGCTCAAGCGCGCGCGGCTGGTCAAGCGCGTGGTCGGCTACAGCAAGTCGCCGTCGACTACGGAACGCGCGCGCCAGCTGGGCGTGATCGACGTGGCCGCGCCGTCGGCCCTGCTCGCTGTGTCGGGTGCCGACCTGGTGCTGATCGCAGTGCCGGTCGGGGCATCGGAAGCCACATTCAAGGCGATCCGCCACGGCATCACGGAACAGATGCTGGTGATGGACGTGGGCTCGACCAAGGGCGACGTGATCGAGGCCGCGCGGCGCGGCCTGCAGGACCAGCTCGGTGCCTTCGTCCCCGCACACCCGATCGCCGGCAAGGAAGTCGCCGGCGTCGAGCATGCAGACGCCAACCTGTACACCGGGCGCCAGGTCGTGCTCACGCCGATCAAGGCCACGCGGCGCTCCAACGTGCAGCGCGCCACCCAGGTCTGGACAGGGGTGGGCGCCAAGGTCGTGACGATGACGGCCGAGGCGCACGACAGCGCCTTCGCGGCCGTCAGCCACCTGCCGCACCTGCTCGCCTTCGCGTTCACGAATGCGATCGCCGCCCAGCCGGACGGCCAACGTTTCCTGGAGCTGGCCGGCCCGGGCTTTCGCGACTTCACGCGCATTGCGGCCGGCGATCCGGCCATGTGGCGCGACGTCCTGCTGGCCAATCGCGACCAGGTATTGCAGCATTCGCAGGCCTTTCGCGCGACACTGTCGCAACTCGAGGCCTTCATGAGCGCGGGCGATGCGCAGGGCCTGGAAGACGCGATCGCGGCAGCCAGCCGCGTTCGCAGCAGATGGCAGCCGGGCGCGGCCGCTTCGCCCGACTGATCATGTTCACAACACCTTTCCTCGACATCCCGCCGCTCGCCGCCGCCGGCGGTACCGTCAGGCTTCCCGGCTCCAAGAGCATCTCCAATCGCGTATTGCTGCTGGCAGCGCTCGCCGCCGGCACGACCACGGTGCACGATCTGCTGGATTCGGACGACACCCGGGTGATGCTCGATGCGCTCGCCGCGCTCGGCTGCCGCATCGAGCGCGCCGGCGGTGCACTGCGCATCGACGGCATCGACGGCAAGCTGCAAACCCCAAGCGCATCGCTGTTCCTCGGCAACGCCGGTACCGCGATGCGTCCGCTGACAGCAGCACTCGCCTTGCTCGGCGGCGATTTCGAACTGCGCGGGGTACCGCGCATGCACGAACGTCCCATCGGCGACCTGGTCGACGCGCTGGTCCAGCTCGGTTGCCGCATCGACTACACCGGCAACCCCGGCTATCCCCCGCTGCGCCTTCATCCGGCGTCCCTCGATACCCTGCAACTCGAAACGCCGATCCGCGTGCGCGGCGACGTCTCCAGCCAGTTCCTGACCGCACTCTTGCTCGCCCTGCCGCTGGCCGCTGAACAGCGCGACATCGCCATCGAAGTGGTCGGCGAACTGATCTCCAAGCCCTACATCGAGATCACGCTCAACCTGCTGGCGCGCTTCGGCATCGAGGTCCGGCGCGACGGCTGGCAGCGCTTCACGATTCCCGCGGGCAGCCGCTACCGTTCGCCCGGCGACATCCACGTCGAGGCCGATGCATCCTCGGCCAGCTATTTCATCGCGCTCGGTGCGATCGCGAGCGGCGCCGGCATCCGCATCGAAGGCGTCGGCGCCGGCTCCATCCAGGGCGACATCCGCTTCGTCGAAGCCACCAGCCAGATGGGCGCCCACATCGACAGCGGCCCCAACTGGCTCGAAGTCTCGCGCGGCGCCTGGCCGCTCAAGGCCATCGACCTCGACGCCAACCATATTCCCGACGCGGCGATGACGCTCGCGGTGATGGCGCTCTACGCCGACGGCCCCTGCACTCTGCGCAACATCGCAAGCTGGCGCGTGAAGGAAACCGACCGCATCGACGCCATGGCCAACGAGCTGCGCAAGCTGGGCGCCACCGTCGAGGACGGCCCCGACTTCATCCGCGTGCATCCGCCGGCGGCGGCCGGCTGGCACGCAGCCGGCATCCGAACCTACGACGACCATCGCGTGGCGATGTGTTTCTCCCTCGCCGCCTTCAACCCGGCCCGGTTGCCGGTGCGCATCCTCGAGCCGCACTGCGTCGCCAAGACCTTCCCCGACTATTTCGAAACCCTGTTCTCGGTGGCCGAGTCCGCCGAGGTGCCGGTGATCTGCGTCGACGGCCCCACCGCCTCCGGCAAGGGCACGCTGGCCCTCGAGCTGGCGCACCGGCTCGGCTACCACTACCTCGACTCGGGCTCGCTCTACCGCGTGACCGGCCTGGCGATGCGCCGCGCCGGCTTCAGCGCCGACGCCGCGCACGAAGCGCAGATCGCCACGCTCGCCCGCACCCTGCCCCTTCACTTCAGCGAAGGCAAGATCCTGCTGGCCGGTGAAGACGTGAGCGACGCCATCCGCACCGAAGCCGCCGGCATGGACGCCTCCCGCGTGTCGGCCCTGCCGGCCGTGCGCGATGCGCTCATGACGCTGCAGAAGAGCTTCCGGCGCCTGCCCGGCCTGGTGGCCGATGGCCGCGACATGGGCACCGTCGTTTTCCCCGACGCCCCGCTCAAGGTCTACCTGACCGCGAATGCCGCCCAACGCGCGGAACGTCGTCATAAGCAATTGATTTCAAAGGGTATTTCGACTACAATCGACAGCCTTCGCGCCGACCTGGAAGCGCGTGACCTCCGGGATTCGTCCCGCAGCGTCGCACCGCTGAAGCCGGCGCCTGATGCCCGTCTCCTGGACAACTCCCTTCTTTCGATCGAGCAATCGGTCGAACGGGTGCTGGACTGGTGGCAGGAAGTACAGCCTTTCAAGTCTTCTTGAAAAGCGTTTCGGTCCAGCAGGTCCCCGCCGCGCGACAGCGCACCGGCTTGCTGGTTGTTCAACCTCAACCGGGCCCCAAGCCCAACAACCGCCGTCTCCAGACCCGACGCAGCCGCCGCGATATTGCATTTGCGACTGCCAACCCTGCGTGACGGAAGGAAAACTCAATGTCTGAATCTTTTGCCGACCTGTTCGAAGAATCCCTGAAGCGTTCCGAAATGCGCACCGGCGAGGTCATCACCGCCGAAGTCGTGCGTGTCGAACACAACCACGTCGTGGTCAACGCAGGCCTCAAGTCCGAAGCCTACGTGCCGATCGAGGAGTTCAAGAACGACAAGGGCGAACTCGAAGTCCAGGCCGGCGATTTCGTTTCCGTTGCCATCGGCAGCGTTGAAAACGGCTACGGCGACACCATCCTCTCGCGCGACACCGCCAAGCGTCTGGCTTCGTGGCTCGCGCTCGAGAAGGCGCTCGAATCCGGCGACTTCGTCACCGGCACCACCAGCGGCAAGGTCAAGGGCGGTCTCACGGTCCTGGTCAATGGCATCCGTGCATTCCTGCCGGGCTCGCTGATCGACACGCGTCCCATCAAGGACCTGACTCCCTACGAGAACAAGACCCTCGAATTCAAGGTCATCAAGCTCGACCGCAAGCGCAACAACGTGGTGCTCTCGCGCCGCGCCGTGGTCGAAGCCAGCATGGGCGAAGAGCGCGCCAAGCTGATGGAAACCCTGAAGGAAGGCGCAGTCGTGCGCGGCGTCGTCAAGAACATCACCGAATACGGTGCGTTCGTCGACCTCGGCGGCATCGACGGTCTGCTGCACATCACCGACATGGCTTGGCGCCGTGTTCGCCACCCGAGCGAAGTGGTGCAGGCCGGCCAGGAAATCACCGCCAAGATCCTCAAGTTCGACACCGAGAAGAACCGTGTCTCGCTGGGTCTGAAGCAGATGGGCGACGACCCGTGGATGGGCGTCTCGCGCCGCTACCCGCAAGGCACGCGCCTGTTCGGCAAGGTCACCAACATCGCCGACTACGGCGCCTTCGTCGAGCTCGAGCCCGGCATCGAAGGCCTGGTGCACGTGTCCGAGATGGACTGGACCAACAAGAACATCGCCCCGAACAAGATCGTCTCGCTGGGCGACGAAGTCGAAGTCATGGTCCTCGAGATCGACGAAGACAAGCGCCGCATCAGCCTGGGCATGAAGCAGTGCAAGGCCAACCCGTGGCAGGAATTCGCGCAGAACACCAAGCGCGGCGACCGCGTCAAGGGCCCGATCAAGTCGATCACCGACTTCGGCGTGTTCGTCGGCCTGGCTGCCGGCATCGACGGCCTGGTTCACCTGTCCGACCTCTCGTGGAACGAGCCCGGCGAAACCGCCGTGCGCAACTACAAGAAGGGCCAGGAAGTCGAAGCAATCGTGCTGGCCGTGGACGTCGACCGCGAGCGCATCAGCCTCGGCATCAAGCAGCTCGACAGCGACCCGTTCACCACCTTCACCACGGTGAACGACAAGGGCCAGATCGTGACCGGCAAGGTCAAGACCGTGGACGCCCGCGGCGCCGAGATCGACCTCGGTGAGGACATCATCGGCTACCTGCGCGCCAGCGAAATCTCTCGCGATCGCGTGGAAGATGCACGCAACGTGCTCAAGGAAGGCGACGAAGTCACGGCCGTGGTGGTCAACGTGGATCGCAAGACCCGCAACATCCAGCTGTCGATCAAGCAGAAGGACATGGTCGACGAGCAAGGCGCGATGGCCAACCTGAGCCAGCAGTCGGCACGCGAGAACGCGGGCACGACCAGCCTGGGCGCCCTGCTGCGCGCCAAGCTCGACAACAACGAAAAGTAAAACAGCAAGTGCACGGTGAGGCTTTGCCTCACCGTGTTATCGCCTGTTATGACTCGTTCTGACCTTGTTGAGGAGCTCGCCGCGCGCTTCGCTCAACTGACGCACCGCGACGCCGAATACGCCGTCAAGACCATTCTTGATGCGATGAGCGACGCGCTGGTGCGCGGGCATCGCATCGAGATCCGTGGCTTCGGCAGCTTCACGGTGAACCGGCGCCCGCCCCGCATCGGCCGCAATCCGCGTTCGGGCGAGAGTGTGCAGATTCCCGAAAAACGGGTGCCGCACTTCAAGCCGGGCAAGGCGCTGCGCGAGGCGGTCGACGCCCGCACGGCCGAACTCGACGCGCAGAAGCGCGAAGCCTGAAGCATAGAATTCCCCCGCCAACGGGGACGCGCATGAAATATCTCCTGTGGCTGCTCAAGGCAGCCATTTTTTTTACCCTCTTCGCCTTCGCGCTGAACAACCAGCACGACGCCACCGTCTACTTCTTCTTCGGCACCCACTGGCGCGCCCCGCTGGTGCTGGTGGTGCTCGCGGCCTTCGCCGGCGGACTGGTGGTCGGCGCCCTCGGCATGCTGCCGGGCTGGTGGAAGCACCGCAGCGCCGCGGCCCAGCTGCCCGCGGTGCCGGCCGCGCCCGTCACGGCGGCCCCTGTACCGGCAGCCGCCACCGACCTCCCTGCCGTACGCCAACATGGACTTTGACTTCAGCTGGCTGCTGCTCGGCCTGCCCCTCGCCTTCGTCCTCGGCTGGCTGGCCTCGCGATTCGATCTCAGGCAGTTGCGCATTGAGAACCGGCAGGCGCCCAAGGCCTACTTTCGCGGTCTCAACTTCCTGCTCAACGAGCAGCAGGACCAGGCCATCGACGCCTTCATCGAAGCCGTTCAGAACGACCCCGACACCCAGGAACTGCACTTCGCGCTGGGCAACCTGTTCCGCCGCCGCGGCGAATACCAGCGTGCCGTGCGCGTGCACGAGCACTTGCTGGGCCGCGGCGATCTGAGCCGCGCCGACCGCGACCGCGCGCAGCATGCGCTGGCGCAGGACTTCCTGCGCGCCGGCCTGCTCGATCGCGCCGAAGCCGCGCTGCAGAAGCTCGAAGGCACGCGCTACGAGAACGAGGCCCGGCTGGCGCTGCTCGCCATCTACGAGCGCTCGCGCGAATGGGCGCAAGCCGCCGCGGTGGCGCATAAGCTCGACGAGACCGAGCAGGCCAGCTACGGCGTGCGCCGGGCCCACCACCTCTGCGAGCAGTCCGCCGAACAGGTGGCGGCCGGCGACCTGAACGCTGCGGCGCAGTTGCTCGAGCAGGCAGTAGCACTGGCGCCGCAGGCGCCGCGGCCGGCCATCGACACCGCGACGCTGCAACTGCGCAACGGCGACTCCGCCAAAGCCTTCGAAACGCTCACCGCGCTCAGCGAAAACGCGCCGCTGGCATTGCCTCTTTACGCGGCGATGCTGCAGCAGGCTGCGGCCGCCTCGCAGCGCGCGGGCGAGGCGCTGATCCTGCTGCAGCGCCGCTATGCAGAGTCGCCCTCGATCGACGTGCTCGAAGCGATCATGGCCCTGGGCGGCGCGCCGGTGCTGCCCGAGGACACGATGTCTAGTCCGCCAACGGCGCCGGAGCCGCGCGACGGATACATCGCACACCTGGCCCACCAGCCCTCTCTCGTGGCGGCGTCCCGCTGGCTGGCGGGCGAGCGCCTCACGCACGAGCAGTTCCATCCGCAGGTACAGCGCGCGCTCGATCAGGCCACGCGGCCGCTGCTGCGCTACCGTTGCGCCGCCTGCGGCTTCGAAGCCCATCAGCACTTCTGGCATTGCCCCGGCTGCCAGGCCTGGGACAGCTATCCGCCGCGGCGTGTCGAAGAGCTCTGAGCAAATCTGATCAATTCTGACTTCGTCGCGGAGGCGTCAACCACGGCGCAGAACCCGCCGTTGAAACCCGCGCCGCGCGTATGCCGCGTGCGGCGGGGTGCCACGACACCCACAACAATGTCAGGGGATCTCAAGATGCTGAAGAAGACTTGGCCATCGTGGCCATGCTCGTTGCGACCGTTTCGTGGGCAGCAGTCGATGTCAACAAGGCGACGGATGCGGAGCTCGATGCGCTCAGGGGCGTGGGCCCCGCGCTTTCCAAGCGCATCATCGAAGCACGCAAGCAAGGCGCGTTCAAGGACTGGCCGGATCTCATGAGCCGGGTCAAGGGCGTGAAGGGGAAGGCGGCCACCAAGCTGTCGGCCGAGGGCCTGACCGTCAACGGCCAGAGCTACAGCGCCGCGGCGCCCGCCGCCAGCGTCGCGAAGGCGGAACCGAAGAAGAAAGAAAAGGCCGACGCCAAGCCCTGACCGGCCAGGCAACGGATCTTGCCGCACCGAACCAAGCCGCCTCCGGGCGGCTTTTTTCATTTGCGCTGTTGCCCCCTTGCACCGCAAGCGGCAGGGGAAAGCCCCACGCGATGGCCCGATATTTGCACGTATGCTCCCCGTCGTCTTTTCACTTTCGTCCGTTCTGGAGAGCCCATGAATCACAAGTTCGGCATTGCCCTCGCTGGCCTGACCCTCGGCGCAGCGGCGTACGCGCAAACCAAGTGGGACCTGCCCACCGCCTATCCGGCCACCAACTACCACACCGAGAACATCACGCAGTTCGCGAAGGACGTCGACGCCGCCACGGGCGGCAAGCTCAAGATCAGCGTGCATGCGAACGCATCGCTGTTCAAGGCCCCCGAGATCAAGCGCGCCGTGCAAAGCGGCCAGGCCCAGGCCGGAGAGATCCTGCTGGCCAACTTCGCCAACGAGAACCCGATCTACGCGCTCGACGGCGTGCCTTTTCTTGCAACCACCTATCCCGAAGCGAAGAAACTCTACGAGGCTTCCAAGCCCGCCATGGAGAAGCTGCTGGCCGCGCAAGGCATCAAGGTGCTGTTCATGGTGCCGTGGGCGCCGCAGGGCATCTACGTGAAGAAGGAGATCGGCTCCGTGGCCGACCTGCGCGGCATCAAGTGGCGCGCCTACAGCCCGGCCACGGCCAAGATCGCCGAACTGATCGGCGCGCAGCCGGTGCAGATCCAGCAGGCTGAGCTCAGCGCGGCGATGGCCACGGGCGTGATCGAAAGCTACATGAGCTCCGGTTCGACCGGCTACGACACCAAGACCTACGAACACATCAAGAATTTCTACGACACGCAGGCCTGGATCCCGAAGAACGCGGTCCTGGTCAACGCCAAGGCCTTCGATGCGCTCGACCCCGCCACCAAGGCCGCAGTGACCAAGGTCGCGGCCGACGCCGAAGCGCGCGGCTGGAAGATCGCGCAGGAAAAGAACGACGAATACAAGCGCCTGCTGGCCGAGCGCGGCATGAAGATCCACAAGCCGTCGCCCAAGCTCGATGCCGACATGCGCCAGGTCGGCGGCATCATGCAGGCCGACTGGCTGAAGGCCACCGGCGCCGAGGGCCAGGCGATCGTCGACGCCTACAAGAAGAAGTAAACCGTGCGCCGATTCCTCGATCGTCTGTACGGCGGCGCAGGCGCGCTCGGCGCGTTCTGCGTATTCCTGATCTTCGTGCTGATGGTCGTGGCCGGCGTCGGCCGCCAGATGAACTGGCATGTGAGCGGGCTCAACGATGCGGTGTCCTGGCTCTGCGCCGCGGCCTCCTTCTTCGCGATGGCCCATGCCTTCCGCCACGGCGACTTCGTGCGCGTGACCCTGCTGCTCGATGCCGTGCCGCCGAAAGTCCGGCGCGTGCTCGACGTCATGTGCCTGCTGATTGCCGCGGCCTCGGTGGCCTATCTCACGTACTGGGCCACCAGCTTCACCTGGGAGAGCTACGAGTTCGCCGAGATGGCGACCGGCCTCCTGGTCATCCCGATCTGGATTCCGCAATCGACCTTCGTGCTCGGCTGCTGGCTGCTGCTCGTCGCGATGGTCGACGAACTGGTCGGCGTGGTGCGCGGCGAGAAGCCGAGCTACCAGCGCGCGGTGGAAGAACGGCACGCGGCCGGCGACTTCTCCTCGGATATCTAGATGCTCGATACCCTCCTCATGGGCGCGCTGCTGCTCGCCATCATGCTGCTGCTGCTGGCCGGCGGCGTCTGGATCGCGATGACGCTGGCCATCGTCGGCTGGGTCGGCCAGGCCTTCTTCACCAACACGCTGCCCGGCAAGAACCTGTTCTCGGCCTTCTGGGAAAGCAATGCCAGCTGGGAGCTGGCGGCCCTGCCCCTCTTCATCTGGATGGGCGAGATCCTGTTCCGCACCAAGCTCAGCGAAGAGATGTTCGAAGGCCTGCGCCCATGGCTCAACCGTGTGCCGGGCCGGCTGATGCACACCACCATCCTCGGCTGCGGCGTGTTCGGTTCGGTCTCGGGCTCTTCGGCCGCGACCTGCGCGACCATCGCCAAGGTCGCGCTGCCCGAACTCAAGCGCCGCGGCTACAACGAGAAGCTGGCCATCGGCTCGCTCGCGACCGCCGGCACGCTGGGCATCCTGATCCCGCCCTCGATCACCATGGTGGTCTATGCGGTAGCGGCCGACGCCTCGATCATCCGCATCTTCCTGGCCGGCTTCCTGCCTGGCTTCCTGCTGATGCTGCTGTTCTCGGGCTACATCGGCTGGTGGAGCCTGCGCCACCCCGACCAAGTGCCGCCGGCCGATCCGCCGACCGGCTTCAGGGAAAAGATTCGCCTCTCGGGCAACCTGATCCCCTGCGGCCTCCTGATCGTCTTCATCGTCTGGGTGCTGGTCGCGGGCTGGGCCACGGCCACCGAATGCGCGGCCTTCGGCGTGCTGGGTTCGCTGGCCATCGCGGCGTGGGGCCGAAGCCTCACCTGGCAGAACTTCAAGGACGGGATCATGGGCGCCACGCGCACCAGTTGCATGATCATGTTCATCCTGGCCGGCGCGGCCTTCCTCACCAAGACCATGGCCTTCACCGGCATCCCGCGCGAGCTGGCCGAGTGGGTCGACAGCATGCACCTCTCGCCCTATGCACTGATCGGTGCGCTGGTGGTGGTGTACCTGGTGCTCGGCACCGCGCTCGACGGCATCAGCATGATCGTCCTCACGGCCGCGGTGGTGCTGCCGATGGTGCAGAAGGCCGGCTTCGACCTGGTGTGGTTCGGCATCTTCGTCGTGCTGCTGGTCGAGATCGCGGAGGTCACGCCGCCGGTGGGCTTCAACCTGTTCGTGCTGCAGAACATGACCGGCAAGGACAGCAACGTGATCGCCAAGGCCGCCATTCCCTTCTTCTTCTGCCTGGTGCTCTGCATCGCGCTGATCACGCTGTTCCCGGGCATCGTGACCGTGCTGCCCAATGCGGTGATGGGCGTGGAGAAGTAGGCACCATGCTGCCGGTGTTCGCGATCTGCGCCGGCGCCTCGCTGGGCGCGCTGGCGCGCTGGGGCCTGGGGCTCTGGCTCAGCACCCCCGGCGCGGCGATGCCCTACGGCACGCTGGCCTCCAACCTCGTCGGCGGCTACCTGGTCGGCATTGCCGTCGCGCTGTTCCAGGCCATGCCGGAACTCGACCCGGTGTGGCGCCTGCTGCTGATCACCGGCTTCCTGGGCGGCCTCACCACCTTTTCCAGCTTCTCCGCCGAG
This sequence comes from Variovorax sp. Soil_C_33, assembly GCF_057656935.1. Taxonomy (NCBI): domain Bacteria; kingdom Pseudomonadati; phylum Pseudomonadota; class Betaproteobacteria; order Burkholderiales; family Comamonadaceae; genus Variovorax; species Variovorax sp. Soil_C_33. The sequence continues at coordinate 200,213 of NZ_JBDGJK010000001.1, forward strand.
GTCGTCGCAATGCTGCTGCAGGATCGACTTGCGCTGGCCTTCGGCACGGCGGCGCTGCATGTCTTCGGCTCGCTGGTCCTCACCTGGCTCGGCATGCGCACGGTGCAGCAGTTCACCGGCTGATTCGAGGTCTCTCGCCGAGGGGCGCTCGATAGAATCGATCGCGATGCCCCTTGTCCTCCTCGTCGCGCTCCCCTTCGTTGCCAGCGTGCTGGCGGCCCTGCTGCCGTCGGATGCGCGCAACCGGGAGTCGACGCTGGCGGGCCTGGTCGCGCTCGGCTGCGCGCTGCAGGCGGCGTGGTTCTTTCCGCAGCTCGCCGACGGCAACGTGATCCGCGAGGAGATCGCTTGGCTGCCCGCGCTCGGCCTCAACCTGGTGTTCCGCATGGACGGCTTCGCCTGGCTGTTCTGCATGCTGGTGCTCGGCATCGGCACGCTGGTCGTGCTGTATGCGCGCTACTACATGTCGCCCTCGGACCCGGTGCCGCGCTTCTTCGCCTTCTTCCTTGCCTTCATGGGCGCGATGGTGGGCGTGGTGCTTTCGGGCAACCTGATCCAGATGGTGCTGTTCTGGGAGCTCACGAGCCTGTTCTCCTTCCTGCTCATCGGCTACTGGCATCACAGGCGCGACGCGCGGCGCGGCGCGCGCATGGCGCTCACGCTCACCGGCGCCGGCGGCCTGTGCCTGCTGGCCGGCGTGCTGGTGCTGGGCCGCATCGCCGGCAGCTACGAGCTCGACGCGGTGCTGGCCTCAGGCGAAGAGATTCGCGCGCACCGGCTCTACCCGCTGGCGCTGGTGCTGGTGCTGCTCGGCGCCTTCACCAAGAGCGCGCAGTTCCCGTTCCATTTCTGGCTGCCGCGCGCGATGGCGGCGCCGACGCCGGTCTCCGCCTACCTGCACTCGGCCACCATGGTGAAGCTGGGCGTGTTCCTGATGGCGCGGCTGTGGCCGGTGCTCTCCGGCACCGAGGCCTGGTTCTGGCTCGTCAGCGGCGCGGGCGCCGCCACGCTGCTTCTGGGCGGCTACGTCGCGATGTTCCAACGCGACCTCAAGGCGCTGCTCGCCTACTCGACCATCTCGCACCTCGGACTCATCACGCTGCTGCTGGGGCTCAACAGCCCCCTGGCCGCCGTCGCGGCCGTGTTCCACGTCATGAACCACGCGACCTTCAAGGCCTCGCTCTTCATGGCGGCCGGGATCATCGACCACGAGAGCGGCACGCGCGACATCCGCAAGCTCAGCGGCCTGCTCCGGCTGATGCCCATCACCGGCACCCTGGCGATCATCGCCAGCGCATCGATGGCCGGCGTGCCGCTGCTCAACGGCTTCCTGTCCAAGGAGATGTTCTTCGCCGAGACCGTGTTCATCCGGGCCACGCCCTGGGTCAACTTGAGCCTGCCGGTCATCGCGACGCTGGCCGGCGTGTTCAGCGTGGCCTATTCGGCGCGCTTCGTGTTCGACGTGTTCTTCGGCCCGCCCCCCGGCCCGGACGTGCCGAAGCAGCCGCACGAGCCGCCGCACTGGATGCGCGTGCCGGTCGAGCTGCTGGTGCTGACCTGCCTCGTGGTCGGCGTGGCGCCGGCCTGGTCGGTGGGCGCCTTCCTCGCCGCGGCAGCGACGCCGGTGGTCGGCGGCGTGCTGCCCGCGTACAGCCTGGCCGTGTGGCACGGCTTCAACATGCCGCTTCTGATGAGCTTCGTCGCGCTCGCGGGCGGCGCGGGACTCTACATGCTGCAGCGGCGCGGACGCGCGCGAGGCGATCTCGAGTACACGCCGCTGCTGCATCGCTTCGACGGCCAGCGCATGTTCGAGCACCTGCTCGCGCGGCTCAGCGAGGCCGGCCGGCGCAGCCGTCGCCTCTTCGCAACGCGGCGCCTGCAGATGCAGTTGCTGCTGCTGGTCGTCGTCGCCGTGGCCGGCGTGGCGGCATCGCTGTGGCTCACGCCCGCCGAGCGCGGAACGCGCGAACTGCTGCCCTTCTCGACCATGTTCGCGATGACCTGGGTCATCGGCGGCACCTGCGCGCTGGCCGCCGCCTGGCAGGCCAAGTTCCACCGGCTGGCCTCGCTGATGCTGGCGGCGGGCGCAGGCCTGGTGTGCTGCACCACCTACATCTGGTTCTCGGCGCCCGACCTCGCGCTCACGCAGTTGGTGGTCGAAACCGTGACCACGGTGCTGATCCTGCTCGGCCTGCGCTGGCTTCCAATGCGCACCGCGCAGCCGCAACCCGCACGGGTGCGAATTCGGCTCTGGGGACGGCGCGGGCGCGACCTGGCCATCGCAGCCGCAGCCGGATGCGGCATGGCCGCGCTGGCCTGGACCGTGATGACGCGGCCATTCCCGCAAAGCATCTCGCCCTTCTTTCTCGAGCGCGCGCTGTCCGAGGGCGGCGGCACGAACGTGGTCAACGTGATGCTGGTCGACTTCCGCGGCTTCGACACCTTCGGCGAGATCACCGTACTCGGTGTCGTCGCCCTCGCCGTCTATGCGCTGCTGCGCCGCTTCCGTCCGGCGCCCGAGTCGATGGCCCTGCCCGCGCAGCAGCGCGCGCAGACCGACGACGGCAGCAGCGACCTGCTGAACCCGCGCCGCGCCAAGGACACCGCCGTCGGCTACCTCATGGTGCCGGCCGTGCTGGTGCGGCTCCTGCTGCCGCTCTCGGTGCTGGTGTCGATCTACTTCTTCCTGCGCGGCCACAACCAGCCGGGCGGCGGCTTCGTCGCCGGGCTGGTGATGTCGGTGGCGCTGGTGCTGCAGTTCATCGTCTCCGGCGCCGAGTGGGTGGAGGAGCACCTGCGCATCTACCCGCGGCGCTGGATCGCGATCGGCCTGCTGCTTGCGCTGGCCACCGGCTCGGGCGCGGTGCTGTTCGGCTATCCCTTCCTCACCACGCACACCGCGCACCTGCATCTGCCGGTGCTCGGCGAAGTGCATGTGCCGAGCGCACTGTTCTTCGACATCGGCGTGTTCGCGCTGGTGCTGGGCGCGACCATGCTGATCCTCACCGCGCTGGCCCACCAGTCCATCCGCAGCCATCGCTGGGCCGACGAACAGGCCGAAAAGGAGGCCGAGCGCGCCGCGGCCGATGCGAAAGGCACCGCCTGATGGAGGCCGTGCTCGCCATCGCCATCGGTGTACTCACCGGCTCCGGCGTCTACTTGCTGCTGCGTCCGCGCACCTTCCAGGTGATCATGGGCCTCACGCTAATCTCCTATGCGGTAAACCTGTTCATCTTCAGCATGGGTCGCGTCAAGATCGACAGCGAACCGGTGCTGATGCCGGGCTTCGCAGCCACGCTGGCGAACACCGCCGATCCGATGCCGCAGGCGCTGGTGCTCACCGCGATCGTGATCGGCTTCGCGATGACCGCGCTGTTCCTGGTCGTGCTGCTGGCCTCGCGCGGGCTCAGCGGCACTGACCACGTGGACGGCGAAGAGCGCAAGGCGCCGCAGGAATGACAGGCCTCTCCCGCTTCCTCGACCACCTGCTCGAGCTCGGCATGCCGCATCTTGTGGCGGTGCCGATCCTGCTGCCCCTCTTCACGGCCGCGCTGATGCTGCTCCTGGGCGAACGGCGCCGGCGCACCAAGTCTTTCCTGAGCGTGGTCTCGGGCCTGGTCGGCCTGCTGGCCGCGCTCGCGCTGCTCCGCTGGGTCAACGCCGCCGGCACCGGCGGCGGCGCAGGCTCGATCGGCGTCTACCTGCCGGGCAACTGGCAGGCGCCCTTCGGCATCGTGCTGGTGGCCGATCGGCTCTCGACGATGATGGTGGCGCTCACCGGCGTCGTCGCCTTCGCCGCCTCGATCTACTCCACCTCGCGCTGGGACCGGGCGGGCGTGCACTTCCACCCGCTGCTGCAGCTGCAGCTCATGGGACTCAACGGCGCTTTCCTGACCGGCGACCTGTTCAACCTCTTCGTCTTTTTCGAGGTCATGCTCGCCGCCTCCTATGGCTTGCTGCTGCACGGCTCCGGCCGGCTGCGCGTCCAGGCCGGCCTGCACTACGTGGCCATCAACCTCGCGGCCTCTTCGCTGTTTCTCGTGGGCGCCGCACTGCTCTACGGCGTGACCGGCACCCTCAACATGGCCGACCTCGGCGAGCGCATCGCGCAGCTCGCGCCGGCCGACCGCGGGCTGGTGCATGCGGCCGCGGCCATCCTCGCGACCGCGTTCTTCGCCAAGGCCGGGGCCTGGCCGCTCAACTTCTGGCTGGTGCCGGCCTACAGCGCCGCCGTGTCGCCGGTGGGCGCGGTGTTCGCGCTCCTGACCAAGCTCGGCGTCTACACGGTGCTCAGGCTCTGGACCCTGCTCTTCGCGCCCGACACCGGCGCCTCGGCGCAGTTCGGCCAGGACGCGTTGGTCGCCATCGGGCTGGCCACACTGTTCGTCGGTGCGCTCGGCATCGTCGGCACGCAGCGGCTGTCCAACCTCGCGGGCTTCAGCGTGCTGATCTCCGCCGGCACGCTGTTGGCTGCCATCGGGCTCGGACAGCCTGCGCTTTGGGCCGGCGCGCTCTACTATCTTCTGACGTCCACGCTGGCGGCCAGCGCCTTCTTCCTTCTGATCGACATGATCGAGCGCTGGCGCAATGCCGGCATGAGCGTCGCGCCGCACGAGGCGGCCGGCGACGCACCCTTTCTTTCGGAAGACCTGAGCGGCCTCGACAACGTGAATCTCGACGACGATGCGCAGGCGCTCTACGGCCGCGCCATTCCGGCCGGCGTCGCCTTCCTCGGGCTCGGCTTCGTCGGCTGCACGCTGCTGCTGGCGGGGCTGCCGCCGCTGTCGGGTTTCGTCGGCAAGTTCGCGATGCTCTCGGGCCTGCTCGGCGCGGAGCAAGGCATCGCGCCGGCGGGCTGGGCATTCATGGCGCTCCTGATCGTCTCCGGTCTTCTTTCGCTGATCGCCTTGAGCCGCACCGGCATCCGCCACTTCTGGACCCAGCCGCATGCCACCCTGCCCTCGCTGCCGGCGCTCGAAGTGCTGCCGGTGGCGGCGTTGCTGGCGGCCTGCCTGGCGCTGACGCTCGGCGCCGAGCCGGTGATGCGGCATGCTGCCGCCACGGCAGAAGGCCTGCGTTCGCCGACCGCCTACCGCGAGGCCGTACTCGGCACGCCGAAGCTCCCGGGCCCCGCCACGTCAGCAGGAGACAACGCACGATGATCAAACGCTGGCTCCCCTCGCCGCCGCTGTCGATGGCGCTCTTCGTCGTGTGGCTGCTGCTGAACCAGTCGCTCGACGCGGCGACGCTGCTGCTGGCGGCCATTCTCGCGATCGCGGTCCCGGTGCTGACCCAGAGTCTGCGGCCGGCCACGGTGCGCATGCGCCGCCCGGGGCTGGCGCTGCGGCTCGCAAGCGTCGTCGCGCTGGACCTCGTCCATTCGGCCCTGACCGTGGCCCGGCTGCTGTTCACGCGGCGAGGCAGCGGCATGTCGCCGCGCTTCGTGCGCGTGCCGCTCGAACTGCGCGATCCCAACGCGCTGGCGGTGCTGGCGATGATCCTGTGCCTCACGCCGGGCACGGCCTGGGGCGAAATCGCGCTCGACCGCTCGACGCTCTTGATCCACGCGTTCGACGTCGAGGACGAAGCGGCCTTCGTCGCCACGATCAAGTCGCGCTACGAGCGCCCGCTGATGGAGATCTTCGAATCATGACCCCCGTGCTCTTCTGGGCCCTCAAGCTGGCGCTGCTGCTGCTTGCCGTGGCCATGCTTTGCGCACTGGCGCGCCTGCTCGCCGGCCCCACCGCGCAAGACCGCGTGATGGCGCTCGACTGCCTCTACATCAACGGCATGCTGATGATGCTGGTGCTCGGCATCGTCTATGCGAGCAAGGTCTACTTCGAGGCGGCGATGCTGATCGCGCTGTTCGGCTTCGTCGGCTCGACCGCGCTCGCGAAGTTCCTGCTGCGCGGCGAGGTGATCGAATGAGCGACTTCATCGTGGGCCCGCTGCCGCTGTGGGCCGAGATCCTGACCGCGGTGTTCGCCGTGCTGGGCGCGGCCTTCGCCGCCGTCGGCTCCTTCGGACTGGTTCGGCTTTCGACCTTCTTTCGCCGCATCCATGCGCCCACGCTCGGGGCCACGCTCGGCGTTTGGTGCATCACGCTGGCCACCATCATCTATTTCTCCGTGCAGGGCGCGAGCCTGTTCCTGCACGCCGTGCTGATCGCGCTGTTCGTCGCTCTCACGGCGCCGGTCACGACCATCTTCCTGATGCGCGCTGCGCTCTTCCGCGAGCGCCAGAAGGGCAGCGAGGTGCCGCCGCCCACCTAGCACTGGGGATCAACCCTTGATGAAGGCCAGCAGGTCGGCGTTGAACTGTTCGGCATGCGTGCTGGCCAGGCCGTGCGATGCGCCGGGATAGACCTTCAGCGTGGCGCCCTCGACCAGCTTGGACGACAGCATGGCCGAGGCGCCGATCGGCACGATCTGGTCGTCGTCGCCGTGCACGATCAGCGTCGGCACATCGAATTTCTTCAGGTCTTCGGTGAAGTCGGTTTCGGAGAACTGCTTGATGCAGTCCAGCAGGCCCTTGTGCCCGCCCATCATGCCTTGCAGCCAGAACGAATCGCGCAGGCCCTGCGACACCTTGGCGTTCGGCCGGTTGGCGCCGTAGAAGGGGACCGTCAGGTCCTTGAAGAACTGCGAGCGGTCGGCCGTGACGCCGGCGCGGATGCCGTCGAACACCTCCAGCGGCAGGCCGCCCGGGTTGGCCGCCGTCTTCAGCATCAGCGGCGGCACGGCGCCCAGCAGCACGGCCTTGGCGACGCGCTTCGTACCATGGCGGCCGATGTAGCGCGTCACCTCGCCGCCGCCGGTGGAATGGCCCACCATCACGGCGTCCTTGATGTCGAGCTTGTTCATCAGCTCGGCCAGGTCGTCGGCGTAGGTGTCCATGTCGTTGCCGTTCCAGGGCTGGCTGGAGCGGCCGTGGCCGCGCCGGTCGTGGGCGATGACGCGATAGCCGCGCTCGCCGAGGAACACCATCTGGGCGTCCCAGGCGTCGGCCGTCAGCGGCCAGCCGTGCGAGAAGACGACCGGCTGGCCCGCGCCCCAGTCCTTGTAGAAGATCTGCGTGCCGTCTTGGACGGTGATGGTGTGGCTCATGATTTGCTCTCCGGGGTTTGTGATGCGAGGCCTTGCCAAGCGTAGACGCCGGCAGGGTTCGAAAGAACCGCAGGAAGAGTAATGCCGCTCTATGACTTTGGGGAGACCTAGAGTCCGGCGAGCCACTTGAAGCCGACGACGAGCGCCCCCACCAGCAGCGCCAGGACCACGAGCCGTCCCCAACGCACCGCACGGTGGTCCGGGGCATCGCGCAGATCGGGTCGCGCAAGCGTGTCGAACGAGGTGTCCGGCTTGTCTCTTGCCCAATCGTGGAAGTTATCGCGCTCGGTGTTCATGTAATACATTCTAACTACATGTAAGCAAAAATTGCAAAGCCAACGTTAAGGCTTGCAGGGACGACCACCGGGGCGACACAGGCTATACAAGATTTCGCTTGCGCCTTACGCCTACTTCACATGGCGGGAGCACGATGAAGGCTCCTTCCAACCACGAGGAGCTCGCATGAGAAAGATCACTTTCGCACTTGGCGCCGCAGCCCTGCTGTCGCTCGGCGCGATCACTGTCCCGGCCCATGCCGAATACGGCGAGCGCTATCCGCACCGCGTGATCGTGGTCCCTGCGCCGCCTCCGCCGCCGCAGGTCTACTACGGGCAGCCTCACTACGGCCAGCCGTACCGTGGGCATGGCGACGATCGCTGGGATCATCGCCGCCGCGGCTGGGGCGACAACGACCGCGACGGCATCCCCAACCGCTACGACCGCGATCGCGACAACGACGGCGTGCCCAATCGCTACGACCGCCGCCCGAACAATCCCTACCGCTACTAGGTAGCCTCGCGCCGGCGACGGCGCTCGACAACCTTCCGAAAATTCGTAGACGGTGCATGTGGACACCGTCCAGTATCTCTGCTAAGGTTTGTGGATGGTGTACACAATCCTGAGGAGATACGCATGCTGCTCGCCGGCAAGGTTGCAGTGATCCACGGCGCCGGAGGCGCCATCGGCGGGGCGGTCGCACGCGCCTTCGCCCGCGAGGGCGCCAGGGTGTGTCTCGCCGGCCGCACGCTGGCCCGGCTCGAGGCCGTGGCGGCGGACATCGAGGCCGCGGGCGGCGCGGCGGAAAGCGCCGAGGTCGATGCGCTCGACGCGCAAGCGGTCGACCGGCATGCCGATGCCGTGGCGCAGAAGGCGGGCGGCATCGACATCGCGTTGAACGCCATCGGCGTCGCCCATGTCCAGGGCACGCCTTTCGCGGATCTTTCGCTCCAGGACTACGAATACCCGATTACCGTCTACACGCGCAGCAACTTCATCACCGCCCAGGCCGTGGCACGACACATGGCCAAAAAGAGCTCTGGCGTGATCCTCACTCTCTCGACGCCGGGCGCCCGACTGCCCGGCCCCGGCTACATGGGAAACTGCGTGGCGAGCGCCGCGGTCGAGGCGATGTCGCGCCACCTGGCAGGCGAACTCGGCGCGCAGGGCATTCGCGTCGTCTGCATGCGCCCCCACGCGATTCCCGAGGCGGTGGCGACTTCGCATACGCGTGAGGTGTTCCGTCCGATGGCCGAACGCGCCGGCCTCGGCATCGACCAGATGCTCGCAGGCGCCGCCGCCGGCACGCTGCTGAAACGTCTGCCGACGCTGGACGAGGTGGCGAATACGGCGGTGTTCCTGGCCTCCGACCATGCCGGCGCCATCACCGGCACCGTTGCCAACCTCAGCTGCGGCTTTCTCGTCGACTGAACGGAGATTCTTTTCATGCTCAAGACCATCGTCATCGCCATCGTCGTCCTGCCGGCCAATCCTTACACAACCACGGAGAAGCAGGGATGAGCCGCCACATCGAAGGCCGCCGGCGCTGGCTGGCACTCATGGTCCTCTGTCTCGGCGTGCTGATGATCGTGCTGGACACCACGATCGTGAACGTGGCGCTGCCCTCGATCCGCACCGACCTCGGTTTCACTGAGACCTCGCTGGTCTGGGTGGTGAACGCCTACATGCTCACCTTCGGCGGCTTCCTGCTCCTGGGCGGCCGGCTGGGCGACCTGTTCGGGCATCGGCGGCTGTTCCTGCTCGGCATCACGCTGTTTACCGTCGCCTCGCTGGCCTGCGGGCTCTCGAACTCGCAAGCCCTGCTGGTCGCCGCGCGCGCAGTGCAGGGGCTGGGCGGTGCGGTGGTCTCGGCGGTCGCGCTGTCGCTGATCATGAACCTGTTCACCGAACCGGCCGAACGCGCCAAGGCGATGGGCGTCTATGGCTTCGTGTGCGCCGGCGGCGGCAGCATCGGCGTGTTGCTGGGCGGGCTGCTGACCGACGCGCTCAGCTGGCACTGGATCTTTCTCGTCAACCTGCCGATCGGCGTGGCGGTCTATGCGCTGTGCCTCGCGCTGCTGCCGCACCTGCCGGGGCATGCGGCCGGCGAGAAGCTCGACGTCGGCGGCGCTGTGAGCGTCACGCTTTCGTTGATGCTGGCGGTGTATGCGATCGTCAACGGCAACGAGATCGGCTGGACTTCGACGCAGACGCTGGGCCTGCTCGGCATCGCGGCGGCACTGCTCGCGGTCTTCATCGCCATCGAGGCGCGCGTGCGCCATCCGCTGATGCCGTTGCGCCTGTTTCGCCTGCGCAACGTGTCCGTCGCCAACGTGATGGGCGTGCTGTGGGCTGCCGCGATGTTCGCCTGGTTCTTCATCTCGGCGCTCTACCTGCAACTGGTGCTGGGCTACACCCCGATGCAGGTGGGCCTCGCCTTCCTGCCGGCCAACCTCATCATGGCGGCCTTCTCGCTTGGCCTCTCGGCCAAGCTGGTGATGCGTTTCGGCAACCGCGGGCCGCTCGCGTTCGGGCTGCTGCTGGCGGCCGCGGGACTGGCGCTGTTCGCCCGCGCGCCGGTGGACGGCAGTTTCCTGCTCGACGTGATGCCAGGAATGACGCTGCTCGGCCTCGGCGCCGGCATCGCGCTCAACCCGATGCTGCTGGTCGCGATGAGCGATGTCGCGCCGAGCGAATCGGGCCTGGCTTCGGGCATCGTCAACACGTCTTTCATGATGGGGGGCGCGTTGGGGCTCGCGGTGCTCGCGAGCCTGGCCTCCGCGCGTACCGACCGCCTCACGGCCTCGGGCGCGCAGGCGCTGGCAGCGCTCAACGGCGGCTATCACATGGCCTTCGTCGTCGGTGCCGTCTTTGCGGCGGCAGCCGGCCTGCTCGGGGTCCTGCTGCTGCGCAGCGCCTCGCCAAGCCGCTCGGCCGAAGAAGAACCGGCCAGGGCGTGAGGCCGATGTAACCGGCACCACGATCGGCCTTCGCCTACAGAAATCCAGGACCCCGGCGCCCAGGATGAGTGGGCCATGAAAAATCCGATCAAACTCACCATCGATGAGCCGGCGCCCGGATCCTTCGTCTGGACGCTGCTCGAAACCGACACCGAAGGCGCGCCGCAGAAAGTTCTGAAATCGGCGGAATACGGCGCCGACACCTACGAGGCCGCGCTCGCTGCCGGAACCCGCGTGATGGACGCCGAGCTGCGCAGGAGCACCGCCCCGCCACCGCGGCGCCGCAGCATGACGAGCTAGGCCCGTTGGCAGGCCCCGACTGGTCAGCCCAGGTGCGTCTTCAAGGGCACGGCGGGGTCGGCCGCAACCGCCGGGTCCGGGCTGCGTCCGGCCTCCAGCAGCTTGCGGCTCATCATGTGGTCCACCGGCGCATTGACCGACTCCACGCAGCGCAGCACGCCCTCCACATAGTGCAGCAGGGAGAACGAGGCCGGATTGGCGCCCGGACGCCGCACCATGCCAGCGCTGGCCGTGCCTTCGGCTGGGACCAGCCCGGCCATCTGCAAGCGCAGGCTGCCCTGATCCGACCAGAACCACGGCACCGCGTCATGCGGGCGGGCCGCGCCGGTCAGCGTGGCGACGGCCGTGCGCGCCTGGTCGTTGGCGTTCTGCACCGACTCCAGCCGCAAGGCCCGGCCCGCGCGCCGGTCCGGAAAGCGCGTGCAGTCGCCGACCGCGAGTACGGCCTCGTCGCTGGTCTGCATGTAGGCGTCAACCACGATGCCGTCGGCGCATTCGAGCCCGGCGGCCTGCGCGAGCGCGGTCTCGGGCACGGCGCCGATGCCGAGCAGCAGCAGGTCGACCGGCTGCGCCGCGCCATCGACCTCGATCGCCGCGAGGCGCCGGCCCTCGGTCTGCCAGGCGCCGCATTGCACGCCGATCCGGATGTCCATGCCCGCGGCGCGATGGGTCGCGAGCACATGCTCTGACAGCGCGGGCGACACGGCACGGCTCAAGAGCCGCGGCGCGCTCTCCAGCACGCTCACACGCTTGCCGAGCGCCAGCGCCGTCGCCGCCACCTCGAGGCCGATGAAGCCGCCGCCGAGCACGGTGACCTGCTGCGCCGCCATCAGCATCGAGCGCAGTTGCGCGGCCTCGTCGGCGGCACGCAGCAGGGCCACGTTCTCCAGCCCCACCAGCGCCGGCAATCGGCGTGCACGGGTGCCGGTCGCGAGCACCAGCCGCTCCCAGCCGAGCACGTTGCCTGAACGCAGTGTGACGGTGCGCGCCGCGAGATCGATCGCAAGCGCCGGATCGCCAAGGTGCATCGTGATGCCGGCCTCGGCATACCACGCCTCGGCGCGATGGAGCTGCGGCGCCTCGTCCGGGCTCTTGAGGAAGGTCTTGGACAGCGGCGGCCGGTGGTAGGGGATCGAGCTCTCTTCGCACACCAGGTGCACGCGGGCGCCCTGCCCCGCCTCCGCCAGGCCGGCGCACAGCTGTGCCGCGGCATGGCCGCCGCCGATGATCACGATGTCTTTGCTTGAATGCATGAATGGCTTTCGTGGATGCCTGCAGATTCTCGCTCGGCGGGCCGCACCCTTAGGATGCGCGGCATGACCCGCCGCATCGACGCCTACAGCCTGCGCCTCTTCGTCTCGACGGCGCGCGCCGGCTCCATCGTGCGCGGCGCGGCGCTCGAGCACATCGCGCCCTCCGCGCTGAGCCGGCGCATCGCCGATCTCGAGCACGCCTTCGGTACCGCGCTCTTCGTGCGCTCGCCGCGCGGCATCGCGCTCACCGATGCGGGCCGCCTGGTGCTCGCGCGCGGGCAGCGGATCGACGACGACCTGCAGGCGCTGGTGCGCGAGGTGCAGATCGAAGGCGACGACGTGCGTGGCACGGTCAGGCTCTACGCCAACATGTCGGCCGTGATCGGCTTCCTGCCCGAGCGCCGCGCATCCTCGCGTGCAGGTCTCGCTGCATGAAGAGGACACGCGAGAAGTGATCCGTGCGTGCCTCGACGATCGCACCGACGTCGGCGTGGGCGTGGAGATGCCGGTGCCCGCCGGGCTCGATGCCTGGCGCTTCGCGACCGACCCGCTGCAGGTGGTGCTGCCCGCCGGCCATGCGCTGGCCAAACGAAAGGCCGTGAGCTTCGCCGAGCTGCTCGACCATCCGCTGATCGCGTCCACCAGGGCGGCGCGCTCGACCGCTCCCTGCACGAACGCGCCCAGGCGCTGCAGAAGCCGTTCGCGCCCGCCGTCTCGGTCAGCAGCTTCGATGCGGTCTGCCGCATGGTCGAAGCAGGCCTGGGCATCGCGGTGATTCCGCAAAGCGCCGCCACGGCCTATGCGGGCAGCCCGCGCTTCGTGCGCCGGCCGCTCGACGAAGCCTGGGCTGCGCGCGAGTTGCATCTCTACGCGCTGCGCAAGACGCCGAGGCCCCGCTCGGTCGCGGCATTGATCGACGCGCTGCGCGGGTAAGTCCCCATCTCGCATTTCGCGAGAGCCCCTGTGCCGCCTTGGCGCTTTTCGGCCCGAAGGCCTGACGCGAAGATCAGGCATGCCAGCCGTTCAGCCTGCTCTCGACGATCTTCCGGCGCTTCGCTTCGCGCCCGGGCTGCTCTTCCTGAGCGCCTCGCCGGAAGTCGTCGAAGGATGCCTGCGCGGCGACACGCCGGCACTGGCCGAAGCCCTGCCCCTGCGCGACGACATCTCGACCGACGAGATCACGCCATGCCCATCCTCACGCACTACGACGACAAGCTCGGCCGCTACCCTTACACCGGCCTCAAGGCCGGCGACCGGCTGCCGGTCGGCACCGATGCGGTCCGCGCGAGCGGCATCGAGGTGGTGGTCGCCGGCAAGCGCTACGGCAAGGGCTCGTCGCGCGAGCACAGCCCCGCGGCCGAGAAGCTGGCCGGCGTGCGACTGGTGATCGCGCAGAGCTTCGAGCGCATCTACCGCCAGAACGCCGACAACATCGGCCTCTTCACCTCCACCGATTTCGGGCTGGTCGAACGCATCCGCGCCGGCGAGACGATTCCGCTCACCGAACTCGTCGCCGGCCGCGATGCGCTCGCCGCGGCCATCCTGCAAGTCGGCGGCCTGCTGCGCTTCGGCCAACGCTTCATGCGTCGCGTCCGGAGCGCAGTGGAGGCGCCGCCGGAGCAGCCACGTACGCTGTTCGAAAAGATCGTGGCCCGCCATGCGCTCGCGACCGAGCTCACCGAGGCGCATCCGGCGCCCGGTGACGGCGCCTTCGTGCGTGCCGACTGGCGCTTCATCCACGAGTACTACACCGGCATGGCGGCGCACATGCTGCACGCGACCTTCCGCAAGCCGTTGAACCTGCACCAGCCGGCATCGATCGTGGTGTTCGAGGACCACACTTCCTACGTCGAGGAAAGCCCGGCCCACGTGCGCGGCGGCTTGGTGCCCAACGTGCAGCGCATGGTCGAGGCGCAGCGCGAGTTCGCGGCCGACTACGGCCTGCGCTCGCACCGCACACTGACCGAGGAGGAGGCCCGCATCGACGACGACAACATCGCCGGCATCTCGCACGCGATGATGGCCGAGCACTATGCGCTGCCGGGCCAGGTGGTGGTCGGCACCGACTCGCACACGCCGCACAGCGGCGCGCTGGGCTGCGTGGCCTTCGGCGTCGGCACCACCGACATGGCCAACGCCTTCGTGACCGGCGCGGTGCGGCTCACCGTGCCGCAATCGCTGCGGATCGCGCTCGACGGCGCCCTGCAGCCCGGCGTGACGGCCAAGGACATCGTGCTGCACCTGCTGGCCGAGCCGCGCATCCGCGCCGGCGGCGGCGTGGGCCGGGTCTTCGAGTTCACCGGCCACGTGATCGAACGGCTGTCCACCGACGAACGTGCGACGCTCACCAACATGACGGCCGAGCTCGGCGGCTTCACAGGCATCGTCGCGCCCGATGCGGAAACGGTGCGCTTCCTGCGCGAGCGGCGCGGCATCGACTTCTTGCTCGAGCCGTGGATGCGCAGCGATGCGGACGCGGTCTATGCGGAGACGATCCGCGTGGATTGCACCGCGGTGCCGCCGATGGTTGCCCGCCCCGGCGACCCGGGCAACGGGCTACCGCTGGCCGCGCTTCGGGAGCCGGTGCGCATCGACATCGCCTACGGCGGCTCCTGCACCGCCGGCAAGCGCGAGGACTTCGACCACTACCACGACGTGCTGCGCTGGGCGGCCGACCGCGGTCTGCGCGTCCCGGAGCACGTCTCGCTCTACCTCCAGTTCGGCACCACCGCCGTGCGCGACCACTGCGCGGCGCGCGGCTACCTCGATGCCTTCGAAAAGGTCGGCGCACGCATCCTGCAACCCTCGTGCGGCGCCTGCGGCAACTGCGGCCCGGGCACCTCGGTGCGCAAGGAAGAGGTCACCGTGAGCGCGATCAACCGCAATTTTCCGGGCCGCGGCGGGCCGGGCCAGGTCTGGCTCGCGAGCCCGCCGACCGTGGCCGCGAGCGCCATCGCGGGCGAGCTGCTGTCCTTCGAGGAACTGCGACGCCGGCATCCATGAATCAAGACAAGGAGACACACGTGACGAAAGCCCCCCTGATCCGCCGCCTCGCGGCATCGCTCGCCGGCGCAGCCTTCGCGACCGCAGCGCTCGCCCAGGCGCCGGCCTCCGACAAGCCGATCCGCATGGTCGTGCCGCTGGCGGCCGGCTCGACCGTGGACGCAGTCGCACGCGCCATCGGCCCCTCCTTCGGCAAGGCGGCGGGCCATCCCGTCGTGGTCGAAAACGTCGCCGGCGCCGGTGGCATCCCGGGCACCACCCAGATCGTGAAGGCGCCGAAGGACGGACTCACGCTCGGCATGGTCTCGTCGAACCACGTGATCAACCCCGGCATCTACAAGACCGTGCCCTACGACTCGCTGAAGGACATCACGCCGATCGCGGTGATTGCCACCGTGCCGCTGGTGCTGGTGGTGCACCCCTCGGTGCCGGCGAAGAACGTGAAGGAACTGATCGCGCTCGCCAAGGCCAAGCCCGGCGCCCTCAACTTCGGGTCAGCCGGCAATGGCAGCACGCTGCACCTGGCCGGCGAACTGCTGGTCAGCGAGACCGGCACCGAGATGAAGCACGTGCCCTACCGCGGCACCGGCCCGCTCGTCACCGATTTGATCGGCGGCCAGGTTCAGCTGGGCTTCGTGTCGGTGTCGCAGGTGGCGCCGCAGATCAAGGCCGGCACGCTGCGCGCGCTGGCGGTTTCGACGCCCACGCGTTCGGGGGCGCTGCCCGAGGTCCCGACCGTTGCCGAGGCCGGCGTGCCCGGCTACAGCTTCGACGCGTGGATCGCGCTGATCGGGCCGGCCGGGCTGCCGAAGAACATCGTCGACGGCTACAGCGGCGCGATGAAAAGCGCGCTGGCCTCACCCGAGGCGCACAACGCGATCGCTGGCCAGGGGCTCATGGTGCTGAACACCGGCCCCGACGCGGCGCCGGCCTTCTTCCAGGCCGAGCTGGCCAAGCACCAGAAGCTGGTAAAGCAATCCGGAGCAACGCTCGATTGAATGAGCTGCGGACGCGGGTAGAGTCGGCTCGATGGTCGTCCTCTACCACTGCGTCAGCGCCCGCTCCTTCCGCCCGCTGTGGATGCTCGAGGAGCTGGGCGCGCCCTACGAGCTGCGCATGCTGCCCTTCCCGCCGCGCGCGCTGCAGCGCAGCTACCTCGAGATCAATCCGCTCGGCACCATTCCTTACCTCGTCGACGGCGAGACGCGCATGACCGAGTCGGCCGCGATCTGCCAGTACCTGGCCGAGCGCTTCGACCCCGACAACCTGCGCGGCCTGGCCGTTCGCCCCCACGAGCCCGGCTTCGGCGCCTGGCTCAACGGCTTGCACCAGGGCGAAGCCACGCTGACCTTCCCGCAGACCATCGTGCTGCGCTACGCCCGCTTCGAGCCCCACGAGCGCAAGCTGCCGCAGGCGGCCGAGGACTACACGCGCTGGTTCCTGGCGCGGCTGCGCGGCATCGATGCGGTGCTGCAGCAGCAGGAGTTCCTCTGCGCGGGGCGCTTCACCGCCGCCGACATCTCGGTCGGCTATGCGCTGATGCTGGCCGACAAGCTGGGCCTGGCTGCGCAGTTTCCGGCGGCCGTCGCCGCCTACTGGCAACGCCTGCAGCAGCGCGAAGGCTTCAAGCGCGCCCTCGTCGCGCAGCACGATGCAGCACTGGCACAGGGCGTTTCGCCCCAAGATGCCACCGTTGACTGAATCGGCATGGCGCCTGCATAACCGTGGGCATGGACTTCCACCACCCACTGTTCCAGAGCCTGGCGCTGCCGCTTTGCATTGCATTCGCGGCCACGGGTCTTCTGCGCGGCGCGCTGGGCCCGGTCCAGGGTGCGCGCTGGGCGGCGGCGGGCGTTGCGGTGGCGATCGCCGGCACGGTGCTGTGGGTGCTGGGCTGGCGGCTGATGCCGGGCGCGCTGACCGAGAAGCTGCCCTGGGTCTATGCGGCCGCTGCGCTGCTCGGCCTCGGCCTCGAAGCGATGCGCGCGGGCCGGCGCGTGCAGTGGCTGGCAGCCGGCATCCTGTGGGCGCTGGTGCTGGCGATCCTGGCCTGGCAGCCGCTCCCGCTCAAGATCGGTGTCTGGCTGCTGGGTCTTGCGGTGATCCGCGCCGCGTTGAAGGAAGCCCCGCGGCGAGCCGATGCGATCGCGATGCTCGTGGTAGCGAGTTTCGGGCTGGCAGCGCTCGCGATGATGTCCGGCTCCGCCCTGCTGTTCGAGTTGAGCCTCGCGCTGGGCGCCGCGCTGGCGGGCTGCGCGCTGTGGCTCTGGCCAGTGGGGCGCATCGCTTTCGGCGCCAGCGGCGCCGTCGTCGCGCTGCTGGCCTGGCTGGCGCTGGCGCAGGCCACGGCACTGCTGACGCCGGTCCGGCCGGGCGCGCTGCTGCTGCTGGCCGCGTCCTTCACCTCCGGCGCGCTGGTGCGATGGGGACATCGGCGCCTGCGGCGCGGCGAGGGCCGATACTGGGTCGAAACGCTGATCGTCGCCGCGGTGGCCGCACTGTGGGTGGGCGCCGCGCTGGCAATGGCCCACTGGAGCGGGGCGGACACGCCCGCCGCTAACATGGACGACCCTTACTACAAGCCCAGGTGGTGAATGCCCGCAACCCGCGCCCTCTCATGAGCTCGACCCAACCCCGCAGCTTCGGCGTGAAAGCGCTGTGGCCGCTGTGTCTGGACATCGTCCGGCGTCGCCGCAGCGGGAAGCCGCAGGCGACGCAGCTGGTGCCGGACGAGGATTGGGACGACGAAGCGGTCGAGCTGCTCGCGCTGCTCAAGCCCCTGCTCGATCAGCCGCCCGACGGCGCGCCCTGGGTGATCGGCCAACTGGGCCAGAGCCTCGACGGCTGCATCGCCACGCGGGGCGGCGATTCCAACTACGTGAACGGCGAGCAGGTGCTGCTGCACCTGCACCGGCTGCGCGCACTCAGCGATGCGGTCATCGTCGGCGCCGGCAGCGCGGCCATCGACAATCCGCAGCTCACGACGCGCCGCGTGGAAGGTGCGAACCCAGTGCGCGTCGTGCTCGATCCGGGCCTGCGCCTGGCGCCGACGCTGCGCGTCTTCACCGATCGCCAGGCGCCGACCCTGCTCGCTTGCGACGCGGCACAGCAGGACGAAGCGGCCCAACGCGTGGGCGCCGGTCAGGTGCTTGGCGTGCCGGGGCTGGTGAACGCCAGCGGCACGATGGACTTGCGCGCACTGCTCGCCGCGTTGCGGCAGCGCGGCCTGCGCGTACTCTTCGTCGAGGGCGGCGGCGTCACCGTCTCACGCTTCATTGCGCAGGGCTGCATGGACCGGCTGCACCTCAGCGTCGCGCCGGTGTTGATCGGCGGTGGACGGCCCGGGCTGATGTTGCCGCCCAGCGCGGCGATGCGAGATTGCGCGCGCCCTTCCAGTCGGGTTTTTCGGATAGGGGCGGATGTGATGTGGGATCTGGATCTGCGGGCTCCGGGCTAAGGCAATGCCAGGATGTCCAGATGTCCGATGCGCAAGCAAGTGCGATCGATGAGCGCAAGCCGCCGCGCCTTCCATGCGCCGACGAGCTCGCGTGCAGCCGGATCCTGTTCCAGCGCCGCGTCGGCCATGCCTTCGATCATCGCGCGCAGCATGGCCGGCTCTTCGATGCACCAGTCGCTTGGCGCCTGCGTGACGCGGTAGCCCATCGCATCGAGGCGGGCAACGGCCAGCGCCGCTGCTTCAGCCCCGAGCGCAGGCCCGAAACCCTTGTCGCGCCGTTGATGGGCGGCGAACAGTTCATGGACCTCCCCATCGCCTGCGAGGCCGGGCTCCCACGCAACGCGCCCATCGACGTTCAGCGCGAAGAGCGCGGCCGCATTCGCCGCTCGCACATGGTCAAGCAGCGCATCGAGCCACGAGGCGGACACGAGGTCCAGCAGCGCGGAGGCGGTGACGAGCCGGGCTTTTTCGAAAGGCACGGCATCGAGCGCCGCCGCGAGGTCGAGATGGAGCGGACGCACGTTCGCATGCCATCCCGGTGCCTGGAGCGATTCCGGCAGCGCCGCCAGCAGGCGCGGGTCGTCGTCGACCATCAGCCACTGCTGGGCGCCGCCGAGTCGCGGTGCCAGCTCGCGCAGATTGGCGCCGGTGCCGCAGCCCAGGTCGACCACGCGCAAGACCGGATCGTGGCCGCGCAGCCGGACCGCCGCAGCCTGCAGATCCAGCAGCGCCGCCGACGCATTGCGCGCCGCGCGGTCGAAGGGCTCGCGCAGGGCGAGCCAGTCGGCGCTGAAGCCTGTCATGCGCCTCCGGCCCGCTGCCGGATGTCGGCAAGCGCCGATGCAAAGCGCGCGCTGCTCTGTTGCCATGTCGGCAGGCGACTCCGTGCGCGCCGCGCACCGGCACCCAGCGACGCCCGCCACGCCGCATCGTCCATCAGCCGCTGCAACGCGGCACGCAGCGCGATCGCGTCGCCGGGCGCCACCAGCATCCCCGCATCGGCCGGCACCGTGTCCGGAATGGCGCCCGCGCGCGTGCTGATCACCGGCAGGCCATGCGCCAGCGCCTCGGCCAGCGCCATGCCATAGCCTTCATGGAACGAGGGCAGCACGAAGGCATCGGCCTTCGCATAGAGCGCGCGCAGGCCCGCCTCGTCCTGCTCGCCATGCAGCACGACGCGGTCGCGCAGGCCATGATGTTCGATGGCCTGCCTCAATGCCGATGCGCATGCGGCGTCCATGACCAGGCTGCCGGCGCAATGCAGCGTCCAGCGCGGGTCCTTCAACCCGGCCAGCGCCTCGATCAGCAGGGCATGCCCCTTGCGCGGCGTCACGGTCGCCACGCACAGCAGTGACAAGGCATCGGTGCCCGAGCCTGCGGCCAAGGGGGCCGGCTCGGTGCCGGGCTCGATCACGACGATGCGCGACTGCGGGACGTCGAAGGCGGCCAGCGCTCGAGCCGTGGAAGGGCTGGTGACGATCACGCCGCGCGCGCTGGCCAGCGCGCACCGCTCGCTTTCGAACAAGGCGCGCTGCTGCGCCGCGTCGAGGCCGGTCTCCAGCGACAGCGGGTGATGCACCAGCGCGATCCAGCAAAGCCGCCCTGCATGCGTTTGCGCCAAGTCGGGCAGCACGCCGAAGCCGAGGCCGTCGACCACCGCCAGCGCGCCGTCGGGCAAGGCATCGGCCACGCGGCCGGCCTGCGCCCGCGCTGCCGCATCGGGTGCCGGATAGCCGCAGCCCAAGGCCAGGATCTCGACCTCCCACTGCTGCGCGCGCAGGCCGTCGATGATTCGGCGGTCGTAGGTGTAGCCGCCGGTGCGCGTGTTCAGGTCACCCGGCACCAGGAAGCTGCAGCGCCTCGCCGTCAAAGTGCGCCCTCGTAGGCCGCCCAGGCCACGTGCGATTCGTTCAACTTCACGCGCATGCCCGCCAAGCCGCCGGCATGCGGGCCGAGCTCGCCGGCCGCGATGCGCGCAGCGACGCGATCGAAGATCACGCGCGCCATGAACTCGGTGGTGGTGTTGCGCCCCTCGAAGGCCGGGTCGTCGTCGAGGTTGCGCAGGTTGAGTTCGCCCAGCACGCTGCGCAGCACCTCGGTGGCGAGCGCGATGTCGACCACCACGCCGTCGGCATCGAGCTCGGCGCGGCGCAGTTCGAGATCCACCACATAGGTCGCGCCATGCAGGCGCTGCGCCGGGCCGAAGACCTGGCCGCGGAAGCTGTGGGCAATCATGAAATGGTCGCGGACGTTGACGCTGTACATGCGAAGTCTTTCCAGGGTGAAGAGGTCAGGGGTAGTCGATGCGGTGGCACAGGATGTCCGGCGCGCCCGCGGCGAGCCGGCCGAGCACCGCCGGCAGTTCGGCGAAGGGCGCGCTGTCGGTGACGAGCACATCGAGCGCCGGATCGCGCAGCAGCGACAACGCCAGCGCCATCCGCCGCCGATGGCTCCAGCGCGCGCGCTGCGCCGTGGCCACCTGGCCGACCTGCGAGCTCTTGAGCGTGAGGCGGCGCGAATGGAAGGCTTCGCCCAGCGGCAGCGTCACCGCGCGCTGCCCGTACCAGCTCAGCTCCAGCACCGTGGCCTCGAACGCGGCCAGGCGCAGCGCCATGGCCAGGCCTGCTGCACTGCCGCTGGCATGCAGCACCAGGTCGGCATCGGGACTCGCAGACTGCGGACTGGCGAAAGCCAGGCCCAGCCGTTCTGCCACCGTACGGCGTGCGGGATGGGTGTCGATCACCTCGACCGCGCAACCCGGCATGCGCCCGGCCAGCCAGGCCACCAGCAGGCCGACCACGCCCGCGCCCACCACGGTGATGCGGTCGCCGACCCGCGGCGCCGCATCCCACAGTGCATTGACGGCGGTCTCCATGTTGGCCGCCAGCACCGCGCGCGCGGCCGGCAGCCCCTCCGGCAGCAAGTGCACGGCGTCGGCCGGCACCACATAGCGGGTCTGGTGCGGATAGAGGCAGAACACCTCGCGGCCGACGAGCGCTTCGGGCCCCTGCTCGACCGTGCCAACGCTCGCGTAGCCGTACTTCACCGGCGCCGGGAACTCGCCTTCCTGGAAGGGCGCGCGCATGCGGTCGAATTCGCTGGCGGGCACCTCCCCGCCGAACACCAGCAGCTCGGTGCCGCGACTGATGCCGCTGTGCAGCGCGCGAACCTGCACTTCTTCGGGACCGGGCGCATCGAACGCCGCGCGCCGGATGCCGGCGCGGCCCGGCGCTTCGATCCAGCAGGCCCAGGACTCGGCAGGAGCGGCACGGGAGGGATATGCTGGCATGCAACGGATCTTATGACGATGCTCACCCATCCTCCTGCCGATGGCCCCGCACTCAGCGCGGACGGGCTCGCGGCGCTGCGGCGCGATGCCTGGCGCGAGGCCGTGCCCTGCTTCCTGCTGCTGGCCGTCGCGGCCGGCGGGCTCACGGTGCTGGGCGAACTCAGCCCCTGGTTCAAGCTCAAGGCGGTTGCCGTCTTTGCGACAGCCTTCGCGTGGGTGCTGCACGGCCTGCCGGCCCACGCGCCGAACGCGCGCTTCGGCGCCGCCAACCGCGTGACCCTGGCGCGCCTGGCGCTCGTCGCGCTGATCTCGGCCTGCATCGGCGAGCCGCTGGCCGATGCCGAAGCGACGGCCTGGTGCGTCATCGTGGCGGGAACCACCGCCGCGCTGCTCGATGCCGTCGATGGTCCGATCGCGCGCCGCAGCGGGCTGGCCAGCGAGTTCGGCGCGCGCTTCGACATGGAGACCGATGCGTTGCTGGTCCTGGTGCTGAGCCTGCTGGTGTTCCATTTCGACAAGGCCGGCGCATGGATCCTGGCCGCCGGCCTGATGCGCTATGCCTTCGTGCTGGCGATGAAGCCCTGGCCCTGGCTGGCACGGCCGCTCGCGCCGAGCCAGCGGCGCAAGGCGGTGTGCGTGGCGCAGATCACCAGCCTGCTGGTCTGCCTCGGTCCGATCATCTCGCTGCCCTGGAGCCGGGCGATCGCGGCCGCGAGCCTGGCCGCGCTCACTGCGTCTTTTGCAATCGACATCGCGTGGCTGTTCCGCCATCGCGCATCCTCACCGGAGCCCGCCTCATGAAAGCACTCGCGACCCGTTTGCCGTATGCCCTGATCGTCTCGTGCCTCGTGGCGCATGCCACGCCCGCGCGCGCCGAGGCCGCACGCTACGAGCTCGATCCCGAACATCTCACCATCGCCTTCCTGGCCGATCACATCGGCTACGCCAAGGTGCTGGGCATGTTCCGCGCCGCGCGCGGCAGCTACAGCTTCGACGAGGCCACGGCCACGCTCAGCAATGTGCGCATCGAGGTCGACACCCAGAGCGTCTTCAGCAATTTCGCCAAGCGCGACCAGCACCTGAAGAGCGCCG
This sequence comes from Variovorax sp. Soil_C_33, assembly GCF_057656935.1. Classification (NCBI taxonomy): domain Bacteria; kingdom Pseudomonadati; phylum Pseudomonadota; class Betaproteobacteria; order Burkholderiales; family Comamonadaceae; genus Variovorax; species Variovorax sp. Soil_C_33. The sequence continues at coordinate 222,949 of NZ_JBDGJK010000001.1, forward strand.
ACTTCCTCAACACCGCCGAGTTCCCGCGCATGGTGTTCACCGCGGCCAATGCCAAGCGCACCGGCGAGCGCACCTTCGAGATCGCCGGCCAGCTCGAGCTGCTGGGCCGCTCCCAGCCGCTGACGCTCGCCGCGACCTGGAACAAGAGCGGGCCCTCGCCGATCGAGAAGAGCTACGTGATGGGTGTCTCGGCGCGCGGCAGCTTCAAGCGCAGCAGCTATGGCATGAATTACGCGGTCGCCAACGGCTGGGTCGGCGACGAGGTACCGCTCATCATCGAGTTCGAGGCCAAGCGCAAATGACGCCCATCGCATGGGGCGGGTGGCTGCTGCGCTTCGCCCTGCCCCTGCTGCTGCTGAACGCGCTGCTGACGATGGAGAACCACGGGCCGGGACTGTGGCCGCGTCCGGCGCTGCGCCTGTCCTTCGAGCTCGCCATGGCGCTGCTCGCGCTCGCGGCCTGGGTGTCCTGGCGCGGACAGCCGGGCGCGCGCCTGCTGCGCCTGCTGGCAGGCGTCACCGCCTTCTGGATCGTCGCGCGCTATTTCGACGTGACGGTGTCGGCCGTGTTCGGCCGGCAGATCAATCTCTACTGGGACAGCAGGCACGCGCTCGACGTGCTGCGCATGGGCGAGCTTGCAGCGTGGCAGATCGGCCTGGCCGCGCTCGCCGCGCTGGCCATCCCCGTGCTGCTGTACGGCCTGGCATGGCGATGCTGGCGTGCGATCGCGCGCGAGCTGGCCTGGCCGCAGCCGCGGCCCGCGATCGGCCTCATCGGCCTGCTGCTCTTCACGAGCTTTGCCGCGCATGGCCTCGGCGGGCGCGACACGCGCTGGTTCTTCTCGATGCCGGTCGCGCCCATTCTTGCGCAGCAGGCGGAGATCCTGGCCGGCCAGCTGCTGCCCGGCCAGGCGGCTTCGCAGCTCTCGCCCAGCCCGGCCTTCGAGCACAGCTCGCTCGCAGGCCTGCGCGGCGCCGACGTGCTGCTGATCTTTGCCGAGTCCTACGGCGTCACGGCGCTCGACGCTCCGCTGCAGGCCGCCGCACTCGCGCCGGCGCGCGCGCAGTTGATGCAGGCGCTCGCGGCCGGCGGCCGGCAGGCGGTCTCGGCGCGCGTGCGCTCCCCCACTTTCGGCGGCGCCTCCTGGCTGGCCCATGCGGCGCTGCTCTCCGGCGTGGACACGCAGGATCCCGGTGCCTACGAACTGCTGCTGACCACCGACCGGCCGACGCTGGTGCGCCATTTCAAGGCCCACGGCTGGCGCACGGTGAACTGGATGCCGGGCCTGCAGAAGCCCTGGCCCGAAGGCAGCTTCTACGGCTTCGACCGCTATGCCGACGCCGACCGCATCGGCTATCGCGGCCCGCCCTTCGGCTACTGGCGCGTTCCCGACCAGGCCTCGATGGCGCTGCTGCACGCGCAGGAACTGGCGGAGCCGCCCGGGCAACGCACGCCGCGCTTCATCGTCTTCCCGACGCTGACGAGCCATGCGCCTTTCCGCCCGATCGCGCCCTACGTGCCGGACTGGCAGCGGCTGCTGCGCGCCGATGCCTACACGCCGGCGGAAGTTGCGCAGGCCGTCGCGCAACCGGGGTCGTGGCTGCAGCCCGCGCCCGCCTACGTCGAATCGCTGGCCTACACCTTCCGCTGGCTGGGCGACTACCTGTCGGCCCGCGCGCCGCGGCAGCTGCTCACCATCGTGATCGGCGACCACCAGCCGATGGCGAGCGTGAGCGGCGCGGGCGCTTCGTGGGACGTGCCGATCCACATCATCAGCGCGGACACGCAACTGCTGAAACGCTTCGAGGCCCTCGGCTTCACGCCGGGCCTGCTGCCGGTGCGGCCTTCGACCGCGGGCATGCATGAGCTGACGCCGGCGCTGCTCGCCGCATTCGACGGGACTGCGAGCGCGCCGCTGGGCACCGCGGAATGAAAGCTGCCGCGGCCGCAGCTTCCGAGCAATAGTTCATATCTGGTTCGGCCAGACTCTGCTAGCCTTCTCTCCCATGCGCGCCACCCTTCTTTTCGCCAGCATCGCAACCCTCGGCATCGCCTGGTGGCTGGGATCCTTCGTCGGATTCCTGGTCGCGATCGGCGCCTGCTTCGCACTGGCGGCCGCGAGCTTCGTCTTCTCCAGGGCCCGCAAGGAAGCGCGCGAATCCAAGGACATGCAGCGCGCCTTCGGCCGCAGCACCACCTTCCTCGCCGGCCTGCGCAGGCACTGACCGCCGCCTCCCTCCTCTTCTACTTGCCGGCGCCCGCCGCCTCCTTGGCATGCGCGACCTCGGTCTCGCGCGGCAGCCTGACGCCGTTCTTCACCGCCAGGATCTCGGCCATCACGCTCACCGCGATCTCGGGCGGCGTCTTGCTGCCGATGTAGATGCCGATCGGGCCGCGCAGGCGCGAAAGCGATGCCTCGGTCTGCTCGAAGTGCTCGATCATGCGTTCGCGCCGCGCCTGCGCGTTGCGGCGCGAGCCGATCGCGCCGACATAGAAGGCCTCGCTCTGCAGGGCCTCGAGCAGGGCCAGGTCGTCGAGCTTCGGGTCGTGCGTGAGCGCGACCACGCAGCTGCGGCGGTCGGGCTTGAAGGCGCTCACCGCGTCGTCGGGCATCTCGGTGCTGAGCGTCACGCCCGGCACCGACCAGGCCGTGCGGTACTCGGTGCGCGGATCGCACAGCGTCACCGCGAAGCCGCTGAACTTCGCCATTGTCGACAGGTATTCGGCCAGCTGGCCGGCGCCGATCAGCAGCATGCGGTATTCGGGGCCGAAGGTGTTCACCAGCTCGGTGTCGCTGATCGTGAGCTCGGCCGGCGCGCTCGCCTCGGCCACGCTGACCGCGCCATCGGCCAGCGACACGGTGCGCTGCATCAGCCGCCCCTTCTCGAGCGCGGCCACCAGCGTTTCCAGCGAGGCGGCATCGGGGTCGTATTCGAGCAGCAGTTCCAGCGTGCCGCCGCAGGGCAGGCCGAAGCGGTGCGCCTCATCCGCCGTGATGCCGTACTTGACCAATGCCGGCGCGCCCGAAGGCATCTCGCCCGGCGCGCCGTGCGCGCGGCTGTAGCGCGCGATCAGGTCGTCTTCGATGCAGCCGCCCGAGACCGATCCGATCACGGCGCCGTCTTCCGCCAGCGCCATGATCGAACCGATCGGCCGCGGCGAGGATCCCCAGGTGCGCACCACGGTCGTGAGCAGCGCGCGCCGTCCCGCGAGCCGCCAGTCGCGCAGCGTGCGCAGGACCATCACGTCGAGGTTTTCCATGGTCCTTAGGCGTCCGTCTTGTCGTCCGCGCCGTCTGCCGGCTTGTCGGACTTTCTGCCGATACCGATCTTGCGCATCAGGCCCGCCATCGCGCCGGTCTTCTCCTCCGGCTCGGCGGCGGGCGCTGCCTCGGTGCTCTCGGCCGCCGCCGGCGGCGGGCCGTAGCGGCCCTGCATCTCGGCCTCGAAGCGCTTGAAGAAATCATCGGCCGTCGACTTGGCGGCGCCGTCGATCAGGCGCTGCCCGAGCTGCGCGATCTTGCCGCCCACCTGCGCCTGCACCGTGTAGTCGAGCTCGCAGCCGGGAGACCCATCGGCGACCGGCTTGAGCGTCACGCTCGACGAGCCCTTGGCGAAGCCCGCCACGCCGCCCTGCCCTTCGAAGGAGAGGCGGTAGCTGTCGGGCGGCATGATCTCGGCCAGCGCGACCTTGCCGTTGAACTTGGCCGAGACCGGTCCGATCTTGACGGCGAGCGCCACCGCGTACTCGTTGTCGCCGCTGGGCTCGAACTTGTCGCAGCCGGGAATGCATTTCTTCAGCGTCTCGGGATCGTTGAGCGCCTCCCAGGCCTGCTGCTGCGTGATGCCGAGCCGGCGGTTGCCGAGCATTTCCATCGTGTGTTCCTTCTAGCGGCCGGACCGCATCAGGGCCGCGAGGCTCGCGGCCAGTTGTTCGAGTGCATTGAGATTGTGGACCGCGAGCATCGCGTCTGCATGGCGGTGCAGAACGGCCGCGCCGCGCGCGAGCGGCGCATAGCCCTCGTAGCGCAGCAGCGGGTTGAGCCACAGCACGCGCCGCGAATGGCGCTTGAGCCACAGCAGCTCGCGCTCCAGGGTTTCGGGTTCGCCGGTGTCCAGGCCGTCGCTGATCACCAGCACCAGCGTGCGGCGGCCGGTCAGGCGGCGCGCATGGCGCTCGCGCAGTTCGCCCAGCGAGCCGCCCAGCCGCGTGCCGCCGGCGAAATCGGCGATGGCCTCGCCGGCTGCCGCCAGCATCGCGTCGGTGTCGGCGATGCGAAAGGCCGGCGTCAGGTCGGTCAACTGGGTGCCGAAGGCGAACACGTCGCGGCGGCCGGCGCGACGCGTCGCCGCATGCAGAAAGGCCAGCAGCAGGCGCGCATAGCGCTCCATCGATCCGGAGACGTCGATCAGCACCAGCAAGGGCAGCGGCTGCTTGCGCCGCGAGAGCCGCGGCAGGCGCAGCATCTCGCCGCCGGTTCGCCCGGCCTCGTGCCAGACGCCGGGCCAGTGCATGCGCGAATGCGCGCCGGCATCGCCGGTCACGCGCAAGCGGCGCGCGGGCAGCGCCGGCACCGGCAGCGCGATGTCGCGGGCCAGCCGCTCCACCAGGCGGTACTCGGCGGCGCCCAGCGCGTTGAAGTCGGCGTGGTGCACCCGCCGGCGATCGCTCGCCGTCATCGCGGCATCGAAGTCGACCTCGCGCTCGGTTTGCGCGGGCTTCACCGGATCGCGCGGCGCCGCGAGCGCCTCGCGCACGCGCGGCCGGCGCTTCGAAGGCTCGGCCTTGCCTTCGGCGCTCGGCAGCATCTGGGCGAGCAGCTTGTTGGCGAGCTCGGGGTCGCGGAACCACGCATCGAAGAGTTCGCGGAACACCAGGCGGTCCTGCTCGCGGCTGATCATCACGGCCTCCATCGCGGCCGCCAGGTCGAGCCGGCTGTCGACGCCGACCAGCGTCGCGGCTTCGGCGGCGAGCGCGATGCGCGCCGAATCGGTCCGCACGCCGGCACGGCGCAGCGCGCGGCCGAAGCCCATCATGTTGCCGGCCAGCTTGCCGCGCCGCGCATCCCCTAACTGCGGAACGCTCACGGCGCCGACTCCTCCTCGGGCTTCAGCAGCTCGGACGCCAGCTCATGCGTCAGCGCCGCCACATCGTCGCGCTGCTTGAAGAGAATGCCCGCGGTATCGACCACGATCTCGGGGTCGAGCTCCACGGTGTCGAGCGCGATCAGCGCGCGCGCCCATTCGACGCTTTCCGCAATGCCCGGCGCACGCTGAAAGGCGCTGGCAAAGGGCGCGCTGCGCAGGCGTTCGACGAAGGCCGCGACTTGGCCCGAGAGCACCTCGCCCGCCCTCGGCACCTGCGCGCGCACGATGGCCAGCTCGCGCTCGCGCTCCGGGTAGTCCAGCCAGTGGTAGAGGCAGCGCCGCTTGACGGCATCGTTGAGCTCGCGCGTGCGGTTGCTGGTCAGGATGGTGACCGGCGGCACCAGCGCCCGCACCGTGCCCAGCTCGGGAATGCTGACCTGGTACTCGCCCAGGTACTCGAGCAGGAAGGCCTCGAAAGGCTCGTCGGCGCGATCGACTTCGTCGATCAGCAGCACGGCGCCCGGTGCCGGCGCCTGCAAGGCCTGCAGCAGCGGCCGGCGGATCAGGTAGCGCGGCTGGTAGACCTCCGACTCGACATCGCTGGAAGCCCCGTGCGCCTCGGCCGCGCGCATGTGCAGCAGCTGCGCCGCATAGTTCCATTCATAGAGCGCCTCGCGCTGCTCCAGGCCGTCGTAGCACTGCAGGCGCAGCAGCTCGCGCTGCAGTGCGCTGGCCAGCGCCTTGGCCAGTTCGGTCTTGCCGACGCCGGGCTCGCCCTCCAGCAGCAGCGGACGCTGCAGCTTGAGTGCGAGAAAGACCGCCGTCGCGAGCCGCCGGTCGGCGTAGTAGGCGGCGCCTTCCAGCGCCTGCACGACCGCGTCGATGGTGTTGAAGGGGGCGGTCGCTGCAGGTGTGGTCATCGCTACAGCTTAGCCGAGCGCTTTTTTCACCGCACGCTGTGTGAGTACGTTGATCAGGTTGGCGCGGTAGGCCGCGGACGCATGCAAGTCGCTGTTGAGGTCGCTGGAATCGATCTTCACGCCGGCCGCTGCTTCGGGGGAGAAGTTCTGCGCCAGCGCATCTTCCAACCCCTTGTGCCGGAACACGCCGTTGCCCGCGCCGGTGACCGCGACGCGCACGCCGCTGTCGCCCTGCGTGACGAACACGCCGACCAGCGGGAAGTTCGAGGCCTTCTGCCGCAGCTTCTCGTAGGCGGCGCGCTTCGGGATCGGGAAGCGGATCGCGGTGATGAGCTCGCCCTCTTCCAGCGCGGTAGTGAAGAGGCCGAGGAAGAAATCGTCGGCCGCGATCTCGCGCTTGCTGGTGACGATGGTCGCGCCCGAGGCCAGCACCGCGCTCGGGTAGCAGGCGGCCGGGTCGTTGTTGGCGATCGAGCCGCCGATGGTGCCCATGGCACGCACTTGGCGGTCGCCGATGTGGTCGGCCAGCCAGGCCAGCGCGGGAAAGGCCGCCTTGATCTCGGCATTGCCGCCGACGTCGAGGTGGCGCGTCATCGCGCCGATCACGAAGGCATTGCCCTCCTTCTTGATGCCGGCGAGTTCCTTGATGCCGCCGAGGTCGACCAGCTGCTCGGGCGCCGACAGGCGCAGCTTCATCGAAGCCAGCAAGGTCTGGCCGCCGGCGAGCACCTTGCCGCCGGCTGCGGCCAGCTTGGCTGCGTCGGCGATATTGGCGGGACGTTCGAGGGTGAAGGCGTACATGGTGTGATTCCTTCGATGGTCAAGCGGCCGGTCGGCCTTGGGTGCTGGCGGTCAGCGGAGGCTGTTGCGGTTCCTGCGTCGGGCTCGTGCTGCCCTTCTGCATCGCCTCCCACACCCGGTGCGGCGAGGCCGGCATGTCGAAGTCCTTGACACCCAGCGGCGCCAGCGCGTCGAGCACGGCGTTGATCAGCGCCGGCGGCGAGCCGATGGCGCCCGCCTCGCCGCAGCCCTTGGTGCCCAGCGGGTTGTGCGTGCAGGGCGTGCAGGTGGTGGCCACCTTGAAGGTCGGGAAATCGTCGGCGCGCGGCATCGCGTAGTCCATGAAGCTGCCGGTCAGCAGCTGGCCGCTCTCGTTGTCGTAGACGCAGTTCTCCATCAGCGCCTGGCCGAGGCCCTGCACCAGGCCGCCGTGCACCTGGCCTTCGACGATCATCGGATTGATGATGGTGCCGAAGTCGTCGACCGCGGTGAATCGGTCGATCTTCACTTCGCCGGTGCCCTTGTCGATCTCGACCTCGCAGATGTAGGTGCCGCCCGGGAAGGTGAAGTTGGTCGGATCGTAGAAGGCGGTTTCGTTGAGCCCGGGCTCCAGCTTGTCGAGCGGATAGTTGTGCGGCACGTAGGCCGTGAGCGCGACCTGGCCGAAGGGAATCTTCTTGTCGGTGCCCTTGACGGTGAACTCGCCGTTCGCGAACTCCACGTCGGCGTCGCTCGCCTCCATCAGGTGGGCCGCGATCTTCTTGGCCTTGGTCTCGATCTTGTCGAGCGCCTTCATGATCGCAGCGCCGCCGACCGAGATCGAGCGCGAGCCGTAGGTGCCCATGCCGAAGGGCACGCGGCCGGTGTCGCCGTGCACCACGTCGACCGCCTCGACCGCGATGCCCAGGCGCGCGGCCACGACCTGCGCGAAGGTGGTCTCGTGGCCTTGCCCGTGGCTGTGCGAGCCGGTGAACACGGTCACGCTGCCGGTCGGATGCACGCGGATCTCGCCGCACTCGAACAGGCCGGCGCGCGCGCCGAGCGCGCCTGCGATGTTCGACGGCGCAATGCCGCAGGCCTCGATGTAGCTCGAGTAGCCGATGCCGCGCAGCTTGCCCTTGGCCTCGGTCGCGGCCTTGCGTTCGGCGAAGCCGGCCACCTCGGCCAGCTCCTTGGCCTTGTCCATCGAGGCGTGGAAGTCGCCCGTGTCGTACTGCAGCGCCACCGGCGTCTGGTACGGGAAGGTGGTGATGAAGTTGCGCTTGCGGATCTCGTCCTGGCCCAGGTTCATTTCCCAGGCGCAGCGCGAGACCAGGCGCTCCAGCAGGTAGGTCGCCTCGGGCCGCCCCGCTCCGCGGTAGGCATCGACCGGCGCGGTGTTGGTGAACCAGGCATCGACCTCGACGTAGATCTGCGGCGTCGTGTACTGGCCCGCGAGCAGCGTCGCGTAGAGGATGGTCGGCACCGCGGTCGAGAAGGTCGAGAGGTACGCGCCCAGGTTGGCGTCGGTGTGCACGCGCAGGGCCAGGAACTTGCCGTCCTTGTCGAGCGCCATCTCGGCATGGCTCACATGGTCGCGCCCGTGCGCGTCGGACAGGAAGCACTCCGAGCGGTCGCCGGTCCACTTGATGCTGCGGTTGAGCTGCTTGGCGGCCCAGGTCAGCGCCACGTCCTCGGCGTAGAGAAAGATCTTGGAGCCGAAGCCGCCGCCCACGTCGGGCGCGATCACGCGCACCTTGTGCTCGGGCAGGCCCAGCACGAAGGCCGTCATCAGGAGGCGCTCGACGTGCGGATTCTGGTTGGCGACGTAGAGCGTGTATTCCTCGGTGGCGCGGCTGTAGCTGCCGATCGCGACGCGCGGCTCCATCGGGTTCGGCACCAGCCGGTTGTTGACCAGGTCGAGCTTCGTGACGTGCGCGGCCTTGGCGAAGGCGGCGTCGACCGCCGCCTTGTCGCCCAGCGCCCACTTGTAGCACTGGTTGTCGGGCGCGGCCTCGTGGATCGTGACGCCGCTCGCCTTCTTCGCCGCGTCGGCCACGCTCACCAGCGCGGGCAGCACCTCGTAGTCGACCACGATCGCCTCGGCCGCGTTCTTGGCCTGCTCCACCGTCTCGGCCACGACCATCGCGACGTGGTCGCCCACGTAGCGCACTTTCCCGATCGCGAGGATCGGATGCGGCGGCTCCTTCATCGGCGTGCCGTCGGGGTTGTTGATGAGCCAGCCGCAGGGCAGACCGCCCATCTTGCCGTCGATGTCCTTGCCGCTGAAGATGCCGACCACGCCCGGCATCTTCTCGGCGGCGGCGGTGTCGATCGACTTGATGTTGGCGTGCGCATGCGGCGAACGCAGGAAGATGGCATGGCTCTGGTTGGCCATTGTCACGTCATCGGTGTACTGGCCGGCGCCGGTCAGGAAGCGGTAGTCTTCCTTGCGCTTGAGTGCCTCGCCGATGTGCGGCAGGCTGGCGAAATCGGATGCGCCCATGATGGTGCTCCTTATGCCGTGGCAGCGGCTTTGGCCGGTGCCGCAGCCATGGCCTCGCCGCCCATCTGCACGGCCTTGACGATGTTCTGGTAACCGGTGCAACGGCACATGTTGCCATCCAGCAGTTCGCGGACCTCGGTTTCGCTGGCCTTGGGATGGTGCGTGCACAGGTCGATCGCGCTCATCACCATGCCCGGCGTGCAGAAGCCGCATTGCAGGCCGTGGCATTCCTTGAAGGCCGCCTGCATCGGGTGCATGGTGCCGTCGGGCTGCGCGATGCCCTCAATGGTCGTGATCTTCGCGCCGCTCACCTGCGCCACCAGCACGTTGCACGACTTGACCGCGCGGCCGTTGACGTGGACGGTGCAGGCGCCGCACTGAGCGGTGTCGCAGCCCACGTGCGTTCCGGTCAGTTGGAGATGCTCGCGCAGCGCCTGTACGAGAAAGGTGTTGGGGGGCGCGTCGACCGTGACCGCGCGGCCGTTGACCGTGAATAGAACCTGCATGTGGCTGTCTCCGTTGTGGGTGAGATGGCTGGGCAACTGGAATCTTGGACGCCGGGCAGGGGCACCATCCTAGGCAAAACCCTAGGCGCTTGCAGCGCGCGCTTGAAATTCTCAAAATGAAACACGATGACCACCTACTCCGCCGCGCCCGAACGCTCTCTCTCCATCGCACAAGCGCGGCGCGAATGGATCGAAGGTGAAGCCGCGGATCCGCGCGGCGCCCGCATCGAACCCTGGCTCATCCGCTCATGGCAACGCTGCCTGGCGGCCGGCCACCGGCCGCAGCAGCGCGTCTGCTTCGACCCGGTCTCGGCGGCGGCCGCCCGGCATGTCGCGGAGCGCAACCGGGCCCTGGTCTCGGCCGCACGGCCGGTGCTCGACAAGCTGTCGCGCGCGATCGCCGATACGCACTACTTCGCCGTCCTGACCGATGCCGAAGGCGTCGTGATCGACGTCGGCGCCCTGCCCGGCGGCAGCGATCCCGCGGCCCGCCACGCGCGCGACATCGCGCGCATCGGCGTCGATCTTTCCGAGCGCGCAGTCGGCACCACCGCCATCGGCGCGGCGCTGGCCGAACGCGAATCGGTATGGCTGCACCGCAACGAGCATTTCTTCGATGACACCGGCATCTACAGCTGCGCCGGCGCGCCGCTGTTCGGGCCTCAGGGCCAATGCATCGGCATGCTGGACCTGACCGGTGTGCAGGTGGTCGAGCGCCCCGAGCTGCGGCACCTGGCCGCGCTCTCGGCGCGCAGCATCGAGAACGCGCTGATGCTGTCCTTGCCCTGCGAACTGCTGCTGCGCATCGATTGGCCGGGCTATGCCGCGGGGCCGGCCACCGAGGGCCTGCTGTGCATCGACGCCGACGGCCGCGTGACCGGTGCCAATACCGCCGCGCGCCAGATGCTTCACCAGCCGCTGGGCACCGACCCGACGCTGCACTGCAACGATCTGTTCGCGCTGCAGCCGCAAATGCTCTTCGATGCGGCGCGGCGCGGCGACACTGCGCTCGAAGTGCCGTTGTGGTCAGGCCTGCGCGTGCAGGCTCATCCGCAGCTCGCGCACCGCGCACCGCGCGGCGCAAGCCAGGAGCGCCCGCGGCTGCGCGACCTCGAAACCGCGCTGATCCGCCGCGCGGTGGACGACGCGCGCGGCAACGTGGCCGAGGCCGCGCGCACGCTCGGCATCAGCCGCGCCACCGTCTACCGCAAGCTGGCCCGGCGCCGGCAGTAAATCGCAGCCCAACGCAGAATGGAGCGATGAACGATTCCTACGCCCCGGTCGAACCCTCCCGCAGCGAAGTCGACAGTCTCTCCGGCCCCACGCTCATCGAATTCGGCGCCCCCTGGTGCGGCATCTGCAAGGCGGCGCAGCCGTTGCTCGCCAAGGCGCTGGCCGAGGTGCCGCCGCTGCGCCATCTCAAGATCGAGGACGCCAGCGGTCGGCCGCTGGGCCGCTCCTTCGGCATCAAGCTGTGGCCGACGCTGATCTTCATGCGCGACGGAAAAGAGCTCGGCCGCCTGGTGCGGCCCGGCAGCGCGGACGAGATCCGGCGCGAGCTCGGGGCGCTCCTCGACTCCGTCCGGTAGCGGCCTGTCCGCCGAATGGAATTCGGCGGGCTGGCCGCCTATATTGAGTTTCAGCGATCCGTCTCCGGGGATCGCGGCTCGATGTCATCCCCTCCAGGGCTTTGTGCCGCGGCCGCGGCGGCCAGGCCTCCACCTGCAACGAGGGAAGCGCCATGGCCACCTACATCTCGCTCATCAACTTCACGGACCAGGGCATCCGCAACGTCAAGGAGTCGCCGAGCCGCGCCGAGGCGTTCACGGCCCTGGCGGGCAAGCTGGGCCTCACCGTCAAGAGCATCCACTGGACCACCGGCAGCTACGACCTGGTGGTCACGACCGAAGGCAGCGACGAAGCGGCGATGGCCACGCTGCTCAGCGTCGGCTCGCTCGGCAATGTGCGTTCGCAGACGCTGCGCGCCTACTCGGCCGCGGAGATCAAGAAGATCATCGGCCTGATGCCGTGAGGTCTGCGCGAAGCAAGCCGCTTCAACCGGCCTTCTGCGCCTTCTCGTAGGCACGCGGCTGCGTCAGCACCTCGTGGCGCAGCGCGTCCTCGAGCTCGGCCTCGGTCATCAGCTTGCGGCGCAGCACCACTTCGCGCACGTTGGTGCCGTTGGCGAAGGCCTCGGCCGCGACCTCGGTCGCTTCCTTGTAGCCGATGATCGGATTCAGCGCCGTCACCAGCGAGATCGAGCGCTCGATGCTCTCGCGCAGCCGGTCCGGGTTGGCGGTGATGCCTTTGACGCACAGGTCGGCCAGCGTCATGCAGCCGTTGGTCAGGTGCTTGAAGCTGCGGAACAGCGCGCTCGCGATGATCGGCTCGAAGGCGTTCAACTGCAGCTGCCCGGCTTCGGCCGCGAAGGTCACGGTCAGGTCGTTGCCGAACACCTCGAAGGCGACCTGGTTGACGACCTCCGGAATCACCGGGTTGACCTTGCCCGGCATGATCGACGAGCCGGCCTGCATCGGCGGCAGGTTGATCTCGCCGAAGCCGGAGCGCGGGCCGCTGGAGAGCAGCCGCAGGTCGTTGCAGGTCTTCGACAGCTTGACCGCGATGCGCTTCAACACGCCCGACAACTGCACGAAGGCGCCGCAGTCCTGGGTGGCCTCGATCAGGTTGGGCGCGGTGGAAAGATCGAGGCCGGTGATGCCGCGCAGCGCGGCCAGCGCCTTGCGCGCGTACTCGGGATGCGCGGTGATGCCGGTGCCGATGGCCGTGGCGCCGAGGTTGATCTCGCGGATCAGGGCCGAGGCCTCGGTCAGGCGCGCGATGTCTTCCTCGACCATGACCGCATAGGTCGAGAACTCCTGGCCCAGCGTCATCGGCACCGCGTCCTGCAGCTGGGTGCGGCCGATCTTCAGCAGGTGCGCGAACTCCTTGGCCTTGGCATCGAAGGCTTCGCGCAGATGCTCCATGGCCGCGAGCAGCTCGTCGATCGCGAAGCAGGTGGCGATGCGGATCGCGGTCGGATAGACGTCGTTGGTGCTCTGCGCCATGTTGACGTGCTCGTTGGGATGCAGGTACTGGTACTCGCCCCGCCGGTGGCCCATGATTTCGAGCGCGCGGTTGCAGACCACCTCATTGGCGTTCATGTTGGTCGAGGTGCCGGCGCCGCCCTGGATCACGTCGACCACGAACTGCTCGTGCAGCGCGCCGCCGCGGATCTCCTTGCAGGCCGCGACGATCGCGTCGCGCAGCTCGGCGGGCAGCAGGCCCAGCTCGGTGTTGGCCTCGGCGGCCGCCTGCTTGACCGAGGCGAGCGCGACCACCAGCTCCGGATAGGCCGAGATGGTCGTGCCCGAGATCTGGAAGTTCTCCCTGGCCCGCAGCGTGTGGACGCCGTAGTAGACCTCGTCGGGCACCTCGCGGTCACCCAGCAGGTCGTGTTCGATGCGCATCTTCTGGCTCATGGCTTGGTCCTCGGTGATGGGTTGAGCCGACAGCGTACTCCCGCCGCTGTCACAAACGCAGGCCCTGGCGCGTCTTGAGTGCATGGAGGGCCGCATGGGGCGGCCGTCCTGATGCAACCAAGGATCTTTTTTCATGGCACACACCGCCCGTCTTCCCTACTATCAACTCGCTCCCAAGGCTTTTCAGGGGCTGCTCGACACCTCCGCTGCCGTCCACAAAGGCTCGCTCGGCAGCCGCCTCGTCGACCTCGTGCTGCTTCGGCTCTCGCAGATCAACGGCTGCGGCTACTGCATCGACATGCACTGGCGCGACCTGATCCGGCTGGAGGTCGATCCGCGCCATCTCAATGCGCTGGCCGGCTGGCGCGAGGCGCCTTTCTTCAGCGAGCGCGAGCGCGCGGCGCTGCGCTGGGCGGAGCTCGTCAACGCCACGCCGCACAGCGACGCGAGCGACGAGGAGTTCGCGCGGCTGAAGGCGCACTTCACCGACGTCGAGATCGTCGAGCTCGGCTTCACCATCGCGGTCATCAATGCCTGGAACCTGCTCAACGTGAGCTTCCGCAACCCGATCCCCGAGAAGGCATAGCGTCACCCGAGGGCTCTACGATGCATCATGGTCGATGCATCTCCACACGGGGCCCGCGCGCTCCAGCCGCCGCGGCTGCTGCACGTGGATGCGCTGCGCGGCTTCGCGCTGCTGGGCATCCTGCTGGTCAACATCGCGGCCTTCGCCTCGGCCTACTTCGGCATGGCCGCGCCCGATCCCGCCTTCGCCCGGCCGGTGGACCGCGCCGTGCGCTGGCTCGTGGCCTTCCTGTTCGAGACCAAGTTCTACCTGCTCTTCTCCTTCCTGTTCGGCTACAGCTTCACCTTGCAGATGGAGGCGGCCGAGCGCAGCGGCAAAGCCTTCGGGCCGAGGATGCTGCGCCGCCTGCTCGGGCTCTGGCTCATCGGCGCCGCACATGCGGTGTGGCTGTTTCACGGCGACATCCTTGGCACCTATGCCGTACTGGGCCTGGTCCTGCTCTGGCTGCGCCAGCAGACCGATGCCCAGGCGGCCTGGCGCGCCTGCGTACTCACGCTGATGCCCGCGGCCGTCATGGCCGTGCTCGGCGGGCTCCGGGTGCACGCCGGCGAAACCATCGACGTCGCCGGCGCCGCGGCGCGCGCGAGCGCCGCGCAAATGGCCTGGCTGGGCACGCCGGCGACGGTGGTCGCCCAGCGCCTGCAGGAACTCGGCCAGACCTGGTGGATCGTGGTGCTGATCCAGGGCCCCTGCGCGCTCGCCATGTTCATGCTCGGCTTCATGGCCGGCAGGCGCCGCTTGTTCGCGCGGCTCGACCGCTACCGCGGACTTTGGCGACACCTGGCCGGCTGGGGCCTGGCGGTGGGCCTGCCCGGCGCGCTGGTCTATGCGACGGCCACGGTCTACCGGATCGGCTCGGGCTGGGAGATCGTGGGCCTGGCCGTCAGCCTCCTGAGCGCGCCCTTCCTGAGCGCCGCCTACGTCGGGCTCGCGATGATGCTGTTCGAGGGCGCGCGCGGCATGCGCATCGCGCGGCTGCTGGCGCCCGCGGGGCGCATGGCCCTCACCAACTACCTCGTGCAGTCGCTCGTCTGCGCGCTGATCTTCACAGCCTACGGGCTGGGCTGGATGGGCCGCGTGTCGCCGGCGGCCTGCGTGCTGATCGCGGCAGCCATCTTCGCGGGCCAGCTGGCCGCCAGCCGCCTGTGGCTGCGCCGCTTCAGCTACGGGCCTGTGGAGTGGGCGCTGCGCGCACTGACGGTCGGCGCCTGGCCGGCGATGCGCAGGGCGGCGGAGCTGCCGCCGCCCTCGTCCTGACGCCTGGCTTCAGGAGCAGACGTACGACGCCGCCAATCGCGGATCGCCGCCGGTCAGCGTGGCCTTGGTCGGATGCATGCAGATCGGCCGCGAACTGGCCGGCGAGCTGCCGCTGGCCGGCGCCGAGATGTCGATGCGCTCCGGCGAATTGCCGCCTTCCACCCAGGCCGTGAGCGCGGTGTAGAGCTGGTTGATCGTCGGCAGCGGCGGATTCGCAGCCGGATTGGTGGTGCCGTTGCTGAAGCTGTGGCCCATGCCGGGCACCAGGAAGAGCCGGTAGAAGTTGCGCACCACCGCATCGCCGCCCATGCGGCCCGATAGCAGCGTGTAGTAGTGGGTCGTGCCCTGCGGCGGGATCAGCGTGTCCGCCAGGCCGTGGTAGACCAGCATCTTTCCACCGCGCGCGGCGAAGCGCTCGAGGTTCGGATCGTCGGTGTTGATGTTGGCGAACGCGGATTGCAGGGCGACGCCCTGGTCGTAGGCGTTCGAGAGAGCCGCATAGGACAGCGTCTTCCAGCGATCGATGCCATTGCCCGTCGCGTTGATAAAATTGGGCTGGGCCCAGGTCGGGTCCTGCAGTTCGAGCGCCACCATGTCGGTCGCGATGCTGAAAGGCGTGGGACCCGCGAGTCCGCTCTGATTGGTGCCGCGCGTGAGCCCGTACCAGCGCTGGTTGGCCGAGACCGAGGGCGAGGTCGCGAAGCCGTTGTCCGCCGAGGGCGAAGGCACGGAGCCGTCGGCGGTCTGGCCGTACCAGATCTTGTTCATCGCCAGCGCCTGGGCGGCGGTGACGCAGCTGCCGGCGGGCCCCGTTCCGCCGCTGCTCGCGCACAGCACGCTGGTGTCCAGCAATGGGTCGTAGCGGCATTGCGAGGGGTCGGGGATGTAGCCGAGATGCTGGCCGTTCACCACGTCGCAGGCGTTGATGGCGGCGTTGCCCATCAGCGTGAGCTGGGCCGGCGTGAGCGGCACGCCGCCCAGGTCGCGCTGGTAGACGATCTGCGGATAGAGCTCGGCGGTGATGAACTTGGTCCAGTTGATGGCCGGCGCGCCGGCCAGGATGCCGTCGAAGTCGGCCGGATTCGCCTGCGCTTCCATGTGGCCCTGGCGGCCGCCGGTGGAGAAGCCGTTCCAGTACGCGAACTTGGCAGGCGTGCCATAGAAGGCGGCGGCCAGCGCCTTGGTCTTGACCGCCATCTCGTGGATGCCGCGCTGCGCGAAGTCGTTCCACAGCAGGATGTTGACGGTGCCGTCGGGCCTCATCGCGAAGGAGCCGCCGTTGGCCGTGTTGGCATGGCCGGTGTCGGTGCTGGCCGAAACCGCGCCTTCGACCATCGCGGTTTGCGCCGGCGCGCCGGCGCTGCCGCCGGTGATGCCTGCGAGCGCCGTCAGCGAAGTGTGGACGCCGCCGGCCCAGCCGCCGCCGCCCTTCACATGCACCCGCTGGTTCCACTTCGCCTCATTGGGCAGCCAGACCTCGATGCCGATGCCGGGCGAGGTCGACGGGGCATCCGCCGGGCCGGGATTGCCCGGCCCGACCAGAAGCTTCACGATGCAGACATCGGTGGTCGCCGTGGGCGTGGTGGGCGTCGGCGTTCCGGTCAGGAGCAGCGGGTCGCCGGTCTTGAAGGACTTGACCAGCAGCACGGTGGTGTTGGCGTCCGGTTTGAAGCCGCTCTTGATCGAGTCGTCGCAGCTCAGTTTCGTCTGGCTGGGGGGCGGCACCGCGATACCGCCATGGCCGCCGCCGCCACCGCCACCGCCTCCGCATGCCGCAAGCCCGGCCGCGGCCGCGATGCACACCATGCGGATCAGCACCCGGAGATCGAACCGGCAATTTCTCTGCATGGCGTGCCTCCTTCTTTCCGGCCGCCGCGAGATCGCGGCTGAAGGGTAATGCGCTGCAAAGAAGTCTTTGGGCGTAGGACGATACCGCCGGCCAGCGAGCAGCGGCAGCCTACAGGGCGCGCCGCCGCCGCATACTCCACCACCATGCCCGGATGGTCCTACCTCGTTCTTGCCGCCATCGCGCTCGGGGCCTTGTGCACCGCCGCCGTCGGCGAACTGCTGAGCCGCCCTGTGCGCTCGGCCATCGGCATCCTGCCGCCGGACCTGCCGGCGGCGGCCGTGCAAATACCCTATGCCGAGCGGGAACGTCTGTCGGGCTGGCAAAGCCGCGGCACTGCCGGTGCCGGTGCCATCCTGCTCCTGCACGGCGTGCGATCCGATCGCCGCCAGATGATCGGACGCGCGCGATTCCTGCATCGGCTCGGCTATTCGGTCCTGCTGATCGACCTGCCCGCACATGGCGAAAGCACGGGCGACCGGATCACCTTCGGCGCGCGGGAGGCCGAGGGCGTCAAGGCCGCGCTGGCCCACCTCCGGCGCGAGATGCCGTCGGAGCCGATCGGCGTGATCGGCATATCGCTGGGCGCGGCGGCGTTCGCGCTGGGCGAGCCCGATGCGCAGGTCCGGGCGGTGATCCTCGAATCGATGTATCCCACGGTCGACGAGGCGGTGCGAAACCGCTTGACGACCTACCTGGGCCCGGCGGGCGGCCTGCTGTCGCCGCTGCTGCTGTGGCAGCTGCCGCTGCGCGCCGGCGTGTCTGCGGCGCGGCTGCGGCCGATCGAGCGTGTCGGCCGCATCGGCGCCGCTGTCTTCATCATCTCCGGCGCAGAGGATCGCAGCACCACGGCGGACGAGTCGCGCCTGCTCTTCGGCATGGCGGTCGAGCCGAAGCAGCTGTGGATCGTGGATGGCGCTGCGCACGTCGACCTGCATGCGCTTGCGCAGCGCGAATACGAGCAGAAGGTCGGGACCTTTCTCGCGCGCCACCTCGGGGGCGCGAGGTGAAGCACAGCTGCCCAAGCTGCCGGAAGCCCGGCATCTCCGGCCTGGCGAAGCGGTGGTCGGATCGCGCCAACCCGGCGACATGCGAATTCTGCGGCGGGCTTTCCCACGTGCTGGCGAGCACCTCCGGCGGGATCGGGTTCGTCGGGTTCCTGATACTCGTCGTCTCCGCGATCGTCGCAGCGGGGCTGCAGACTTTTCTCGTCGTCGTGCCCGGTGCCTGCCTCGCGGTCGCGTACAACATCTGGGCCTGGAGGCGCGCCGAGCTGACGCCGATTCCGAAGGAGAACGCGGACGCGGCAAAGGCAGTGAACTGGTTTCTCGCGGGGCTCTACGCGCTGATTGCGCTGTTCAGTTGACAACCCCCGCAGCGCAAACAGTGCGGCCAGGACGCGCGCGTTGCGCAGCACGACGTGGGAAACGGCTGACAGACAGAAGCCGCTGCTCGTGGACAGTACGCAGATACTTGTTTTTTACGCAGGAAGTTTGTTCATGTCCGTCGCTTGTCCGATTTGCGGGGCCCCCAACCGCGAGAAAGCCATGTTCTGCAGCGGCTGCGCCGGCCGACTTCCCGGCTTTGCCCCGACCGGCCCGTCGGCACTCGAAGCGATAAGGCCGACGCCAAGGGCAACAGGATTCGAGGACTCCATCCCGTCCCTGGACGGCCCGTCGCGGCGCAGGAACCCTTCGCTCGCTCTGCTGCCGGCCGAGACGCCGGCCTTTTGGCTTCGTCTGGGGTTGTCGGCAGTCGCCATGAGCATCGCTTTCATCGGCTGGTATATGTACGTCACGCGCGATGTCGGCGAGTGGCCGAAATTGAACACGATGGAACCGGCAGCTGAAGCCAGGATGCCATCGTCGGAAAAAGCCGCGGTGGCAGTGCCCGAGCCCGCGTCGACGCCCCCGCCAGCCGCAGCGCCCGCGCCTGCCGTGCCCGTCGCGGCCGCGCCCGCAGTGGCTGCACCTGCGCCTGCGCCTGCGCCTGCGACACCCGTCGCTGCGAAGCCTTCTCAGCCCAGCGCGGAGAAATCCGCGGCGGTACCCGTCGCGAGTCGCCGCTCCACCGCGTCCACGGAACGCATTCGTGTGGACCCACCGCCAGCGCCGCAGCAGGCGTACACGCCCGCATGGGCCCGCGGCGACTCGGGGCCGCCGATCGCGCCCGGTCCGGGGCCGCTGATTGGCTCTGCGC
The DNA here is from genome assembly GCF_057656935.1 of Variovorax sp. Soil_C_33. NCBI lineage: Bacteria > Pseudomonadati > Pseudomonadota > Betaproteobacteria > Burkholderiales > Comamonadaceae > Variovorax > Variovorax sp. Soil_C_33. Next base: position 242,094 of record NZ_JBDGJK010000001.1, read on the forward strand.
GCGCGCAGACGTCGTTGCGCGACGATCCGGGGCCGCCGATCGTGCCGGGTCCCGGGCCGCTGGTCAGTTCCGCGCGCACGCCCGCATCGAGCCTGGACGACCGAGGCCCGCCGATCGTTCCGGGTCCGGGTCCGCTGGTCAGCTCGTCGCGCTCGCCCGCATGGGCCGCCGACGACGCAGGGCCGCCGATCGCCATCGGCCCCGGACCGCTGGTCAATCCGGTTCGCGCGCCTCGCACGAGGTAGCGCCGCTCGAGGGACCGGCGCGTCCCATTGTTTCCAAGTCGCAAACGCCGCGGTTCCTTTCGCGGCGTTTTCTCGAAGGCCTTCGGTCGCAAACTTCATACGCATCAACCAATCGATTTGAAGGAACCGAAATGAATGCCTCGAAGATCATCGCCGCTGCAGCTCTTTCACTCCTGGCCGCCGCCGGCGCGCAAGCGGAAACCTATGACGGCGTGCACACCCTGACCTCGGCAGCCAACCGTTCGGAAGTGGCCGCCGAAGGCGTCGCCGCCGCACGCGCCGGCAATTCCTACGCCGACGGCGCCAGCGCCGGCGCGCAGACCTTCACGTCCACCGCCGACCGCACCACGATTCGTGCGGAGGCAGTCGCCAAGGCGCACGACCCGTTCGCGAGCCTGGATCGCCGTGCCTTCTATCGCGACGAAGTGCCGGCTGCCTACAAGAAGCCGAAGGTGTCGTTCACGCGCCAGGCCGGCCTGTAAATCAGGCTTCGCTGCTGCTTCGCAGCAGCTTCACCAGCCGGTCCAGCGTCTTCAACGCTGCGTCCGGCGTCTCGTCGAACTGCGCGTGAACGATGGCGCCGTCGACCGCCAGCGCGATGAGCTGCGCATGCTTCGCGCGCTGGCGCGAGGGCGGCAGCAGCTTCTCGATCTCCGCCGTCATCTCGCCCTTGTGGCCGCGCGCGATCTCCACCACCTCGGGCAAGGCGGCACTGAGCTCGCTCACGCTGTTGAGGAAGGCGCAGCCGCGATAGCCCGCATCCGCGAACCACTCGCGCAGCGCGGGCACCAGCGCATCGAGGCCCTTGCCGCGCTGCGCGCCGTGACGCTTCAGCGCATCGACGAACCATTTCATCCAGCGCTCGTGGCGGTAGGCCAGGAAGGCGCGGATCAGCTCGTTCTTGCTCGGGAAGTGGCGGTAGAAGGTGACCTTGGTCACGCCCGATTCGGCGATCACGCGGTCGATGCCGGTGGCGCGAATGCCTTCGCGGTAGAACAGCTCGTGCGCGGTCAGCAGGATGCGCTCGCTGGCGGGGCGGTCCTTGAGTTCGGGAATCGCGGGACTTGGCATGAAGTCATTGTAGACAGGTCTGTCTACGTGCGTTAGACTGGCCACGTAGACAGAGTTGTCTACCTCATCCCTTCAGGAACTCGCCGCCATGGAAACACGCCCGCCCCTGCCTCCGTTCAACCTCGAAACCGCGACCCAGAAAGTGCGCCTGGCCGAGGACGGCTGGAACTCGCGCGACCCGGCCCGCGTCGCGCTGGCTTACAGCGAAGACACGCGCTGGCGCAACCGCGCCGAGTTCCCGGTCGGCCGGGCGGCCGCGCAGGCGCTGCTCGAACGCAAGTGGGCACGTGAGCTCGACTACCGCCTGATCAAGGAGTTGTGGGCCTTCGGCGGCCCGCGCATCGCCGTGCGCTTCGCCTACGAATGGCGCGACGATGCCGGCAACTGGTTCCGCAGCTACGGCAACGAGAACTGGGAGTTCAACGAGCACGGCCTGATGACGCACCGCCATGCGAGCATCAACGACCTGCCGATCAAGGAAAGCGAACGCAAGTTCTTCTGGCCGCTGGGGCGGCGTCCGGACGACCATCCGGGCTTGAGCGATCTCGGGCTCTAGCCCGGCAGCGCCACCACCACCGCCGCCTCGTCGATGGCGGCCACCACGCGCTGCCGCGTGCGCAGCCCCGAGCCGGCCGGCGCGAAACCGACGAGCTGCAGGCCACTGTCGAGCGTGATCGCGATCTCGTCGCCGTCCTCGCCGCGCGCCGCGCCCTGCACCACGCCGCCGAGCTGGTTGCCCCGGGTCCGTCGCGGCGCCGCCGCGCGCTCCACGCGCACCGCGGTCGCCTTGCACAGCGCGATCGCCGCCATACCTTCCGCCAGCCCGAGCAGCTCCGCGCTCTCCTGCGTGATGCGCGCAGCGATCGGTTGCTGCGCATCGCCGCCGAGCTTCATGTGCACGCGCACGATGCGTCCGGTGGATTCGATTGCGCCGACGGTGGCCGGCAGCTGGTTGCGCATGCTGGTGCGGATCGAGAGCCGCGCCGCCGCGGTGCCGGCGCTCGCGCCAGCGCGCGACTGCACGGCACGGCGCGCCGCATCGAGCGCATCCGCCAGTTCGAGCAGCTGCGCGCCGTGCGCGGTGAGCACGGCGCCGCCGCCGCCCGCGCCGCCGACCGCGCGCTCCACCAGCGAGACGCCGGCCAGGTTGGTGAGCGTGGCGACCGCCTGCCACGCAGCCTTGTAGCTCACGGCCGCCTCGCGCGCGGCCTGGGAGATGCTGCCCGTGCGGCCGATGCCGCGCAGGATGTCGATGCGCTTGTCGCTCATGCCATGGCCGAGCGCGTCGCCGAAACGGGGAGATGCCATGCGCAGATTGTGCCGTTGGGCCTACACTCGCGCTATTCCCTTGATGAATAGCGCTCCATGAACCTCCCCCTCTCCTTTCGCCTCGCGGCCGCCACGCTGCTCATGCTCGGCGCCTCGCTCGCCAGCCGGGCGGCGGAAGTCCAGGTCGCGGTCGCGGCCAACTTCTTCGCACCCATGAAAGCGATCGCCGCCGAGTTCGAGAAAGCGACCGGCCACAAGGCCGTGCTTTCCTCCGGCGCGACGGGCAAGTTCTATGCGCAGATCCAGAGCGGCGCACCCTTCGACATCTTCCTCGCCGCCGACGACGAAACGCCGGCCCGGCTGGACAAGGAGAATTCCACGGTGGCGGGCAGCCGCTTCACCTACGCCACCGGCAAGCTGGCGCTGTGGTCGGCCAAGCCCGGCCTGGTGGATGCCAAAGGCGAGGTGCTCAGGAGCGCGAAGTTCGCGCATCTCGCGCTGGCCGCGCCGAAGCTCGCACCCTATGGCGCGGCGGCCGTGGAAACGCTCACGCGCCTCGGCCTGCTGGCGCAGCTCGAACCCAGGTTCGTGCAGGGCGAGAGCATCGGGCAGGCCTTCAGCTTCGTCTCCAGCGGCAATGCGGAACTCGGCTTCGTCGCGCTCTCGCAGGTCTGGAAGAACGGCAAGCTCAAGAGCGGCTCGGCCTGGATCGTGCCCGCGGAGCTGCACAGCCCGATCCGGCAGGACGCCGTGCTGCTGGCTCGCGGCAAGGACAATGCGGCAGCCGCCGCGCTCATGGCATATCTCAAGTCCGACGCCGCGAAGGCCGTGATCCGCTCCTTCGGCTACGACACCTGAGCGCCGACCTGCATGCCCACCGCCTCCGACCTCGGCGCCATCGTCCTCACGCTGAAGCTGGCGGCGCTGACCACGCTGATCCTGCTGCTGGTGGGCTCGCCGCTGGCCTGGTGGCTGGCGCGCACACGCTCGGCATGGAAGGGGCCGGTCGGCGCGCTGGTGGCGCTGCCGCTGGTGCTGCCGCCCACCGTGCTGGGCTTCTACTTCCTGGTGACGATGGGGCCCAACGGGCCGATCGGCGCGTTGACGCAATGGCTCGGCATCGGCGTGCTGCCCTTCACCTTCGCGGGGCTGGTGGTCGGCTCGGTGGTCTATTCGATGCCCTTCGTGGTGCAGCCGATCCAGAACGCCTTCGAGGCCATCGGCCAGGAGCCGCTCGAGGCGGCGGCGACGCTCAGGGCCTCGCCGCTCGACACCTTCTTCAGCGTGGCGCTGCCGCTCGCGCGGCCGGGCTACCTCACGGCGACCGTGATGGGCTTCGCCCACACGGTAGGCGAGTTCGGGGTGGTGCTGATGATCGGCGGCAACATCCCCCACAAGACGCGCGTGATGTCGGTGCAGATCTACGACCATGTCGAGGCGCTCGAGTACACGCAGGCGCACTGGCTGGCAGCCGGCATGGTGGCGTTCTCGTTCCTCGTGCTGCTGGCGCTCTATGCGCTCAATCCAACGGGGCGGCGGCGATGAGCGATGGCGTCCGTGCGCAGCTGAAGGTCGACCACCCCGGCTTCTCGCTCCAGGTCGCGCTGGACTTGCCTGGCCGCGGCGTGAGCGCGCTCTTCGGCCCTTCGGGCTGCGGCAAGACCACTTGCCTGCGCGCCATCGCGGGGCTGCAGCACGCGCCCGGCACGCAGGTGACGGTCAACGGCGAGGTCTGGCAAGCCGGCGACACCTTCCTGCCCACGCACCGGCGGCCCCTGGGCTATGTGTTCCAGGAGACGCGGCTCTTCGCGCACCTGGACGTTCGGCGCAACCTCGAATACGGCATGAAGCGCGTCGCTGCGGCCGAGCGGCGCGTGCCGCTCGCGCACGCGGTGGAACTGCTGGGCATCGGCCACCTGCTCGCGCGCCGGCCCGGCACGCTCTCGGGCGGCGAACGCCAGCGCGTGGGCATCGCGCGCGCGCTCGCCACCAGCCCGCGGCTGCTGCTGATGGACGAGCCGCTGGCCTCGCTGGACCTGCAGCGCAAGCGCGAGATCCTGCCCTATCTCGAGCGGCTGCATGCCGAGCTCAACATGCCGGTGATCTACGTGAGCCACGCGCCCGACGAGGTGGCGCGCCTGGCCGACCATCTGGTGCTGCTCGATGCCGGACGCGTGACTGCGAGCGGCCCGGCCAACGAACTGATGACACGGCTCGACCTGCCGCTGGCCCACGGCGATACGGCGGGTGCCGTGATCGCCGCGGTGGTGACGGGCTACGAAGCCGCCTACGGCCTCACTCGGCTCGCGTTCGCGGGCGGCACGCTCTGCTTGCCGCACAGCGGCGCGCGCGTGGGCCGGCAGGTGCGGGTGCGCATCCAGGCGCGCGACGTGAGTCTCACGCTGCAGCACCAGGCCGCGACCAGCGTGCTCAACATCCTGCCCGCGACCGTGTCCGACCTGGCCGAAGACGGGCCGGCCCAGGTGATGGTGGGGCTGGATGTCGGCGGCGCGCGCATGCTCGCGCGCATCACGCGCAAGTCGGCCGAGCTGCTGCGGCTTGGCGTGGGCTCGGCCGTCCATGCGCAGGTCAAGGGCGTCGCGATTCTCGAATAGGCCTCAGCCGCCGACCGGCACCTTGTCCAGGAAGCCGGTGACCGACTGCAGCTTGCCCGCTTCGAGCTGGACGAAATCGGTGCCCTCGATCAGGTCTTCGGCGCCGCTCGGGCCCAGGGTCCACGAGAAGCGCAGGTGGTCGCCGTGCGCATCGGCCTGGCCCTTGAGCCTGAAGCGGAAGCCCGGGTAGCGCTGGTGCACGCCGCCGACCAGCGCGCTGATCTGCGCGCAGCCGCTGCCCTGCATGACCGGATCGACGTAGCGCGCGTCGGCGGTCCAGTGGGTTTCGAGCAGTGCCAGGCGGCGCTCGGCGTCGGTCTCGTTCCAGACGGCGATGTAGTGGTCGGCGATGCGGGCGGCATCGGGGGCGGCGGTGTTCATGGCGTTTCCTTTCGGTTCAGGGCCCGCAACGATGCGGGGTGAACGAATGGTCGCCGCGAGCGCGCCGCGGGTCGATGACGTGGGAGGTCATGCGCGCGACCGCACTACCATGCCGGGAACAGGTTGACGGAGCAGGTCATGAAGATCGCGGTGATGGGCGCAGGTGCGGTAGGTTGCTACTACGGCGGGATGCTGGCGCGCGCCGGCCATTCGGTGGTGCTGATCGGCAGGCCGCAGCATGTCGAGGCGATACGCCGCAACGGCCTGCTGCTCGATACGCAGTCCTTCCAGGCGCAGGTGCCGATCGAGGCCAGCACCGAGGTCAGCGCCGTGCAGGGCGCGCAGCTGGTGCTGTTCTGCGTCAAGTCCACCGACACGGAAAGCGCTGCCGCGCAGATGGGCCCGCACCTGGCACCGGATGCGCTGGTGCTCACGCTGCAGAACGGCGTCGACAACGCCGAGCGGCTGCAGGCGGCGCTGCGCCAGCAGGTCGCTGCGACGGTGGTGTATGTCGCGACCGAAATGGCGGGACCGGGCCACGTCAAGCACCACGGCCGCGGCGAATTGGTCATCGCGCCGTCCGAGGGCAGCGACGAGGCCGCACGGCTGTTCATCGAGGCCGGCGTGCCGACGCAAATCTCCGACAACGTGGCAGGCGCGCTGTGGGCCAAGCTGATCCTCAACTGCGCCTACAACGCGCTGTCGGCGATCTCGCAGCTGCCCTACGGCCGGCTCGTGCAGGGCGTCGGCGTGGACGCCGTGATGCGGGATGTGGTGCAGGAGTGCCTGGCCGTGGCCGAGGCCAGCGGCGTGGCCGTGCCCGGCGACAGCTGGGCCGCCGTCGAGCGCATCGCGCAGAGCATGCCCACGCAGTTCTCCTCCACCGCGCAGGACCTGGCGCGCGGCAAGCGCAGCGAGATCGACCACCTCAACGGCTACGTGCTGCGCAAGGGCGAAGCGCTGGGCATCGCGACGCCTGCCAACCGCGTGCTGCACACGCTGGTCAAGCTGATCGAGGGACGGTCGGCGGAGGCCTGAGCCGTCTCAACCCGGCACCACCGGGCTCGGTTGCTGCACCGCCGGCAGTGCCGCGAGGTCTTGCCTATAGGGCATCGACACCTGCGCGCCCGCCTTCGTCACGCTGAGCGCCGCGGCCTGGACGCCGAGCGCGATGCCGGCATCGAGGGATTCCTGGTTCGCGAGCGCGGCACACAGCGCGCCGATGAAGGTGTCGCCGGCCGCCGTGGTGTCGACCGCCTGGACCGGCAAGGCCGCGAAGTGGCGGCAGCCCCCGGCGTTGGCGACCACGACGCCGTCGCCGCCCATCGTGAGGATCACCTGCGCCGGACCGCGTTGTCGCAGGGCATCGGCCGCGCGGGCGGCACTCGCCGTGTCGCAGACGGTCATGCCGCTCAGCATCGCGGCCTCGGTCTCGTTCAGCACCAGGATGCTCACCAGCGGCCACAGCGTGTCGGGCAGCGGCTGGGCGGGAGCAGGATTCAGCACCACCGTGCAACCGGCGGCATGCGCGATCGCCGCCGCCTCGCACACCGCCGGCATGGGCACCTCGAGCTGCAGCGACACGATGCGCGCCGCCGCGAGAGCGCTGCGCAGCCGGCCGATGTCTTCGCTGCCGACGGACGCGTTGGCGCCGGGACTCAGCGCAATGCGGTTCTGTGCGCCGTCGTCGACCATGATCAAGGCCACGCCGGTCGACGCTGCATCGGTGGCCACATGGCGCGCATCCACCCCGTCGGCTTCGAGCGAGGCCTTCAGCGCAAGCCCGAAGGCGTCGTCGCCCACGCGCCCGACCATGGCGACACAGGCGCCCTGCCGCGCGCACGCCACGGCCTGGTTGGCCCCCTTGCCGCCCGGATTGCTCATGAACGAACGGGCCTGGAGGGTTTCGCCGGCATCCGGCACGCGCGGCACACGGAACACCAGGTCCATGTTGAGGCTGCCGAACACCACGACCTCGGGCGTGGCGTGCTCGGGGTTCAAGACTCGGCGTCCATCTGGTGAAGCTTCTCGACGCGGCGCCGGAAGTCCTCGTCCTCCACCGCGAAGCGCGCGCCCAGATAGGAGCTGATGAGGTCGGCGGCGAGCCAGGGGCCGACGATCTGCGCGCCGATGCACATCACGTTCACGTCGTCGTGCTCGACCGACTGGTGCGCCGAATGCACGTCATGGCAGACCGCCGCGCGGATGCCCTTCATCTTGTTGGCAGCGATCGACGCGCCGACGCCGGTGCCGCACACCATGATGCCGCGCTCGACCTCGCCGGCGACGATCTTCGCGGCCACCGCGCGCGCCACGTCCGGAAAGTCGACCGGCCGGTCGTCATGGCAGCCGACGTCGACCACCTCGTGGCCGAGCTTTCTGATGTGTTCGACGACGGCGCCTTTCAGCACCCAGCCGGCGTGGTCCGAACCGATGACGAGACGCATGTATTCCTCTTCAGGTTGTGAATGATTCAGGGACGCATGTTCGCGGGCAGGTCGCTGCCGTGGAACTTCTTGTAGATCGCATTGAGCTTGCCGTTTTGGAGATTGGCCGTGACCCACTCGTTGAGCTTGGCAACCATGCGCTCCTCGCCTTTCTTGACGCCGATGGCGAGGTCGAGATTGCGCAGCACGATCTTCTGCTCGAACGGACGCTGCGGGTTCTTCGCGGTGATCTGGTTCATGATCGTCACCGAGGTGGAGACGATGTCGGCCTGGCCGCTGACGCCGGCGGTGACCATGGTGGCGTCGTCGTCGTAGCGCACCACCTTGAAGTCCCTGTCCTTCGCCAGCTGGGTGAGCTCGGTGTCCTGCGTGGTGCCGCGCGTGACGGTGACCGACTTGCCCTTCAGGTCGGGCCAGTCCTTGATCGGCAGGTCCTTGCGTGCGCCGATCACCGAGACCAGCGCCGCATACGGCTTCGAGAAGTCGATGACCTTCTGGCGCTCCGGGGTCACCGACAGCGTCGAGACCACGATGTCGGCCTTGCCGGTCTGCAGGTTCGGAATGCGCGTCGCGCCGGTGGTCTGCACGAACTCCAGCTCGAGCCCCCAGTCCTTGGCGAGCAGCTGCGCGGTTTCGACGTCGGAGCCGGTCGGCTTGAGATCCTTGTCGAGCATGCCGGACGGCGGGATCGAGAAGTCGGTCGCGATGCGGATCTTCTTCGCCTTCATGACGTCGTCGAGCACGTCGGCATGCGCGGCGGAGGCCAGCGTGAGGCATGCGGCGGCCAACAGGGTGGGAAGTAAACGGAATGCTTTCATGATCGGGTTGTCTCCATGTTTTCGAAAGAAGGCCAGCCTTCAGAGCTCGCTGGCCACGAACTGCCGAAGCTCGGCGGTTTGGGGGGAAGACAGAATCTCGGGACCGCCGCGCTCCCAGACCTTGCCGCGGTGCATGAACAGCACCTGGTCCGCGATCTTGCGTGCAAAGGCCATCTCGTGCGTGACCATGACCATGGTCATGCCGCCGGCCGCGAGGTCCTCGATGACGCGCAGCACCTCGCCGGTGAGCTCCGGGTCCAGCGCCGAGGTCACCTCGTCGAACAGCATCACCTTCGGCTGCATCGCCAGCGAGCGCGCGATGGCCACCCGCTGCTGCTGGCCGCCCGACAACTGCTCGGGATAAGAGGACGCCTTCTCCGCCAGTCCCACCTTGGCCAGCACCTCGTGCGCGAGCGCGCGCGCAGCCGGCTTGGTCAGGCCCTTGGCCGAGCGCGGCGCGAGCATGATGTTCTGCTCGATGGTGAGGTGCGGAAAGAGGTTGTAGCTCTGGAACACGATGCCGACATCGAGCCGCAGCGCCTTGAGGTCGATGCCCGCGTCGTCGACGCGGTGGCCGCAGACCACGATCTCGCCGCTGTCGATGCGCTCCAGGCGATCGATGCAGCGCAAGGCGGTGCTCTTGCCGGAGCCGCTGCGGCCGATGATCGCCGTGACCTCGCCGCGGCCGACTTCGAAGCCGACGCCTTCAAGCACCTTCAGCGCGCCGAAGCTCTTGTGCACGTCGTGCAGGCGCACGACCGGCGCGGTGGTGCGCTCAGGGTTGGGCGAGAACTGGTTCATCGGTGAAGACGGCTTTCGCCGCAGTAGGAGATGCGACGGCCCTGCGCTCGAGCCGCCGGCTCCAGACCGAGAGCGGATAGCACAGCGCGAAGTAGATCGCCGCGATGAAGAGGTAGACGATGAAGGGCTCGAAGATCGAGTTGTTGATGATCTGCCCCGAGCGCGCGAGCTCGACGAAGCCGACCACCGAAGCGAGCGAGGTGTTTTTGACGATCTGCACCATGAACCCGACCGTGGGCGGCGTGGCCAGCCGCACGGCCTGCGGCAGCACGACCTTGAACATGCGCTGCGTTCTGCTCAGCGCCAGGCATTCGGCAGCCTCCCATTGCGCGCGCGGCACAGCCTGGATGGCGCCGCGCCAGATCTCGCCCAGATAGGCCGACACGTAGATCGTCAGCGACACGCCGGCCGCGGCGAGCGCGGAAACCTTGATGCCCAGCGTCGGCAGGCCGAAGAAGGCCAGGAACATGATCACCAGAAGCGGCGAGCCCTGCACCAGCTGGACCCACAGGCCCGTCGCCGCGCGCACCGAGCGATGGGGCGAGACCCGCGCCAGCGCGACGATGAACGCGCACAGCCCGCCGCCGACGAAGGCGATGAGCGAGAGGATCGCGGTCCATCCGGCGCCCTGCAGCAGGAACAGCAGGTGGTTGGCATTGAACGCGGTGCCGGTCATCACAGCGCGGTGCCCAGTCTGCGGCGGCGCGGGAACAGCAGCGCGCCCAGGCCCCAGAAGCCGAGGCGCATCAGCAGCGACAGCAGGATGTAGGCCGCGCCGACCAGGATGAAAGTCTCGAAGGGCCGGTAGGTGTCCGACTGCACGTGGTTGGCGATCGCGGTGAGCTCCTCGGCCGAGATCTGCGAGCAGATCGAGGAGGCCAGCATCAACAGCACGAACTGGCTGGTCAGCGCGGGGTACACGCGTTCCATGGCGGGCAGCAGCACGACGTGCCAGTACACCTGCAGCCGCGAGAGCCCGAGGCATTCGGCGGCTTCGATCTGGCTGCGGTTCACAGAGTCGAAGCCGGCGCGCATGATCTCCGTCGCATAGGCGCCGGCATTGACTGCGAGCGCGATCACCGCGACGGTGAATGCCGACAGCGAAAGCCCGAGGCTCGACAGGCCGAAGTAGACGAGAAAGATCTGGACCAGCAGCGGCGTGTTGCGGATCAGTTCCACATAAGCGCCGCAGGCACGCGCCAGCAGCCGGTGGCTGCTTCGCCGGCCGGCCGCGCAGAGCGTGCCGATCGCAAAGCCCGACAACGTGGCGACCAGCGCCAGGCGCACGGTCAGCCAGGCGCCATCGACGAACAGCGGCCAGCGTTCGAGCACGACCGCGAAGTCGAAATCGATCACGCCACCTCCTCGCGCTTCGGCGGCCGGCCGCGCGCCGCCGGCCCGGTGGCCGCCTTGCGCCGGTATTCGTCGCCGATGCTGAAGTGCTTGCGCAGCACCTGGTCGGCCCGGTCCTCGTCGCGCGAGACCAGCGCCTGGAAGATGCGTGCGTGGTCTTCGACCAGGTACTGCTTGACCGCCGGATCGCCGCCGACCACGTCGCGGCGCTCGTGGTGCGAACGCATCAGGAGCGTCGACATCGCGGCGTACAGCTGCATGAGGGTCTCGGAGCGGCTTGCCCGCACCAGGGCGGTATGGAACTCGTAGTCGGCGCGGCTGCCCTCTTCGGAATCGTCGACCGTCGCCTCGATGAGGTCGACCGCCGCGGCAATGCGCTCCAGGTCGGACGTCGAGGCGTGCCGGCAGGCCAGGCGCACGGCCTGCACCTCGATCGCAATGCGTGCCTGCATCACGTCGTCCACGATGTCGGCCTGCTGCGCCATCGAGAACGCAAAGAAGTCGCCCAGCACCGACACATCGGGCTTGCGCACAATGGTGCCCACGCGCTCGCGGATCTCGACCACGCCCATCATCGACAGCGCGCGCAACGCCTCGCGCACGATGGGCCGGCTGACGCCCAGCTGCAGCGCGAGTTCACGCTCGGGCACCAGCCGATCCCCCGAGCGGATGCTGCCCTCGAGCAGCTTGTCGCGCAAAAAGGCGAACACCTTAGAAAAGCCCGTGCCTTCGGCTTCCTGCGTGCGCGTGATCGCGGGCGCTTGGATCTTTCTTGTCATGCCGTGGTTTTACCAGTGGCGAAACCAAGATGCATACCGGGGCTATCCCTCTGGGGAGAAACCCGAACGCGCAGGCCTATTCCTGCATCCAGGTGCGGTGTCGTCCTCCGGCCGGGGTGGGATCGCGCGTCCAACTTCGTTGTCCATGAGCACGCCTGCGACTCCGGCCGCGCTGGATCGCCTTCCGCTGCGCGACGCGGACGGCAACTACCGGGTGGTCATCGAAGCCATCCAGGGCTCGCGCAACAAGCTCAAGTACGAGCCCCACAGCCGCACCCTGGAACTCCATGCCGTGCTGCCGCTGGGCGTGTCCTTTCCCTACGACTTCGGCTTCCTGCCGAGCACCTTGGGCGCCGACGGTGACCCGCTCGACGCGCTCGTGCTGATGGACGAACCTGTCGCGCCCGGGGTGGTCGTCCGCTGCAGGCTGGCCGGCGTGATCGAGGCCGAGCAGCAGAAGAAAGGCGGCAAGCCCTTTAGGAACGACCGCTTCCTGCTCGTCGCGACAACGTCCCATCGCTACCGCGAATGCGAAACCCTGGCGGACATCGCGCCCGACGTGCTCGATGAGATCGAGCGCTTCTTCGAGTTCTATCAGCGGCAGAAAGGCGTGGCCTTCCGGGCGCTCGGACGTCACGGCCGCCGCCGGGCCGCCGCGCTGCTCGAGGCCGGGGAGCGCCTGCTCGCTGCGTAGGACCTAGGCCGAGGCGCCGCTCGGCAGCGCACCGACGGGACGGCGCGGCGCGGGCGACAGGTAGCGGTCCATCGCCAGGCCGTCGGTGCGGATGTCGGGACGCCGCCCCATCACCTGGTCGGCCACCAGCTTGCCCGAGCCGCAGGCCATGGTCCATCCCAGCGTGCCGTGGCCGGTGTTGAGGAACAGGTTGGCATAGGGCGTGGCGCCGACGATCGGCGTGCTGTCGGGCGTCATCGGCCTGAGGCCGGTCCAGAACGTGGCGCGCGGCAGGTCGCCGCAGGGGAACAGGTCGGTGATGACGCGCTCCAGCGTCTCGCGCCGGCGCGGATTCAGGCGCAGGTCGAAGCCGCCGAGCTCGGCCATGCCGCCGACGCGGATGCGGTCGTCGAAGCGCGTGACCGCGACCTTGTAGGTCTCGTCGAGCACGGTGGATTGCGGCGCGGCAGCGGGGTCGACGAGCGGCACGGTCAGCGAATAGCCCTTGACCGGGTACACCGGGATGTCCAGGCCCAGCTTGGCTGCGAAGTCGCGCGAATAGCTGCCGAAGGCGAGCACGTAGCGATCGGCCTTGAGCACTTCGCGCACTGGGCTGCCCAGGCGCACCCCGGTGATGCGGCCGCCCTCGGTGGCGAGCGCTTCGACGCTCTGGTCGAAACGGAAATCCACGCCCAGCCCGCGCGCAATCTCGGCCAGCCGGCGTGTGAACAGGTGGCAGTCGCCGGTTTCGTCGTTCGGCAAGCGCAGGCCGCCGGCCAGCAGGTCGCCCGTGCGCGCCAGCGCCGGCTCGACCGTCGCCAGCTGGCTGCGATCGAGCAACTGGTAGGGCACGCCGCACTCCTGCAGCACGGCCACGTCGCGCTGCACGCCATCGAGTTGCGCCTGCGTGCGGAACAGCTGCAGCGTGCCCTGGGTGCGATGTTCGTAGCGCACGCCGGTTTCGGCGCGCAGCTCGCGCAGGCAGTCGCGGCTGTATTCGGCCACGCGCATCATGCGTTCCTTGTTGATCGCATAGCGCTCGGGCGAGCAGTTCTTCAGCATCGCCGCCATCCAGCGCAGCTGGAACAGGCTGCCGTCGGGCCGGATCGAGAGCGGCGCGTGCTTCTGGAACATCCACTTGAGCGCCTTGAAGGGAATGCCCGGCGCGGCCCACGGCGTGGAATAGCCGGGCGACACCTGGCCGGCGTTGGCGAAGCTGGTCTCCTCCGCGGGGCCGCTCTGCCGATCGACGAGCGTCACTTTCGCGCCGGCACGCGCCAGGTAGTAGGCGGTCGTGACACCGATGACACCGCCGCCCAGAACGATCACTTTCATGGCAAGACACCTTCGCTGCAACAGAAGCATCAAGCGTATTCATTCATCTGCCATAAACTCCACTGAAATACCGACACATCCCAGTATTTTTTGCTGCCAAATGACCGAACTCGACCGCACCGACCGCAAGATCCTCGACATCCTGCAGCGCCAGGGCCGCATCTCGATGACCGAACTGGCCGAGCAGATCGGCCTCTCGACCTCGCCCTGCTCCGAGCGTGTGCGGCGCATGGAACGCGAAGGCGTGATCACCGGCTACCACGCCCGCATCGATCCGCAGGCGATCGGCAAGACGCTCCTGGTGTTCGTGGAGATCACGCTGTCCTCCAAGTCGGCCGACGTCTTCGACAAGGTGAGGAAGGAGTTGCTGCACGTGCCCGAGGTGATGGAATGCCACCTGGTGTCGGGTGGCTTCGACTACCTGGTGAAGGCACGGCTGCGCGCGATGAGCGACTACCGGCGGCTGCTGGGCGACCTGCTCAAGAAGCTGCCGGTGCCGGCCGAGTCGAACAGCTATGTGGTGATGGAAGAAGTCAAGGAGAGCCTCTACCTGCCGCTGGATCGCTGAGGCCTCGGGCGGATCAGGGCACGTTGGCCGTTCTGATGTGGAAGGGCCGGCCCTCCATCGTGAAGCTGCCGCCGAACTCCATGTTCATGCCGCCGGTGCCCTGCACCGGGCAGCCGCCCGGCGGCTGGCAGGCCCAGGAGCCGCCGCGGTTCGCGAAGACTACCGCACCGTAACGGTAGTTCGACACCGCCTTGCCGGTGTAGTCCGCGATGCTCAGCACCATGTTGTCGTTCGCGAAGTTGTCGGCGTCCTCGACCGCGATCGGATCGACGATGCGCGAGTCCTGCAAGGTGCGAACCACGCTGCCGCTGTTGCCGTCGGCGGCGAAGCGCACCCACTGGATCTTGCGATCGCCGCGCGAGGCCACCAGCACCTGCTCGTTCAAGGGCTCGAAGGTCCTGTTCTCCGGGTCGATCTTCGAGATCGCCAGCGAGGTCGGGTTCTTGCCGATCGCGACACGGCCCTTCTCGACCACGTCCGTCGCGGTCGTGCCGGCGGGCACGTTGCCCAGGCCGTAGATGCGCAGCGAGCCGCTCTCGGTGGCAATCCAGGCGCGGTGCACGCTGCCGAACAACGTGGTACGCACTGCCGTCGGCCGGTCATCCAGCGCCACGGTGGTGATCACCGTCGGCGTCTGCTGCGGCTTGTACGCGAAGGTGTACGGCCACTGGCTGTCGGCCTGACCCAGGTTGGTGAACTCCGTCGGACCAGTGCCGAAGTAGACGCTGTTGACGTAGCTGAACAGCGGCTTCAGGTCGATGAAGGCGGCCTTCTTCTCCGACTTGGAGATCACCACCGCCACGCCTGATTTGGCATACCGGTTGGCATTGCTGCCGGAGCCGCTGAAGCTGGCGCGCTTGGCCGCATCGGTCAGGGGCGAGTAGGTCTGGCCCATGAACTCGCCGTACTGCTCGGGCAGCGCCGTCTGGAACTGGTCGAAGCCGGTGGTGACCGCGATCTCGGTCGGCGCATTCATGCCCGGCAGGTCGACATAGCCCAACACCTTCATGAAGGCGATGTTGCCCATGTTCGGCAGGCCCGGGTACACGCCCATCCACTCGTGCCACCAGTCGTACCATGCGTCGTAGCTGCCGTTCTTCGCCGAGTTGTACGGGTTGCAGTTGTTGCACAGCCCCGCCAGCGAGATCACCGCCACCTGGCCCTTGAGTGCCGTCGTGTCCCACACCGTCACCAGCGCGTATTCGCTGGTGTTGGTGATGGCCATGCCGGTCGGCACCTTGTTGGCGGGCAACTGCACCGTGGTTCGGTTGTTCGCCGTGTTGCTGCCGGCAGTGCCGATCAGGCCGTTGTTGAAGGCCACCAGCGAGACCGCGCAGAAGCCCACGCGACCGCCGCAACGCGACACCGCCACCGGCTCGCCGGTGGTGAGGCCGGCGGTCTTGTAGGTGGTGACGTTGTAGTTGGTGCGTCCGGCGCTGCCGTCCCAGGCGGCCGCTTCCTGCCAGGGCAGTTGCGGCGCTTGCGCGAAGGTGTTGTGGTCGATCGCCGAGATCTGCAGGTCGCCCACGCCCATGCGCAGCGTCGTGTTGTCGGCGACGAAGCCCACATGGGCTTGGTTCGTCATGTAGAGGCCGGGATCTTGGAGAAGAGGTCCTCCCACCTGCCAGGTGCCTCCGTGGTAGCTCATCGTCTGGTCCGCGCGCTTGAACAGCGTCGGGATGCCGGTGTTGTTCACGGTCGGGGCATTGCCGTAGCGGTAGGCGATGCCCTCCGCCTTGGCCAACTTGAGCGCCAGGGCGCGGTAGGTGTCGGCCACCAGTCGGCCAGTGCTGTCGACGACATCGCCGGAGACGGGAGCGGGAGCGGGAGCGGGAGCGGGAGCGGGAGCGGGAGCCGGAGCGGGAGCCGGCGCTGGAGCCGGAGCGGTGCCTGGTGCTGCGCCGAGGGAATAGCAAGCCTTCACGACAAAGGGCAACGGGTCTTTGCCGAAGAACTCGTTCGTGCACTGGCCAATGCCGCTGACCGTCTTTTGAACCCACGACGAACCGGACCCGTACTGCACAAGCGTGGCAGCGGCGACGGTGAAGGCCGAGCCCTCGCCCGCAAGCAGCGTGCCTGCTGCAGGCGCGGTGGGCGCAGGCGCAGGCGCGGGGCCTTGGATGTAGCACGCCTTCACCACATGGGGCAGCGGATCGCCAAAGGTCGCATTGCTGCACTCGACCGAACCCGAGAGCAATCTCTTCCTCCAGGTCGAGTTGGCCCCGTATTGCACGGTCGTCGTCGAAGCCAGTGTGAATCGCTGATTCTCGACAGCCACCTTGGTCCAGCTCGAATCAAGCGGCTTCTCGACCGGTGCCCCTTCTTTTTCCACGACGGGGCTGCTTGGCGCAGCAGAGGCGAGCGGTGTTGCCGTCGTATCCGATGCCATGCCCTGCATCGCCGGGATTCCACCGCCGCCACCACCACCTCCCCCTCCTCCCCCACATGCTGCGAGCGCACTGGCTGCAGTTACGAACAGAAGCGCGCCTTTGCCGGTGAATTTCATCCAATACCTCGCGGACGGAGTTGCAGGGGCGGGTCGATACGTGTCTCAACAACGCTTGCATTTTGTTTCCGTTAGGTGCTTTTCTCACCGTTTGCGTTACGTTTGTTTCACTTGGTAACCTGTTAAACGCAAATACTTACACGGGATCCTGGCTCGATGATTTCTGGGCTGGAACGTATCCGTCGCGGGCTCACGCGAGGCTTCCAGAGGCGTGCTCGTGTTCCCCGCAGTGGTTGGCGGCGCCAGTTCGAGATCGGCGCCAAGTACGGCCGCGGCGCGCGGCGTACGGGCGGCCGCACGCGGGCTCACTACCCGCACGACCGTAGCTCGATCGGCTTGCCGGCCGGGGCCCACTCGAAGGCAGGGATCTACCTGTTCACCACCCAGGACACCCTGGACAAGTTCCGCAACAGCAAGGGTCGGACGGTGGGGGCGGACGCTACGTGGCCGCGCAGATCTTCAGCCGCGATTGAGCGCGTCGAAATCCAGGCGATCGATCTGGGCGAACACGGCCTGCAGGACCTGGGGCGTGCGCGCGTTCTGGTCGGGTCCGGTCACGGTTCCCCCTTCGAGTTCGTGCCAGGTCGCGCCCGACAACAGCACGCGGGCCGCGTAGTAGGTGGACTCCGGACCGGGGTCCAGGTCCACCTTGTAGGTGATCAGTTTGCCGGTGACCGCCTGCACGTGTTCTCCGTCGATGGTGACCATCCATACCTCCCCAGCATTGAAACGTTCAGGCTAGAACCGGACCGCCCCCCTTGCTGTAAGACGGAGACGCACAGTCCTGAGGCGAAAAATCGGCCTCGATGCAGCAGCGCCTACTGGCTGCCCGCATTGGGAAAGAACAGTTGCTCGCCGCCGATCCTGTAGCTCGCGATGGTTGACTGCCCGGCTGGCGAGCGCACCCAGTCGACGAACTTCTGCGCGCCGGCGCTGCTGAGCTGCGGAAACTTGACCGGGCTCACGACCATCACGCCGTACTGGTTGAAGAGGCGCTTGTCGCCTTCCACCAGCACCGCCAGGTCGGCGCGGTTCTTGAAGCTCAGCCAGGTGCCGCGGTCCGCCAGCACGTAGGCATTGCTCGAGGCCGCGATGTTGAGCGCCGGGCCCATGCCGCAGCCGCACTCCCTGTAGCCGGAGCCCTTCCTGTCGTTGGGCACGGGCTGGCCCGCGTCAGCCACGCCCGCCTGCGCCCAGAGCCGGCGCTCGGCGGCATCGGTGCCGCTCTTGTCGCCGCGCGAGACGAAGGCCGCGTTGCCGGTGGCGATCTTCTTGAGGGCGGCGGCGATGTCCTTGCCTTGCACCGCGGCCGGGTCGTTCTTCGGCCCGACCAGCACGAAGTCGTTGTACATGACCGGAAAGCGCTTCGCCGCAAAGCCCTCGGCGACGAACTTCTCCTCGGCCGCGGTGTCGTGCACGAAGAGCACGTCGGCATCGCCGCGCTTGGCCATGTCGATCGCCTGGCCCGTGCCGACCGCGACCACCTTGACGTCGATGTTGCTGGCCTGCTTGAAGGCCGGCAGCAAGTGCGAGAACAGGCCCGACTGCTCGGTCGAGGTGGTGGATGCCATGGTGATGGTCTCGGCATTCGCCGCCCAGGCGCCGAGCGAAAGCACAGTCGCGGCCAGCGAAGCGAGGCCCGCTCGGGAAACACCGCGGAGCCGGCTTTGCCGGGCCGCTGGTGTTGCCCCCGGCGAGGGGGTGTGCGGCCACACGAAGTGGGCAAGCCTGGGGGCGGTCATAGCACTTCTCCTTTGACGAACAGGCGGGCTTCCTCGGGTAGCGGCCCGCTGAAGAACTCGTGAACCGGCAGGTCGGCCAGTACCCGGCCGTGTTCCAGATAGATCACGCGGCTGGCGAGCCGCTTGACCTGGCCCAGGTTGTGGCTCGCGAACACCAGCGTGCGGCCGTGCGCCGCATCGGCGATCAGGGCTTCGACCTCGCGCTTGGCGGTGGGATCCAGGCTCGCCGTCGGTTCGTCGAGCAGCAGCACGGCCGGCTTCAGCGCCCAGGCGCGCGCCAGCGCCAGACGCTGCTGCTGGCCGCCCGACAACGTGCGGGCGTTGCGCCCGGCCAGCGCGGCGAGGCCGACGCGCCCGAGCGCCGCCGTCGCCTCGCGCTGCGCGCTGCGCCACGGCGTGCCATGCAGCCAGAGCGCAAGCGCGACGTTGTTGCGCACGCTCATGCGCAGCATGTGCGGCCGCTGGAACAGCATGGCCTGCGCACGCAGCGGCACCTTGCCCACGAAGGCGCCGGACGCATGCGGCACCAGGCCGTGCAGCACGCGCAGCAGCGTGCTCTTGCCGCTGCCGTTGGCGCCGATCAGCGCGACGCGCTCGCCGGCATGGATGGACAGCGTGGCGCGCATCAGCGCCGGCACGCGGCCGTAATGCACATCGATCTCGTGCAGGCTGAAGAGCGCTTGGCTCACGACAGCACCTCCACCCGCCGAGCCGCCGCCGCATCGACCGCGCCGCCGTCGACGCGCTCGCGCCAGCCGCGCACAGCCGAGATCGCAAGGTTGAGCAGCAGCACCACGCCCAGCAGCACCAACCCGAGCGCGAGCGCGAGCGGGAGGTCGCCCTTGCTGGTCTCGAGCGCGATCGCGGTGGTCATCACGCGCGTGAAGCCGTCGATATTGCCGCCGACGATCATCACCGCGCCGACCTCCGACACCGCGCGGCCGAAGGCGGCGATCAACACCGTGATCAGCGCATAGCGCTCGTCCCATACCAGCAGCAGCGCGCGCACCAGCCCGCCGGCGCCGAGCGAGCGCAGCTGCTCGCCATGCGCGCGATCGGCGTCCTCGACGGTTTGGCGCGTGAGGGCCGTGACCACCGGCAGCACCAGCAGCGTCTGCGCCAGCACCATGGCCTTGAAAGAGAACAGCCAGCCCAGGAATCCCAGCGGTCCCGAGCGCGAGAGCAGCAGGTAGATCACCAGCCCCACCACCACCGAGGGCAGCGCCAGCAGCGTGTTGAGCAGCGTGAGCAGCAGGCCGCGGCCGGAGAAGCGGGCCACCGCGAGCCAAGCCCCCAGAAGCAGGCCGAAGCCGCAGGCCAGCGCGCAGGCGGTGCCGCTGACGGCCAGCGAGCGCCCGACGATGGCGAGCAGCACCGGATCGGCCGAGACGACGAGCTGCCAGGCCGCGGCGGTGCTGTCGGTAAAGGTGTTCATGCAGATGATGGATTCGGGAGCCGAGCAGTATCGGCAACGCAGGGAGCCGACTTATGCAATTTCGTGCATAGGCCGGGGTCGCCTCTGCATAATCCTTCGCGGCATCCGCCCTCCCTCTTTTCCCTCGTGCAACAGATCGAACTCTCCTACGCCATCGCGCCGCGCCGCAACGGCCGGAGGCTGATTCGCAATCCGCTCATGGAGTTGCTGCACGCGGTGCGCGAGCACGGCTCCATCTCGGCCGCGTCACGGGTGCTGGGCCTGTCGTACCGGCATGTGTGGGGCGAGCTCAAGCGCTGGGAGCAGACCTTGGGCCATCCGCTCGTGAGCGGCGAGCAGGGCCGCTCGGCGCAGCTCTCGGAGTTCGGCGACAAGCTCCTGTGGGCCGAGCGCCAGGCGCAGGCCCGGCTCGCGCCGCAGATCGAGGCCCTGCATGCCGATCTCGAACGCGCCTTTGCGCTCGCCTTCGACGACAGCATCCACGTGCTGAGCCTGCATGCGAGCCATGACGATGCGCTGATGCTGCTGCGCGCGCACGCGGCCGAGAGCGCGCACCTGCAGCTCGACATCCGTTTCACCGGCAGCGTGGACGCGATCAGTGCGCTCAACCAGGGGCGCTGCGTGATGGCGGGCTTCCACACGCGGGAGCGGCCGCCGCGCGGCTCGCTGGCACAGCGCACCTACAAGCCGCTGCTCAAGCCCGGACTGCACAAGATCATCGGCTTCGCCCGCCGCACGCAGGGCCTGATCGTCGCACCCGGCAATCCGCTGGGCCTGCGCGGCCTGGCCGATGCCGCGAGCCGGCGCGTGCGCTACGTGAACCGCGCACTCGGCACCGGCACGCGGGTGCTGCTCGACGAGATGCTCGAAGAACAGCAGCTCGACGCGGACGCGCTCGAGGGCTACGCGCATTGCGAGCCTTCGCATGCGGCCGTCGCGCACGCGGTGGCGGCCGGCCAGGCCGATGCAGGGCTCGGGATCGAATCGGCTGCGCGCAATGCGGGCCTGGGCTTCGTGCCGCTGGTCCACGAGCGCTACCACCTGGCCTGCCTCAAGTCGGCGCTCGACCAGCCCGCGATCCTGGCCCTGCTCGCGCTGCTGCGCGGCGCCGCGTGGCAGCACCGCCTCGGCACGCTCGCCGGCTACGAAAGCGCGGGCAGCGGCGAGGTGCAGTCGCTGAACGCTCTGCTGCCCTGGTGGAGCTTCAAGCGGCCTAGGTCTTCTCGCCGATGACGGGGGTGGGCACGACAGCGGCCTGCGCCGCGGCGAGGCCCTTGTTCAGGCGCTGGCGGATCACCAGGCCGACGATGCCCAGCAGCAAGGCGACCAGGCCGAAGAGCAGCGTCACCTTGTCGGTCGCCAGCGTGGCGGCCACCTTGTCCTTCGATTCCATGATCTTCTGCACGTCGGCCAGGGCGACCACGGTGCGGCCCTTGTGCTTGATCTCGTAGACCGTGTTGTCGTCCGACGGATCGAGCCTGACCTCGACGGCCTCGTCGATCAGCGGTTCCAGCTTGCTGCGGCCGACCGAATTGTCGACGCGCCATTTCTCGGTGCTGCCGTTGGCCAGCTTGGCATCGAGCACGAAATAGCGGCGGGTGGTCGAGCCGCCGCGGCGGCGCTTGGAGGTTTCGGTGACCTCGCTGCCGCCGGTGACCGTGCCGCTGCGCACGACCAGCTCTTCGACCGCGGCGCCGTGGGTATCGGCGGAGGCCTTCCAGTGCGCATAGCCGGCCCACCCGAGGATGCCGATGCCGAACAGAAGCGCGAGCCAAGCCTTGCCGGTGACCTGATAGAGCCATTCACTCATGTTGTTCGCCTTTCTTGCGAGTTGAAAAACCGGCCGATGGTAGGGCGAGTCGATGACAAATCGGCTATCGAATCGATAGCAACGAACGCATTTCTGATGCGGGCTACAAAGGTATTAGCCTGAAAGGATTCGTCATCAATCCGGCCCGACGACCGCGGGCTGAGGATTGATCGAAGCGAAGGCGCTGCTGGCCTAGGCTTCGGTACGCGCGCCCAGCCCCAGGTAGGTGTCGATGATGCGGCGGTCGTGCAGCAGCTCCTTGGCCGGCCCCTGCAATGCGACCGCGCCCATCTCGAGCACGTAGGCCCGGTCCGCCACCTGCAGCGCGGCCCGCGCGTTCTGCTCCACCAGCAGCACCGAGACGCCATGCTGGCGCAGCGAGGACACCACCTGCAGCACCTCGCGCACGATGCGCGGCGCCAGGCCGAGCGAGGGCTCGTCGAGCATCAGGAGGCGCGGCCGCGCCATCAGCGCACGGCCGATCGCGAGCATCTGCCGCTCGCCGCCGGACAGCGTGGACGCGAGCTGCGCGCGGCGCTCCTGCAGGCGCGGGAAGATCGCGAAGACTTCCGTCATGCGCTGGCGCTGGTCGCGCTCGCCGCGCCACCAGCGCGAGAAGCCGCCCAGGAGCAGGTTGTCCTCGACCGACATCTCGCCGAAGAGCTCGCGCTTTTCCGGCACCAGGCCAACGCCGCGCGCCACCATCGCTTCCACGCTGGTGCGCGCCATGCGCTCGCCGTCGAGCAGCACGCCGCCGCGCGAAGGCAGCAAGCCCATTGCGGCGCACAGCAGCGTGGTCTTGCCCGCGCCGTTGGGCCCGATCACCGTGACGATCTCGCCCGCGTCGACGCGCAGGTCGATGTGGTGCACCGCTTCCACCGCGCCGTAGGAGACGCAGAAGTCTTCAAGTTGCAGCAGCGCCTTGCTCATGCGGCTTGCTCCACCAGGTGGCCTGCTTCCGCCGGCTCGTCGACGCCGCCGAGGTAGGCGTCCAGCACCTTCGGATCGGCCTGCACTTCGAGCGGCGTTCCGCGCGCGATGACGGCGCCGAACTCCAGCACGGTCACGCGATCGGCCAGGTTCATGACGAACTCCATGTCGTGCTCCACCACCAGGATCGCCAGCCCCTCGGCACGCAGCTGGTCGAGCAAGGTGGCGAGCGCGCGTTTTTCCAGGTGGCGCAGGCCCGCGGCCGGCTCGTCGAGCAGCAGCACCGCCGGATGACCCGCCAACGCGCGTGCGATCTCGATCACGCGCTGCTGGCCCAGCGCCAGCGAGCCCGCCGGTACTTCCGCGAAGTCGCCGAGCCCGCAGCGCTCGAGCTGGCGCCGCGCCTGTGCGAGCAAGGCGGCCTCCTCCGCGCGATCCAGCCGCAGCATGGATGCGATCCAGCCGCGCCGTCCGCGGCGATGCGCGCCGAGCGCGACGTTCTCGATCACGCGGCGCTGGCCCAGCAGGCGCACATGCTGGAAGGTCCGACCCAGGCCCAGCGCGGCGAAGGCCCGCGAGGGCTGGCCGGTCATCGGCCGGTCCATCAGCCGCACCTCGCCCGAGCTGGGATCGTCCACGCCCGAGATCATGTTGAAGAAGGTGCTCTTGCCGGCGCCGTTGGGGCCGATCAGTGCATGGATCTCGCCGGCCTTCACATCCATGCTGACCGCATCGTTGGCGACCAGGCCGCCGAAGCGCTTGGTCACGGCATCCGCCAGCAGCACGATCTGACCGCGCGGCGGCAGGGCGGCCTCCGGCAGCGTGACAGTCTGGCGCGGAGCGCGCGCCTTCACCGGTTTCAGGAAGCGCCCGCCGAGGCGCGCCGCGGTTGGCCACAGGCCGTCGGCAAAGCGTTGCAGCACGAACAGCATCAGGAGCCCGAACACGATCACCTCGAAGTTGCCGCTGGAGCCCAAGAGGCGCGGCAGGATGTCTTGCAGCTGCTCCTTCAACAAGGTGATCAGCGCTGCGCCCAGCACCGCGCCCCAGAGATGGCCGGCGCCGCCGACCACCGCCATGAAGAGGTACTCGATGCCGATGTTGAGGTTGAAGGGCGTCGGGTTGAGGAAGCGCTGCATGTGCGCATAGAGCCAGCCCGACACGGCCGCCAGCAGCGCTGCCAGCACGAAGACCTTGATGCGGTAGCGCCCGGTGTCCACGCCCATCGACTCGGCCATCACGCGCCCGCCCTTCAGCGCGCGGATGGCGCGGCCCTCGCGCGAATCCAGGAGGTTGTGCAGCGCCCACAGCGCGAGCAGCAGCACGCCCCAGATCACCAGGCCCAGCGAACGCGGCGACGCGAAGGACACGCCGGCCACCACGATCGGCGGCACGCCGGCCACGCCGGTGTGGCCGCCCAGGAACTCGAGGTTGCCGAACAGGAAATAGAAGCTCAGGCCCCAGGCGATGGTGCACAGCGGCAGGTAGTGACCGGAGAGCCGCAGCGTGATCGCGCCCAGGCCCCAGGCCACGAAGAAGGTCACGGCGATGCCGAACAGCAGGCCGATCCATGGCAGCAGCGCGGGATTCACCACCGGGCCGATCACGGCTGCGACCATCGGCGAGGTGCAGACCCAGGCGGTCGCGTAGGCGCCGGTGCCGACGAAGGCGGCCTGGCCGAAGGAGGTCATGCCGCCCACGCCGGTCAGCATCACGAGACCGGCGGCGACCAGCGCGTAGAGGCCGATGTAGCTGAGCACGGTGACCGAGAAGTCCGGCAGGAAGCCCCACACCGCGGCGAGCAGGACGACGAAGGCGATGGTCAGATGCCGGCGCGTCATTCCTCGTCCTCCACGTGGCGGCTGCTGAGCGAGCGCCACCAGAGCACCGGGATGATCAGCGTGAAGACGAAGACCTCCTTGAAGGCGCTGGCCCAGAAGGATGAGAAGGCTTCGAGCTGGCCCACGATCAGCGCCCCCGCCAGCGCCAGCGGATAGCTGGCCAGCCCGCCGACGATGGCGGCCACGAAGCCCTTGAGGCCGATCAGGAAGCCGGTGTCGTAGTAGATGGTGGTGAGCGGCGCGATCAGGAGGCCCGAGACCGCGCCGATCGCCGCCGCCAGCGCGAAGCTCAGGTCACCCGAGAGACCGGTTGGAATGCCCATCAGCCGCGCGCCGACCCGGTTGATCGCGGTGGCGCGCAACGCCTTGCCGACGATCGAACGTTCGAAGAACAGGAACATCAGCACCACCAGCACGGCGGTGACCGCCACCACGACCAGCGATTGGCCCGTCAACGCCACGCCGCCCAGGTCCAGCCTCAGGTCCGAGAAGGCCGGCGTGCGCGAACCCTCGGCGCCGAAGAAAAGCAGACCCAGGCCGACCAGCACGCCGTGCAGCGCCACCGAGACAATCAAGAGCGTGAGCACGGTGGCATCGGCCAGCGGCCGGTAGGCCAGCCTATAGAGCAGCGGGCCCAGGGGCACGATGACCGCAAGCGCCGTCAGCGTCTGCATCACCAGCGATTCAGGGCGCAGCAGCAGTACCAGCGCGCAGGCCGCCAGCGGCAGCACCACGCACCAGGCGAGGGTCGAAGCCCAGTCGACCACGGCACCCCGCTTCCATCGCCACAGCTCCACCGCCAGCGCCATCACGGCCAACGCCACGAGCAGCCATAGCGTGGCCGGCACGCGGCCGGCCTGCAAGGCAACCACCGACAAGGCGCTGAAGGCGACGAACTCGCCCTGGGGAATGAAGATGACGCGGGTGACCGAGAACACCAGCACCAGCGCCAGCGCCATGAGCCCGTAGATCGCCCCGTTCACGATACCGTCCTGCCCCAGTATCAGGGCGATTTGCATGTCCATGCATCCACTCCGGCGTGGCGCACGCGGGCGCAGGGCCCGCATGCGCGCACGCACGCTCGCTCCGGTTGAGGGTCAGTCTTGGGCTTGGTATTTCCAGGTGCCCTTCTCGATCTTGACCATCACGCGCGCGCGCTGGTCCAGGCCCAGATGGTCCGTGGGCGACATGGTGAAGATGCCGTGCGCCCCGGGAACGTCCTTCACCGTCTCGAGCGCATCGCGCAAGGCGGCGCGGAAGGCCGGCGTGCCTGGCTGGGCCTTCTTGAGCGCCACCGGAACGGCTGCGGTCATGAGCAGACCCGCATCCCAGGCATGACCGCCGAAGGTCGAGACGCTGCCCTTGCCGTGGGCCGCCTCGTAGGCGTTGACGTAGGCCAGCGCCGACTTCTTCAGCGGATGCGAGTCGGGCAGCTGCGCTGCCACCAGCATCGGGCCGGAGGGCAGCAGCGTGCCTTCGACATCCTTGCCGCCGACGCGCAGGAAGTCGGCGTTCGCGACACCGTGGGTCTGGTAGATCTTGCCGGCATAGCCGCGCTCCTTGAGCGTCTTCTGCGGCAGCGCGGCCGGCGTGCCGGAGCCGGCGATCAGCACCGCATCGGGCTTGGCGGAGATCAGCTTCAGCGTCTGGCCCGTGACGGAGGTGTCGCTGCGCGCGTAGCGCTCGTTGGCCGTCACCTGCAGTTTCTTGAGCGCGGCGGCCTTGCCGAACTCCTGGAACCAGCCTTCGCCGTAGGCGTCGGAGAAGCCGATGAAGCCGACCGTCTTGACGCCGTTGGCCGCCATGTGCTCGGCGATGGCGAGCGACATCATGATGTCGTTCTGCGGCGTCTTGAAGACCCACTTGCGCTTGTCATCCACGGGCTCGACGATGCGCGCCGAGGCCGCCATCGAGATCATCGGCACCTTCTCCTCGGCGACCACGTCGATCATGGCCAGCGAGTTGGGCGTGACGGTCGAGCCGATCACGATGTCGACCTTGTTCTCGCTGATCAGCTTGCGCGTGTTCGACACCGCCGCGGTGGTGTCGGAGGCGTCGTCGAGCACGATGTAGTTGATCTTCTGGCCACCGATGGTCTTGGGCATCAGGGCGATGGTGTTCTTCTCGGGAATGCCGAGCGAGGCGGCCGGGCCCGTCGCCGACAGCGTGACGCCGACGTTGACGTCGGCCTGCGCGGCAAAGGCCATGGCGCAAAGCAGCGCCACGCCGAGGCGGGTGAATGATTTCATGGAGGTCTCCGTTTGGTTAGAAAAATACTGGCTGCTTCAGCGTTCGTCGAAGGACAGCACCACGCGCTCGGTCAAGGGATGCGCCTGGCAAGTCAGGATGAAGCCGCCCGCCACCTCATTCTTGTCGAGCGCGAAGTTGCGCTCCATCCGCACTTCCCCTTCCAGCAGCTTGGCGCGGCAGGTGCCGCACACGCCCGAGGTGCACGAATACGGCACCTCCAGCCCCGCCGAAGAAGCGGCGTCGAGAATGCTCGGCTGGCCCTTGGTGAATGGAATCTCCCGGCTCAGTCCGTCGCGCACGATGGTGATGCGCGCCTGCTCGGCATCGCCGGCCTGGGCCTCGTGCACCACGGCGCCGACCGGGCCGGTCGGCTGCGCGATGCCGAAGCGCTCGATATGGATGCGCTCCTCGGGCACGCCGGCCGCCAGCAATGCCGCCTCGGCTTCGTCGTTCATCTGGAAGGGCCCGCAGATGTAGACATGGTCGATCTGCCCGGCGGGCACCAGGCCTTCGAGGAACTCGGCGATCTTCTCGCGGTTCATCACGCCCATATTGATCGGCACGTCGGTGTGCTCGTCGGAGAACACGTGCTGCAGCACGAGCCGCGTCATGTAGCGGTTCTTGAGGTCCTCGATCTCTTCCTTGAACATCGTGGACTTGAGCGAACGGTTGCCGTAGATCAGCGTGAAGCGGGCGAAGGGCTCGCGCGCCAGCACGGTCTTCATGATCGATAGGATGGGCGTGATGCCGCTGCCGCCCGCGATGCCCACGTGGTGGCGGCGCGCCTGGGGCTCGATCGGCACGAAGAAGCGCCCCTCCGGCGCCATCACCTGCAGCGTGTCGCCCGGTTGCAGCGCGCTGTTGATCCAATTGGAGAAGGTGCCGCCCTGTACCTTGCGCACGCCGACGCGCAGCTCGCCGTCGTCGACGCCGGCGCAGATCGAATAGGAGCGCCGCAGGTCCTGGCCGTCGATCTCCTTGCGCAGCGTGAGGTACTGGCCTTGCGTGAAGCCGAAGACCTCACGCAGTTCCTCCGGCACCTCGAAGGAGACGATCACGGCTTCGGAGGTGTCGGGCTCGATCCTGCGCACGCGCAAGGGGTGGAAGATGACGCTCATAGGGCCTTGAAGTGTTCGAACGGTTCGCGGCAGGCCACGCAGCGATAGAGCGATTTGCAGGCGGTGGCGCCGAAGGCAGACAGCCGCTCGGTGTTCTTGCTGCCGCAGCGGGGACAGGCAAGCGCTGCATCCGCCTTGCGCCCGACGATTCGGATCGGGACGGCATCGCCCGGCGCCACCGGGCCGGGCGGCGCAATGCCGTATTCGGCAAGCTTGCGCCGGCCTTCGGCGCTGATCCAGTCGGTGGTCCAGGCAGGCGCGCGCTGCAGCGCGACGCGGGCCGGGCCGAGGCCTGCTTTCTCGATGGCTTCGAGCACGTCGCGCTCGATCACTTCGGTGGCGGGGCAGCCGGAGTACGTGGGCGTCAGCACGACCTCGAGCGCATCGCCGCGCTCGATCACGTCGCGCACGATGCCGAGATCGCGCACCGACAGGGCCGGCACCTCGGGGTCGAGCACGGTGCCGAGCACTTCCCACGCCTGCTCGCATCGCGTCGGGGCGAAGGCGGCAACATTCACCATACACCTCCCGGATAGCTGCGCTGCAGATGCTGCATCTCGGCCAGGATGTAGCCCATGTGCTCGCTGTGCACGCCGTGCTTGCCGGTGCTCAGGAAGGCCGACTCGGCCGGCGGCACGAGCGTGGCCTCTTCGAGCACCGCGCTCATCTCGGCGAGCCAGCCTTCGCGCAGTTCGGACCACGCGGGGCCCAGGCCGCAGTCGCGGGCCTCCGCATCCACAGCATCCGAGGCGAACAGCTCGGGCACGAAGCGCCACAACTCCTTCAGTGCGGCGTCCATGCGCGCGTGGGATTCGTCCGTGCCATCGCCCAGGCGCACGACCCAATCGGCCGAATGCTGCTGGTGGTAGCGCGCTTCCTTGATCGCCTTGCTCGCGATGGCCGCGACCTCCTCGTCGTTCGACGAGGCCAGGCGTTCCCACAGCAGCTTGAGCAGCGTCGCGACCATCGCGTTGCGCAGCACGCTGAAGGCGAAATCGCCGCGCGGCAACTCGACCAGCGTGAGATTGAAATAGTCGCGCTCGTCGCGCAGGAAGGCGAGCTGGTCTTCGTCGTGCGCGCGGCCTTCGATCTGGCCGGCGCGGGTGAGCAGCGCGCGTGCCTGGCCCACGAGGTCGAGCGCCATGTTGGTCATGGCGATGTCTTCTTCGAGCGCCGGCGCGTGGCCGCACCACTCGCCCAGGCGCTGGGCCAGGATCAGGCAGGTGTCGGCGATGCGCAGCAGGTACCGCACGGCGGGGCTGCGGTCGAGTTCGATGGATGCTTGCACGGCGTTCCTCACATGTGGTCGACCGACTTCGGCAACGCGTAGAAGGTGGGATGACGATAGACCTTGTCTTCCGCCGGATCGAAGAACATGTCCTTGTCGCCCGGGTCGCTGGCCACGATCTGGTCGGAGCGCACCACCCACACGCTCACGCCCTCCTGGCGCCGCGTATAGACGTCGCGTGCCATCTGCAGCGCCATCTTGGGGTCGGGCGCATGCAGACTGCCGCAATGCTTGTGGTCCAGGCCCGCCTTGCTGCGCACGAACACTTCCCACAGCGGCCATTCGTTTTCAGTGCTCATGCGGCCTCCTTCAGCGGGTTCTGTTTTCGGGCGTATGCCAATGCCGCTTCGCGCACCCAGGC
The DNA here is from genome assembly GCF_057656935.1 of Variovorax sp. Soil_C_33. NCBI lineage: Bacteria > Pseudomonadati > Pseudomonadota > Betaproteobacteria > Burkholderiales > Comamonadaceae > Variovorax > Variovorax sp. Soil_C_33. The sequence continues at coordinate 271,730 of NZ_JBDGJK010000001.1, forward strand.
GCCCTCCTCCCAGGCCTTCACGCGGGCGCCGAGGCGCTCCCGGTTGCACGGGCCGTCGCCGCCGATCACGCGCCAGAACTCGCTCCAGTCGATCGGCCCATGGTCGTGCGCCTGGCGTTCCTCGTTCCACTTGAGATCGGGGTCGGGCAGAGTCACGCCGAGCACCTTGGCCTGCTCGACCGCGGCATCGATGAATTTCTGCCGCAGCTCGTCGTTGGAGAAGCGCTTGATGCCCCAGCGCATCGATTGCGCACTGTTGGGCGACTGGTCGTCGGGCGGGCCGAACATCATGATGGAAGGCCACCACCAGCGGTTCACCGCATCCTGCACCATCGCCTTCTGCGCCTCGGTGCCGTGCTGCATCATCGTGAGCAGCGCCTCGTAGCCCTGGCGCTGGTGGAAGCTTTCCTCGCGGCAGATGCGGATCATCGCGCGCGCATAGGGCGCGTAGGAGCAGCGGCAGATCGGCACCTGGTTCATGATCGCCGCGCCGTCGACCAGCCAGCCGATGGTGCCCATGTCGGCCCAGGTGAGCGTGGGATAGTTGAAGATCGAGCTGTACTTGGCGCGGCCCGTGTGCAGCGCATCGAGCATCTGGTCGCGGCTGGTGCCGAGCGTCTCGGCCGCGGCATAGAGGTACAGGCCGTGGCCGCCCTCGTCCTGCACCTTGGCCAGGAGGATGGCCTTGCGCTTGAGCGTGGGCGCGCGGCTGATCCAGTTGCCTTCGGGCAGCATGCCGACGATCTCGGAATGCGCATGCTGGCTGATCTGGCGCACCAGCGTCTTGCGGTAGTGCTCGGGCATCCAGTCCTTCGCTTCGATGAAGCCGCCGGCATCGATGCGTTCGTCGAAGCGCTCTTCGAGGCGCATCTCCTCGGCCGAGCGCACGGGCTTGCGGCCGTCGCTTTGCTCCTTGCTCGCGGTATCCATGGCTTGGGTGTACATGGCTCTTGTCCTTTCAGGTCTTGGGGCGCTCGTCGACCACGCGCCGGGCCTTGCCGGTCAGCGTGCGTTCGATCGAGTCGGGGCGCTTCACGAGTACCATGGTCGAGATGCCGATCATGGTCTTCACGCGCTGCTGCACCCATTGCGCGATCTGCTCGCGTTCGGCGTCGCCGAGGTCGCCGGCGCCGGCCTGCACTTCGCAATGCAGCTCCACGCTGTCGAGGTGGCCTTCGCGGCCGACCTTGATCAGGTACTGGCCCGAGAGCTTCTCGTGCGCGAGCACGATCTCCTCGATCTGCGTCGGGAACACGTTGACGCCGCGGATGATCAGCATGTCGTCGCTGCGTCCGACGATCTTCCCCATGCGGCGGAAGCTGCGCGAGGTGGGCGGCAGCAGGCGGGTGAGGTCGCGCGTGCGGTAGCGGACGATGGGCAGCGCTTCCTTGGTCAGCGAGGTGAAGACGAGCTCGCCCTCTTCGCCGTCCGGCAGCACCGCGCCGGTTTCGGGGTCGATGATCTCGGGATAGAAATGATCTTCCCAGACCACCGGGCCGTCCTTGCTCTCGATGCACTCGCTGGCGACGCCGGGGCCCATCACCTCCGACAGGCCGTAGATGTCCACCGCGTCCATGCCGCCCTTGGCCTCGATCTCGCGGCGCATGGCCTCGGTCCAGGGCTCGGCGCCGAAGATGCCGACCTTGAGCGAGTTCTCGCGCGGATCCAGCCCCTGGCGCTGGAACTCCTCGATGATCACCTGCATGTAGCTCGGCGTGACCATGATGATGTCGGGCCGAAGGTCGCGGATCAGCTGCACCTGCTTCTCGGTCTGGCCGCCCGACATCGGGATCACGGTGCAGCCCGCGCGCTCGGCGCCGTAGTGCGCACCCAGCCCGCCGGTGAAGAGGCCGTAGCCGTAGGCCACGTGCACGATGTCGCCGGGCCGCCCGCCCGCTGCGCGGATCGAGCGCGCCACCAGGTTGGCCCAGTTGTCGATGTCCTTCAGGGTGTAGCCCACCACTGTCGGCTTGCCGGTGGTGCCGGAGGACGCATGGATGCGCGCGACCTGCTCGCGCGGCACGGCGAACAGGCCGAAGGGGTAGTTGTCACGCAGGTCCTTCTTGACGGTGAACGGGAATTTCGCAAGGTCGCTCAGCTGCTTGAGGTCGCCGGGGTGCACGCCTTTTTTGTCGAAGGCCTTGCGGTAATGCGGCACCTTGTCGTAGGCGTGCTGCAGCGTGGCCTGTAGGCGCTGCAGCTGCAGCGCGGCGATCTCGTCGCGGCTGGCCTTCTCGATCTCATCGAGGTCGCCGGGTGCCGGGCGTCGGACGGGCATGGGTGTGTCTCCTTCTTCAAGCCGCAACGACGGGCTTGCCTTTGATCGTGTAGGAGCGTCCGCGGAATACCGCGATCCGCTCGCCGCGCTGGTTCAGCACTTCGGTGTCGTAGACGCCGGTGCGGCCCGTCTTCGAGACTTCGATGCAGCGCGCGACCAGCCGGTCGCCGTGGCGCGCCGGCGCGACGAAGTCGATGCCGAATCCCGAGGCGACGGTCACCTCGTTGTAGGAGTTGCAGGCATAGGCGAAGGCCGAATCGGCCAGGGTCGAGATGAAGCCGCCGTGGCAGATGTCGTGGCCGTTGAGCATGTCTTCGCGCACGGTCATGGCAATGTCGGCGCGGCCTGGCCCGATGGCCTCGACCTCCATGCCGAGGCCGCGCACGGCGCGGTCGTTGGCGAACATGGCATCGCGCACGCGCTCGGCGGTGTGTTGGGGATGGGTCTCGCTCATCGACGGAACTCCTCAGCGGTCTGTGAAGCGCGGCGGGCGCTTGGCGCGGAAGGCTTCGACGCCCTCTCGGTAGTCGTTGGCGCCACCGAGGCGGCCTTGCAGCTCGGCTTCCATCGCGAGCGCGGACTGCAGGTCGAGCTGCTGCGCGTCGGCCAGCGCCTGGCGCGTAGCAACCAGTGCGGCGAGCGGCATGTCGGCCAGGCGCGTGGCCAGGGTCTCGACCGTGAGCGCCAGCTCGGCGTCTTCCACGCACTTCCAGATCAGGCCCATCTGCGCCGCCTCGGCGGCCGGCAGCTTGTCGCCCAGCAAGGCGAGGCCGAGCGCACGCGCCTGGCCCACGAGCCGCGGCAAGAGCCAGGTGCCGCCGGTGTCGGGCACCAGGCCGATCTTGGTGAAGGCCTGGATGAAGCTCGCGGAGCGCCCGGCCACGACGAGATCGCAGGCGAGCGCGAGGTTGGCCCCCGCACCGGCCGCGACGCCGTGGACCTCGGCGATCACCGGCACCGGCATCGAGCGCAGGCGCAGCACCAGCGGCGCGTAGAGAGACTCGATCACGTGGCCGAGGTCCTTGGGCGGGGCGCCCGGCGTGGGATCGGGCGCGACCATCGGGTCGGCCAGGTCCTGGCCGGCGCAGAAGGCGCGCCCCGCGCCGCCGAGCACCACGCAGCGCACCGCGCTGTCGGCCGCGGCCTCATCGAGCGCCGCCATGAGCGCGGCATGCAGTTGCGAGTTGAAGCTGTTGAGCGCTTCCGGCCGGTTGAGCTGGAGCGTGCGCACGGCGTCCGACTGTGTGATGCGTACCAGGGGTTCGTCCATCGTGGTGCTGAGGTTGGGTGGGTTGATCGGACTAAAGCGCGAGTTCAATAATTGACCGACCGTTCGGTTGATTATAGGATTCGCCGTCTTGCCGCCGCAAGTCTTGTCCTTTGGTACTAACCCTGAGGCCGGCGCGCGGCACCTGTTTTTCCACATACCGGAGACTTTCTGATGACCGCCCTGTTCGACCGCCATCGCACGCTGCTTGACGACGCCCTGCGCGCCCTCGCCCACCGCGGCCACTGGTCCCCCTTTCCGGAAGCCCCTTCGCCCAAGGTCTATGGTGAAAGCGCACAAGCCGAGGGCCGGAATGCCGTGCTCGCGCTCTGCGGCAAGGACTATCTGCTGGACCAGCCCGGCGAACGTGCACGCGTTGCCACCGAGCGCTCGCCCTTCGGCGTCGCGCTCGACATCCGCTATCCCGAATGCGAGGGCGAGGCCCTGGTCGCCACCGCGCTGGCGACCGAGCCCGCCTGGCAGGCCATCGGCCCCGAAGGCCGAGTGGGCGTGCTGCTCGAAGCCCTGAAGCGCATCCACTCACGCAGCTTCGAGATCGCGCATGCCGTGATGCTGACCACGGGCCAAGGGCCGATGATGGCCTTCCAGGCCGGCGGCCCGCATGCACAGGACCGCGCGCTCGAGGCCATCGCCACCGCCTGGAAAGCCATGGCCGACGTGCCGGCGGAGGCCACCTGGGAAAAGCCGCAAGGCAAGAATCCGCCCGCGGTGCTGAAGAAACGCTTCGACGTCGTGGGTCGCGGCGTCGCGCTGGTGATCGGCTGCGCCACCTTTCCGACCTGGAACACCTACCCCGGCCTGTTCGCAGCGCTCGCCACCGGCAACCCGGTGATCGTCAAGCCCCATCCCAATGCCGTGCTGCCGGCGGCGATCACGGTCAGCGTGCTGCGCGAGGTGCTGGCCGAAGAAGGGCTCGACCCCAACCTGGTGACGCTCGCGGTGAGCACCCAGCCGCAACTCGCGCAGATGCTGGCCACCCACCCCGCAGTGACCTCCATCGACTACACGGGCGGTAATGTCTTCGGCCGCTGGCTGCAGGCGCATGCAACGCAGGCCCGCCTCTATGCCGAGATGGCCGGCGTGAACCTGGTCGTCATCGAATCGACCGACGCCTATGGCGCCATGCTGCGCAACCTCGCGCTGTCGCTCTCGCTCTACAGCGGCCAGATGTGCACCACCACGCAGAACCTGCTGGTGCCCGCGGAAGGCATCCGCACCGACCAGGGACATAAGAGCTTCGAACAGGTCGGTGCCGATCTCGCACAGGCGATCGAACAGCTGCTGGCCGACCCCAAGGTAGCCCTGACGGTGCTCGGCGCCATCGGCTCGCCGCAAACCCTCGAACGGCTGGACAAGGCCGGGAAGGTCGGCCGCACGGTGCTGGCCTCGCGCAAGCTCGAACATCCCGAATTCCCGCAAGCCGAGGTGCGCACGCCGGCGATTGCCGCGCTGGGCATCGAGGATGCCGATGTCTACGAGCAGGAATACTTCGGCCCGGTGTCCTATCTGGTGGCCGTGCCTTCGCGCGAGGCCGCGCTCGAACTCGCCGAGCGCAGCGTGCGCCGCCACGGCGCCATGACCCTCGGTCTCTACAGCACCGACGACGCGTACGTCGACCTCATGGTGAACGCCGCACGGCGCGCACGGGTGGCGCTTTCGATCAACCTCACCCAGAGCGTGATGGTCAACCAGTCGGCCGGCTTCTCCGACTTTCACGCCACCGGCGGCAATCCGGCAGCCAATGCGGCCTACACCACCCTCGCCTTCGTGGCCGACCGCTTCGTGGTCGTGCAGCACCGCCGCCACGCCTGATCCGGGAGCTGCCATGCCCTGCTACGCACTCGAAGGCGTCGTCCCGGTGGTCGACGCCACTGCCTACGTGCACCCCACGGCCGTGCTGATCGGCGACGTGATCGTCGGCCCCGGCTGCTATGTCGGCCCCTGCGCGAGCCTGCGCGGCGACTTCGGCCGCATCGTGCTGGAGCGCGGCGCCAACGTGCAGGACAACTGCACGATCCACGGCTTCCCCGACCAGGACACGGTGGTCGAGCAAAACGGCCACATCGGCCACGGCGCCGTGCTCCACAGCTGCGTCGTGAGGCACGATGCGCTGGTGGGCATGAACGCGGTGGTGATGGACGAGGCCGAGATCGGCGCCTTCGCATTCGTCGCCGCCTGCGCCCTCGTGCCGGCCGGCATGCGGGTGCCGGCGAAGAGCCTGGCGGCCGGCATTCCCGCCACGGTGCGGCGCGAGCTCGGCGACGACGAGATCGCGTGGAAGCGCGAAGGCACCGAGACCTACCAGGACCTCACGCGGCGCTCCCTGGCCAGCCTGGTGGAAACCGAGCCGCTGCGCGCCATCGAGACAAGCCGGCCGCGGCTGCAATCGCCGGAGGTGCGCTCGCTGATCGCGACCCGGCGCGGCGACTGAGCGCTACAGCGCTTCGGAGATGACGGCCCGCTCGATCAGCCGGTCGTCGCCCAGCACGATCATCGCGAACAGCAGCTCCTCGAGGTTGTTTGCGAGCGAGGTCTTGCGCGCGAGCAAGGGCGTGGCCTTCGGATCGATCACCAGGAAGTCGGCCTCGCAGCCCGGCTGCAGGTTGCCGATGACGCCTTCGAGCCCCAGCGCACGGGCCGCCCCGCCCGTGTGGCGCCACCACAGCTGCGAAGGCGGGATGCTGATGCCCGGCTTGGTCTGGCCCTCGCGGCCCACGTAGTAGGCGGCCATCATGGTCGAGAAGGGGCTGAAGCTGGTGCCGCCGCCGACGTCGCTGGCCAGGCCGTAGGCATGGCCGATGCGGTCCGCGCCCTCGAAGTCGAAGAAGCCGCTGCCGAGGAACAGGTTGCTGGTCGGGCTCACGGCCGAGGCGGTGCCGGTGTCGCGCATCAGGCGCCGGTCGTCGTCGTCGAAGTGGATGCAATGGGCATAGACGGCGCGCTCGCGCATCAGCCCGAAGCCGGCATAGACGTCGAGGTAGGAGCACGCGCCGGGGAACAGCTCGCGCGCCCACTTCACTTCGTCCTTGTTCTCAGCCACGTGCGAATGGATCCAGGTGTCCGGATACTTCGCCGCCAGCTCGCCGGCGCCGCGCAGCTGCGCGTCGGTACTGGTCGGCGCGAAGCGCGGCGTGATCGCATAGCCCAGCCGGTCGACGTTGTGCCACTGGCGGATCAGCGACTCGGTGTCGACCAGGCTCTGTTCGGTCTGGTCGCGCACGCCGTCGGGCGAATGCCGATCCTGCAGCACCTTGCCCGTGATCATGCGCAGCCGGCGGCGCTGCGCCGCCCCGAAGAAAGCCTGCACCGACTGCGGATGCGAAGTCGCGAAGGTCAGCGAAGTGGTGACGCCGTTGCGCAGCAGCTCGTCGAAGAAGACCTCGGCCACCGCCGCCGCATGCGCCGGGTCGGCAAAGCGGCTCTCGGCCGGAAAGGTGTAGTTCTCGAGCCAGGGCAACAGGCCTTCCGAGGGCGCGCCGATGATGTCGGTCTGCGGGAAGTGGATGTGCATGTCGACGAAGCCCGGCGCCAGGATGCGCCCCGGCCAGTGCGTGACGGCCACGCCCGGATGGCGGGCCACCACGGCGGCAAAGGCGCCGGCGTCCAGCACGCGCTGGCGGCCGTCGGCGTCGGGGCCGACCACCAGCAGGCCGTCTTGGTCGAAAACCGGCTGGCCGGCGGCGTCGAATCGCAAAAGGGAGGCACGGTACGCTTGCATGGGCGTGGAGGGTAAGGCAGCGAAGCCGGTACGGAATGTGCGAGCGCATATGGAGGCTATATGACAGCCGCGCTCGGCAGTGGCACATCCTACGGCCGCATTCGCCGCTCGAACATAATCCGCCTTCAACCCAACAGGAACAGCGATGAATCCACGCGACGCCGACCGCCGCGCATGCAGGTATTGCCCCTAACATGAAAGTGCTTCTCATCGGGAACTATGTCCCCGACGGCCAGACCAGCATGCTGGCTTTCAAACGCATTCTGGAACGCGAACTCCCCCACGCCGGCTGCGAGCTGCGCGTGCTCACCCCGCCCCGGCGGGTGCTGCGGGTGCCGACCACGTCGCGCCTCTGGAAGTGGCTGGGCTACGTGGACAAGTTCATCCTCTTCATCCCCTCGCTCGCGCGCCACCTGCGCTGGGCCGACGTGGTGCACGTGACCGACCACTCCAACGGCATGTACATCCCCTGGGTGAAGAAAAAGCCCAACATCATCACCTGCCACGACGTGATCGCGGTGCAGGCCGCCAAGGGCATGGTCGAGGGCTGGAACGTGAGCTGGACCGGCCGGCTGTTCCAGCGGCTGATCGTCAAGGGCCTGGCCGCCGCCGATCTGGTCACCTGCGTATCGGATCTGACCCGGCGCGAGCTGCTGGCGCTGGGCCTCGCGCGGGAGTCCAAGGTCAGCGTGGTGCAGAACGGCTTGAACGACGATTTCCGGCCCGTGCCTCCGGACGAGGCGCAGCCCCTCGTCGAAGGCTTCGGTATCTCCGTGCACGACAAGTACCTGATCCACGTCGGCTGGGATCTGGCGCGCAAGAACCGCCGCACCGTGCTCGAGGCCTTCATCGCGCTGCAGGAGCGCGCGGCCGCGAGCGGCGTCGCGGCGCCGGTCGAGCAGCTCCTTTTCGTCGGGCCCGAGCTGGTGCCGGAGATGGCCGAGCTGGCGCGCAAGCACGGCGTTGCCGACCGCGTCAAGACGGTACAGGGCGTCTCGCACGAACAGCTGCGCGCGCTCTACGCCAACGCCACGGCATTGCTCTTCCCATCGCTGCAGGAAGGCTTCGGCTGGCCGATCATCGAAGCCCAGGCCTGCGGCTGCCCGGTCTTCACCTCCGACCTCGCACCGATGAACGAGATCGGGGGTCCGGGCGCGGTCTACGTAAACCCCCACGATCCCGCCGCCATCGCCGCAGCCATCGAGCAGGCCGCGCCGCGCTTCGACGAAATGCGCCGGCTCGGGCTCGAGAACGCCACGCATTACAGCGCGGCGCAGATGGCATCGAACTACGTGGCGGCCTACCGCCGGGTGATCGAAGAGCGAAAGACGAGCCGGTGAAGAAGCTGCTGGCGCTGGCCGTGGTGTTCCTGCCCTGGGCGCTCAAGCGCCGGGTGCTGCGCCGCTTCTGGGGCTACCAGATCGCCGACGGAGCGCGCATCGGGCTGTCCTACGTCTTCCCGGGGCAGCTGGTCATGGGCGAAGGGGCCTACATCGGCCACTTCAACGTCGCCATCCATCTGGGCCGGCTCGAATGCGGTGCGCATTCGGTCATCGACCGCTCCAACTGGATCACCGGCCATCCGCCGAAGGGCGCGCACTTCACGCACCGCACCGATCGCGACCCGACCCTGGTGCTGGGCGAGCACGCGGCCGTTACAAAGCAGCACATCATCGATTGCACCGACCGCGTCGACATCGGCGCCTTCACCACCATCGCGGGCTACCACTCGCAGCTGATCACGCACGGCATCAACGTGGTGGACAACCGCCAGGACTGCAGGCCGATCCGCATCGGCGCCTACTGCCTGGTCGGCACGCGCGTCACGGTGCTCGGCGGCGCCGCCCTGCCCGACCGCTCGATGCTGGGCGCGGGCTCGGTGCTCAACAAGGCGCACACCGAGGAGTACGCGGTCTATGCGGGCTCGCCGGCGATGCAGGTCAAGACCCTCGATCGCGAGGCGAAGTACTTCCACCGCGAGCGCGGCTTCGTGCACTGAGCCGCTCAGCGCGCGATGCGCCCCTGTACGCCCTCGGCCAGCCAGTTCATCGTGAGGATCTGGTCGTCGCGCAGGCTCGTGCCCTTGGCGATGGCGAGCTTGCCTTCGTTGTCGCGCACATCCTCGACCGCGCGAAAGACCTGCAGCTTGCCGCTGGCGATGTCCTGCTGGCGCGCCAGCACCTCCTCCTGCACGGCCTTCGGCACCTGGGGCCCGAAGTCGCCGACGCGGATCATCCCCTCCTTGACGCCGCCCCAGACGCTGGTGGCCTTCCAGCTGCCGTCGAGCACGGCCTGCGCGCGCTGCGTGTAGTAGCCGCCCCACTGGTGGGTGACGGCGAGGATCTGCGCATCCGGCGCGACCTTGCGCATGTCGGAGTGGTAGGCCACGGCCATCTTGCCGCGCTCCTGTGCCGCGGCCATGACGGCAGTGGAGCCGGTATGGAAGGCGATCACGTCGACGCCCTGGTTGAACAGCGTCATCGCGGCATCGCGCTCCTTCGGCGGGTCGAACCAGGCATCGAGCCAGACGACCTTGACTTGCGCCTGCGGATCGACCGAGCGCATGCCGAGCGTGAAGGCGTTGATGCCCTGCACCACTTCGGGGATGGGGAAGCCGGCCACGTAGCCCGCGATATGGGTCTTCGTCATGCGGCCGGCCGCCACGCCGGCGAGGTAGCGGCCCTGGTAGTAGCGCGCGTTCGCGGTCGCGACGTTGGGCGCGGCCTTGTAGCCGGTGATGGATTCGAACCTCACGTCCGGGAAATCGCGCGCCACCTTCAGCGTGGGCTCCATGTAGCCGAAGCTCGGCGTGAAGATGAGCTTGTTGCCCCGCTGCGCGAGATCGCGGATCACGCGTTCGGCATCGGCGCCCTCGGGCACGTTCTCGACGAAGGTGGTCTTCACCTTGCCGGGCAATGCGGCCTCGACGGCCTTGCGGCCCTCTTCATGCTGCCGCACCCAACCGGCATCGGTGACAGGCGCGACGTACACGAAGCCGATCTTGAGCGGATCGGCGGCGGGCTTCGGTTGGGAGAATGAAGGCGATAGAAAACAGGCGGCTGCGAGCGCCATGGCGCTGCCCGCGAGGTTTTTGTACATGGTGTTCCTCTACATGGCCCCGGAAAAGAAAATGGCGCCGCGGGGGCAGCAGCGCCGCGGCGTATTTTACCGGCACGCACGCTAAGCTCGCCGGATGGCCGTCGCTCCCGAGTCCCCCGCCACCCGCCTCGCCCTGCTGGCCACCCGCCAGATCCTCGACCAGGCGATCGCAGGCCGCTTCGAGGCCGGCGACCGGCTGACCGAACTCGCACTCACCGCCAGGCTCGGCATCTCGCGCACGCCGGTGCGCGCGGCGCTGCGGTTCCTGCACCAGCGCGGCCTCCTGGACCATGCGCCGCATCGCGGCTACACGCTGCAGGCCTCGCAGGCCGAACTGGCGCGCGTGCAGCGTGCGCTGCCGCAGGACGAAGCCAGCACCTTCTATTACCAGCTGCTGCGCGACCGCACCGCTGGACGCATCGGCGCGCAGGTGACCGAGCGCGAACTCGAACAGGCCTATGGCCAGCGTGCCACGCTGGTGCGCGAGGTGCTGGTGCGGATGCTGCAGCACGGCATCGTGCGCGGCCGGCGCGGCCAGCGCTGGGAATTTGCCGAGGCGCTGGACGCCGACAGCGAACGCGAGAGCTACCGCTTTCGCATGGTGCTGGAATGCGCCGCGCTGGCCGAGCCCGGCTTCCGCATGGATCCTGAACGGCTGGCCGCCTGCAGGCAGCGCCAGCAGTCGCTGATCAACCACGCCACCCGGCGCTCGTGGCTCGACTTCTTCGAAGCCAATGCCGAATTCCACGAGCTGCTGGCCGGCGCCTCGGGCAACCGCTTCATGCTGAAAGCGGTGCAGGAACAGAACCGGCTGCGCCGCATCAGTGACCTGTCGGACTACCCGCTGGTCAACGTGGAGCGGCTGCGCGAGTCCTGCCAGGAGCATCTCGCGATGCTCGACGCGATCGAGCGCGGCAGGCCGAAGGAAGCCGCGCTGCTGATGCGCGCGCACCTGCAGGGCGCGAGCGACATCCTCGAGAAGCGCGTGGCCGGCAAGCTGGGCTGATGACCGTCAGAGCACGCCGGCCGCCACGCGGTGGCCCAGGCCCACTTCGAGCCACTCCGGCACATCGCCGGGCGCCGTCGCGCTGTCGAAGGCCGCAAAGCCCTGCGGCATCGTCTTGTTCGCGGCTTCGCGCCGCTGGAGCCTGAAGCCCCCGGCCTCGGGCACCAGCGCCGGCGCGGCGGACAGCAGGGCCCTCGTGTAGGGATGGTGCGGGCGGTCGAACACGGCGTCGCGCGTACCGCATTCGATCAGGTGGCCCAGGTGCATCACGGCCACGCGGTCGGCCACGCTTTCCACCACGCCGAGATCGTGCGAGACGAAGAGCAGCGCAAAGCCGTAACGCTGCTGCAGCCGCTGCAGCAGTTCCAGCACCTGCTTCTGCACGGTCGCGTCCAGCGCCGAGACCGGCTCGTCGGCCACCACCACGCGCGGGTTGGGAATGACGGCGCGCGCGATGGCCACGCGCTGGCGCTGGCCGCCCGAGATCTGGTGCGGAAAGCGGGAGGCGAACTCGGATGGCAGCCCGACCTCGGCCAGCAGGGCTCGGGCTTTTTGCAGGCGCTGCGAGCCGGTCAGCTCGGGGTCGTGGCGCAAGGGCTCGGCCACGATCGCATCGAGCCGCATGCGCGGATCGAGCGAGGAGTACGGGTCCTGGAACACCATCTGCACCGCGCGCTGGAAGCGCATGCGCTCGGCCTTGCCGAAGGCGGCCACATCGCGGCCCTCGAAGCGCAGCGTGCCGCCGGAGGGCTGGATCAGCTGCGTCATGACGCGCGCCACGGTGGTCTTGCCCGAGCCCGACTCGCCGACCACCGCCAGGGTTTCGCCGGCATGCAGCTGCAGGCTCACGCCCTTGACCGCTTCCACCGGCGGCGCACGCCGGAAGCCGCGCCGTGCGCCCGGGAAGCTCACCCGCAGTTGCTCGAGCTCGACCAGCGGCGCGGACTGCGCCGGCTCGCGCACGGGCCCCCTGGCCGGCAGCGCCGCAAGCAATTGCCGCGTGTACGCCTGCTGCGGGCGCAGAAGAATGTCGCCGGCCTCGCCCTGCTCCACCACGCGGCCCTTGTTCATGACGACCACGCGGCGCGCTCGCTCGGCCACCAGCGCGAGGTCGTGGCTTATCAGCAGCACAGCCGTGCCCATCTCGGCAGCAAGCTCGCCCATCACGTCGAGCACCTCGCGCTGCACCAGCATGTCGAGTGCGGTCGTCGGTTCGTCCGCCAGCAGCAGGGCGGGCTTCAGCAGCATGACGGAGGCCAGCATGATGCGCTGGCGCATGCCGCCCGAGAACTGGTGCGGATAGGCATCGAGGCAGCGCTCCGGCCGCGCGACGCGCACGCGTGCCAGCATCTCGATCGAGCGCGCGCGGATCTCGGCCGCGTCGAACGTGGTGTGCAGCCGCAACCCCTCAGCCATCTGCTCGCCGATGCGGATGGCCGGGTTCAGCGACACCAGCGGTTCCTGGAACACCATGCCGATGCGCGCGCCGCGCACCGCGCGCAGCGGCTCGCGCGCCAGCGTGAGCAGATCGCGGCCCTGGAAGCGGATGGCGCCACCCGCGATCTCCACGCCCGGCGGCAGCAGGTTCAGGATGGCGCGCGCGGTCAGGCTCTTGCCGCTGCCCGATTCGCCGACCACCGCCACCATCTCGCCCGAGTGGATGTCGAAACTCACGCCGTCCACCAGCGGCGCGCCAGTGCCGGAGCGCAGGCGCAGCCCCTCGATGCGCAGCAGCGCGGTCTCGTCGCTCATCGCCCCTCCATGCGCGGATCGGCCCAGTCGCGCATCGCGTCACCGAACAGGTTGACGCCCAGCAGCGCGAGCGAGATGCAGAGGCCCGGAAAGATCGCGAGCCATGGTGCCTGATCGATGTGGGCCCGGCTGTCCGACAGCATGCCGCCCCAGGTGGGCGCCGGCGGCGGCACGCCGAGGCCGAGGAAGCTCAGGGCGCTTTCGGACAGCAGCACCCAGCCGAACATCGCCGTGGTCAGCACGGTGAGCGGCGGGATGCAGCCCGGCAGCACATGGCGCCACAGCGTGTAGAGCGGCGAATTGCCCATCACGCGCGAGGCATCGATGAACTCCTTCTCGCGCAGCGAGAGCACGGTGCCGCGCACGACCCGCACCACCGAAGGCAGGAAGGCCAGCGCCAGCGCGAAGATCACGCCCCAGCGGCTGGGGCCGAAGGTGGCCATGATCGCGAGCGCGAACAGGAGACCGGGGAAGGCGAGCAGCACGTCGTTGAACGTCATCGCGACCTGGTCGAACCAGCCGCGCAGGAAGCCCGAGAGCGTGCCGAGCACGGCGCCGAGCAGCACCGCGATCAGCACCGTGACCACGCTCACCGTCACGCTGGAGGCGGCGCCGGCCAGCGCGCGCGAGAGCACGTCACGGCCCAGGTCGTCGGTGCCCAGCCAGTGCGCGGCCGAGGGGCCCTGCAGGCGCGCCATGAAGTCGGGCAGCGTCGGATCGTAGGGCTGCCACAGCGCGCCCAGCGCGGCGGCGCCGAGCACCAGCGCGAGCAGCGCTCCGCCGATCCAGGCATTGAGGCGCAGCTTCCTCGTCACAGCTTCACCCTCGGATCGAAGAGCGGATAGGCGAGGTCGACCAGCAGGTTGACCAGCGCGTAGATCGCGGCGATGAACATCAGGCAGCCCTGGATGACGGGGTAGTCGCGCGCATAGATCGCGTCCACCAGCAGGCGCCCGAGGCCCGGCAGCGTGAACACCGTCTCGACCACCGCGGCACCGCCGAGCAGGTTGCCGAGGATCAGGCCGATCAGCGTCCAGGTCGGCGCAAAGGCGTTGGGGAAGGCATGCTTGAACAGCACCGAGCGCTCCGACGCGCCCTTGGCCCGTGCATGGGCGATGTATTCGAGTTGCAGCACGTCGAGCGTGCTGGCCCGCGCCATGCGCGCCAGTGTGCCGAGCTCGACCAGCACCAGCGTCGCGACCGGCAGTGCCAGTACCTTGAGCGCCTGCGCGGCGTTCTCGTTGAAGGGCACGTAGCCCACCACCGGCACCCACTGCAGCACGATGCCGAACAGGAGCAGCAGCATCATGCCGAGCCAGAAGCTCGGGATCGAGAGCAAGGCGGTGGAGACGCCGACCACCGCCAGGTCCTGCCAGCGGTTCTGCCGCCAGGCGGCCAGCATGCCGGCCGGCACCGCGATGAGCGCGGCCAGCGCGACTGCGCTCAACACGATGGTGGCGGTGACGCTGAAGCGATCCCACAGGAGGCCGAGCACCGGTTCGCGGCTGATCAGCGATTGGCCCAGGTCGCCGGTCGCCATCTCGCCGAGCCAGTAGGCAAACTGCACGGGCAGCGGCCGGTCCAGCCCGAGCTGGCGGCGCAGATCGGCCAGCTGCGCGGGCTCGGCCGAATCGCCCAGCATCAGCAGCGCCGGGTCGCCCGGAATGGATCGGATCAGGAGGAAGACGACCGCGCCTACCAGCAGCAGCGAGAAGGCCGCCATGGCGAGGCGGGTCAGTGCATAGCGCAGCATCTGCCCTGCCTCAGCGCGCGAGCTTCACACCCCACAGGCGTTCCTTGCCGGCGGCCCAGGACTTGTAGCCCGAAACGCGATCCGAATGCGCGAACTCGTCGCTCGAATTGAAGAGCATCAGCATCGGGACGTCGTCGAGCATGGCCTTGTGCAGCTGGTCGAACAGGGCCTGACGCTGCGCCTTGTCGCCGTTCACGAAGGCCTCCTTCAGCAGGCCCTGCGCCTCGGGGTTGTCCCAGACCTTGCGCGGCTGCGTGTCTTTGGGGCCCATGATGGCGTCGTAGGCCTGCGCCGGGTCCATGCGCGACGAATAGGGAAAGGCCATGGCCTGGTAGTCGCCCTTGGTGTAGCGCTCAAGCTGCGCCGCCCATTCGAGCACCTCGACCTCGAGGTTCAGGCCGGCCTGCTTGGCCATGGCCTGCGCGACCAGCGCACTCTGGTAGCTGTCGGGATAGCGGCGGTTGGTGATCAGCTTGATCGGCTGGTTGGCGTAGCCGGCTTCCTTGAGCAGGGCCTTGGCGCGCTCGAGGTCGCGCTTGTAGCCGGTGCGCTCCACGTTGCCGTAGTAGCTGCTGCCTTCCGCCACCACCGAGGCGTTGTAGCGCGTCGTACCGCCCGACACCACCTGCGCGAGCTGCTCGCCGTCGAGCGAGAGCGCGAGCGCGCGGCGGATGCGCACGTCCTTGAGCAGCGGATCGCGCGTCTGCAGCAGCAGCGTGTTCATGGTCGGCGTGACGGCGGCGCCGAGCGTGAAGCCCTTGCGCTGCCCCAGGTCCTTGCGCGATTCGATCGAGAGGAAGGGCATCAGGTCCACGTCGCCGCGGATCAGCGCCGCACGCGTGATGCTCTCGTCGGGAATGAAGACGAAGCGCACGCTGTCGACCAGCGGCGTCTTGTTGCCGGTGTAGCCGTCGCGTTCGCCGTCGCGCGCCTTGTAGTCGGCATAGCGCGCGAGCTCGATGAACTGGCCCTTGCGCCATTCCTTGATGGCGAAGGGGCCGGTGCCGACCGGCGCCTTCCAGCTGCCGTCGGCCGCGACCGAGTCCTTGTGCAGGATCGCGCCGCCGCCGCACTGGATGGTCGACATCTCGGTGAGGAACAACGCATTCGGCGCGCCGAGCTTGAAGACCACGGTGCGCGCATCGGCTGCGCTCACGCTGTCGATCTTGCTGCGCCCGCGGCCGTCGAACTGCGACAGGCATTGCCAGTTGGTGGCGGGCGCCAGGTAGCGCTTCCACGACCAGACCGCGTCCTCGGCGGTGAGCGGCTCGCCGTTGTGAAACTTGATGCCCTGGCGCAGGGTGAACGTGTATGTCAGGCCGTCGGCCGAGGACTTCACGCTCTCGGCCAGCAGCGGGCCGACCGTGCCGTCCTCGCGATGCGCGACCAGGCCTTCGACGATGTGCTGCACGATGGTGTCGGAGTTCTGGTCGCGGCCCACACCGGGGTTGGTGCTGCGGATGTCGGAGTTCATGGCCACGCGGATCTGGCCGGGCTGGGGCTGGGCATGGGCCATGCCGAGCGAGAGGCCGGCGAGGCAGATGGCAAGGCCGAGGCTGATGGTCTTCATGAATGTCTCCTGGTCTTCCGGGCTCGGCCCTAGAGCGAATACTCGGTATAGATGTGCTCTTGGAACGGCGTCGGCGCGATGCGCATCTTTCGTGCCGCGGGATCGATCACGATCGTGGCCACCGTCGCCGAGGTGGCGCCGCCCGGCCCGGCGCTCGGTGCGCGGCACACCGCGCGCGGCGCGCCGAAGCGGTCGGACAGGGCCTCGATCACTTCTTCCTCGCCGAGCTGGCCGGCGCGCGCCAGGAGGAACTCGGAGACGCGGCGGTCGCGGTAGAGCGAATCGGGCGTGGTCTCCAGGCTCCTGTCGAGCACGCGGGCCAGCGCGCCCGGCGTCTTGAAATGGTTGGCATGCACGAGCACGCCGTTCTCGGGCAGTTGCCAGAACACCTGCTGCGGGCAGGTCTCCAGGCTCACCGCCTCGCCCTCGGCGTGGCTGATGATCATGTTGTTGGAGATGGTGCGCGCGCTGCGGAACACCACGCCCAGCGCCTGGGCGTAGAGCGTGGACTTCAGGATCGAGCGCCGGATCAGCGGCAGCGGCACGCCGGTTGCGCGGCCGTCGTCCGCGCTCTTCAGGAAGTTGCCGGTGAGGGCGATGCCGTGCTCGTTGAGCCCCGCGCGCGCCAGCGTGCCGGCTTCCACGAAGGTGAGGATCGCCGGGCCGTCGGCCGGACGGATGCGCAGCACCACGCCGAGGTCCACGCTCTCCACGCGCCAGTCCCAGTTCTGGGCATGGATCAGCCGGCCGCCGCGCGAAGCGGCGGGCATCACGACCACGCCGGTGCAGCCGTCGGGCGGCTCGGTCGCGGCCAGTTGCTCGTGGGCATAGAGCAATTCGCTGCGCGCATTGAGCGCGACGATCTCCTCGGGCTCGACTTCGGCACCGGCGGCGATGCCTTCGATCTCGCGCATCGACTCGGGATCGAAGGCCTCGATCTGCGGCACGAAGCGGCGCGCCAGCGCCTTGGTGCGCGACCAGTCGAGCCCCACCTTCTCGTAGGCGGCGCGATAGGTCTTGATGGACAGTGCGATGCGGTCGCCGGCGGCACGGCCGTATTGCAGGCCGCGCTGCGGCGCGTCGCCCTCGATGTCGATCAGCGGAAAAGCGGTCAATGCCATGATGCAGCCCCGGTCAGCTCGCGAAGGAAGTTTGCGCCCCGCCGATCCCCTGGCGCAGGCTGTCGATCACCTGGTCGACCTCGGCGCGCGAGATCACCAGCGGCGGCGACAGCGCGATGCTCTCGCCCACCGGCCGGACCAGCACGCCCTTGTCCATGCAGTCGCGCTGCACCGCCTGCGCCCGCGCGCCCGGCTGGCCCGCCCAGGGCGCCAACTCGACGGCACCGAGCAGGCCCAGGTTGCGGATGTCGATCACGCCGGGCAGATTGCGCAGCGAATGCAGCCCCTCCTCGAAGTACGGCGCGATCTCGGCCGCGCGCTGCGCCAGGCCCTCCTGCGCATGCACGTCCAGCGTGGCCAGCGCGGCCGCACAGGCCAACGGATGGCCCGAGTAGGTGTAGCCGTGCGAGAACTCGACGCCGCTCTCGCTGCCGCTCATGAAGGTGTCGTAGACGCCCTTGCGCACCAGCACCGCGCCCATCGGCACGACCGCGTTGGTCAGTCCCTTGGCCGTGGTCGCCAGGTCGGGCACCACGCCGAAGTAGTCGGCCGCGAAGTTGGCGCCCAGCCGGCCGAAGCCGGTGATGACCTCGTCGAAGATCAGCAGGATGCCGTGCCGGTCGCAGATCTCGCGCAGGCGCTTCAAGTAGCCCACGGGCGGCGGCAGCACGCCGGTGGCGCCGGCGATCGGTTCCACGATCACGGCCGCGATGGTGGCGGGGTCGTGCAGCGCGCAGATGGCCTCCAGGGCATCGGCATGCTCGACGCCATGCGCCGGCTCGCCGCGCGAGAAGGCATTGCGCTTCGGATCATGCGTGTGCGGCAGGTGGTCCACGCCCGGCAGCAGCGGCCCGAAGGCATTGCGGTGCTTGGCGATGCCCGCGACCGAGATGCCGCCGAAGCCCACGCCGTGGTAGGCCCGCTCGCGGCCGATCAGCCGATAGCGGCCGGCGTCGCCGCGCGCCCGGTGGTAAGCCAGCGCCATCTTGAGCGCGGTGTCGACCGACTCCGAGCCCGAGTTGGTGAAGAACACGTGGTCGAGGTCGCCGGGCGCGAGCTCGGCGATGCGCGCAGCGAGCTCGAAGGCCGGCGGATGGCCGATCTGGAAGCTGGAGGCGTAGTCCAGCGTGTCGATCTGCTCCTTGAGCGCGGCGGAGATCTTCGGATGCTTGTGGCCCGCGTTGACGCACCAGAGCCCCGCGATCGCATCGAGCACCTGCTGCCCGTCGGACATTCGATAGTGCATGCCCTCGGCCCCGACGATGAAGCGCGGATCGCGCTTGAACTTGCGGTTGGCGGTGAAGGGCATCCAGTAGGCATCGAGCCTGGTGGAGAAGGCGGGGTCTGCGGCGTGCATGAGGCGGGTCGGTGGATGTCGTCGCAGGCATCGTAGGCCGCCAGATTGCATTTTTCAATTTGGAAATACAAAAAATACAGGCACGAAAAATACAAGCGCAGCGGCTGCCGCGACGGCAGGTTTGAACCTTCTTCTGCATGGCGCTGCAGCCTGCTGTCCGCATATATTCGCGCCTCGTCGCCGGTTCGTCCCGTGCGGGCTCGTGCAGACGGCCAACAAGAACACCCCAGCAGGAGTAATTCAAATGGGATTGATGGACACCATCGGCCATGCGCTGATGAACAACGATGAGTTGCACTTCGCCGCCGAGCCTCGATGCTCGTCCGAGGAGCAATGGCTGGTCACGCTGAGCGCTCCCCTGTCTGCCTACAACGGCAACTTCGTCAATGCCGTCGAGACCGGCCAGACGAAGGAGGCGCTGCGCGAAGGCGTCGCCGGCATGTGGGGCGTGCAGGACCGCGCGAGCTTCGAGCAGACGGCCCGCTGGCTGGTGGAGGAAGGACATCGCGGCAAGTACCTCGGCGCATGGCGCGCCCTGGTCAAGCTCGACGCCGCGCACCAGGCGGCGCCGCTGCTGCTGCGCGCCGTGGCCTCGGTGGTCTTTCCCGGCCTGTTCATGCTGAAGCTGCGCGGCGAGTTGAACTACGAGGACTTTGCGAACCAGACCGGCAAGAGCGTCACCGACATCGCCGCCCTCATGGGCTCCTACAACGACTGGATGGGCGATCTGCGCAAGCCGCTCGGCGTGCAGCCCGTCGAGATCAACGACCTGGTCGCATGGGACGCCGTGCGGCTGGCCAGCCTTTCGCGCTGGGGCGTGGAACTGGGCTATATCGATCGCAGCGAGTTGACGGGATTCGCGTCCGGACTGTCCGCGCAGGTTCGCGGCGCCTACGGGAACTGGGCCCAGCTGAGCGCGGCCTATGTGGCAGCCGGCCTGATCTGGAACTACTCGGAAGCGCGGCAGGAAGCGCTGGTGCGCACGAATGCAATGCTGGTGAGCGATCCGCGCAGTCCGTACAAGAGCGTGTCCTTCCATTGAGGCTTTCCCCGGCGCAGCGACGACGCAACGCGTCGACGCGAATCCGTCACTTCATCCGCGGTTCGGCGCAATAGTTCACGGCGTCGCCCTGCACGCGCGGCGGCGCCGCAGTAGGATCGAAACGCCGGACGCCCATCGGCGTTCGCCGGAAGCGGGCAGATCCATGAAAGCGCGATTTGAACTGGGAGCACTCCTATCGGCCTCCGTGCTCGGCATCTGCGTGCCGGCCCAGGGCCAGACGGAGCGACAGACGGCCGAGCCGAACGCGGCCGAGCAGCAGGAGGCCGACTGGCGCGTGATCGCGGCGCGCTGCGGCAGCCCGGCCTTCGAGAAGGCCTTCTACAAGGACTCCAGGGCCGCCGTCGCCGCCGGACTGATCAACAAGAATCGCATGCCCTCGGATGTCGAGAAGTCGGTCGAGGCGCTGCGGCGCAGCCCCTTCGTCCTGGTCACGAGCAACGCGGACTGCCCGAGCCAGCTTGCGCAGTTGACGGAACTTCAGAAGACCCGCAAGGAAATGCGGCGGACCGGGCGCGGCCGCAGGCCTTGACCATGGAAACCCGCAGACTCAAGGCAGGCCAGCCCATCACGCCGGATCAGTTCGAAGAAATGTCCGACGAGCAACTGGCGCGCCTCGTGCCACGCGCATACCGGGAATTCTTTCCGGGCAAGGACTTCTGCGCCGACGGCCACTTCTATCTTCACGACGGTACGGCATGGAGCTTCTACAGAGGGGGCTTCCTGGACGAGTAGGCCGGGCTCAAGCCTTGCCGAACTCGGCAAAGCTCTCGTTCAAGCGATCCATCCAGCGCGCTTTCGTCGCCGCGTCGACAAAACTCCCCTCGAAACTGTTGGCCGCCAGCTGCCACGCATGCTGCGCCGCCAGGCCGGTCGCAGCGAAGGTCTGGACGAAGTTCTCGTTCATGTAGCCGCCGAAGTAGGCCGGGTCGTCCGAATTCACGGTCGCGACCAGGCCGGCATCGAGCAAGGTACCGAGGTTGTGCTGCGCCAGGTCGGGGAACACGCACAGCTTCAGGTTGGACAGCGGGCAGACGGTAAGCGGGATGCGGTCCGCTGCCAGGCGCTTCATCAGCGCGGCGTCCTTGGTGCTCTGCACGCCGTGGTCGATGCGCTCGACCTTGAGCACGTCGAGCGCGCTCCACACGTAGGCCGGCGGTCCCTCCTCGCCCGCGTGCGCGACCAGGTGGAGGCCCAGCTCGCGGCAGCGCGCGAACACGCGCGCGAACTTCTCGGGCGGATGGCCGAGCTCGCTGGAGTCGAGTCCGACGCCGATGAAGCGGTCGCGAAACGGCAGCGCCTGCTCGAGCGTGGCGAAGGCATCCTCCTCGCTCAGGTGGCGCAGGAAGCACAGGATCAGCGCCGCGCTCACGCCGAGCTTGCTCTTGGCGTCGACGCAGGCACGGTGCAGGCCGTCGATCACGGTCTGCATCGCGACGCCGCGCGCGGTGTGCGTCTGCGGATCGAAGAACATCTCTGTGTGCACGACGTTGTCGGCCGCGGCGCGTTCGAGGTAGGCCCAGGCCATGTCGTAGAAGTCCTGCTGCGCAAGCAGCACGCTGGCGCCGGCGTAGTAGATGTCCAGGAAACTCTGCAGGTTGGTGAAGGCGTAAGCGCGGCGCAACGCCTCGACGCTGGCGTAGGGAATGGCCACGCCGTTGCGCTGCGCCAGCGCGAAGATCAGCTCGGGCTCGAGCGAGCCTTCGATGTGGATGTGCAGCTCGGCCTTGGGCATGGCGCGCAGCAGCGCGGGCAGGCGGTCGGCGGCAATGGGGGAAACGGTGCGTTGGGTCGTCATCAGCAGACTCCGAAAGTGATGCCGCGCGCCAAGAGGTGCCGGCGGTAGAAAGACGAGGCCTTGTCGGCCGCGGTGTGCAGCTCGGCGCGCAGGTCCAGCGGCAGGCGCTTGGGCTGCTGCGATTCGAGCACCGGCTTGTCCTGCAGGAAGATGGTGTCCTGGAATGCGCGCAGTTGCGCATCATCGCGCGCAAAGTCGGCGGTGGCGAGGCGAAACCATACCCGGCTGCGCTCCGCATCGACGGGGCAGATGAAAAGCGCGATCGATTCCTGGTAGCCGGCCATGCCAACGCTCGCCGCTTCGGGGATCTTGGTCAGCACCGCGGCGTAGGGCGCCGTCACCTCGTAGCTGTATTCGACCTTCGCCGGCGCCGTGGAGTTGATCGTGGACTGCGGCTGCCAGGCCCTGCAGCCGGTCGCCAGCAGGCCGCCTGGCGTGGCCTCGACGCGGTAGTCGTCGATGGCCGTCATCTCGCGCGCGCCGAGCCAGCCTTCGTGCACGAAGCCGAAATGCGCCATGTCCAGGAAGTTCTCGACCAGGCGCGGTGCACTGGTTTCGACCGCGTAGGGGCCGCAGTTGAGCTTGCGCAATTTCGCGTCGTGCTCGGCCGCGAAGTCGGGGAGCGCGCCGCCCTCGCCTTGCAGCCGAACCCAGACCAGGCCATGGGCTTCCTGCGCGGCGTGCACGGTCGTGCGGTGCGTGGCCGGCGGTACGAACTCGGGCAATGCCGGCACGTGCGCGCATTGACCGCCGGTCGCGAAGCGCCACCCGTGGTACGGGCACTCGAGCGCCGTGCCGCCCTCACACGGCACCACGCGGCCCAGCGAGAGCTGCGCGCCGCGGTGCGGACAGCGGTCGGCCCATGCTTGCACCGCGCCGGCCGCGCCGCGCCACAGCACGAGCTTGTCGCCGAGTAGGCGTACCGCGAGCGGTGCATCCGCGACCTCTTCGGCTAGCGCCACGGGATGCCAGAGTTCTTTTTCGATCATCGTGGGACTTGAAATGAAAAAGGGTTGCCGGTGGGCAACCCTTCCAACGCGGGAGGCGGACGCCGCCGGGCCGCCCCAAGGCGGCCGCGCCTCCCCCTTGGGGGTGGAGTTACACGAAGCGCAGCGAAGTGAAAAGCCGGGGGGCCTTACTTCTTTTCGCCGCCAGGGACCTTGCCCTCGACGCCCTTGACGTAGAAGTTCACGCCCGAGAGGAACTTGTCGTCGGCCACCGCGTCCTTGGCGATCAGTTCCTTGCCGTCCTGGGCGACGATCGGGCCCTTCCAGATCGAGAAGCTGCCGTCCTTCAGGCCCTTCTTGACTTCCTCGACCTTGGCCTTGGTCTCGGCCGGCACGTCCTCGGCGAGCGAGACGATGTCGATCGCGCCTTCCTTCACGCCCCACCAGGTCTGGCCGGTGGCCCACTTGCCGTCGAGCGCGTCCTGCACGGCCTTGGTGTAGTACGGCGTCCAGTTGATGATGGCCGAGGCCAGGTGAGCCTTGGGACCGTAGGCGGTCATGTCCGAATCCCAGCCGAAGGCGCGCTTGCCTTTTTCCTGCGCGGTCTTGAGGACGGCCGGCGAGTCGGTGTTCTGGAACAGCACGTCGGCGCCGCCGTTGATGAGGGCCGTGGCGGCCTCGGTTTCCTTCGGCGGGCTGAACCATTCGTTGACCCACACCACCTTGGTCGTGATCTTCGGGTTGACCGACTGGGCGCCCAGCGTGAAGGAATTGATGTTGCGCAGCACTTCGGGGATCGGCACCGAGCCGACCACGCCCAGCGTGTTGCTCTTGGTCATCGCGCCCGCGATGATGCCGGCCATGTACGCGCCCTCGTAGGTGCGGCTGTCGTAGGTGCGCATGTTCTCGGCCGTCTTGTAGCCGGTGGCATGCTCGAACTTGACTTCCTTGTTGTCGTTCGCGACCTTGAGCATCGGCTCCATGTAGCCGAAGGTGGTGCCGAAGATCAGCTTGTTGCCCTGGCCCACCATGTCGCGGAACACGCGCTCGGCATCGGCCGACTCGGGCACGCTCTCGACGAAAGTGGTCTTGATCTTGCCGCCGAACTCCTTCTCGATCGCCTTGCGCGCGTTGTCGTGCGCGAAGGACCAGCCGCCGTCGCCCACCGGACCGACATAGGCGAACGCGACGTTCAGCGGCGCTGCGGGCGCGGGGGCCGCGGCGCTCGGAGCCGGAGCCGGTGCGGCAGGTGCAGGCGCCGGCGCTTCTTCCTTCTTGCCGCAGCCGATGAGGGCGGCCGAAGCGACCGCGGTGAAGGCAGCCAGCTTGAGCAGGGAACGCTTGTTCAGATCATTCATTGTCGAAATCCTCGAAAAGGACAGGTTGGCAGAGAAACAAAACGAAACGCAATTATGAGCCGGGGTAGAAGGGTTTCCCGATCGATGCCGGCATGTTGACGCGGATGAAAGCCGGGTTGCGCGAGATCAGCGCCAGCACCACGATCGGCGCGATGTACTGCAGCATGCTGAGGAACTGGCTGGGCACGTCGACGCCCGTGCTCTGCAGGTGAAAACCCAGCATCGAGACGCCGCCGAACAGGTAGGCGCCGAGCAGCACGCGCACCGGCCGCCACGTGGCGAAGGTGGTGAGCGCCAGCGCAATCCAGCCGCGGCCTGCCACCATGCCCTCGACCCACAGCGGCGTGTAAACCGTCGACAGATACGCGCCCGCCAGTCCGCACAGCGCACCGCCCGAGATCACCGCCAGGAAGCGGATGCGGCGCACCGGATAGCCCAGCGCATGCGAGGACTCCGGCGACTCGCCGACCGAGCGCAGCACCAGCCCGGCGCGCGTGCGGTAGAGGAACCAGATGAGGCCGATGGTCAACAGCACGGCGAAATACACCATCGGGTGGTGCCGGAACAGCGCCGGCCCGACGAGCGGAATGTCGCCGAGGATCGGCAGCGCGTAGTTGGTGCTCTCGGGCAGCTTGGCCTGCACGAAGTTGATGCCCGCGAAGGCCGAGAAGCCGACGCCGAACAGGCTCAGCGCCAGCCCGGTCGCGTACTGGTTGGTGTTGAGCCAGATCACCAGGACGCCGAAGAAGGCCGCCAGCAGCGCGCCGGCCGCAGCGCCGGCAAGAAAGCCGAGCCAGGTGTTGCGCGTGACCACCACGGTGGCGAAGCCGGCGATCGCGGCGCACAGCATCATGCCCTCGGCGCCGAGGTTCACGATGCCGGCCTTCTCGTTGATCAGCAGGCCCAGCGCCGCGATCGCGAGCACGGTGCCGGCGCTGAGCGTGGAGCCCAGGAGGAGTGCATAGGATTCCATCAGAGGGCTCCTTCGGTGACTTGAGCGGTGACAGGTGCGGTCAGTGGCGTGCTGGCTTGCAGCGACGACGTGCCGACCGGCGCAGCCACCGGCTTCGGAGCCGACTTGCGCCGGATGCGGTATGCAATCAGCGTGTCGCAGGCCAGCAGAGTGAAGAGCAGCAAGCCCTGGAACACCCCGGTCAGCGACTTCGGCAGGCCCAGCCGCGACTGCGCGAGCTCGCCGCCGATGTAGAACATGCTCATCAGGATGGCCGAGAAGATCATGCCCACCGGATGCAGGCGGCCGACGAAGGCCACGATGATCGCGGCGAAGCCGTAGCCCGCCGGCACGTAGGGCGTGAGCTGGCCGATCGGGCCTGCCACTTCGAGCGCGCCGGCGAGGCCGGCCGCGCCGCCCGAGGTGAGCAGCGCGATCCACACGGCGCGCCGCGCCGAGAAGCCGGCATAACGCGCGGCTGCCGGTGCCAGTCCGCCGACCTGCTGCGCGAAGCCCGAGCGCGTGCGGAACAGGAATACCCACAAGGCGGCCGCGCCGATCAGCGCGATGACCAGGCCGATGCTCACGCGCGAACCCTTCATGAGCCGCGGGATCTGCGTCACCGCCTCGAAGGTCTTGGTCTGCGGGAAGTTGTAGCCCATCGGGTCTTTCCAGGGCCCGTAGACCATGTAGCCCAGGAGCAGCGTCGCCACGTAGACCAGCATCAGGCTCACCAGGATCTCGTTGGCATTGAACTTGTCGCGCAGGAAGGCCACGATGCCGGCCCAGACCATGCCGCCTGCGATGCCGGCCACGAGGATCGCAGCCACGATCCAGGAGCCCGTTGTCTTGTCGGCCATGAGCGCCACGCCGCCGGCCGCGATCGCGCCGAACACGAACTGCCCTTCGGCGCCGATGTTCCACACGTTGGAGCGGAAGCACACGGCCAGCCCGAGCGCAATGATGAGCAGCGGCGTGGCCTTCACCATCAGCTCGCCGAGCGCATAGCCGCTCTTGATCGGTTCCCAGAAGAAGACCGCGAGGCCTTTGACCGGATCCTTGCCCAGCAGCGCGAACAGCACCATGCCGATCAGCACGGTGATCAGGAGCGCCAGGATCGGCGAGCCGTAGCTCCAGAAGCGCGAGAGCTGCGGGCGGGGTTCGAGCTTAAGCATGGGCCACCTCCTTCGCTGCAGCCGCGGGTGCGTTCCACAGGCCGCTCATCCATTCGCCGATCTGCGGCACCGTGGCCGCCGCGCGATCGATCGAGGGCGAGAGCCGGCCCTTGGCGATCACGTGCAGCCGGTCGCTGATCTCGAACAGCTCGTCGAGCTCCTCGCTCACCACCAGCACCGCGCAGCCGGTGTCGCGCAGCGCCAGGATCTCGCCGCGGATCAGCGCCGCGGCGCCCACGTCCACGCCCCAGGTCGGCTGCGAGACGACGAAGATCTTCGGGTTGGCATCGAGCTCGCGACCGACGATGAACTTCTGCAGGTTGCCGCCCGAGAGCGAACGCGCCGCGGCGCCGGGCCCACCGGCCTTGACGTTGAAGCGCCGGATGATCTCGCCGGCATGCTGCTGCAGCGCACCGGTGCGGATCCAGCCGCCCTTGCCGACCGCGTTGCTGCGCGTGAGCAGCATGTTGTGCGCGAGGCTCAGCGTCGGCACCGCGCCGCGGCCCAGCCGCTCCTCCGGCACGAAATGCAGGCCCAGCGCGCGCCGCTTGCGCGGCCTGAAATGCGCGGCCGGCTGGCCGAAGACCTCGATCATCGGCGCCTCGGCACGCGTGTCCTCGCCCGAGAGCGCGTAGAGCAGCTCTTTCTGACCGTTGCCCGACACGCCCGCGATGCCCACCACCTCGCCGGCACGCACGTCGAGCGAAATGCCCTCGAGGTCGACGCCGAACTGGTCCTCGCGCGCCAGCGTCAGGCCCTTGACCCGCAAGGCCACCGCGCCCGCATGCACCGGCCGGTGCGTGAGCGGCGGCGGCTCGGCGCCGATCATCAGGCGCGAGAGCGACTCGTTGCTCTCGTTCTGCGGGTTGCACACGCCCGTGACCTTGCCGCCGCGCAGCACGGTGCAGGCGGTGCAGAGCTCGCGGATCTCGTGCAGCTTGTGGCTGATGTAGAGGATGCTGCAGCCTTCGGAGGCCAGCTTCTTGAGCACCACGAAGAGCTTGACCACCGCCTGCGGCGTCAGCACCGAGGTGGGCTCGTCGAGGATCAGCAGCTTGGGGTCGGTGAGCAGCGCGCGGATGATCTCCACCCGCTGCATCTCGCCGACCGAGAGCGTATGCACCGGCCGCGACGGATCGATGTCCAGGCCGTACTCGCTCGCCTTGGCCGTGATGCGGCGCGTGACCTCGGCCAGCGCCAGGCTCTTGTCGAGCCCGAGCCAGACGTTCTCGGCCACGGTGAGCGTGTCGAACAGGCTGAAGTGCTGGAACACCATGCTGATGCCCAGCGCCCGCGCCTCTTGCGGGTTGCGCACGGTGACCGGCTGGCCGTTGAACATCACGCTGCCTTCGTCCGGCTTCACCGAACCGTAGATGATCTTCATCAGCGTGGACTTGCCGGCGCCGTTCTCGCCGAGGACGGCATGGGTTTCGCCCGGCGCCACCGTGAGCGAGACGTCGCTGTTGGCGACCACCGCGGGATAGCGCTTGGTGATGTGCGCGAGCTGGAGTCTGTTGTGGATTGTCATGCCTGTGCCTGGCCGTTGAGAGTGTCAGTGTCCGCCGATATAGATGAATTTAAACAAGAACACGCCGCCTATGAGCCACACCATCCAGTGCACCTGCTTGGCGCGGCCGGTGAACAGCTTCAGCACCGCATAGGTGATGAAGCCGAAGGCCAGGCCGTTGGCGATCGAATACGTGAAGGGCATCGCCAGCGCCGTGACGGCGGCCGGGATCACCTCGGTCGTGTCGTCCCAGTCGAGTTCGGTGATGTCCCTAAGCATCAAACAGGCCACGAAGAAGAGCGCCGGTGCGGTGGCATAGGCCGGCACCGAGCCGGCCAGCGGCGAGATCACCAGCGCCGCCAGGAACAGCGCCGCCACCGTGAGCGCCGTGAGGCCGGTGCGGCCGCCCGCCTGCACGCCGGCAGCGCTCTCCACGTAAGCCGTGGTGCTCGAGGTGCCCAGCAGCGAGCCCGCGAAGATCGCGCCGCTGTCGGCCAATAGCGACTTGTTGAGCCGGTCCATCTTGCCCGGCACCAGCAGGCCGGCGCGGCGCGCCACGCCCATCAGCGTGCCGGTGGCGTCGAAGAGCTCGACCAGGAAGAAGACCAGGATCACGTTCAGGATGCCGCCCGAGAGCGCTGCCTTGATGTCCAGCTGCAGGAAGGTGGGCGCGATCGAGGGCGGCGCCGAGAACACGCCGCGGAAGGTGTTGCCGCCGAAGAAGAAGGACAGCACCGTCACGGCGATGATGCCGATCAGGATCGCGCCGGGCACCTTTAGCCGGTCGAGCACCACGATCGTGAAGAAGCCCAGCGTCGCCAGCACCACCTGCGGCGTGTGCAGGTCGCCCAGCGTGATGTAGGTGGCCTTGGACGGCGCCACGATGCCCGCGCTCTTGAGCGCGATGATCGCGAGGAAGAGCCCGATGCCGACCGTGATGGCCAGGCGTATCGACTGCGGGATGCCGCGGATGATCAGCTCGCGCAGCTTGAAAAGCGTGACCAGGAGGAACAGGCAGCCCGAGACGAACACCGCGCCGAGCGCCGCCTGCCAGGTGAAGCCCATCTGCAGCACCACCACGTAGGCGAAGTAGGCGTTGAGCCCCATGCCGGGCGCCAGCGCGATCGGGTAGTTGGCATAGAGCGCCATGATCGCCGTGCCGAGCGCGGCGATCAGGCAGGTGGCGACGAACACCGCGTCCTTCGGCATGCCCGCGTCGCCGAGGATCGACGGGTTGACGAAGATGATGTAGGCCATCGTCAGGAAGGTCGTGAGGCCTGCCACCAGCTCGGTGCGCACCGTCGTGTTGTGCTCCTTGAGCTTGAACATGCGCTCGGCCCAGCCGGCGGCCGGACGTGCAGAGCTGGTGTCGTGCTCGCTGATGTCGAGCATCTGTTGTGTGCGGTTCATCGCGTTGTCTCCGTCTCTCTTCTAGATGGCGTGGGTCGAAGTCGCGACGCCCGGCGCGAATGGAAAAGCTGCTAGCCGGAGCCGGCAGCGGGGAGCGAGGGCCTCAGCGAGGCCGCCACGGCTTTGGTTCGCTCGCGCAGCCAGCGCGCAGAGCTCGAGGAATGGGTGCGCTCATGCCAGAGCTGGTAGTACATGAGGCGCGGCAGCGCGATCGGGCACTCGAGGATCGCGACCGGCAGCCGGTCGACGAAGCGCTCGCAGTACTGGCGGCCGGTGGTCAGCACCAGCAGGCTCGAAGCCACCATGTCGGGGATCAGGCTGAAGTGAGCGCAGCGCGCCGTGATGTTGCGCTGCCGGCCCAGCTCGTCGAGCATCTGGTCGATGATGCCGCGCGCGCCGGGGTGCATGGGCGTCGGCGCGACGTGCTCGGCCGCGAGCCAGGTCTCGAGCTCCCAGCCGCGCCGCACCGCCGGATGGTCCTTGTTGACCAGCGAGACGATGTCGTCCGCGAAGAGCCGCGCCATGTGCAGGTCTTCCGGCGGCTTGAGCCAGTTGCCGATCACCAGGTCGACCTGGCCGAGCGAGAGGTGCGCGTGGTAGTCCGAATCGGACGAGAGCGAATGGATCTCGATCTGGCACAGCGGCGCCTGCGCCTTGACCTGCGCCACCAGCATCGGCAAGAACAAGGGGTCGAGGTAGTCGCTGGCCGCGATGCGGAAGGTGGTGGAGGCGGTCTGCGGATCGAAGCCGCGCGCATCGGAGAACAGCATCTCCGCCGCGCGCAGGATGCTCGCGGCCGGATCGATCATGCGCAGCCCCGCGTCGGTCGGCACCATGCCCGAGCCCGAGCGCACCAGCAAGGGGTCGCCCGAGAGCTCGCGCAGCCGCTTCAGCGCTGCAGAGACTGCAGGCTGGTACATGCCCAGGCGGATGGCGGCGCGCGAGACGCTGCGGTCGGTCAACACGGTATGTAGAACCCGAATGAGGTGGAGATCGATCTTGTCCAGAAGCGCTTGGTCTCTCATGAGCTGCCCGCATTTGGTTGGGGATGTGCGGGCAGTTATACAGCGCTGCATTCAGATGGAAGGTGCCTTCAATTCGAAGCGTTTTGCACGGCGGTGACGGCCCGCAGAATGGCCTCGCTGGTGGCCGGCGCGGTCAGCGGCGGGTCCACCTTGTGCGCGCCTACGGCCGACACCGCATCGCGGATCGCGAAGAACACCGAGAAGGGCAGCAAGAGCGGCGGCTCGCCCACCGCCTTGCTGCGGTGGATCGAGTCCTCGAAGTTCTGGCCTTCGAACAGGCGCACGTTGAACACCGGCGGGCAGTCGTTGGCGGTCGGGATCTTGTAGGTGCTGGGCGCGTGGGTGGTCAGCAGCCCGGTCTTCGGATGCCACACCAGCTCCTCGGTCGTGAGCCAGCCCATGCCCTGGATGAAGGCGCCTTCGACCTGGCCGATGTCGACGGCAGGGTTCAGCGACTTGCCGGCGTCGTGCAGGATATCGGCGCGCAGCAGCTTCCATTCGCCGGTGAGCGTGTCGACGACGACCTCGCTCACGGCGGCGCCATAGGCGTAGTAGAAGAAGGGGCGGCCCTGCATCCGGTCCTTGTCCCAGCTGAGGCCCGGCGTGGCATAGAAGCCGTCGGACCAGAGCTGCACGCGGTCGAGGTAGGCCTCGCCGACGACCGTGCTGAACGACAGCAACCGGCCGTTGACTTCGACCTGGTCATTGGCGAAGCGCACCGCGCTTGCCTCGCCGCCGTGGCGCGCCGCGGCGCAGGCGGCCAGGCGTTCGCGGATCTGGCGCGCGGCGTCCTGCGCGGCCTTGCCGTTGAGGTCGGCGCCGGTCGATGCGGCGGTGGCCGAGGTGTTGGCCACCTTCTGCGTGTCGGTGGCGGTGACGCGCACGCTCTCGAAGCTCACGCCCAGTTCGTGCGCCACCACCTGCGCCACCTTGGTGTTGAGCCCCTGCCCCATCTCGGTGCCGCCGTGGTTCACGAGGATCGAGCCGTCGGTGTAGACGTGCACCAGCGCGCCGGCCTGGTTGAAATGCTTGACGTTGAAGGAGATGCCGAACTTCAGCGGCGCCAGCGCGATGCCGCGCTTGAGCACCGGGCTCTTCGCGTTGAAGGCCGCGATCTCCTCGCGCCGCGCGCGATAGCCGCTGGTGCCCTCGAGCTCGGCCACCAGCTCGTGGATGATGTTGTCGCTGACCACCTGCCCATAGGGCGTGACGTTGTTCTCCGTCTTGCCGTAGAAGTTGACGCGCCGCACGTCCAGCGGGTCGCGGCCCAGCTCGCGCGCCACGCTGTCGAGAATGTTCTCGATCGCGATCGCGCCCTGCGGGCCGCCGAAGCCGCGGAACGCCGTGTTGCTCTGCGTGTTGGTGCGGCCCGAGTAGCCGTGCATCGCCACGTCGGGCAGCCAGTAGGCATTGTCGAAGTGGCACAGCGCACGCGTCATCACCGGGCCCGACAGATCGGCCGAGTGGCCGGCACGCGAGACCATCGAGATCTCGGCGCCGAGGATGCGGCCTTCGTCGTCGTAGCCGACTTCGTATTCGTACCAGAAGCAGTGGCGCCGGCCGGTGATCAGGAAGTCGTCGTCGCGGTCGAGCCTGAGCTTGACCGGGCGCTGCAGCTTGTTGGCCGCCACCGCCGCCACGCAGGCGAAGAGCGCCGACTGCGACTCCTTGCCGCCGAAGCCGCCCCCCATGCGCCGGCATTCGACGTGCACCTCGTTCGCATGCAGGTGCAGCGCGTGCGCCACCAGGTGCTGCATCTCGCTCGGATGCTGGGTCGAGCAGTGCACATGCATCGTGCCGCCCTCCTTCGGGATCGCGTAGCTGATCTGGCCCTCGAGGTAGAACTGCTCCTGCCCGCCGACGTCGAGCGTGGCCTTGAGCCGGTGCGGCGCCTTCGCGATCGCGGCCTGCGCGCCGCCCTCGGTAGCGCGCACCAGATGCATCGGCGGCAGCACGTACTGGCCTTTCTCGTGCGCCTGCTGCGGCGTCAGCACGGGCGGCGCGGCCTCGATGTCCAGCGCATCCTTGGCGCGGGCCGCGGCGCGGCGGGCTGCATCGCGCGTCTCGGCGATCACGGCGAACACCGGCTGGCCCAGGTAGCGGATGTCGCCGCTGCAGAGGATCGGGTCGTCATGGATGATCGAGCCGCAGTCGTTGCTGCCCGGGATGTCGGCCGCGGTCAGCACCGCCGCCACGCCGGGCATGGCGCAGATGGCTTCGAGCTTCATGTTCTTGAGCCGGCCGTTGGCCACCGGCGACAAGCCCAGCGCGCAGTGCAGCGTGCCCGCGAGTTCGGGGATGTCGTCGATGTAGGTGGCCTCGCCGGCCACGTGCAGGTGGGCCGATTCGTGCGGCCGGCTGATGCCGACGCGCGCACCGTCGTCGTGCGCCTTGGCCTCGGCGCGCGCATCGATGCGCGCGGCGGTGTTCTTCAGGTAGTCGGCGAAGGCTTCGGCCGATTGCAGCAATGCGGGATCGAGCGGCTTGTTCATGTTCAGACTCCTTGCAGGGCGGCGTGCGGCATCACGCTCCAGACGCTGGTGGCTTCCACCGGCAGCGCATCCTCTGTGCGCGTTTCCAGCCACAGGCGCTGCAGCAGGTTCTGCGCCACCTGCAGGCGGTAGTCGGCACTGGCGCGCATGTCGGTCAACGGCTTGAAGTCCTGCGCCAGCGCGAGCTTGGCGGCGTTGACGCTGGCCTGCGTCCACGGTTTGCCGGCGAGTGCCGCCTCGGCCTGCGCCGCGCGCTTGACGATCGCGGCCATGCCGCCGAAGGCCAGGCGCACTTCCTTGACCACATCGCCGTCGAGCGCAATGGCGAAGCCGCCGCACAGGGCCGAGATGTCGCAGTCGAAGCGCTTGCTGATCTTGTAGGCGCGCACCTGGCGCTTCATGGCCGCGAGCGGCAGCACCAGGCCCTGCACGAACTCGCCGGGCTCCAGGCGGTTCTTCATGTAGTCGACGTAGAACTCGGGCAGCGGCATGCGGCGCACGCGGCTGCCGCGGCGCAGCTCGATCTCGGCGTCGAGCGCCATCAGCACCGGCGGCGAGTCGCCGATCGGCGAGCCGTTGGCAACGTTGCCGCCCATGGTGCCGGCGTTGCGTATCGGCGGCGAGGCGAAGCGCAGCCAGACGTCGGTCAGGCTGGGCAGGCGCCGCGCCAGCGCGCCGAAAGCGGTCTCGAGCGAAGCGCCGGCGCCGATGTAGAGAGTGTCGCCACGCTCTTCCACCACCTTCATCTCGGCGACATCGCCGACGAAGATGATGTCGCCCAGGTCGCGGAACTGCTTGTTGACCCAGAGGCCCACATCGGTCGAGCCCGCGAGCAGCTGCGCCGCGGGCTTGGCTTCGCGCAGCGCGGCCAGGTCGGCCAGCGTGGTCGGTGCGTGGAAGTGGTCGATGCGCTGGCCCAACGGCGCGGCGTAGTCGAAGCTGCTGTCGTGCCTGAGGCTCGCGAGCGCGGTGATCACGGGCTCGGTGTCGAGCCGCACCCCGGGCAGGTCGAACATGCGCTGGCCGGCATCGAGGATCGGGCGGTAGCCGGTGCAGCGGCACAGGTTGCCCGAAAGATCATCGGCCAGCTGCTGGCGCGTGGGCCGCGTGCCTCCGGCCTGGTGGTGTTCGTAGGTGGACCACAGCGACATCACGAAGCCCGGCGTGCAGAAGCCGCACTGCGAGCCATGGCAGTCGACCATGGCCTGCTGCACCGGATGCAGGCGCGTCACCGCATGCTTGTCGTGCTGCGCGCTGTCGCGGCCCTTGAGGCACTGCGCCTTGAGGTCTTCGACCGTGAACAGCGCCTTGCCGTGCAGGGTGGGCAGGAACTGGATGCACGCATTGACGGTCGACAGCCTGAGCCCGCCCACCGCATGCGCCTCGCCGGCCTCGGCCAGTTCGCCGATCACCACGGTGCAGGCACCGCAGTCGCCCTCGTTGCAGCCTTCCTTGGTGCCGGTGCAGCGCGCGTCCTCGCGCAGCCAGTCGAGCACCGAACGCGTCGGATGCACACCGCTCACGTCGATGATCCGGCCGCGGTGGAAGAAGCGGATGGGTTGGGTGCTCGGGGTCATGGGCATGCTCGTGGAGGCGATCAAAAATCGTGCCTGCGAAGTTAGTCCTTTACGGCCCGGGATGCATACCAACGCGACCATATGGCCTATGTGGGCACCGGTATGTGACGGCCGGGAAAACCCTTGGTCGGTCATGCCGCCGGATGCCGATCGGCGCGAGCCCTGCGGTCCGCCAGTTAAGATTGGCGCTCCATGCCCCGCTGGCTCCTCGCTTCCGTACTCGCGCTTCTCTTGTCCTGCCTCGGCGTCGGCGCCGCGGCGCAGAATCAGGAGAGCCACGATGCGCAAGGCTGCAGCAGCCAGGCGCTCGCTGCTGCCTCGGGCGAAGCGGCAGGTGCAGACGCCATGGATGCATCGAGTGCGGCAGGCGAAGCCGCTGCAGACCCTGTGCTCGAAGCCATCGACCACGACCACGAGCCCTTCGTTCCGGCTCTTTTCTCGGCGCCGGCGCCGCGGCCGGCGCTGATGTCCCTGGTCTCCTCCTGGCTCAGCCGAGAGCATCGGCCACCACGCGCCGGCGCCTTCCTCGCCTAGCCCGCGTCGCGGCACCCCCGCGGCATCCCCTCTCCTCCTTCCGACCCGCCGGGTCGGACACTGAAAGAAATTCGATGCGACTCACCACACGAGGTCGTTTCGCCGTCACCGCGATGATCGACATGGCCCTCCATCAACAGGCGGGACCGGTCAACCTGGCCAGCATCAGCCGGCGCCAGCAGGTGTCGCTCTCCCACCTGGAGCAGCTGTTCGGCAAGCTGCGCCGCCACGGCCTGGCGGCGTCGACGCGCGGCCCCGGCGGCGGCTATTCGCTCGGCCGCAAGGCTGCGGACATCAGCGTGGCGGACATCCTCTTCGCGATCGACGATGCCGCCCCCGGCGAGGCGATGAAGAAAAGCCAAACCCCCGCGCCCGGCCACCCGACCCGCTACGCGACCGACGAGCTCTGGGCCTCGGTGAACCGTTGCGCGGTCGAGTTCCTCGATGCCGTCACGCTGCAAAGCCTGGTCGACGAACAGATCGCCAGAGGCGTGCAGCCCGAAAGCGGGCGCGCCGAGCGGCGGACTCCGGCCTCGTCCGCGCGAGCCAAGCCACTGCTTCCGGACACGCCCAACTCGGTCTTCGCGCTGGGGCGAATGCTGACGACGAAACGTTCGTGAGAGGCTCGAACACGCCTCTCCCCCATCTGCCCACCTTGCGCACGATCTTCACCAACCTGCGCGACCAGCGCGACGTGCTGGCCGGTGTGGAGAGCACGCGCAGCCAGGTGATTTTCAGAGAGAACCTGCCTTGAGGAGGCGGGTTGGCTCTACCTCTTGCTTTTGCCTCGCGAACTCTTCGCGTTCTTCTTCTCCTGGGGCGGCACGAATCCGATGGTCCGTTTCGGCGGTTCAGGGTGGGCAGCAAGTTCGCGCAACGCATCGAAAAGCTGGCGCAGTTGAACGCGCGTGTTACGACTAAAGGCGTCATGCTGCATCGCGATCAACTCGGTTTTTTCCTCCAACGCATCGAGGCGTTTGGCCAAGTCTGCATGACTGCGAGCCAGTTCGCGCAATTGCACAAACGCCCGCACCACATAGACCGATACGTCCACCGCACACGGGCTGCTCAGCAAGGTCGCGGTCATGATCGCGCCGTGTTCCGTGAACGCCAGCGGCAACTTGCGCCGGCCACCCCAGCTTGATGTCGCAAATTGCGACTTCAAGTTGGTGTACTCCTCACGCGTCAGCTCGAAAATGAAATCCTTCGGGAAGCGCTCTCGATTGCGGCGCACCTGCTCATTGAGGCGGCGCGTGTCTACGCCATACAAATCGGCCAGATCGCTGTCGAGCAGCACCTTCTGCCCGCGCACGACGAAGATGCGCTGCGTGATAGCTTCGAGCGCAAGCGACGGCCCCGCGGCGCTCATGAGGCCGCCCTGACAACGAACTTCCCGGTGACAACAGTCATTTTTCTTTACTCCCCGCCGTGTGAAATCGCGCGAGTCCGAGCATAGCGGCAAGCCCGCCTCACCCCTCCCCGAACAGCTCCCTCATCACCCCCCTGAGCCAGCTGTTCGCCGGATCCGCTTCGAAGCGCTTGCTCCAGTGCAGCGACACGGTGAAGTCGCGCAGCGGAAAGGCCGGCTCGACGATGGCGTAACCGCCCTCTTCCGCGAAGCCGCGCGCGATGTTGCGCGGCATCACGACCGCGAGGTCGGTGGCGCGCACGATGGCCGGCAGCACCATGAAGTGCTCGGTGGTCAAACGCACGCGGTCCTCGAGGTTGAGCAGTTGCAGGATGCGCAGCGTTTCGGCGTGCGTGCGCACCGCGACGTACTCCAGCTTTTGCAGCGCCTCCAGCAGGGCCTTGCCGCTGCGCCGCCCGCGCGTGAAGGGATGGCCGCGGCGCACGAGCACGATGTAGCGGTCCTTCAGCAGGTGGACGCGCTGCGTGTCGCGCACCTTGGGCAGGAAGCCGAAGGCGAAGTCGATGCGGCCGCTGTCGAGCGCGGGCGCAATCTCGGTCGGCAAGAGCGGCAAGGTCTCCAGCCGCACGCCGGGCGCGAGCTCGCCAAGGCGCGCCATCAGCGCCGGCAGGAAGCGGCCCTCGCCGATATCGCTCATGTGGATGCGGAAGGTCTTGCGCGAGGCCGCGGGCTCGAAGCGATCGGACTCGTTGAGCGCTTCTTCCAGCGTGCCCAGCGCCGACTGCACGGCGATCGCCAGCCGTTCGGCGCGCGGCGTCGGCGCCACGCCGCCCGCGGTGCGCGTGAACAACGCGTCCTCAAGCAGCAGCCGCAGTCGGCCCAGGCCGTGGCTCGCGGCCGGCTGGGTGAGGCCCAGCGACTCGGCGGCCCGGCTCACGCTGCGCGCGCGGTAGACCGCGTCGAACAGGCGCAGCAGGTTCAGGTCGATGGTGTCGATATGCATGGCATTCATGTCGCTTAGCTCGATTATTTTATTGAACGCGAGCAGCGTGCGTCCCACACTCCGCAGTGGCCTTCGGGCCGCTTCGAACAACGTAGAAAAGGAGACATCGCCATGCCGAAGACCCGTTCGTTCTGTGCAGCGGCCGCAGTGCTTTGCGCCGCCATGACCGCCACGGCCCAGCAGCCACCCGCCGAGGAACCCGGTTGGGCCAAGGGCCGCCCGAAGACCGAAGCCGCCCAGCGCATGGCGCCGGTGCCGGCCTTCCCGATCCCGACCTCGCCCGACAAGCTGCCGACGGCCAAGTTCAAGCTGCCGCCGGGCTTCAAGGTCGAGACCTGGGCCTCGGGCGTGCTCGACGCCCGCGCGCTGCGCCAGGGCGCCGGCGACACCGTGTTCGTGAGCTCGCTGTTCGTCGCCAACAAGGTCTACGCAGTCGTTCCCAAGGGCAACACGCGCGAGGTCAAGACCGTCATCGACAAGATGGAGAAGGCGGCCGGCATCGAGTACCACAAGGGCGCGCTCTACCTGGCCACCCACAAGCAGATCCTGCGCTACGACAACATCGATTCGAAGCTCGACAACCCCGGGACGCCGGTCGTGCTCTACGACAAGCTGCCCGGCGGCGAGGACCACAGCTGGAAGTTCCTGCGCATCCACAAGGACAAGCTCTACTTCGCGATCGGCGCGCCCTGCAACATCTGCGACCCCGGCGAGTACGCCAAGATCTATCGCATGAACCTCGACGGCAGCGGCATGGAGACCATCGCGAGCGGCGTGCGCAACACGGTGGGTTTCGACTTCGATCCGAAGACCGGGCGGCTCTGGTTCACCGACAACGGCCGCGACTGGATGAGCGAGGAAATCCCGAACGACGAGCTCAACGTGGTCAGCGGCCCGAACCAGCACTTCGGCTATCCGTACTGCCACCAGGGCAACATCCCCGATCCTGAATTCGGCTGGGGCAAGTCGTGCAGCGACTACACGAAGCCCGCCGCATTCCTCGGCCCGCACGCCGGCTCGCTGGGCCTGAAGTTCTATACCGGCAAGATGTTCCCGGCCAAGTACCAGGGCGCGATGTTCATCGCCCGCCACGGCCCGTGGAACCGCACCGTCAAGTACGCCGACGTCTCGGTCGCGTGGCCCGACGGCAAGGGCGGGGCCAAGGTCGAGCCCTTCATGACCGGCTTCGTCGAGAACAACAGCTATCTCGGCCGTCCGGTCGACTTCCTGGTGATGAAGGATGGCTCGCTGCTGGTGAGCGACGACCACGCGGGCGCCATCTACCGCATCAGCTACGGCAAGTGATGCAAGGAGCACGTCAACTCGCATTCACGGTCGCGGCGGCGGCGTCTTTCTGGCTCGCGGCGCCGGCCGGCGCCCAGGCTCCTTCGGCAGGCGCGTATGCGCAGCGCTACGCGGCGCTGTGCGTGGCCTGCCACGGCGCCAACGGGCGCAGCGAGATGCCGGGCACGCCGGTGCTGGCCGGCCAGCATTCCTTCTACGCGATCACGCAGCTGTTCCTGTTCCGCGAAGGCCGACGCGCGAACGAGGGCATGACCGCGGTGGCGAAGACCATGAAGGACGACGACCTGCGCGGCTTCTCCGACTTCATCGCCACGCTGCCGCCGGTGCCTGCGCCGGCGCCGGCGACGCCGCCCGATGCGGCACGCATGACCCGCGGCCAGGCCCTGGCGCAGGAACACAAGTGCGTGTTCTGCCACGGCGCCGACTTCAGCGGCGGCCAGCAGGTGCCGCGCATCGCGCAGCAGCGCGAGGACTACCTGCAGCTCACGCTGCGCGAGTTCAAGTCCGGCAAGCGCGTGGGCTACACGATGGCCATGGCCGAGGCGGTCGGCCGCATCCCGAACGAGGACCTGGACACCCTCGCCTACTACCTGGCCCGCTTCCCGGGCCGCAAATAGACCCACGGAGAAAAGACGCTTGGAAGTTTCATTCAGCAAAGAGATCGAGACGCTGCGCCTAGGCGCCGGCGACACCTTTCACGGCGAGGGCATCCTCGCGATCACCAAGGGCCTCCTGCAGTCGGGCGTGGCCTACGTCGGCGGCTACCAGGGCGCGCCGGTGTCGCACCTGCTCGACGTGATGGTGCAGGCCAAGCCCTACATGGACGAGCTGGGCGTGCACGTCGAGGCCTGCTCCAACGAGGCCTCCGCCGCGGCGATGCTCGGCGCCTCCATCCACTACCCGCTGCGCGGCGCCGTGACCTGGAAGTCCATCGTCGGCACCAACGTGGCGGCCGATGCGCTGTCCAACCTCTCGTCGCCCGGCGTCAAGGGCGGCGTGCTGATCGTGGTGGGCGAGGACTACGGCGAGGGCGCCAGCGTGATCCAGGAACGCACGCACGCCTATGCGCTCAAGTCCGGCATGTGCCTGCTCGATCCTCGGCCCGACCTGGGCGTGATGGTCAACATGGTGGAGCACGGCTTCCGGCTCTCCGAGTACTCGAACATGCCCTGCATGATGGAGCTGCGCATCCGCACCTGCCACGTGCGCGGCAGCTTCGAATGCAGGAACAACCTGGCGCCCGCGATCTCGACACGCGCGCTGATGGAAGAGCCGGCCGGCTTCGACTACATGCGGCTCGCGCATCCGCCCGTCACCTTCCGCCACGAGAAGCTGAAGGGCGACGAGCGCCTGCCGGCCGCGCGCCGCTACATCGCCGAGAACCGGCTCAACGAGCTGATCCCCGGCACGCACGCCGACCTCGGCATCGTGGTGCAGGGCGGGCTCTACAACGCGCTCGTGCGCAGCCTGCAGCAGCTCGGCCTGGCCGATGCCTTCGGCGCGACCGACATTCCCCTGCTGGTGCTCAACGTCGCCTATCCGCTGGTGCCCGAGCAGGTGGCGGACTTCTGCGTCGGCAAGCGCGGCGTGCTGGTGGTGGAGGAAGGCCAGCCCGAATACATCGAGCAGGAGATCGCGACGCTCTTGCGACGGCGCGACATCCAGACGCCGCTGCACGGCTGCGACATGCTGCCTGCCGCCGGCGAGTACGGCGTCGAGGTGCTGGCGACCGGCCTGGCGCAGTTCGCCCAGCGCTACCTGCCGCAGCATGCACAAAGTCCGGCGCATCAATCGGCCCAGGGCTGGCTCACGGGCAACCGCGATCGCCGCGCCGCGGTGGCGACGCAGCTCGAAGCGCCGCTGCCGGCGCGCCCGCCGAGCTTCTGCATCGGCTGCCCCGAGCGCCCCGTGTTCGCCGCGCTCAAGCTCGCGCAGCAGGACAGCGGTCCGGTGCACATCGCGGCCGACATCGGCTGCCACGCCTTCGGCACCTTCGAGCCCTTCTCGATGGGCCACTCGATCCTCGGCTACGGCATGAGCCTCGCGAGCCGTGCGGGCGTGTCGCCGATGATGCAGCGGCGGGCGCTCTCGATCATGGGCGACGGCGGCTTCTGGCACAACGGGCTCCTGACCGGCGTGCAGAGCGCGCTCTTCAACGGCGACGACGCGGTGCTCCTGATCTTCAAGAACGGGTACACCTCGGCCACCGGCACGCAGGACATCATCTCTACGCCCGACGATGAAACGAAAGAGCATGCGGTCGACAAGCAGCAAAGCCTGGTCGACAAGAACCAGACCATCGAGTCGACCTTGAAGGGCCTGGGCGTGCAGTGGCTGCGCACCGTCCACACCTACCACGTCGACAAGATGCGCAAGACGCTCAACGACGCCTTCACGAGCGACTTCAACGGCCTCAAGGTGATCATCGCCGAGGGCGAATGCCAGCTCGAACGGCAACGCCGCATCAAGCCCTGGATCGCCGGCCTGCTCAGGAAAGGCGAACGCGTGGTGCGCGTGAAGTACGGCGTCGACGAGGACGTGTGCAACGGCGACCATGCCTGCATCCGGCTCTCGGGCTGCCCGACGCTCACCATCAAGGACAACCCCGATCCGCTCAAGGTCGACCCGGTGGCGGTGGTCATCGACGGCTGCGTCGGCTGCGGCCTGTGCGGCGAGAACGCGCATGCGGCCACGCTGTGTCCCAGCTTCTACCGGGCCGAGGTGGTGCAGAACCCGAAGTGGCACGAACGCCTGCTGCACTCCATGCGCGGCGCCGTCGTTCGCGCAATGCAACCGGCCTGAGATCGGCATGACCACGATGAACCGCACCCAACCCATCACCCTGCTCGTCTGCGCCCTCGGTGGCGAAGGCGGAGGCGTGCTCACCGAATGGCTGGTCGACACGGCCCGCCATGCCGGCTATGCCGCGCAGAGCACATCGATTCCCGGCGTCGCGCAGCGCACCGGCGCCACGACCTACTACATCGAGGTCTTTCCGGTGCCGCTGGCCGAGCTCGGCGGACGCAAGCCGGTGTTCAGCCTGAGCCCGGTGCCAGGCGCGCTCGACGCCATCGTCTCCTCCGAGCTGCTGGAGACCACGCGCCAGATCGGCAACGGCATGAGCGCGCCGCAGCGCACGCTGGTCATCACCTCCTCGAGCCGCACGCTGACCACGGCCGAGCGCATGCAGCCCGGCGACGGGCGCGCCGATGCCCAGCGGCTGCTCGACGTGGTCAAGGCCTTCAGCCGCGAGCACCATGTGTTCGACATGGGTACCGTGGCGCGCGAGGCCGGCACGGTGGTCAGCTCGGTGATGCTCGGCGCGATCGCCGGCAGCGGCCTCTTTCCGTTCCCGCGCGAGGCCTACGAGCAGGTGGTGCGCGGCGGCGACACCAGCGCACCCGAAAAGCTCAGCAGGATGGCGGCCGCCAGCCTGCGCGGTTTCGCCAAGGCCTTCGACATCGTGGGCACCCCGCGCGCGCAAGCCGCGCTGGTGACGCGGCTGCTGTCGAGCCAGGGCGACGAAGCGGCGCAGCCAGCGCTTCCCGTCGAGGTGGCACGCGCCTTCCCGCCGCCGGTGCACGACATGCTCGCGCTCGGCCATGCGCGGCTCGTCGACTACCAGGACCAAGCTTATGCAACGCTCTACCTCGAGCGGCTGCAGCAGGTGCTGGCCGCCGAGCGCGCTTCCGACCCGGCCGGCGCCCACGGCTTCGCGGTCACGCGCGAGATGGCGCGCTGGCTGGCGCTGTGGATGGCTTTCGACGACATCGTGCGCGTGGCCGAGCTCAAGAGCCGCGCCAGCCGCGCGCGGCGCGTGCGCAACGAGGTCAAGGCGGGCGAGGACGACATCGTCAAGGTCTACGACCACTTCAAGCCCGGCGCACCCGAGTTCGCGGCGCTGCTGCCGGCCTCGCTGGCGCACCGCGTCACGGCCTGGGATAGGCGAAGGAAGACACCCTTCGCACTGCCGCTCAAGGTCGGCAGCCACTCGGTGGCCGGCATGGCCTCGCTGCGCGTGCTGGCCTCGCTGCGCTGGTTGCGCAAGCGCGGCAGCCGCTTCGCGGAGGAACAGGCGCTGATCGAGCGCTGGCTGGCTGCCGTCGTGCAGGGCACCCGCACCGATTGGCGCCTGGGCCATGAGATCGCGCTGTGCGGCCGGCTGATCAAGGGCTACGGCAGCACCAACGAGCGCGGCAAGCGCAATCTGCTGCACGTGATCGATCACCTGGCCGTGGCGCCGCTGCCAGACGGCTCGCCGGCCGCGCGCGCGGCCGCGGTCGCCGCTGCGCGGGAAGCAGCCCTGGCCGACGAGGCCGGCACCGCACTCGACGCCACGCTGGTGCGCCACGGCGCGCCGCCCAGGCCCGTGATCGCGCAGCCGATCCGCTGGATGAAGCGCCCGCCGGCGGCGACCCACAGAACAACATGAGGAGACAAGCAATGACAACGCCAAGATCCCGGCGCGCCCTGCTCACTTTGCTGCTGCTGGCCGCCGCCGCGGTGCCCGCGGCCCATGCGCAAGGCAGCGCCTGGCCTTCGAAGCCGATCAAGATCGTCGTGAACTTCCCGCCCGGTGGTGCGGCCGACCAGATTGCGCGCGCGGTATCGCTGCCGCTGCAGGAAGCGCTCGGGCAGCCGGTGCTGATCGAGAACCGCGGCGGCGCCAACGGCAACATCGGCGGCGAGGTCGCGGCGCGCGCGCCGGCCGACGGCTACACGCTGCTCATGAGCTCTGGCGGCATGGTGTCGGTCAACCCGCACATCTATCCGAAGATGGCCTTCGACCCCGCCAAGGACCTGATGCCGGTCGCCGCGGCGGCGCGCGTGCTGGTGTTCCTGGTGACCAAGCCCGCGTTGCCGCCGGAGAACATCAAGGACTTCATCACCTACGTGAAGGAGCGCCCCGGCAAGCTCTCCTACGGCTCGCCCGGCACCGGCAGCTCGCCGCATCTCGCCGGCGAGATGTTCAAGAGCCAGGCC
Organism: Variovorax sp. Soil_C_33; assembly: GCF_057656935.1. Taxonomy (NCBI): domain Bacteria; kingdom Pseudomonadati; phylum Pseudomonadota; class Betaproteobacteria; order Burkholderiales; family Comamonadaceae; genus Variovorax; species Variovorax sp. Soil_C_33. The sequence continues at coordinate 315,167 of NZ_JBDGJK010000001.1, forward strand.
GGCCTGTACGCGGTCCATGTGCCTTACCGCGGCGCGGCGCCGGCGCTGCAGGACCTGCTGGCCGGCCAGCTCGACTACTACTTCGACCCCGGCATCGGGCTGGCCCAGGTGCGCGCCGGCAAGCTGCGCCTGCTGGCCGTGGGCAGCCCCAAGCGCTCGCCGCTGTTCCCCGATGTGCCGACGCTGGACGAGGCCGGCCTCAAGGGCTTCGATGCCGACACGGTGTTCGGCTTCTACGCGCCGGCCCGGACGCCGCCCGAGATCGTGACCCGGCTCAACCGCGAGATCAACCGCATCCTCGCGATGCCGGCGGTGAAGGAGCGCATCGCCAGCCTGGGCGGCGAAACCCTGCCCGGCACGCCGGCCGCTTTCCAGGAGCGCATCGCAGCGGACTCTGCGCGCTTCGGCGCCATCATCCGCGAGCGAAAGATCCTCGCGGACTGAGCGCGCCCCACGCTTTCACCGCATGAGCCCCCAAGTCATCTACACCGTGCGCGTCGAGTTCGGGGACTGCGACCCGGCCGGCATCGTCTGGTTTCCCAACTTCTTCCGCTGGATCGATGCGGCTTCACGCCATTTCTTTGCCGAGCGCGGCGTGCCGCGCTGGGAAGAAACGGCACAGACCCTCGGCGTCATCGGCACGCCGCTGGTCGATACCCATACGCGCTTCGTCAAGAGCGCGAGCTATGGCGACACGCTGTCGATCGCGGTGGCCATTCCCGAGTGGCGCGACAAGAGCTTCCTGCAGACCTACCGCATGAAGCGCGGCGACGACCTGATCCTCGAATGCGAGGAGGTGCGCATCTTCGCCGCCAAGCGCGAAGGCGGCGGCATCCGCGCAGTGCCGATCCCGCCCGAGATCCGGCGGCTCTGCGAGTAGGCCCCGCGCCCTGCTCCAGCAGATGGATGCGCTCGGCCGCTGGGCCAGGCGCATGGACCCTGCGTGATGATTTCATGCCAATCGGATTCATCGTTTCAGCCATTCGCTCCCGCGGATGTGCCGCCTAAACTGCTACGCGAATTCCCGACAACGCCGGACTCGGCCCCTCGACGGTCAATCGCCCGGGCAGAGCGGGGGAATTCATCCCCTGGTCCCCAGGATTTTGGGGACCTCAATAAAATCGCCTTCGACGACCCCCGCCAAGAGCCAAGAGCTGCGCGCTTCGCCTAACCTTGATCCCCAATGTCCGAGATTGACTTAACTGCGCAAACAGCAGCGGTTCGCAGTGTTCTTGCCACCCATGGAATTCGCCGTGCGCTGGCGCTGCTGAATGACAGGACGCAGTACCGATACACGGCCATCTACAAGTTGAGCGGCAATGCGTTGCGGGCAGAGCACGTCTTCGATCGCTCCTCCGAATACCGCACCTGGTTGAAAGCAGTTCCCCTGGACAAGAGCTTTTGCCAACACGCGATCGAGCAGGGCGAATTCACGACCAGCCACGTCTCCAAGGACAAGTCCTTGATGAGCTACCGCCCCTATGTCGGCCTTGTCGAGTCGTACTACGGGCGCTTGCTGACGCGCGATTCCGGGACGCCCTACGGCACCTTCATCCATTTCGATCTGGAGCCTCGCAGCATCGACGCGCAGGAGGTCTCCTTTCTCAAGCAGGTGACGCCGCTGTTCCTCGATTACCTCGAGTGAGCTGCGAGCAGGCGCGGACGGATCCGCGCCAAGCCGGACGGCGGCATCAAAGCGGGCCGCGTGCCCAAGGCCCCCAGATCGCGAACGTGATGCCGGGCGATTGCACGTTCACGAACAGCACCTTGCCCGCCGGATCGAAGCAGGCCCCGCAGAACTCGCTGCTGCGGTAGTCGCCCGGCGCGACCATCTTGCCGGCCGAAGCGATCTGGTCGGCGCCGAGGTTCACGTTGTGGCGCGCGAACACGAAGCTGGCGCCGTCGGATGTCAGGCCCACCAGGCGCTCGATGCGACCCTGGCCCTGGTCGTCGACGCCGCCGCCGTCCTCGCAAAGCAGCACGCCGCCGCGCGGGCTGATCGTGATGTTGTCGGGGTTGTTGGCAGCCACCGCGTCGAGCGACACGAAGACCGCCTTGAGCATGCCCGTGGCCAGGTCGTACTCCCACACAGCGCCTTCGCCGTTGCCGCCCGCGCCGGCGGCGTTCACGCCGGTGGCGGTGTCGACGATGAACAGCTTGCCGTCGCGATGCCAGATGCCTTCGCCGCGCGCCATGCGCAAGCCGCCCTGTGCCCAGCCCTGCGCGAACGGGCCGGCGACCGACGTGGTGCCCACAAAACCGGGCAGCGCGATCGACACGGGGTTCGCATCGGGATCGGCGATGTCCACCCATTCGAGGCTGTGCGTGTCGCCGGTCGAGGCGACATTGAGGTCGGCGTTGGCCTTGCCGACCACCCTGGCCATCTGCAGCTTGCCGCCCGCTTCGTAGCTGCCCGGGCGGCCGCTCGCATCGTTGGGGATGAAACGATAGAAGCCCGACTTGTTGCGGTTGTCCTCCGTGAGGTAGGCGAAGCGCGTCTTCGGGTCGACGGCGACGGCCTCGTGGCTGAACCGGCCCATCGCGACGATCGGCTTGCCGGTCGTCTCGGCCGCCTTGGCGCGCACCTCGAACACGTAGCCGTGCTTCTTGCCGCCTTGCGACTCGAGATTGCTGCCGGTCTCTTCGCAGGTGAGCCAGGTGCCCCAGGGCGTGGGGCCGCCGGCGCAGTTGGTGAGGGTGCCGCCCAGGCTCGCCTCCATGCCGAGCCACTGGCGGCCCTTGAAGCGCAGGTTGGTGGTTCCGCCGCCGGCAAACCGGCCGTTCACGCTGCTCGAAGCGGTGTCGTACATTGCCGGCGCCTGGATCAGGCTGGTCGACTGGCCGCGCTCGTGGTTGCGCACCAGCACCACGTCGACGCTGTTGCCGCGGCCGTACGAGGCGATCACCGCCATGCCGTCGTGGTTGCTCGGGCAGGGCTGGCCGTTGTCCATCTGGTCGCCGGTCCAGCCGTAGGAACGGTAGGCGAAGCCTTCGGGCAGTTGCAGCAGCGGCAGGCCTGTGGCTTCGTCGAGCGCCGGCGCGACCGGACCGTAGGGGCTGGCGACGAGGCCGGTGCTGCCGGTGGCGGCGTTGGCGTTTCGAGCCTGCAGCGCCTGCATGGTGCCGATGAACGAGAGGGCGGCAACCGAGGTCGAGCCGCGCAGAAAGCCGCGGCGGGAATTCAATGACATGAGAGCTCCTGGGGTGTGGGGTTCCCGCATTGGAGAGTGTCGCGGTGTCAGCGCCGTTACAGCCGATCGTGCGGGTCGCCGATCCCCCTAGGCGCCGCTCTGCATCGCCTGGTTGAGCCGCTGGAGTTCCTGCGCGAGCCGCATGGCCTCCGTGCGCGCCGAGCGGACGCCGCGCTGCAACAGGAAGAACTGCTTGGCATAGGCGTCCGTCAGACGCGTCCACTGTTCGAAGGTCGCGTCCATGCGGGCCGAAGATTGATTCAAGACTGGCTCCCTCGCCATTGTGGGGTTCTCACCGGGTTGCGGATCTGGCCCTGATTGCAACAGATGACCGTGTAAGGAGCATGACGCGCCGAGGGCAGCCCTAGAGGGACCCGATCGCGAGCGCCGCCCTCACGAAGGTGCCGATGCTCGCCAGCCGGGCGCCGGTCTCGAGCGCTTGCGCCGCGCCGGATTTCGACTTGTCGCCGCTCATCAGGTCCTTGATGCGCTTCTTGCCGAGCGAATCGCCCAGCCTCTTGATCACCGGCTTCACCAAGGGGCGCACCTTGTCCATCTCGGTCGTCTTGAAATCGGTCTGGCTTTGTTCGTAGACGTTGTCGAGGACCAGGAGAAAGGACTCCAGGCCGATGACGACCGTCTCGTAGGCCGCCGAGTAGGTGGCCGTGCGCTCCACCTGGCGCAGGCGCACCTGGAAGTACCGGAACAATGCGGGGTTGCCGAAATGAAAGCGGATCTGGCCTCGCTCGACGCTCTCGAGCTCGTAGCTGGTGCGGGCCAGAAGCACGAGTATGTCGCTCCATGCGGCACCCTCGGAAAGGTTGCCGTGCTTGATCAGCCCTGTCTCGTAGAGCGATTTGGCTCGCGACTCCTTGAGCATCATCGCCTGCGCGACCTTGTACGCGTCGAAGACGCCGCCGAGGGCGTGCTTGACGTACAGGTAGACGAGCAATGCATCCAGGTCGGTCTTGGACAGGCCGCCCAATCCGCGCGTGTCGACATAGGCGTCGAGAAATGCAGCCAGGAACTCCTCGCGGTGCTGCTTGGGAATGTGTTCGATGATGGGTTCAGCGGGCATGGGTAAGCTCAGCAGCCACTGTGCAGATCTTGCCCCAAGTGCGCTGATGAGCTCAGCGGGCGCCCTGCGAACGCGGGCTGTGAAGGTCGGACTCTCTGCGGCGGTGGTCGTACGCGCGTTCGTTGTTGCTGTCTTCGTCGTCGTCAATATACGAGACAGTGATTCCGTCGAGATCGGCAAGCGGCTGCAAGAAGTCGACAAACTGCGATGCCGTGATGCCTTCGGCCTTGATTGCATTCCAATACCTGAACAGGATGGACCTCAGCGCCGCTTGCTGCGCTTCATTCAGATTGCGAGGCACCATCTCGAGGCCCTCATCGCGGTGATCCATGGCCGAACCTCCTCGGAGCTCTCATTGACTCCGGGCGCTATCCTAGGGTCGGCAACGCAGGCATTCCCTCAGATCGCGGTTCGGTCCTACGCTGAAAGAGTTCGTTTCCCGCGAATCCGGACGGTGAGGGGCTGATTCACGCTCCAGCGTGCCGCAGGCCTGGAGTCGAAAGTCTTAGGGAGCGAGGCCCCGGCCTAGGCGCTCGTCGGCCGATCGATCGGCTTCGGGCTCGTCCGGGCGATCAGCGAAAGCAGCGGGCCGGTCGCAGCCGTCGTGACCAGGGCCATCGCCAGCAGCATCGTGAACAACTCGGCCCCGATCAGCCCGGCATCAAGCCCGACCTTGATCACGATGAGTTCCATCAGGCCGCGTGAATTCATCAGTGATCCCGTCGCCAGGCTCTCGCGCCAGCCGTAGCCGCATATCCGCGCACCGGCCGCGCCGCCAACGATCTTGCCGACGCTGGCCACCAGCAGAATCAGGGCAAGCATGCCCAGCCCGCTGCTCGCGAACGCGCCGGCACTGGTTCCCAGCCCGGCCAGCGCAAAGAAGATCGGCATCAGCACGACGATCGACAGCGGCTCTATCCGCTCGGTCAGCGCGTGCAGGAGCCGGTCGTCGCGCGGAAGCGCAACACCGAAGAGGAAGGCGCCGAAGACCGCGTGCAAATGCAGCCATTCGGTGAGCATGGCGCAGACGAACATGCCGATCAGCAGCGCGGCCAGCACCATCGGCGAAGGCACGCCGTCCGGCGCGTGGACGCGCAGCAGCCAGGCCAGCATCGGCTTCACGGCGAGGAATACCGCGGCCACGAGCACGACCAGGCCGATCGCGATGTGCATGAAACCCTGCAGTCCGGCGCCGGCACTCGCCAGCGCGACCACCAGCGCCAGCAGAATCCACGCCAGCGCATCCACCACGCCGGCAGCGCCGAGCGACAGCTGGCCGATGCGCGTGCGCGTCATGTTGCGGTCCTTGAGGATGCGCGCCAGCACCGGAAACGCGGTGATCGACAGCGCCACGCCGAGGAACAGCGCGAATGGCCAGAATTCGACACCCTGCGGTGCGAGCGCAGGATGAAGGACCGGCGCGATCGCCAGGCCCAGGACCATCGGAAGCACCATGCTCGACACGCCGACCCAGCCCGCAGCCCTGAACTGCGCCCCCATGCCGCTGGGCGCGCGCAGCTCGGCGCCGACGATGAACATGAACAGCACCACCCCCACGGTCGCCAGCGAGGACAGGCCCGGCAGTGATGCGGGGGGGAAAAGCTGTTGATGCCACTGCGGGAACAGAGCGCCGAACACGACCGGCCCGAGCAGGATCCCCGCCGCCATCTCCCCGATGACCATCGGCTGGCCGAATGCCCGAAGCACGAGGCCGCAGGCCCGAGCGGTGACGAGGATGACGGTAAGCTGCAGGAAGAGGAGTGTCAGGGACATGGGGCCGGTGCCGGTTTGTCGAAGGACCGTAGTATGTCTTCGTCGCGCCGCAGCGGCGTTCAGCCGCCGAAGCCCGGCGGGGCAACGAAGCCGCCGAACTCGCGCTCAACCAGTTCGGCAAAGCCAAGGGGCGTGCGGTCCTCGAGGTACGGCCCTACGATCTGCATGCCGACCGGCAGGCCGTCTTCGGCCAGCCCGATCGGCATCGCGGTGGCCGGCAGGCCGGTGAGCGTGGCAACGCTGGCCCAGGCCGATTGCGCGCCGTAGGGGATCGCTTGCCCGTCGACCACGATGCGCCGCTTCTCCATCTCGCGGTGGTCGTGCGCGAAGGCCGTGATGGGCAGCACGGGGCAGAGGACCACGTCCCATTCCGCGAAGAGCTGCCGCCACTGGTGTGCGAAGCCGGCACGCGCACGGTCGGCATGAATCCAGTCGCGATGGCTGATCGAATCGGCATCGGGCATGTCGGCGCCGGCCAGCGCCTCCACCAGCGTGCCCCAGGTGGCGGCCAGGCGCGCGAGGTCCGGCAGCAGCGGACTCGTGCGCGCGATCCTGCAGCCGGCTTGGGCAAGCCGCTCGGCCGTGCGATCGAGCGCGGCGCGCACGGCCTGCGAAGTGGGCAGTTGCGGATGAGTGTCGAGCACCAGCACGCGGAAATCCGCCAGCGCATCGTGGCGCGCGGCCGGTAGCGCCAGCCGCCAGGCCGCGGCACGGTCATCGTCCGGCCCGGCCGTCACGTCGAGCGCCAGCGCCAGGTCGCCCGCGCTTCGGGCCATGGGGCCGACCACGGCAAGGTCGACATCGGCGCTCACCGACAGAAGAGGCGTGCCCGGCGGCGCGAACCCGCGCATCGGCACCAGGCCGTGCGTCGGCTTGTGCGCGAAGATGCCGCAGCAGTGCGCCGGCATGCGCAGCGACCCGGCCAGGTCGGATCCGAACTCGAGCGACACGTAGCCCGCCGCCAGCGCCGCGGCCGAACCGCCGGACGAGCCGCCGGGCGTGCGGCCCTCGTCCCAGGGATTGCGCGTGAAGCCGTAGAGCGGGTTGTCGCTCTGCCAGTCTGCCAGGTGCAGCGCCAGGTTGGTCTTGCCGATCAGCACGGCGCCGGCGGCCTTGAGGCGCCGGACGACCACCGCATCCTCCGGCGCCGGCGTCTTCCCTGCGCCGGGGACGCCCCAGGTCGTCGGCAATCCCGCCACGTTGAAGGCCTCCTTGACGGTGACCGGCACGCCCAGCAGCGGACGCCGCTCGCCGCGCGCCAGCGCCGCATCGGCGGCTTGCGCCGCGGCACGGGCGCGTTCGAAGTCGCGCACCACCACGGCATTGATCCGGCGGTCGAAGCGCTCGATGCGCGCGATCGAGCGCTCGAGCAGCTCGACGGCCGACACCTGCCGCGCCCGCAGCGCGGAGGCGGTTTCATGCGCACTTAGGTAGTCCATGGGGCACCTGCCAGCGGAGTCGTACAAGCTGCGATGGTGCGCCGGCATTCGTTGTCCGGCTTGATCCCTCTTGCGCCGCGCTTGACGAATCTTGCGCAGCTAGGGCCTGCAGGCCGCGCGGACGATGCGTTCGGTGGGATTGGGCTCGACGTTGCGAAACAGCATGGGACGCGGATGGCCCGCATAGTCCACGGCCTTGTGCGGCGCGCCCTGCCACAAGGGCTCCAGATAGTAGCTCGCGTACAGGTAGCTGGCCTTGCCGGCGCGGCAATCGAAGACGACCCGCGACTCGTAGGAGCGGTAGGGCACGCCGTCCCAGTTGATCCGCGGCTCCGACCGGCTTACGCGCACGTTCATGGTCTTGAAATCGCCCGCGGTCTTGACCGCGACCGGGTCGACCTGGACCGTGTTGACGGCGGCATCGTCCGGATTGCCGGTCACCGTGAACCAGGTAGTCTGGGCCTGCACGGCGGCAGCAGCCAGGGCGAGCAGCACGAACCACCTTCTCACACCGAAATCCTTTGCTGTCGATGACTGCACCGATTCTAGGGTGCCGGCACGGGCGGCACCTGCCGCGCAGTGACGAGGCCACTGCGCGCTGTTCGCCAAGATCCGCGAAAGGCAGAATGCAGGCAACGAAACTGCACACCCTCGCCTTTCCGCCGGAGCCACCTTGTCATCCAAAGTCTTCCGCTTTGCACTCTCAGCTTCCGCAGCTGCTCTCGGAGGCATCGCAGCCTACTGGACCCTTCTTGCGACGCGCCAGGGACACATCCTGTTCGACGCTCGCAAGCACCCCGTCGTTCACTTGTCCGACGACTTCTCCACCTACTCTCACGCCGTGCCGGGCGGGATGGTGCGCGGGTATGTCTATCACCCCCAGGGCGAGGATGCGCTGCAGGACCTGTTCATCTACTTCGCGGGCCGAGGCGAGGACGTCCGCGCCACTGCCAAGGTGCTGCACTGGCTTCCGGAAGGCTTCGGATTCGCCGCGGTTAACTATCGGGGGGTCGCCGACTCGCAGGGGCACCCCTCCGAGATCGCCTCCGTCGCGGACGCGAGCCAGTTTGCCAGTCACTTGCGCCGAGCTTTCCCGCACGCGCGCCTGCACGTTGTCGGTCGGAGTCTGGGGACGGGGGTGGCCATTCAGCTTGTGGCGCGGCAGGATTTCGCGAGCCTGCAGCTGGTCACGCCCTACGACTCGATGCTGGAGGTGGCGAAGAAGCGCTTCCCGCTCGTCCCGCTTTCCCTGTTGCTGCGGCACCAGTTCAACTCGCTGGCGCACTGCAAGGAGGTTGCGGCGAAAACCCAGGTCCTGCTGGCCGAGCGCGACGACGTCGTGCTGCCGGCGCGCTCGGAGAAGCTCATCGCGGCCTGGCCGACGCCGATCAGCGTGCAAACCATCGTTGGCTCCGACCATCACAACATCATGAGCCTCGAGGCGACCTGGCTCCATCTCATCGACTTCGCACTGACAGCAGTCCTCCCCGAGCCGAAGGCCGCTTGAGCCCCGCTCACACGCTTTTGCTGCCGCATTTCTTCAAGGAGAACGGGATGTCCATTCGAACCGCCGCAGCATTCGTGCTGCTTTCCCTCTTCGCAGCCCCATGCGCTCTCGCCGATGACGATGACTCGAAGAAGCGCTGGCGGCGTGGCGACTGGCGCAGCGACTGGCGCGAGGACCGCTGGCCAAGGCCTTGCGAAGTCAAGCAGGAGTCGAAGCGAGGGGAGTTCAAGCGGGAGGTCAAGTGCAAGGATGGCATCGGAGCGACCTGGCGAGGGGAATGGAAAGACGAGTTCCGGGATGGCCCGTGCAAGGTCAAGCTCGAGGCCAGCCGCGAAGTGTTCAAGGAAGAGGTCAAGTGCGAAGGTCGCTGACGGCGATTTCGTGACAAGCGGGGGCTGCTTCGTCAGAAGCTGTAGCGCAGCAGCCGCCCGAGCCTGCCCAGCGGCGGAACCCAGGCGAACACCCGCACCGCCACCCGCGCCGGCCACGACATCCTGGCGATCTGCTGCGGGTCATAGCCGTTCGGGTCATAGGCCGTCAGCTCGGTCAGCAGTCTCATCTTGGGGATGCGGCGTTCGAGCTCGTGCGGATCGTCGATGCTCCAGCGCAGGGTTGCGCCGGTGGCTCGCACCGACCGGTGGTGCCTGACGAGTTGCAGCCCGAGCCGGCTGAAGCTGTCGAAGGCCACATGGCCGCCCGGAAAATGCCGCGTGAGCCGGGCGAGGAGTTGCGGCACCGCATCCTCGGCGAGGTACATGAAAAGCCCTTCGGCGACGATCATCGCCGGACGGTAGGAGGGCACCGAGGCCAGCCAGCCGGGCTCGGTCACCGACGCGCCGATCATGGCGTAGCCCTCGCGCTCCGGATAGAGGCGCCGGCGCAGCGCGATGACCTCCGGATAGTCGACGTCGATCCATCGGACGCTGGCCGGCGGATCGATGCGCAACACGCGGCTGTCCAGGCCGCAGCCCAGATGCAGCACGGTCGCTCTCGGATACTTCGCGATGAATTCGCGGGTCCAGCCGTCGAGGATGTGGGCGCGCATCGCGAGCCCGATCATGTCGTCGCGGCTGACCTGCAGTTTCGAGAAGTCGTAGTCGATGCGGCTCATCGCCTCGGCGGCGAAGTGGTCGTGCAGCAGCGAATCGGGCAGGCGGCTCTCCTCGCCCTTGGCGTACAGGGTGATGAGGAGGGTTTCCTTCTCCCGGCTCAGTGCGACCTTCTCCGCTTCCGGCCGGGCGCGGGGGACAACGGCCACGGGTGTCTCCTGAAAGAGCGCAATACCGGCTATTTTGCAGCCATTGCCTCGATCTCGAGCTTCCAGCGAGGATCGAGCAATTGCGAGCAGACCACCGTCAAGGACACCCGATGGTCGCCCAGGTATTTGACGCGCAGGCGCACGTTCGCCGCGTCGAATTCGGGCGCGGCCAGGTAGGTGCGCACGGAGACCAGGTCGCGGTAATCCATGCCGGCCGATCGCAGGATGGTCCCCATGTGGGTCCAGATCAGATCGCCCTGCTCCTCGAAGGACTCGGGCATGGCGATGCCGTCCGCGAGGTAGCCGTTGAGCCCGCTGATGACCAGCAGGCGCGAGTCTCCCCTGATCTCCGTGGCATGGCTGTAGCAGCGGTAGGGCGGAAACACGCCCTCCGGGTTGTGCTGGATCACCGTCATCGGGATACGTCCTTTCCGTTCAACAAATCGACATAGGCGCCCTCGATCAGCTGCGACGCATCGACCGAGAGCAGCGCCATGATGCGCCGCGCTTCTTGCGCGCCCTCTTCGGCACTCTGGCTTTCTTCGAGCACGACCTCGAGCTCCAGAAAATCGCCGAGACCCTGCACGCGGTCCAGGTGGATGCGGGTTTGTCCGGCGAGGAAGAGCACGCGCTGCTTGATCACCCTGCCCGCCTGGCCGTAGGCCAGCGAGAGCGATTCCCGCAGGATATCGGGCGTCGCGATCGGCGTGCGCAGGTAGAAGGATTCCTTCGGGCCCGCGAGGTCGGCGCGCCGGTAGTAGATCAGCTCGCCGTTTCCCGCGGCAAAGGTGCGCAGCTTGAGCCGGCCCGTGCTGCAGCGGAAGAAGGTGTCGTCCTGGTGAATGTCGAAGGGGCCTTCGTCGGCGATGGCCGCGGCCCTCGGAACAAGGCGCTCGACGCTCGGGATGCGCGCCTTGATCTCGGTGTTTCTTGCCATGCGGCGAGCTTAGCGCCGATGGTGCTTTCTCCTTTGCGTGGCGATTTCACGGGCACTCCTTGGTAGGCGATTTCAGGTCAACAGGGAAGGCATGCGTTCGAGCAGCTTGTCGAGCGTGACCGGATAGTCGCGCACGCGCACGCCGGTCGCGTTGTAGATCGCGTTGGCGACGGCCGCGGCCACCCCGCAGATGCCGAGCTCGGCGACGCCCTTGGCCTTCATCGGCGAGGAGATCGGATCGGTCTCGTCGAGGAAGATCACCTCCTGATGCGGAATGTCGGCGTGAACCGGCACTTCATAGCCGGCCAGGTCGTGGTTGACGAAGAAGCCCTCGCGCTTGTCGATCACGAGGTCCTCCATCAGCGCGGCGCCGACGCCCATGGTCATCGCGCCGATGACCTGGCTGCGCGCGGTCTTCGGATTCAGGATGCGGCCGGCCGCGCACACGGCAAGCATGCGCCGCACGCGGGTCTCTCCCGTGGCGGCATCGACGGCGACTTCGACGAAGTGCGCGCCGAAGGTCGACTGCCGGTATTCCTTGTCGAGGTCGCCGAACTCGATCGTGTCCTCGGCCGCCAGCCCGTTCTCGCCCGCGGCCTCGGCGAGCGGCACGCTGCGTCCGTCCGCGCGCACCATGCCGTCTGCGAAGGAGGCGCCGTCCGCCGGCAGGCCCGCGCGCAGCGCCACGGCCTCGCGCAGCTTGACGCAGGCGGCATACACGCCGGAGGTGGAGCAGTTGGCGCCCCATTGCCCGCCGGAGCCGGCAGACACCGGAAAGGAAGAGTCGCCCAGCCGCACGACCACCTTGTCGAGCGGCACTCCCATCATCTCCGCCGCGGTCTGCGCGATGATCGTGTAGCTGCCCGTGCCGATGTCGGTCATGTCGGTCTCGACCGTCACGACGCCGCGGCGGTCGAGCCGCACGCGCGCGGCCGACTTGGTGACCTGGTTGCCGCGGAACGCCGCCGCAATGCCCATGCCGATCAGCCAGCGCCCTTCGCGCCTCTTGCCCGGCTGCGGATCGCGCCGGCTCCATCCGAAGCGCTCCGCGCCGGTGCGCAGGCATTCGATCAGCCGGCGCTGCGAGAAGGGCCGCTCGGGGTTCTCGGGATCGACCTGGGTGTCGTTGCGGATGCGGAACTCGACGGGGTCGAGTGCCAGCTTCTCGGCCATCTCGTCCATCGCGATCTCCAGCGCCATCATGCCGGTGGCCTCGCCCGGCGCGCGCATCGCGTTGCCTTTAGGAAGATCGAGAAGCGCGAGCCGCGTGGCCGTCATGCGGTTGGCGCCGGCATACAGCAGCCGGGTCTGGTGCACCGCGCCGTCGGGCTTGCCGTTGGGCAGATCGCCCGACCAGCTCTCGTGGCCGATGGCGGTGATCCTGCCGTCGCGCTTGGCGCCGATGCGGATGCGCTGGATCGTCGCGGGCCGATGCGTCGTGTGCTGTGGCCCGTGCTCGACGAGTTCTGCCGGCTGTACCCGGAAGTTCAGCGCGACGTGCAACTCGACGACCGGATCGGCAACTGGGTGGAAGACCGTGTCGACGTGGGCTTTCGCGTCGGGCCGTCGCCGGCCGAAGGCGTCGTCGCGCACAAGCTGTTTGCGCTGCAACTCATCATCTGCGCGGCGCCGGCCTACCTGGTCCGCCATGGGGCGCCGGGCAACCTGAATGCGCTCGCTACTCACCGCTGCAGCGTGTTTCGCCGTCCGCGCACCGGCACGCTCATGCCCTGGTACGTCAAGGTGGAAGACAGCACCGTCGAACACCATGTGGTGCCTGCGTTATGCGTCAACGATGAAGTCCTGGAGACCGAAGCCGTGCTGGCCGGGCATGTCCTCGGGCTGTTGACCGGCGTCGCCGCTGCGCCGCACATTCGCGCGGGCCGCCTGGTGCCGCTGCTGACTGCGCACGTGGCGGACAGGTCCAGCGCATTTGTCTACTACGGAAGCCGTACCGCCCAGCCCGCGCGCGTCACGGCTTTTATCGACCTGGCGATTCGCCGCCTGCTGAACAACCCGGCCTACGTCCTGACTGCGAAGGAGTTGCAGTCTGCAGAAGCAAAGGGGCGAAAGCAATACCCGCGGCAGTGAAGCTCATTCGCTGAGCATTCGGGTCGCGCCCTTGACCAATGCGTCGTGCAACTCCTGCGTGACGCGCGACGAAGTCAGCACCACCAGCGGCACCATGATCCGTTCCCGCAGCGGTCTGGGCTGCACGCCCGCATAGCGATGCAGCGCAAAAGGCGCGGGCAGGCAGGTGCAGCCGCGGCCGGTGCCGATCTGCGCGAAGACGTGCAGCGGATCGGGTGCCGGCGCCTCCACCTTGGGACGAAAGCCATGCGCTGCGTACTGGCGCGTGAATTCGTCGTACATGCGCGTGTTGACGCTGCGGCTGAAGCGGAAGAACGGCGCCAGGGACTGCAGGTCCCGCACCGCGATGCGCCGCTGGCGCGCGAGCTCCGAGGCCGCCGGAACGAAGGCCACGAGCGGCACCTGGTCGACCAGGTCGCCGCGCAGGCGGTACATCGAAGCCGGCCAGAGCACGATGGCGGCATCCAGCTCGTTGCGCCGGAGCGCCGAGGCCGCGGCGATCGTGGTCGTCGTCTGCACGTCAATCCCGCTCGCATGCCCTGCCTCCACCAGGCTGCGCTCCATCGCAGACAGCCGGCGCAGATGGACCCAGTTCAGCACCCCCAGGCGAAGGCGCGGCAGCTTGTTCGCGGCCTGGGCCACGTGCTCAAGCGCCGCGTCGAAGCTGTGCATCAGTTCCGCGAAGCTGCGCATGGCCAGTTCGCCGGCGCTGGTCAGGCGCACACCGTGCGTGTCGCGCTCGAGCAGCTGCACGCCCAGCTCGGACTCCAGCTCCGCGACCTGCCGCGACAGCGGCGGCTGCGTGATGGCCAGGCGCTCGGCGGCGCGCCTGAAGTTGCGCTCTTCGGCGACGGCCAGGAAGTAGCGGATCTGGCGGACAGTGACGGGTCTGGTCATCCAAAAAAGGTATCACAAAAAACGCAATTCCAAGGCCGGCCGGCGCTCCCTACAGTCGCGGCCGCAACAAGCCGTTGCGCCTGCCGGCCGCCTGCAAGTGCGCGCCGGCCAGCCTCTTCGCACCTCAACGATGACATCCAAGAAACGCCGTCTTTCCGCGCCTTCCTCCTCCCCATCCCTGGCCCTTTCCCCCGGTCGCCGCAGCTTCCTCGGCCGCGCATCCACCGCCGCGCTATGGCTCGGTGCGCCCTCGCTTCTCGTCGCTTGCGGTGGTGGCGGTGGAGGCGGCGACGCGTACGGACCGGCCTACGGACAAGACCCCGGTTCAGGCAGCGAACTCGCGTCGTCGAGCCGCTTTGCCAGCATCCGCGCCGTGGAGGCCGCGTGCGCCGAGCTCGAATCGCGCAAGCTCGAACCGATCGCCTACCTCACCGAGCTGACTGCGATCATGGCGAAGGATCCGAACTACGCGGAAACAGGCATCGACGAAAGCTCGCTGACTGCCTGGGGCACCTTCGTCGATGGCCGTGTGCACATGGTCACGCACAACTTCAAGCCCACCGGCACTTCGGCGCCGAGCGCCGAAACCAAGGACCCGAGCCAGAACCAGAAGACGGCCGGAATGCTGGCCGCCAAGCCGCCGGAGCTGCCCAGCTCGCGCAAGGCGCGGCTGATGCACTCCTTCTTCACGCCTTTCGACGGCCAGCCTGCCATCGCGGAGATGTCCGGCTGGCTCAGGTCCCACGACTACGGCCTGCAGCCGGGCGTCGAAGGCGATGCGCACATCACCACGCTGCGCCACATCAAAGGGGATGGCTTCTTCTACATCAACACCCATGGCGGCGTGAAGCGCACGCGCTACCAGGACGACAGCACGCCGCAGATGTACTCCATCCAGTCGTCCACGCTGATCGACACGGCACTGGAGGCCCAGCCCGATTTCAAGGCCGACCTCGCCGCCTTGCGCCTGACCTACTTCACGGCATACAACGGGCTCGCCACGGTGGACAGCAAGGGCGAGGAAGTCGCCCTGAAAGATACGCGCTACGGCATCACCGCTAACTTCGTCGATACCTACTGGGAATTCGCGCAGGACAGCGTCGTCATCATCAATGCCTGCAACAGCGCCAACAGCGCCAACAACAACTGGGTGATCGACTTCCTGATCGCCTGCCACCGCAAGGGCGCGGGCCTGTACCTGGGCTGGACGGAGATCTGCTCGCCGCCGGCCGCCTTCGACATACCCAAGTACTGCGTCGACCGGATGCTGGGCGCCAACCTCTTCAAGCCGCAGACGCCGAAGCAGCGCGCCTTCACGGGCGAAGAAGTGATCGCCCATATGCAGAGCAAGAACCTCAACCACGACACCGGCACGAAGCTCGGCGCGTACTTCATCGCCAGGCCCAATCCGCGCAGCGCGGTGAGCCACATCCTCTCGCCGTCGATCCACCACGTCGAGGTCGACGAACTGAACGACCAGATCAACCTCATCGGTGCCTTCGGCCGCACGCAGGGCAAGGTCTTCGTCAACGGGTCGGAGCGCCAGGTAACGCGCTGGGAACACGAACTCATCGTTTGCGACCTGCCGCGCGCGGACGCGGGCTCGCACGGGCCGGTCTGGGTGGAGCTGGGCGCGGACCAGAGCAACCGGCGCACCATCAGCCAATGGAACATGCGCATCGACACGCACTGGTTCAAGCAGAACTATCCGGGCCTGGCGGTCGACGGGCCGATACGCACCCGATGGCGCGCCGACGTGGGGCCGGTGCGCGATGCCTGCGGCGAGGAAGTGAAGCGGCCGGTGCGCTACGCCATTGGCACCTACGAATCCTTCATGGAGCTCGCGGCGGGCGGCTCCTTCCCCGTGCCGCCAGATTGCACCATCACCTGGAGCGGCCAGGCCAGCTTCGCCTCGCAGGTGAAGCTGATGCGGGAGCCCGGCGCCGGCGACCGCGTGATCTTCACCTACCTGCGGATCGACACCGACACGAAGCTCGGCGCCATGGGCCTGGCAATGGGCGCGAACGCCGGGCCGTTCGTGGAGCACGGCTGCAGGTACACCGAGCCGTTCGCCTCGGGGCTCGGCCTGCTGGACGGCCCGCAGGATTTCGAGGTCATGGGCGCCGCAGCGACGATCCCCCTGCCGGCAAAGAAGATCGTGTTCAGCAGCGATCTCTCCATCCTCGGCGACGGCCACCTGGACGACAGCCTGCGCCTGCAATGGAATACGGCGCAGATCGAGTCGCCTCCTGCCGATGCCGAGCTGATCTGAACCGGCGCGGCACTGCGCCTGCGTCAGGAGATCAGGCCGTGTTCTTGGAGCACCTTCTTCTCGTCACCGGTTACGTAGCCGAAGATCTTCGGCTCCTCGTCCTCGACGCGCACGAAGTAGGTGTTGACGAAATCGATGCGCACCTCCTCGCCGTCCTTCCTGGTGTAGCGCGAGTCCCAGCCGACCTTGGCGACGAAATGGAGATCGTCGCCGAGGGAATGATCTCGAGCCCGGTCACGCCCATCGATCGCGTGCCGATCTTCCGGTAGAACTCGAAGCCGTGCGGGGTCGCCCGTCGGAAGGCCAGGCCGTTCCTACCGCCGCGCACGCCATTGGGGTCGGCGGCGACGAAGAACTTGGCGAAGCAGTCGACCAGGCCCTGGATGTCGACCACCGGAGGCTCCTTCAGCGTGTCGTTGAAGCGCTGTTCGTACGCCCTGAAGAAGGACCGGATCCGCTCTTCCTTGCCGTTCATGGCAAGTCCTGCTGCAGATGCACACGCCCTTCAAGCTAGCGCCGCGGCCGCCCGTTCGAATCAGCAACGGGCCAGGATCGGGATGAGTCCACTCCTACAGCTGCAGCTGCCGCTCAGTCCGCCTTGATGTCCGCCGCCTTGATCACCTTCGACCACAGGGCCAGTTCCTGGTCGACGAACTTGCCGAGCGCCGGCGGGTCCATGTAGACCGCGAAGGCGCCCTGGTCGTCGACCTTCTTGCGAAAGCCCTCGCTCTCGACGATCTTGCGGATCTCGGTGCTGAGCTTGGCGACGACCTCGGGCGGCGTCCTGGCCGGCGCGAAGACCGCGAACCACGATTCCACCTCGTAGCCCGGGAAGCCCGCCTCGGCCGAGGTCGGCACGTTGGGCATCGACGGGTGCCGCTTGCTGCCGGTATAAGCCAGCGCCTTGAGCTTGCCGCTCGCGATGTGGCCGATGACCGAAGGCGGCGTGGTGATGAACATGTCGACGTTGCCCGCGATCAGGTCGTTGATCGCCGGGCCAGATCCCTTGTAGGGCACGTGGGTCATCGGCTGCTTGACCTGGCGCGCGAGCAGTTCACCCGCGATGTGCTGGATCGAGCCGTTGCCGGAAGACGCATAGTTGAGCCCGCCGTCGCCCTTCTTCTTGCCGTACTCGACCAGTTCCTTCATCGAGTTCACCGGCAGCTTGCCGCTGACGGCCACCACGTGCGGGGCGCGCATCACCAGCGCGACCGGAACGAAGTCCTTGGTCGGGCTCCACTTGATCTGCTGGAACAGCGCCGGATTGCCGACGTGGTAACCGGAGTACTGCATCAGGAGCGTATAGCCGTCGGGCGCGGCACGGGCCACGGCCTCGGTGCCGATGTTGCCGCTGGCGCCGGGCTTGTTGTCGACCACCACCGGCTGGCCGAGCGCGCGCTGCAGCGGATCGGCAACCATGCGCGCCATGATGTCGGTGGAGCCGGCCGGCGCGGTGGGCACGATCATGGTGATCGGCTTCGAGGGCCAGCTGTCGGCGTGCGACGCGATGGAAGCCAGCGCAAGGCAGGCTGCGAAAAGGCAGCGAAAGGGTTTCATGTTTGTCTCCTGTAGTGTGTGAACGTGTCGCGGCGCCCTGCCTTTCAGGGCACGAGCTCCGAGATCTCGATGAGATTCAGGTCGGGGTCGCGCATGTAGACCGAGCGGATGCGCGAGGTGGCGCCGGTGCGCATGACCGGCCCTTCGATGATCGGCACCTGCTTCTCGTTCAAGCGCGCGATGACTTCGTCGAGCGGCACGGCGGCGATGAAGCACAGGTCCAGCGCGCCCGGCATCGGCATCTGCGCCTTGGGCTCGAACTCATGGCCCTTGAGATGCAGGTTGATCTTCTGGTTGCCAAAGCGGAAAGCCTTGCGGCCGCCGCCGAAGGTCTCGAGCGACATGCCCAGCACCTCGACATAGAAGCGCACGCAGGCTTCCTCGTCGGCGGTGGTGAGCACCAGGTGGTCCAGATGGTCGATCATGCTTGCTCCTTCTCTTCGCGCGCCTTCGCGCGGGCGACGATGTCGTCGAGATCCGCCGGCGGTGCGTGCCGCGTCAGGCGATGGCCTGCGCGCGACACCTGGCTCGGAAGCTCGTGCTGCACCAGCGCTTCGAGCTGCGCGGCGGCGCCGATCAGGCCTTCGAGGTCCATGCCGGTGTCGTAGCCCATGCACTGCAGCATGTGGGCCACGTCCTCGGTCGCGACATTGCCGGTCGCACCCGGCGCATAGGGACAGCCGCCGATGCCGCCGAGCGACATGTCGAGGCGACGGATGCCGACCTCGACCGCCGCGACGGTGTTGACGAGGCCCATGCCGCGCGTGTTGTGGAAATGCGCCGTGAATTCCAGCGCCGGGAAGCGCTCCAACGCGGCGGCGCAGACCGCCTCCACCTGGGTGGGATACGCCATGCCGGTCGTGTCGCACAAGGTGATGCCGCGCACCTCCAGGGCGGCGAAGCGCTCGATCCAGTTCAGCACCACGGGCGGCTGCACCTCGCCTTCCATCGGGCAGCCGAACACGCAGGACAGCGACACGTTGACCGGCACCGCGGCCTGCCGTGCCAGCGCGATCACTTCGGACAGCTGCGAGAAGGACTGCTCGCGCGTCATGCGCAGGTTGGCGAGGTTGTGGGTCTCGCTGGCCGACATGACGATGTTGAACTCCTCGACCTGGCTGTCGAGCGCGCGCTCGGCGCCGCGCAGATTGGGCACCAGCGCGGTGTAGACCACGCCGGGCCGGCGCGCGATGCGCATCATCACTTCCTCGCCGTCGCGCAGCGCCGGAATGGCCTTGGGCGAAGTGAAGGAAGTAACCTCGATCTTCGCGTAGCCGAGGCCGCTGAGCCGGTCGACCAGCGCGATCTTGTCCTCGGTGGGAATGAAGCGGCCCTCCATCTGGAAGCCGTCGCGCGTGGCGACCTCGTTGACGAGGATGCGCGTGCCCTTGCCGGTGTTCATGTCGTCTCTGCTCCTTCAGCGTGAACGCGCGGGCCAGCCGCCCGAGCGCAAGTCATCGTCGTGCTCGCCCAGCTGCGGCGCAGGGTGCGCGATGCGGCCCGGCGTGGCGCTGAGCTTGGGCACCACGCCCGGCACCTTGAGCGTGCGGCCGTCGGAGGTGGGGGCCTCGACGATCATCTCGCGCGCCAGGTACTGCGGATCGGTCGCGATGTCGGCCACCGAGTAGATGCGGCCGACCGGCACGCCGGCCGCATCGAGCGCGGCGAGCGCCTCGTCGCGGCTGCGCTGGCGCGTCCAGGCCTCGATCGCTGCATCAAGCATTTCGGCCTGCAGCACGCGGCCGTCGTTGTGGCGCAGGGCCGGGTCTTCCTCGAGGTCCGGCCGGCCGATGGCGCGCATCAGGCGGCGGAAGATGCTGTCGCCGTTGCCGGCCACCAGCACGTAGTGGCCGTCGTTGCAGCGGTAGGCATTGGTGGGCGCGATGCCGGGCAGCGCGCTGCCGGCGCGTTCGCGCACGGCACCGAAGGCGTCGTACTCGGGCAGCAGGCTTTCCATCACGTTGAAGACCGACTCGTAGAGCGCCACGTCGATGAACTGGCCCTTGCCGCCGTGCGCGGTGCGGTGATGCAGCGCGGTCAGCACGCCGATCACGCCATGCAGCGCCGCGAGCGTGTCGCCCAGCGAGATGCCCACGCGCACCGGCACGCGGCCCGGTTCGCCGCTGAGGTAGCGCAGCCCGCCCATCGATTCGCCGAGCACGCCGAAGCCGGGCTTGTCGCGGTAGGGGCCGGTCTGGCCGTAGCCGGAGATGCGCAGCATGATGAGGCGCGGATTGAGCGCATGCAGCTGCTCCCAGCCGAGGCCCCAGCCCTCCAGCGTGCCAGGCTTGAAGTTCTCGATCAGCACGTCGGCTTCGAGCGCGAGAGCGCGGGCCGCTTCCTGCCCCTCGACGCTGCGCAGGTCGAGGCAGACCGAGCGCTTGTTGCGCGACTGCACCTCCCACCACACCGAGCTGCCGTCGCGTAGCATGCGCCATTTGCGCAGCGGATCGCCGACGCCGGCCGGCTCGACCTTGATCACGTCGGCGCCGAATTCGGCCAATGTCTTGCCGGCGAAGGGCCCGGCGATGAGCTGGCCGAGCTCCAGGACCTTGAGGCCTTCGAGTGCATTCATGGCTTGCTTGTCTCTCTTTCGGTTCGATGGCTGCACTGTAGAAAAGCATCGCGGTTTGCGGAATTGCCATGTCCGCAGCACCCCTTCGCGAAACGCGAAGCCCCGGCCTAGAATGTCCCGATGGCCAGCACCATCAACCCGGCCCGCGTCGACTTCGTCACGCTGCGCCTTTTCTGCGCGGTGGCCCAGTCGGGCAGCATCACCAAGGGCGCCGAGGCCTGCCACCTGGCCTTGTCGGCCGCCAGCCGGCGCCTGTCGGATTTCGAGAACGCCACCGGCTCGAAGCTGCTCGACCGCAGCCCGCAGGGCATTGCGCTGACGCCGGCCGGCCACGTCGCGATGCAGCATGCGATGCGGCTGTTCCAGGGCTTCGAGCAGTTCAGCACCGAGCTCAAGGACTATTCGAGCGGCGTGCGCGGCCACGTGCGGCTGTGGGCCAACATGTCGGCGCTCACCGAGTTCCTGCCGGCGGCGCTCGCGACCTTCCTCGAACGCCATCCCGACATCCGCGTCGAGGTCGAGGAGCAGCTGAGCGGCGACATCGTCCGCGCGCTGGTCGACGGCCTCGCGGACGTCGGCGTGTTCGCCGAGAACACGCCCACCTACGGCCTGGACGTGGCGCCCTTCCAGACCGACGAGCTGGTGGTGCTGTGCGCCAGGCAGCATCCGCTGGCGCGCACGCGGCGCGCCGACTTCAAGACCTGCCTCGCGCACGAATTCGTCGGCCTGAACCGCAGCAGCTCATTGCTGGAACTGACCTCGCGCGCCGCCGAGCAGGCCGGCATCCCGATGCGCCTGCGCGTGCAGGTGCGCAGCTTCGACGCCATGTGCCACATGATCGCGGCCAACCTCGGCATCGGCGTGGTGCCGCTGGCGGCCTGCAAGGCGCAGGTGATCGCGCTCGACCTGCGGGTGGTGCGGCTCAAGGACGCGTGGGCCGTGCGTCGGCTTTTGATGGCGACCAAGACCGGCGAGACCTTGTCGCCGGCGGCGGACCTGCTGGTCCGCCACCTGCGCGCCTAGACCGTCCCCGCGCCCACCAGCATCTCGCACGGCCCGACGAAACCGTCGCCGGTTTCGAAGGCGCGCAAGGCCTCCTCGATGGCCTGCCAGGCCTGCGCCCGCTCCGCTTCGTTCAAGGCCACCATCATCTGGTGCAGCGCACCGAAGGACTCGCGCTCGAAGCGCACGCATTCCGCCGCGCTCGGCAGCTTGACCGGCGACGGCACCTTGCGCACTTCGATGTCGCGCAGGCCCGCCTTGGCGAAGGCGGCTTCGAGCACGCCTTCGGCGCCGAGCGAAAATGGCCCGGGCTGGCCGGGCAGCGGCGGCGGCAGCTTGGCGCGCTCGCGGATGATCTTCACCGGGATCGAGAAGAAGGCATTGCGATCCGGCGTCGAGTAGACGATGGCTGCCACCCGCCCGCCCGGCCGTAACGCGCGGCACATGCCCGCGAGCGCGCGCTGCTGGTCGGGAAAGTAGATCAGGCCGACGCGGCTGATCGCGGCGTCGAAGGAGCCGGCGGGCAGCGCGTCGAGCGCCTCGCCGTCGAGCTCGCGCGTTTCGACGTTGGAGAGGCCGGCTGCCCGGGCGTCCGCGGCTGCGCGTTCGAGCAAGGCGGGCGCAATGTCGGTGGCGAGCACATGGCCGCTTTCGCCCACGCGCCGCGCCGCCGAGATCGACTGTTCGCCGGCGCCCGCGGCAACGTCGAGCACCCGGGAGCCCGGGCCGATGCGGACCAGGTCGAACATGGTCTCCGTCGCCTCGCCGAGCCAGTCGCCGAGGAAGGGTCCCCAGCGGTGCCAGGCCTCCGCAGCGGCCTGCCACTGCGCGCGGGTCGTGGTCTTGAAGGCGGCGGCATCGAATGCCGGCTGCAGAACGGTGCTCATGGTGCGTCTCCAGAAGAAAGAGGTGCATCAAGCATCGTTGCGCGCGGTCCTGTGCGCCAGTCCAGAAATTGAACTGGTCTTGAAGGCTCGACAGGAATAGATTCGCTCCATGATCGACTATGGCCAGTTCTGCACCGTCGCGCGCGGCGCCGAGGTGCTCTGCGAGCGCTGGACGCCCTTGGTCGTGCGCGAGCTGATGTGCGGCAGCACCCGCTTCAACGACATTCGCCGCGGCGTTCCGCGCATGTCGGGCTCGCTGCTCGCGCAGCGGCTGCGCAAGCTCGAAGAGGTCGGCGTCGTCAAGCGCGTGCAGGGCGCGGGCGTGTCGGCGGAGTACCACCTCACCGGCGCCGGCGAGGAGTTGCGGCCGATCGTGATGGCGCTGGGCCACTGGGGTGCACGCTGGATCGGCAGCCGCCTGAAGCGCGGCCAGCTCGATGCCGGCTTCCTGATGTGGGACATCCGCCGCTTCGTGCGGCTCGACGAATGCCCGCGCGGGCGCTGCATCGTCGTCCACTTCCGCTTCACCGATGCGGCCGAAGGCGAGCGCCGCTGGTGGCTGGTGGTGGACAAGGGCAGCGCCGACCTGTGCCGCGACGATCCCGGCGAGGACGCGACGCTGATCGTCGAATCGACGGTGCTGGCACTGACCGAAGTCTGGACCGGCGACCGCGATGCCGACGCGCTGATCCGCGAACGCCGGTTGCGCGTCACGGGCACCGCGCGCGATGCGCGCGACCTGTGGCGCTGGCTGGGCCGCAGCGCTTTTGCCGAGACGCGCGAGGCCGCCCTGAAGACCTAGTGTGCTGTCCCGCCGAGGGCCTTGGTCAGCATCACGAGGTCCAGCGCCAGCCGTCCGCTGCTGGCCACCTGGTCGCGCTGCGCCTGCAGCAGTGTGCGCTGGGCGTCGAGCTGGACCAGGAAGTCGGTCAGCCCGTTGTCGTAGCGCACGCGCGCCAGTTCCCAGGCGTCGCGGCTGTGGCGCTCCTTCTCCACCAGTTGCAGGTGACGCTGCCGGTCTGCCGTGTAGGCGCTCAAGGCATCGTCGATCTCGTGCCAGGCCCTCAGCACCGTCTGCTGCCACGCGACTGCCGCTTCCTGCTGCTGCAGCTCGCGCAAGGTCACCGTGCTGCGGCGCCGCCCGCCGTCGAAGATCGGCAGCTGCAGGCTCGGGCCGACCGACCACTGCCGGCTGCCCCATTCGCCGAAGCTGCGGCTTCCGACCGATTCGAAGCCGAAGTTCGCGCCCAGCGTGATGCGCGGATACAGGTCGGCGACGGCAACGCCGATGCTGGCGGTGGCCGCATGCAGTTGCGCCTGCGCGCGCTGGATGTCGGGCCGGCGCAGCGCCGCGTCCGAAGGCAGGCCGGGCGAGAGATCGGGCAATGCGCTCGCGGGCGCCTCGGCACGCTCCGCCAGGTGCGCCTGCAGCGCGCCGGGGCGCTCGCCGGCCAGCAGCGTGATCTGGTTGATGGCCTGCGCTTCCTGCGCCAGCAGCTGCGGCAGCCGCGCGCGCAGATCGGCTGCCTGCGCGCGCTGGCGCGTGACGTCGAGGTCGGTGGTGAGGCCGCCGTCGGCGCGCGCCTTGACCAGCTCGAGCGTCTCCTCGGCAGCGGCGACGTCGGCACGCGCGATGCGCAGCTGGCGCTGCGCGGTGCGCAGCTCGAAGTAGTTGCGCGCCAGCTCGGACTGCACGCTGAGCTGCACCTGCGCCAGCATCGCCTGCGAGGCCGCGAGGTTGGCGTCGGCAGACTCGATCGAGCGCCGCACGCGGCCCCACAGATCGAGCTCCCAGGCCGCATCGAAGCCGGCCTGGTAGAGATTGTGCGGCTCGCTCAGCACGCCGATCAGCTCCTCGCGGTTCGAAGGATTGAGCGCATCGACCAGGCGCGTGCCGGAACCGAATTCGCTCTGGCGCTGGCGCGTCGCCGCGGCGCTGGCGTTGAGCTGCGGGCCGCGCTGGGCCTCGGCCGCCTGTCTTTGCGTTCGGCTTTGCGCGAAGCGCAGCGCCGCCGTCTGCACATCGTGGTTGGCCGCGAGCGCCCTGGCCTGCAGCGCGTCGAGCACCGGGTCGGCGAAGACCGACCAGCCGATCGGTGCGCTCGCGGTGCCTCGAAGCTGCGGATCGAGCAGCTCGGGCGAGCCGCCATGCCAGGCCGAGAAGTCGGCCGGCGCCTCGGGCGTCGGCGCCTTGAAATCGGGACCGACGGCGCAGCCGGCCAGCACCAGCGCGGCGAACATCGGCAAGGCACGGAGGAGGCGATGGGAGATCTTCATGTCGTGTCCCCTTTCTTCAAACAAGGCGGTTGCGGAAAAGCCAGGCGGCGAGCGGCAGCGTGATGACCGCAATCACGACGAGCGGGATGAGGTTGTGCCAGACGGTCAGGAGGCCCACGCCCTCGAGGTAGACGCGCTGCACCAGGTCGATCGCGAAGCGCAGCGGATTGGCCAGGGTCGCGATCTGCAGCGCTTGCGGCATGTTGCTGACCGGCGTCGTCAGTCCCGACAGCAGCATCAGCGGCATGATCAGCACGAAGGTGTAGAGCATGGCCTGCTGCATGCTGGCCGACACCGCGGAGATCGACAGGCCGATGCCCACGCTCGCGATGGTGAAGCAGGCGAGGCCGGCGTAGAGCGTGACGAAGGAGCCGGCCATCGGCACCTTGAACCATAAGAGCGTGACCAGGAGCACGATGGTGGACTGCAGCAGCCCGATCAGCACCGGCGGCACCGCCTTCCCGACCATGATCTCCATCGGCGACAGTGGCGTGACGAGCAGCTGGTCGAAGGTGCCCTGCTCGCGTTCGCGCGCCACCGACAAGGCCGTCAGCAGCAGCGTCTGCAGCATGCTGAGCGCGGCGATCATGCCGGGCATCAGGTTCCAGCGCGTCTCGAGGTTCGGGTTGTACCAGGCGCGCGAGGCGATGGTCACCGGCGCCTTCGCGCCGCCGTGCTGCAGTCGCCACTCGTCGTTGAAGTCCGCCACCACGGAGGCGATGTAGCCGCCGGCGGAACCGGCCGTGTTCGAGTTGCGGGCATCGATGACGAGCTGGATCGGCGCGCTCTCGCCCGCGCGCAGCTGCTCTTCGAACTGCGGGCCGATCTGGAGCACCAGCAGCGCCTGCTGCGCATCGATCACGCGTGCGATGTCGGCCTGGGTGGCGAGCGTCGCGGCGCGGCGGAACACGCCGGTGCCGTCGAGCTTGGCGACCAGCGCCGTCGAGGCGCCGCTCCTGCTCTGGTCGAGCAGCGCGTAGTCGACGTTGCGGAGGTCGTAGGTGGCGGCGTAGCCGAACAGCAGGCTCTGCATCAGCGCCGGCACCACCAGGATGGCGCGGCTGGACGGGTCCTTCAGGATCGCCAGGAACTCCTTGCGGCAGAGGTTGGCGATGCGAAGCAGCAGCGCGACGAATGAACCGTGCATGGCGAAGCCTTCAGTCGAGTTTCTTGCGCGTGACGAAGCGCGTCAGGCCGAGCAGCAGCACCGCATAGACGATCAGGATCGCGCAGTTGCGCAGCACCAGCGGCCAGACGTCGCCGGCCAGGAACAGCGTGCGGATCAGCTCCATGAAGTAGGTGGCCGGCAGCGCCTGGCCCACGATGCGAACCGCCGCCGGCACGTTGCGCAGGTCGAAGAGAAAGCCCGACAGCATCAGCGAGGGCAGGAAGCTCGCGAGCAGCGCGACCTGGCTGGCCAGGAACTGGTTGCGCGTGACCGAGGAGATGACCAGCCCGATGCCGACCGCCACCAGCATGTAGAGCATGGCGGCGAGGATCACGAGCGCGAGCGAGCCGACCATCGGCACCTCGAACAGGAAGCGCGCGGCGACCAGGCACAGCGCGAGCCCGACCATCCCGATGCCGAAGTAGGGAATGATCTTCGCCAGCAGGATCTCGACCGGCCGCACCGGCGTGACGAACAGCGCCTCCAGCGTGCCGCGCTCCCATTCGCGCGCCATTACCAGCGCCGTGAGGAAGGCGCCGACCAGGGTCATGATCAGCACGATCAGCCCCGGCACCAGGTACCAGGTGCTGGTGTTGGCGCTGTTGAACCACATGCGCTGCTCGATGCTGACCGCGCCGATGCCGTTGCCGGCTTGTCCGCGGTCGGCCTGCCGCTGCGCGTTCTGCCCCAGCGCAGCCGTGGCGTAGCGCAGCACGATGCTGGCGCGGCCGGCATCGGCGCCGTGCACGATGACCTGGATGCGCGCGTCGCCGGCCGCGAGCCGGCGCGAGAAATCGCCGGGCACGCGCACGATGCCGTCGACCTTGCGCTCGCGCATCAGCAGATCGGCCTCGCGCATCGAGCCCAGCATCACGGGCGAGATGTAAGGCGTGAGCTGCAGCCCGGCCACTGCATCGGCAGCCGTGGGCGAGCTGTCCTCCATCACCACCGCGAGCGGCGCGTTCTTGACGTCGAGCGAGAGGCCGTAGCCGAAGATCAGGATCAGGATGATCGGCAGCAGGATGCCGATGGCGATGCTGCTCGGGTCGCGCACGAGCTGCCGCGTTTCCTTGCGCGTGAGGGCCATGAGCCGGCGCCGGAAGCCACTCATGCTCGGGCCTCGCGTGACTGGGTAACGATGCCGATGAAAGCCTCTTCCATGTCCGGCGCGCTCCCCGCCTGCACCCGCACCTGCTGCGGCGTGCCGATGGCCAGCAGCTTGCCGGCGTCCTGGATCACGATGCGGTCGCAGTACTCGGCCTCTTCCATGAAGTGGGTGGTGATGATGACCGTCACGCCGGCTTCGGACAGCGCGGTGATGCGGCGCCAGAACTCGCGCCGTGCCAGCGGATCGGTGCCGCTGGTGGGCTCGTCGAGAAACAGGATCTCCGGCTCGTGCAAGAGGCCGGCGGCCATGGCCAGGCGCTGCTTGAAGCCGCCGGGCAAGAGGCCGCTCGCGGCCTTCTCCTGGCCCAGCAGGTCGAACTGCTGCAGCACGGTCTGCATGCGATCCCGCAGGCGCTGCCCGCGCAGGCCGTAGGCGCCGCCGAAGAATTCGAGGTTCTCGGCGACGGTAAGGTTGCCGTAGAGCGCGAACTTCTGCGAGACGTAGCCGATGCGGCTGCGCGCCTGCGCGCGCGCATGGCGCAGATTGACACCCGCCACCTGCAGGAAGCCGCTGGTCGCGGGCAGCAGGCCGCAGAGCATGCGGAAGGTGGTGGTCTTGCCGGCGCCGTTGGGGCCGAGCAGGCCGAAGATCTCGCCGCGCCGCACGTCGAAGCTGGTGCTGGCGACGGCGGTGAAGTCGCCGAACTTGCGCACCAGGTCCTTCACCTCGATCACGACTTCGTCGGGCTCGCCCGCGACGGCAACGCTTGCGACCTGCGGCGGCGCTGCGGCAGTGCCGCTTTGCTTCTCCTTCTTTTGCTTCGCGCGCAGCAGCACCATGAAGCCGTCTTCCAGGCGCGCCGCCACCGGCTCGACCGGCGCGCCGTCGAAGAGCGCGGCCAGCGCCTGGGCGTCGGCATCGGGCCGGCGGATGAAGCGCACCTCGCCGCCTTGCGGCACGGCATCGACGATCACGGCCGGCGCATCCAGGAGCTTCGCCTGCAGCGTGCGCGCCGGCACGCCCTCGGGCGGCCTGGCAATGAAGCACAGATCGCGCGCGTTGTCGCGGATCTGCCGTGGCGCGCCCTGCGCGATCAGCCGGCCTTCGTGCATCACGAAGACCTGCGCACAGCGTTCGGCTTCGTCGAGGTAGGCGGTGCTGACGATCACGGACAGCCGCTCGTCGTCGACCAGCTGCCGCACGATCTCCCAGAGCTCGCGCCGCGAGAGCGGATCGACGCCCACCGTGGGCTCGTCGAGCAGCAGCAGCTCGGGCGAGCGCACCAGCGTGCAGGCCAGGCCCAGCTTCTGCTTCATGCCACCGGAGAGCTTGCCCGCCGGGCGCGCGGTGAAGCGGCCCAGGTCGGTCATCTCCATCAGCCGCGCATAGCGCTCGCGCCGCACATTCTTCGGCACGCCGTGCAGGTCGGCATAGAGGTCGAGGTTCTCCTGCACGCTCAGGTCTTCGTAGAGCCCGAAGCGCTGCGGCATGTAGCTGATGCGGTCCTGCACGGCCTGCGGATCGGCCGCCACGTCGATGCCCAGCACCTGCAGCGTGCCTTGGTCGGCGCGCAGCAGCCCGGCCGCGAGGCGCAGCAGCGTGGTCTTGCCCGCGCCGTCGGGGCCGACCAGCGCGCAAAGCCTGCCGGCGGGAACCTGCAGCGACACGTCGCCGAGGGCCTGCACCAGCAGCTTGGAGCCCTTGACTTCGAAGCCCTTGTGGAGGCCCTGGCCGGCGAGCGCCGGCGCGGCGGCGTTCATCAGCGCGCGCCTCCGGCCGCCGCGAGCTTGGCGCCGTCGAGCGACAGCCGGACCGTGACCGGCATGCCCAGCCGGAGCCGGTCTTCCTTGTCGTCTGCCAGCACTCGGATCTCGTACACCAGGCTGCTGCGGAGCTCCTCGGTCTGCACGGTCTTGGGCGTGAACTCGGCCACCGAAGAGATGTAGCCCACCTTGCCGGCGAGCGGCTGGTTCGGGTGGCTGTCGGTCGTGAGCGTACCCGCCATGCCGGGCTTGATGCGCCCGAGGTCGGCTTCCGTCACATAGGCGCGCACCCACTTGGGGTCGGTGATGGCGAGCGTGAACACCGGGCGCTGCGGCGAGGCCATGTCGCCCGGCTCCATCAGGCGCGCGCGCACCACGGCATCGATGGGGGCCTTGAGCTCGGCCTGGCTCAACTGGTGTTGCAGCAGCGCGAGCTCGGCGCGCGCCACCTCGAGCTGGGCCTGGGCCTGCGCGATGTCTTCCTTGCGCGGCCCGGTCACGACCAACTGCTGCGCCTTGCGCGCGTTCTCGAGTTGCGCCTCGGCCACCTTGCGGCGCGCCTGCGCGCTGTCGAGATCCTGCTGGCTGACCGCGCGGCCGGCCGTGGTCTGGCGGATGCCCTGCAGCCGATCGAGCTGCTGGCGGGCCAGCTCGGCATCGGCCTGGGCGGCGGACACGCCGGCGCGCGCCTGCGCCACTTCCTCGGGGCGGCTGCCGGTCTTCAGGCGCTGCAGCGCCTGCTGCTGCACGCCGATCTGCGCCTGCGCCTGGGCCGCGCGCAGTTCGAGCGTGCGCGTGTCCAGCGTGCCCAGCACCTGGCCGGCTTTCACATGGTCGCCCTCCTGCACCTCGAGCCTGCCAATGCGCTCGCTGCCATTGAAGGCCAGCGAGACCTGGCGCACGTCGACGTTGCCGTAGAGCACCAGCGTGTCGCGGTCGGCGGGCTTGCGGTTGAAGTACCAGGCGGCCGAAACGACGGCCGCCAGCAGGACGATGGCGCCAACGATGAGGGGTTTCTTGCTCATGGCTTTGCTCTTGCTTTCCGGCCGGTGCGTCGTCGATGAAGTAGACTGGATGATAACGAATTTGAATTCCAATTCAAACTAATTCCGCCTTTGCTGCAGTCTTATGCCAACCACCGCGAAAAAGAAAGTTTTAGCCGCGCCTGTGCGGCGCGCACCGCGCCCCGACGGCGCCGCCACCCGGTCGCACCTGCTCGAAACCGCGGGCCGGGTGTTCGCCGAGCGCGGCTATGCCGATGCCACCAGCAAGGAGATCTGCGAACGCGCGGGCACGCCGATGGCCTCGGTCAACTACCACTTCGGCAGCCGCGAGGCCTTGTACGAGGAGGTGCTGGTCGAGGCGCATCGCCAGATCGTGAGCGTGGACGAGCTGATCGAGATGACGCGCTCGCTCGGCGACCCGCGGCAGAAGCTGCGCGCACTGCTCGCGCACATGCTGGCACCCTCTTCGCGCGCGGCCGCGCCCTGGGGCTTTCGCGTCGTGCTGCGCGAGATCATGTCGCCGGGGCCGCTGGCGCCTGCGCTGGTGGAGAAGGCGGTCAAGCCCAAGGCGAAGTTGCTGCTGGGCCTGATCTCGGAGATCCTGGAACTGCCGCCGGACCATCCCGCGGTGCAGCGCGCCCTCGTCTTCTCGGTGCTGCCCTGCATCGTGATGCTGGTCGCGCCGAAGGAGATACCCAGCAAGGTGCTGCCGGCGATCGCGAAGGACAGCGAGGGGCTGCTCGAGGACCTGATGCGCTACATGTTCGCCGGGCTGGATGCGCTCGCGGGCGCGCACCGCAAGCCCGCGCGCGCTTCACGCGCCTAGTGCCGATTTCAACTCAGGTCGAGCGCATGCCTTACGCTTCGCGAACATGAAACAGATGCGCATTCAACGGATTCCTGATGTCGTCTTGAGGGCTGTATGCGGGTAGCGCCATGGCGCTGGGCGCTTGCCTTGTGCATGCTGACGATTCTGGTGCTCTCCCTGATGCCCCCGTCGCCGAGCATGCCCACCACAGGCTGGGACAAGAGCAACCACGCGCTGGGTTTCGCGGCGCTCGCGGTTCTCTCGCACTGGGCGTGGCCCGGGCGCACTGTCTTCGCGTTGGCCGGGTTGCTGGCGTATGGTGGGCTGATCGAGGTGCTGCAGTCGTTTACCCCCAGCCGCTATGCAGAGTTCGGCGACCTGTTCGCCGATGGCGCCGGGCTGGCATTGGGCGCAGTCCTCGCCAGGCTTCTGGCTCTTTGGATGTCTCGACGGCAAGCGCGTTAGCGTTTCAATCCCGGCGCAGTGGGGTCGACCGGGGGAAGAGGCCTCACAGCACCAGCAAGGCCCGGAAGTCGTTGACGTTGGTATGCGTCGGCCCCGTCACGCACAGGTCGCCGATCGCATCGAAGTAGCCGTAGGCGTCGTTGCGGTCCAGGTGGTCGGCGAGCTTGCGGCCTGTGGCCTCGGCGCGCGCCAGCGAGTCGGGGGTGACGAAGGCGCCGGCGTTGTCCTCCACCCCGTCGATGCCGTCGGTGTCCGCCGCCAGGGCCCACACATTCTTCTGCCCTGCCAGCGCGCCCGCGAGGCCGAGGCAGAACTCGCCGGCCCGGCCGCCGCGGCCCTTGGCCTGGCCCGGCTGGCGCGGCCGGATCGTGACCGTGGTTTCGCCGCCCGAAAGAATCACGCAGGGCTTCGCGAAGGGCGCACCGCGCAGCGCCACCGCGCGCGCCAGCGCGCCGTGCACCTTGCCGACTTCGCGCGACTCGCCTTCCATCTCGTCGCTCAGGATGTACGCCTCGATGCCGGCCGCGCGCGCCGCGGCGGCCGCGGCTTCGAGCGATTGCTGCGGCGTCGCGATCAGGTGCGTGGCATGGCCCTTGAATACCGCATCGGCCGGCTTGGGCGTTTCGAGCGCGCCGCTTTCGAGCTGCGCACGCACGGCGGCCGGCACCGCGATGCCGTAGCGGTCGAGGATGGCCAGCGCGTCGGCGCAGGTCGTGGCATCGGGCACCGTCGGCCCGCTCGCGATCACGGCCGGATCGTCGCCCGGCACGTCGCTGATGGTCAGCGTGACCACTTGCGCCGGTGCGCAGGCCGCGGCGAGGCGGCCGCCCTTGATGCGCGAGAGATGCTTGCGCACGCAGTTCATCTCGCCGATGTGAGCGCCCGATTCGAGCAGCTGCTTGTTGATGCGCTGCTTGTCGGCCAGCGTGAGGCCCTCGGCCGGCAGCGTGAGCAGGGCCGAGCCGCCGCCCGAGATCAGGCATAGCACCAGGTCGTCGGCCGTGAGCCCTTCGGTCAGGGCGAGCATGCGCTCGGCGGCCTTGAGCCCGGCCTCGTCGGGCACCGGATGCGCGGCTTCGACGATCTCGATGCGCTTCGTCAGCCCTTCGGGGCGGGGTGGAATGTGGTGGTAGCGCGTGACGACCAGGCCCTCGAGCTTCGCGTCGGCCGGCCACAGCGCCTCGAGCGCCTGCGCCATCGAGCCGCCGGCCTTGCCGGCGCCGAGCACCAGCGTGCGGCCCTTGGGGGGCTGGGGCAGGTAGGGGGCCATGCTGGCGAGAGGCAGCGCCCGTTCGACCGCGACGCGGTAGAGATGTTCGAGGAAGTCGCGCGGCGCGGCGTGCGGATCGGGTACCGGATTCGATGGGTTCATTGGCTTCAGTCTCCAGGCCCGATTGTCCACGGTGCCCTAGTTCGTTTTTGCGCCGCCTTCGAACCACTTGCCGATCAAGGCGCGCTCTGCGTCGGTGATGCCGGTCGAGTTGTTCATCGGCATGATCTTCGTGACCACCACCTGCTGGTAGACGCCCTGCGCATGCGCCGCCACCTGGTCGGGCGTGTCGAGGCGCACGTTCTTCATCTGCACCTGCGCACCGTGGCACATGTAGCAGCGCTGCTCCAGCACCTTCTTGACGTCGCCGAAGGCCACCTTCGGCGCCGCGGCGCCGGCCACCGGCGCGGCCGCGGGCTCGGGCCGCATCCAGACGATGGAAAGGCCCAGCACCACGACGCCGACCATCGCATAGGGCAGCGGATTGCCCGCGTTGCCGAGCTTGAAGCGGTGCCGCACGACGAAGAACTGCCGGATCGCCGCGCCGCCGAGCATGATCAGCAGCAGCACGATCCAGTTGTACTTGTGCGTGTAGGTGAAGCTGTAGTGATTGCTCAGCATCGCGAACAGCACCGGCAGCGTGAAGTAGGTGTTGTGCACGCTGCGCTGCTTGCCGCGCTCGCCGTGGATCGGATCCACCGGCAGCCCGGCACGCAGCGCCGCCACGTTCTTGCGCTGGCCCGGAATGATCCAGAAGAACACGTTGCCGCTCATGGTCGTGGCCATCATCGCGCCGACCAGCAGGAAGGCCGCGCGGCCCGCGAACCACTGGCAGGCCAGCCAGGTCGCGAAGACGATGAAGAGCGCGACCAGCACGCCGACGATGGTGTCGCCGTTCTTGCGCCGGCCGAAAAGCTGGCAGATGCCGTCGTAGACCATCCAGAAGACGACGAAGAAGGCCAGCGCCACCGCGATCGCGGCGCCCGGCTGCCAGTCCATCTTGGACTTGTCGATCAGGTAGGTGCTCGCGTTCCACAGGTAGGACATCGTGAAGAGCGCGAAGCCGGTGATCCAGGTCGAGTAGCTCTCCCAGTACGACCAGTGCAGGTGGTCCGGCAGCTTCTTCGGCGCCAGCGCGTACTTCTGCATGTTGTAGAAGCCGCCGCCGTGCACCGCCCACTGCTCGCCGCCGACGCCCTTGTCCAGGGACTCGGGGTCCTGCGGCTTCTCGAGGCTGTTGTCCAGCATCACGAAGTAGAAGGACGCGCCGATCCACGCGATGGCAGTGATGACGTGGACCCAGCGCAGCAGCAGATTGGCCCAGTCGAGGTAGTAGCTTTCCATGTGCTCAACCTTGCATTGGCCTGCTCACCACTGCGGGCGCTGTAAGCAGAGAGAGTGCCGCGAACGCAGACCCTCGTGGGGGTCTCGCTCCGCTGCGGCCTGTGGACTGAAGTGTATACACTTTTGGGCTTGTATTCGAGAGTTTTCTGCCACACGGACGTGCTGGAAAACCCTAGCTCAGCGATTGCAACAACTGTGCCGCCACCGCCACGGCAATGACTTCCGGCTCCTTGCCGGAGATGCCCGGCACGCCGATCGGGCAGGTGATGCGCGCCAGCTCCTCGGCCGTGAAGCCCCTTGCCTCCAGCCGGTGGCTGAAGGTCGCCCACTTGGTCTTGCTGCCGATCAGGCCGACGTAAGGCAGGTCGTTGCGTGCGCGCAGGCGCTTCAGGCAGGCGATCACGATGTCGAGGTCCTCGGCATGGCTGAAACTCATGATCAGCACCCGCGAACCCGGCGCGAGCTGCGCCACCGCGTCCTGCACCGGCTCCGAATGCTCGGTTTCGATCTGCGCCGGCAGCGCCTCGGGGAACACGCCGTCGCGGCTGTCGATCCAGCGCACGGTGAAGGGCAGCGTCGACAGCAGCCGCGCCAGCGCGGCCCCCACGTGGCCGCCGCCGAAGAGCGCCACCGGCTCCAGGTGCGCGAGGAGCTCGCCCTGCAGCGCCTTCGCGTCCGATGCCGCGATGCGGCGGAACGAGAGGAACACCACGCCGCCGCAGCACTGGCCCAGGCTCGGGCCCAGCGGATAACGCCGCACGCCTTCGATGGCCGGGCCGCCGGCCAGCCAGGCGCGCGCTTCCTCGATGGCCTGGAACTCCAGCTGGCCGCCGCCGATGGTGGCCGTGAGCCCCTCGGCCCAGACCGCCATCCAGGTGCCGGCCTCGCGCGGCGCCGAGCCCTGCGTCTTCTCGACGCGCACCAGCACGCCCTCTTCGCGCGCGAGCCGTGCGAGCAGTTCGTCGACCATGCCGTTCATGCGCGATACCCTCTGTAGTGGGAGCGCCTTGTGCGCAAGGTATAAATCCACCGATGGACCTGCAACTCTTCACGCCGCTGCGCCGCGCCCTCGCGGCCGCCCTCACGACCGTACTCGGCCTGGCCGGCTGCGGCACGCCCGGCCCCACGGCGCCGATCACCTCGACCGTGCCCGGCCAGTTGAGCCGCGCCGTTCCCGATGGTCAGACGGCCAAAGCGATGCCCCGGCCCTCGAACGCCGCCAATGCCCGCGAATACCGCCAGGATGCCGCGCGCCACATCTATGCGCGCAACGGCGCGCGCATCTACAGCGGCAAGCTGCCGCCGCTGCTCTATGCCGTGGGTACGCTGCAGGTCAGCCTCGACGCCAACGGCAAGGTGGTCTCGATGAACTGGATGCGCGCGCCCAAGCACGCGCCCGAAGTGATCGCCGAGATCGAGCGCACCGTGCTCGAAGCCTCGCCCTACCCGGCCGCGAGCCGCATCGGCAAGCTGGTCTGGACCGACACCTGGCTGTGGGACAAGGGAGGGCATTTCCAGCTCGATACGCTCACCGAGGGTCAGTCGCAACACTGAGGCTGACTGGCAACATTCAAGATCCCCGGTAGGTGGAGTAGCTCCACGGGCTCACCAGCAGCGGCACGTGATAGTGCTGGTCGGTGTGGGCCACGCCGAAATCCAGCGACACGCGATTGAGGAAGTTGGGCTCGGGCAGCTTCACGCCCCTGGCCTTGAAGTACCCCGCCACGTCGAACACCAACCGGTAGGTGCCGACCTTCAGCGTGCTGTTGTCGTAGAGCGGCGCATCGCTGCGGCCGTCGGCATTGAGCGTGAAGCGCTTGACGAGCGTCGCCTGCTCGCCCTCGGTGGTGTACAGCGCAACCTCCATCCCGGCCGCAGGGCCGCCGTGCATGGTGTCCAGTACGTGGGTGCTCAAGCCCATGGTTGTGCTCCTTCAAGGCATTCCATTCGGGAAATTCCGGTCGACAAAAGTGTATACAGTTTTAGGCTTTGGGTCTATCATGAAAAACATGGACTCGACCACCACCCGCGCCATCGTCGACGCACTCACCAAGGCCATTGTGGAACACCGGCTGCAGCCCGGCAGCAAGCTGGCCGAGCAGAAGCTGG
Organism: Variovorax sp. Soil_C_33; assembly: GCF_057656935.1. Taxonomy (NCBI): domain Bacteria; kingdom Pseudomonadati; phylum Pseudomonadota; class Betaproteobacteria; order Burkholderiales; family Comamonadaceae; genus Variovorax; species Variovorax sp. Soil_C_33. The sequence continues at coordinate 350,947 of NZ_JBDGJK010000001.1, forward strand.
CCGACCACTTCGGTGTCTCGCGCACGCTGGTGCGCCAGGCGCTGTTCCAGCTGTCGCAGAACAAGCTGATCCGGCTCGAGCCCGCGCGCGGCGCCTTCGTCGCCGCGCCGGCGGTCGACGAGGCCAAGCAGGTCTTCGCGGTGCGCCGCATGCTCGAAGCCGAGATGACGCGCGCCTTCGTGCGCAGCGTGACACCGGCCAAGATCAAGGCGCTCAGGGAGCACGTGGCGCTGGAGAAAGCCGCGGTCTCGGGCGAAGACGTTTCGGGCCGCACCGAGCTGCTCGGCGACTTCCACGTGCGCATGGCGGAGCTCATGGGCAACGCGGTGCTGGCGCAGATCCTGGGCGAGCTGATCTCGCGCTGCGCCCTGATCACGCTGATGTACCAGAGCGCGAGCGCGGCCGAACACTCGAACGACGAGCACGCCGACATCGTGAAGGCACTGGCCGCCAAGGACGAGGAGCGCGCGGTGCAGCTCATGACCGAGCACCTGCTGAACGTCGAGGCCAACCTGGTTTTCGACCGCAAGGTCCCGACTCACGACATCAGTCTCGCCCTCGCCTGAAGACCATGAGCCGCAGGGCCGTTCCCAAGGCGAATACCGGAGCGCGAAGCGCGGAGGTTATTTAATGAGCATCATCTACGACACCACCCTGCCCTACCCGCGCGACCTGGCCGGCTACGGCCGCAACCCGCCCCATGCGCAATGGCCCGGCCGCGCGCGCATCGCGGTGCAGTTCGTCCTCAACTACGAGGAAGGCGGCGAGAATTGCGTGCTGCACGGCGACACGGGTTCCGAGCAATTCCTCTCCGAGATGTTCAACCCGGCGAGCTTCCCGGACCGGCACATCAGCATGGAAGGCATCTACGAATACGGCTCGCGCGCGGGCGTCTGGCGCATCCTGCGCGAGTTCGAGAAGCGCGGCCTGCCGCTCACCGTGTTCGGCGTCGGCATGGCGCTCGAGCGCTACCCGGAAGTCGCGGCCGCCTTCAAGGAACTGGGCCACGAGATCGCCTGCCACGGCTGGCGCTGGATCCACTACCAGAACCTCGACGAGGCCACCGAGCGCGAGCACATGCGCCTGGGCATGGCCGCGATCGAGAAGCTCACCGGCGAGCGCGCGCTCGGCTGGTACACCGGCCGCGACAGCCCGCGCACGCGCCGCCTGGTGGCGGACTACGGCGGCTTCGAATACGACAGCGACTACTACGGCGACGACCTGCCCTTCTGGATGAAGGTGCAGAAGACCGACGGCAGCGTGGTGCCGCAGCTCATCGTGCCCTACACGCTGGACTGCAACGACATGCGCTTCGCATTGCCGCAGGGCTACTCGCACGCCGACCCCTTCTTCCAGTACATGAAGGACAGCTTCGACGCGCTCTACGCCGAAGGCGAAGAGGCCCCCAAGATGATGAGCATCGGCATGCACTGCCGCCTGCTCGGGCGCCCGGGCCGCATCACCGCGCTGCAGCGCTTCCTCGACCACATCGGGAAGCACGAGCGCGTGTGGGTCTGCCGCCGCCTCGACATCGCGCGCCACTGGAGAGCCACCCATCCTTATTCCGACACGAAGGGAGCCTGACATGGCCCTGAGCATCGAACAACTGAATGCCGCCTCGCCCGAGGAGTTCACCGCCCTGCTCGACGGCACCTACGAGCATTCGCCGTGGATCGCGAAGCGCGCGGCCGGCGCCCGGCCCTTCCGCTCGCTCGCGCACCTCAAGCATGCGCTGGTGCAGGCGGTCGCCAAGGCCTCGGCCGACGAACAGCTGGGCCTGATCCGCGCCCACCCCGAGCTCGCGGGCAAGGCCATGGTCAGCAAGACGCTGACCGCCGAGTCCACGCACGAGCAGGGCAAGGCCGGCCTGACCGACTGCACGCCCGAGGAGTTCGCGAAGATCCAGCAGCTCAACGCCGACTACAACGCGAAGTTCGGCTTTCCCTTCATCCTCGCGGTGCGCGGACCGCGCGGCACGGGCCTCTCCAAACGCGAGATCATCGACACCTTCGAGCGCCGGCTGCACAACCATCCGGGCTTCGAGCTGGGCGAGGCGCTGCGCAACATCCACCGCATCGCGGAGATCCGGCTCGACGACAAGTTCGGCGTCGAACCCGCCCTCGGCAACGACGTGTGGGACTGGCAGGAACAGCTCTCGGTGCACACCGATCCGGGCTACGCCGAAAAAGGCCAGCTCACCGTGACCTACCTCACCGAAGCCCACCGCGCGTGCGCGCAGCAGATTGCGGGCTGGATGCGCGAGGCCGGCTTCGACAGCGTGGAGATCGACGCGGTCGGCAACGTGGTCGGCCGCTACGAAGCCGCCACGCCGGGCGCGAAGACGCTGCTCACCGGCTCGCACTACGACACCGTGCGCAACGGTGGCAAGTACGACGGGCGGCTCGGTATCTTCGTGCCGATGGCCTGCGTGCGCGAGCTCAAGCGCCAGAACCGCCGCCTGCCCTTCGCTTTCGAAGTCGTCGGCTTCGCCGAAGAGGAAGGCCAGCGCTACAAGGCCACCTTCCTCGGCTCGGGCGCGCTGATCGGCCACTTCGATCCCAAGTGGCTGGACCAGAAGGACGCCGACGGCATCACCATGCGCGAGGCGCGGCATATCGCCGGCCTCAAGGAAGAAGACATCCCCGGGCTGCAGCGCGATCCGGCCAGGTACCTCGGCTTCGTCGAAGTGCACATCGAGCAGGGCCCGGTGCTCAACGAGCTCGACATCCCGCTCGGCATCGTGACCTCGATCAACGGCGGCGTGCGCTACGTCGGCGAAGTGATCGGCATGGCCAGCCACGCCGGCACCACGCCGATGAACCGCCGCCGCGATGCCGCCGCCGCGGTGGCCGAGCTGATCCTCTTCGCCGAGCAGCGCGCCGCGAAGGACGGCGACTCGGTCGCCACCGTCGGCATGCTCGAGGTGCCGAGCGGCTCGATCAACGTGGTGCCGGGTCGCTGCAAGTTCAGCCTGGACATGCGCGCGCCCAACAACCCGCAGCGCGACGCGCTGACCGCCGATGTGCTGGCCGAGCTCGAGGCCATCTGCGAGCGCCGCGGCGTGCGCTACACGCTGGAAGAAAGCATGCGGGCCTCGGCCGCGCCGAGCGCGCCCGAATGGCAGCAGCGCTGGGAGAAGGCGGTCGACACGCTCGGCGTGCCGCTTTTCCGCATGCCCAGCGGCGCCGGCCACGACGCGATGAAGCTGCACGAGGTGATGCCGCAGGCCATGCTCTTCGTGCGCGGCATCAACTCCGGCATCAGCCACAACCCGCTCGAATCGAGCACCAACGACGACATGCAGCTGGCGGTCGAAGCCTTTCAGCTGCTCCTAGACAATCTGGCCGCCGAAAAGACCCAATGACCATGACCGACTACAACAAACTCGACGCCTGGATCGACGCCCACTTCGACGAGGAGGTGCAGTTCCTGCAGCAACTGGTGCGCGTGCCCACCGACACGCCCCCGGGCAACAACGCCCCGCACGCCGAGCGCACGGCCGAGCTGCTGAAGGACTTCGGCTTCGAGGCCGAGAAGCATGCCGTGCCAGACCAGGAGGTGAAGGATTACGGCCTCGAATCGATCACCAACCTGATCGTGCGGCGCAGGTACGGAAGCGACGGCCGCACCGTGGCGTTGAACGCCCATGGCGACGTGGTGCCGCCCGGCGAAGGCTGGACGCACGATCCCTACGGCGGCGAGATCGAGGGCGGCAGCCTCTATGGCCGCGCCGCCGCGGTCAGCAAGAGCGATTTCGCGAGCTTCACCTTCGCGCTGCGCGCGCTCGAAGCGGTGGCCAGGCCGGCGCGCGGCAGCGTCGAGCTGCACTTCACCTACGACGAGGAGTTCGGCGGCATCCTGGGCCCGGGCTGGCTGCTCAAGAACGGCCTCACCAGGCCCGACCTGATGATTGCGGCCGGCTTCAGCTACGAGGTGGTGACGGCGCACAACGGCTGCCTGCAGATGGAAGTCACGGTGCACGGCAAGATGGCGCATGCCGCGATCCCGACCTCCGGCGTCGACGCGCTGCAGGGCGCGGTGCAGGTCCTGAACGCGCTCTATGCGCAGAACACGCTCTACAAGCAGGTGACGTCGAAGGTCGAGGGCATCACGCACCCCTATCTCAACGTCGGCCGCATCGAGGGCGGCACCAACACCAACGTCGTGCCCGGCAAGGTGGTCTTCAAGCTGGACCGCCGCATGATCCCGGAAGAGAACCCGGTCGAGGTCGAGGCCACGATCCGCAAGCTGATCGCCGACGCCGCGGAGGCGCTGCCCGGCATCACGGTCGAGATCAAGCGCCTGCTGCTGGCCAATTCGATGAAGCCGCTGCCGGGCAACAAGCCGCTGGTCGAGGCGATCCAGAAGCACGGCCAGGAAATCTTCGGCGAGCCGATCAAGGCCATGGGCACGCCGCTCTACACCGACGTGCGCCTGTACGGCGAGGCCGGCATCCCGGGCGTGATCTACGGCGCGGGCCCGCGCACGGTGCTCGAGTCGCACGCCAAGCGCAACGACGAGCGCGTGGTGCTCGAAGACCTGCGGCGCGCCACCAAGGTGATCGCGCGCACGCTCAGCGACCTGCTGAGCTGAGCCTGCGCGCGCGCGGGGCATCCCGCATGAATCCGATGCGTGCACGGCGGCGTATATCTGGCAGCCGCCGGCAATGCAGCCGCATTTCCAGGCGGCCCGACCCACTTTTTTTTGGAGTCCCGCCATGGATACGAAGCGCACCGCCATCGCCGCCCTCGGCAGCCTCGCAGTCTTTGCTGCGCAAGCCTTCCAGGGCGAGCAGAACCCCCTGCCGCCCCCGCCCTTCCAGTCGACGATGACGCGGGCGGCGGTTCAGGCGCAGGCCAGAACGCCGATTCAGATCAGCAACGGCGGCACCGGCGTGCGGGCTCCCATCAGCGTGGCCGACCGCGCCATGGTCCGCGCAGGTGCCCGGGCCATTGCGGCCGGCGGCGCAGCCACCTACGGCGAGAACTGAGAACAGAGCGGCGCCCGTAAGGCGCCGCCCGTCTTCAGAGGAGTTCCTCGTCCACGAACATGGACACCACCGACAAGCGCAGCCGCTGGCCCCAGTTCGAGTTCGGCTCGTCTGCGAACACGACCTTGTCCTGTCCGTCTTGCGCGACCCACTGGAGTCCCGGCTGGTCGGCGGTGCTGCGAACCTGGTAGCTCCGGGGCAGCCGTTCGCCCTGCAGCAGGCTTGCCACCTGCCCGGCCAGCGCCGGGCTGTCGACGATCAACCCCATCTCGGTGTTGGAGTGGGCCGAGCGGCGGTCCATGTTCAGCGAGCCGATGTAGAGCCAGCGCTGGTCCACCACCGCCACCTTGGCATGCAGGCGGCCGAGCGAGCCGCGCAGTTCGCCGGCGGCGCCGTCCCGCGTCTCGGCGCCGGGCATCAGCTCGAACAGAGAGACGCCCATCTGCAGCAAGGCACCGCGGTAGCGCGCGTAGCCGAAGTGCACCAGCGGCTCGTCCGTCGTGGCCAGCGAGTTGGTGATGACCGACACGCGCACCCGGTTGTCGGTGGCCTGCTTGAGGATCTCCAACGTGCGCCGGCCCGGAACAAAGTAGGGCGACGCGACGAGCACCTCGGAGCGCGCCGACTGCATCAGCTCGAGCTTGCCGTTCATGACGGCGCCGTAGGCGAGCGATGCATCGCCCAGCGCGGCCTTGGCCGGCGCATCGGCGATCACGCGGGCGGCGGCGATGTGCAGTTCGAGGCGCCCATTCGCCAGCTGCGAGCCGACGCTGCTCTGGCCGAGCGGATCGCGCGCCGCCACCGTCAGCTCGGCGGCGCCGGCTGCACGCACGGTGTCGTCGAACTGGCGCCGGGCGGCTTCCGACGAAAACTCCGCTGCCGCGAGGCTCTGGATCGGATAGGCATGCTCGCTGTTCCAGTAACCGTCGAACACCGCCGACAGCTCACGCACCACCGGTCCGGCCGCGAACATGTCCATGTCGATGAAGTTGGCGGGCTCGCTGCGGCCGAAGTACGCGTTGGCGATGTTGCGGCCGCCGGTGATCGCGAACACGTTGTCGGCGACCAGCAGCTTGTTGTGCATGCGCCGGTTGACGCGCGAGAACTCGTGCAGCGAGAACAGCACGCGCGAGGCGACGCCGCCGTCGCGCACCGCCAAGGGGTTGAACATGCGCACTTCGAGGTTCGGGCGGGCGGCCAGGCCGGCCAGCAGCGCGTCCTGGCCGGCTGCGTGCAGGTCGTCCACCAGGAGGCGCACGCGCACGCCACGGGCGGCGGCGTCGGCCAGCCCGCGCAGGAACTGCCGGCCGGACAGGTCGTCGGCGATCTGGTAGTACTGCGCGTCGATGCTTTTCTCGGCTGCACGGACCAGCGCGATGCGGGCCTCGAAAGCCTGGTCGCCGGCGGGCAGCAGGCGCATGCCCGACAGCTGGCCGTTGCCGGCCGGCATCGATGCGGCGGCCACCGCGGCGAGGCGGGTGTCGGCCACGTCGATGCGGGCTTGCGAGTTCGGGCGCTGCACGCCGCTCGGCAAGCCGGCACAGGCCGTCAGCATCCCGAACAGCACCACGACGAAGGCCCACACCGCCAGCCGCGGGTCGGCCTTGGCTTGGGCGAGCGCGATCAGGCGCAGGCCGACGCAATGGGCGATCAGCAGGGGGCAGCGGGGGAAAAGGGAGGTCATGGCAGGCTCTCTCTGGTGTGCCTCTAATCTATGCAGAGCCCCCCTTTGTCACGAGTGCGCAGTGCGCCGCACGGATGTGACATTGGTCACAGCCGGCGGCGCGCCCGATAATCGTTTGCCGCCATGCAGCCGCCTGGCCGCGCCCCCTGCGCAGCACCCGGAGTGACCGATGAATTCCGACGACGCCAATGACCGCCTGCCGCAGCCCCTGCTCGATGCCATCGCGCCGCACGGGTCGACGCGCTCGTTCGCCGCCCACGCGATCCTGATCAACGAGGGCGACACGACCGATTCGCTCTACATCCTGTTGAGCGGCCGGGTGAAGGTCTACGCCAGTTCGGAGGACGGCCGCGAGGTGGTGCTCGCCGAGTACGGTCCCGGCGAGTATTTCGGCGAACTCTCGATCGACGGCGAGAAGCGCTCGGCATCGATCAAGGCGCTCACGGCCTGCAGCTGCCGCGTGGTCCAGGGTTCGGAGCTGCGCCAGTTCCTCGCGGAGCACCCGGACTTTGCGGTGCACCTGACCCACAAGCTGATCCGCATGGTGCGGCGCCTGACCGAGCAGGTTCGCAGCATTGCGCTGCAGGACGTCTACGGCCGCATGGTGCGCGTGCTGATCGAGCTGTCCGAGCCGGCCGGCGAGGAGCGCGTGCTGCGCCACAAGCTGACGCAGCAGGACATCGCCGGCCGCATCGGCTCCTCGCGCGAGATGGTGAACCGGGTCATGAAGGAGCTCACCGCCGGCGGCTATGTCACCCAGCGCGACGGCCGCCTTGTGATCCTGCGCAAGCTGCCGCCGGCCTGGTAGCGGCCCGGCTTAGGGACCCGGCACCACGCGCCATACCGGCACCTGGCGCTGAAAGCCCTTGAGCGACAGCTCGCCCGCCTGCTGGATCGACCACTCGCCTTCGGGCTGCGCCTCCTGCAAGGCGGCCTGGACGCGCTGCGACAGCAGGATCTCGCCACCCTCCGCTTCTCCGCACAGGCGCGCGGCCAGGTTGGTCACGGTTCCGATGGCCCCGTAGTCGATACGCCCTTCGAAACCGATGCTGCCGATGGTCGCGAAGCCTTGCGCGATGCCGATGCCCATGTGCAAGTCGTAGCCGCGCCGGCGCCACTGGCTGCTGAGGTGGTGCATCTCCTGCTGCATCCGCACCGCCATGCGCACCGCGCGCTCCGGCGCGTCGGGCACCGGCAGCGGGTCGTTGAAGAAAATCATCATGCCGTCGCCGGAAAAGCGCTCCAGCGTGCCCTCGTGGGCCAGCACCAGCCGCCCCATCGCCGCGTGGTATTGGCCCAGCACGGCCATCACCTCCTCGGGGTCGGCCGTCTCGGTGAAGGCGGTGAAGCCGCGCAGGTCGAGAAAGACGACGGTGATCTCGCGCCGATGGCTCTGCAGCGGATCGTCGGCGCCGCCGGCCAGGATCGCCTGGGCCAGCTGCGGCGAGAAGAAGCGCTTGAGCTGCCCCACGCGCTCGAGCTGCCGGGCGGCATCGGCCACGCGCTGTTCGAGCGTCAGGTTCCAGGCCTGCAGCTCGGCCCTTTGCCGCTGGACCTCGTCGTACAGGGCTTTGACGCGCAGCAGGGAGCGCACGCGCGCCATCAGCTCGGCCTGGTGGATGGGCTTGCTCAGGAAGTCGTCCGCGCCCGCCTCCAGCCCCTTCACGCGCTCGTGCTCCGGGTCCAGCGCGGTCACCAGCACCACCGGCAGCACCGCGCATGCCGGATCGGCACGGATCGCGCGGCACACGTCGTAGCCGTTCATCCCCGGCATCATCACGTCCAGCAGGACCAGGTCGGGCAGATCGGCGGCGATGCGCGCCAGCGCTTCCTCGCCGGAGGCCGCGGTGCTCGTTCGATAGCCGCGCGCGCTCAGCACGTCGGCGAGCAGTCTGACGTTCTTTTCGACGTCGTCGACGACCAGGATGTGGGCACTCATCGCGATCCCTTCTGCTTCAGGAAGCGATCGACGGTCGCGCGCAGGGTCTTCAGGGCGATCGGCTTGGTCATGAAGGCGTCGAATCCCGAGTTCACGATGCTGCGATGGTCCTCGGGCATGACCGAGGCCGACACGGCGATGACCGGGATCGCCTGCAACACCGGATGCGCGCGAATCTTCTGCAAGGCAGCGATGCCGCTCATGCCCGGCAGCTGCACGTCCATCAGGATCAGGTCGGGCGGGTGGTCGATGGCCAGCTGCACGCCCGCCTCGCCGGTCTGCGCCTCCAGCGTGGTGTGCCCCGCGTGCTGCAGGACGTCGCGCATCAGCTTCATGTTCTTGTCGTTGTCTTCGACGATCAGGATGGTGCTCATTCGGCAACCTCCGCGCTGTGTCTCATACCACGGCCTCCGGAACCTGCTGCGGCAGCGTGAAGCTGAAGGTCGCGCCTTCGCCGGGCCGGCTCTCGACGCGGATCGTGCCGCCGTGGAGCTCGACGAAGCGCTTGGCCAGCGACAAGCCCAGGCCCGTGCCTTCCGACCTGCGCAGCGCGTCGCTGCCGGCCTGGCGGAACTCTTGGAACACCAGGGCCTGGTCTTCCGGGGCGATGCCGACGCCGGTGTCGGCCACGCTGACCTCGGCGACGCCCTGGCCGGCTGCATCGAGGCGCCGGGCGCGCAGGCGTACGCTGCCGCCGGCCGGCGTGAACTTCACCGCATTCGACAGCAGGTTCACGACCACCTGCTTGACCTTTCGGGCATCGGCCACCCATTCCTTCAGCCCCTCGCCGACCTCGAGGGAGATCCGGACGCCGTCGCGCTGGGCGCGCTCGCGCACCAGGGTCAGCGCGTCGTCCATGAGCAGGCCGAGGTCGATGCAGCTCAGGTCCAGCTCCATCCGCCCCGCTTCGATCTTCGACAGGTCCAGCACGTCGTTGATCAGCGTCAGCAAATGCTGGCCGGACGAATGGATGTCCTGCAGGTATTCCATCTGCTTGTCGTTGACTTCGCCGAACATCCGCTCGGCCAGCACTTCGGAAAAGCCGATGATGGCGTTCAGCGGCGTGCGCAGCTCGTGCGACATGTTGGCCAGGAACTCCGACTTGTGGCGGTTGGCCACCTCGAGCTCGCGGCCCTTGTTCTCGATCTCGCGGAACAGGCGCGCGTTCCGGATCGCAATCACGGCCTGGTCGGCGAAAGTCTCGACCAGGCGCACTTCCGCCTCCGAAAAGGCCTGCACTTCCTTGCGCACGACGGCGATGACGCCGACCGCGGCACCGTCGCGCACGATCGGCACCGCCAGCACGGTGCGAACGCCGCCGCGCTGCGGCACCCTGAGCGATTTCGGGGCGACATCTTCCACATGCATGGTGCGGCCTTCGACGAAGGCGCGCCCGACCACCGATCCGGCGCTGGTCGGCAGGATGTCGTCGCGGCCCGTCCCTGCGCCGTCCTTGACCGGATAACCGGTGACGGCCCGGAAGTGATCGCCCTCCTGCAGCCAGATCTTGCTGGCGTCCGCGCGGCAGCGCAGCACGGAGCGCTCGGCGATCGCCTGCAAGGCCGGCTGCAGATCGGCCGGCATGCGGCTGAGCACCTTCAGGATTTCTGCCGCCGCGGTCTGGAACTCGAGCGAGGCCGTCAGCTCCGCCGTGCGCTGGTCGACCTTGCGCTCCAGCTCTCCGTACGACTCGCGCAGCTGCGCCGACATGCGGTTGAACTGGTCGGCCAGGGCTTCCAGCTCGTCGCCGGTCCTGACGACGATCTGGGCGTCCAGCTCGCCCTCGCCGATGCGCCGCGCGCCCTCGGCGAGCGTGCGGATCGGCCGCACCATGTTGCGCGCCAGCACCCATGCCGCCACGGCGGAGACCATCAGGCCGGCCAGCAGCAGCAGCCCGGTGCGCAGGATCGATGCGTTCAGCTTGGCGTACACCTCGGCCATCGGCCGCTCGACGAACACGTTCCAGCCCAGCGGCCCGATCGGCGCCACCGAAACCAGCACCTCCGCGCCCTGCAGGTCGCGCGTCACCATGGCCTGCGGGCCCGGCGCCTTCGCCGCCGCCGCGGCCCTGACGTGCGGCAGCGACGCCAGGCTGGTCTTGCGCAGCACTAGGCCGATGTCGGGGTCCGCCACCAGCAGGCCCTTGCTGTCCACCACGTAGGCCTTGCCGGCGTCGTCGGTGCTGATGCGGGAGATCACGTCCCAGATGAACTTCAGATTGAGGTCGGCCACCGTCACGGCGCCCTTGTCGCCCTCGGACCGGATCGCCACCGTCATGTAGGGCTCGGTGTCCTTGTGGAAGTACACGGGCCCGAACCACGGCGACCCGGCCCGGGCGTTCCGGAACGCCGCTTCCGACGAGCGGTCCTTGCCCGATCCCATCGAATCCATGCCCAGGCGCGACACCGCCACCCGTTCGCGGCCGCTGCCGTCGAGCTGCGCCACGTCGGTCACCTCGGGGACCTGGCGCAAGAGGCGCAGGAACTCGATGCGGCGCGCTTCCAGGTCTGCCTCGTCGAACATCGGAAGCGAAGCGAAGCCCAGCTGTTCGGCGAGCTGATCGATGTACTGCTCGATCCGCGACGCCGCGCCCAGCGCCTTGACCTGCTGCAGGCTGGCCAGCGCCGCCTTGTTTTCCTGATAGGAAAAGTAGAGACTGATCGCGCCCGACGCCAGCAGCACAGTCATGACCAAGGAGAGGATCAGCAGCAGGTACTTGCGGAACAGGTGCCCGAGGTGGATGTCGCGTGCAGACTCTGCCGGCAGAGCGGCATCCGGCATCGCACGGCCATCTTCCTCGGCTGCTTTCATTTCGACTGCTGATGGGGCGTCGCCATGGAAGCCCAGCGAGGTCCGCGCGGCCGGGGCTTTCATGATTCGGTCACTTTGTCGTCGATTGGCTGCGCCATTCACAGAGGCGCGGCGCCGATTTTCCGCCTTTGCGGACTCGGCGAAATCCACCAATCAGCCTATGGAAGATGGAAGCTTCTGATGAGAAAACTGATGAATGGCAAGAACCTGCGGACTCTTCTTTACGCGCTGATGCTTGCCGCCGGCCCCGCCGCCGAGGCCCAGCAGGCGAGGAAGATGCCGCGCGTGGGCTATCTGGCGGCCGTTTCGGCCAGCGCGGACGCGCCCCGGCTGGAGGCATTCCGGCAGGGCCTGCGCGATCTCGGCTATGTCGAAGGACAGAACATCCAGATCGACTACCGCCATGAAAGCCTGGATCTCGCGCGGCTCCCGAGCCACGCGGCCGAACTGCTCCGGCTGGAGGTGGACGTGCTCGTCACGGTCACGACCAACGCGGCCCAGGCTGCCAAGAAGACGACCGGGACCATTCCCATCGTCTTCATGGGCGTCACCGATCCGATCGCGGCCGGCCTAGCCGAGACCCTGGCGCGGCCGGGCGGCAACAGCACGGGGATCACCAACGTGGCGGCAGTCCTGGCCGGAAAGAGGCTGGAGCTGCTGAAGGAAACCATGCCCAAGGTCACCCGGGTCGCGGTGCTCTGGGATCGCAAGGCGCCGGGCTCCATCCCGCAGTGGGAAGAGAGCCAGGCGCCCGCGAAGAAGCTGGGCCTGGAGCTCTATTCGATGGAGGCCAGCAGCGTCGACGAGTACGTGGCCGCGTTCGCGCAGGCCGTCAAGGCGGACAACAACGCCGTCTGGGTCACGCTCAACCCAGTCGCCAATTCGAACCAGAAACTCATCGCCGAACTGGCCATCGCCAGCGGATTGCCTTCGATCTGCGCACGGGGCGACTACGCGGAAAACGGTTGCCTCATGGCCTACGGGCCCGGCTACCGCATGGAAGGCAAGGACGGCGCCCGCTACGTCGACCGGATCCTGAAAGGCGCCAAGCCGTCGGATCTGCCCATCGAGCAGCCGACCAAGTTCGAGCTGCTGATCAACCTGAAAACCGCCAAGCGCATCGGCTTCACCATCCCGCGTTCGGTGCTGAGCCGGGCGGACAAGGTGATCCAATAGCCGAACCAATGACCAAGGATTCCCGATGACCCGTCCCCTCTTCAGTTCGACCATCGCCGGCAGCCTGCCCAAGCCCGCCTGGCTGGCGGAGCCGCGCAAGCTCTGGCCGGCCTGGAAACTGGAGGGCGACGAGCTCGCGCAGGCCAAGGCCGACGCCACCCTGCTCTGGATCAAGGCCCAGGAAGACGCGGGCCTGGACGTGATCGGCGACGGCGAGCAGTCGCGCCAGCACTTCGTCCATGGCTTCCTCGAGCAGGTCGAGGGCATCGACTTCGAGCACAAGGTCAGGATGGGCATCCGCGACAACCGCTACGACGCCATGGTGCCGCAGGTGGTTTCGCAGCTGCGGCTGAAAGGCCGCGTGCATGCCGCGGAGGCCCGCCTGCTGCGCGCCCACACGCAGCGCCGCATCAAGTTCACGCTGCCCGGGCCGATGACCATCGTCGACACCGTCGCCGACCGGCACTACGGCGACCGCGTGAAGCTCGCGATGGCTTTCGCCGAGCTGCTGAACCAGGAGGCACTGGCGCTGGAGGCCGACGGCGTCGACATCGTCCAGTTCGACGAGCCGGCCTTCAACGTCTACATGAAGGAGGCCGCCGACTGGGGCGTGAAGGCGCTGGAGCGTGCGGCCCAGGGCCTGCGCTGCACCACGGCGGTCCACATCTGCTATGGCTACGGCATCCAGGCCAACGTCGACTGGAAGGCCACGCTGGGCGAGGAATGGCGCCAGTACGAACAGGTGTTCCCGGCGCTCGCGAAGAGCAGCATCCAGCAGGTGAGCCTCGAATGCTTCCATTCGCACGTGCCGCCGCAGCTGATGCGCCTGCTCGAGGGCAAGGACGTGATGGTCGGCGTCATCGACGTCGCGAGCGAGGTGGTCGAGACGCCCGAGCAGGTGGCCGACACCATCGGCCAGGCGCTGCAGCATGTGCCGAAGCACAGGCTCCTGCCCTGCACCAACTGCGGCCTGGCGCCGATGGACCGCGCCGTCGCGCTGCAGAAGCTGCAGGCGCTGGCCGCGGGAGCCGCGCTCGCGCGCCGGCGCTACGGCTGACCCGCGCGGCTGGGCTCAGCGCGGCGCGTCGCCCTTGCGGTAGTCGGCGGTGAGTTCGTCCAGCCGCTGTTTGAGCCCCGCATCCAGCTTGTAGTCGGCCGCCGCGAGCGTGGCATCGAGCTGCTCCGGCCGGCTGGCGCCGAGCAGCGGCGCGGTGATCAGCGGATTGGCCATCACCCACGCGACGGCCAGGGTCGCGAGCGGCACGCCCGCTTCGTCGGCCAGCGCATGCAGCTGCGCGACGGTGGCGAAGCTGCGCTCGTTCCAGTAGCGGTCCTGGTACATCGTGCCCGCAGTGCCGAGCGTGAAGCGCGTGTTGTCCTCGGGCTTGGCGCCGGCCTTGTACTTGCCGGTGAGCAGGCCGCCCGCGAGCGGGTTGTAGGGAATCACGCCCAGGCCTTCTTCGCCGGCCAGCGGCAGCAGCTCGCGCTCGATCTCGCGGAACAAGAGGCTGTAGCGCGGCTGCACCGAGACGAAGCGCGTGAGCTTGTGCAGCTCGGAGCGGCCCAGTGCGCGCGCCAGCCGGTAGGCCAGGAAGTTGGAGACGCCGATGTAGCGCGCGCGTCCCGAACTGACGATGACATCGAGCGCCTCCAGGCTTTCGTCGAGCGGCGTCTCGCGGTCGTCGCTGTGGAGCTGGTAGAGGTCGACATGGTCGGTCTGCAGCCGCTTGAGCGAGGCATCGATCGCATCGAGCAGGTGCTTGCGCGATGCGCCCTGGTCCCACGGGTTCGGGCCGACCTTGCCGACCGCCTTGGTGGCGAGCACGAAGCGGCGGCGCGCGCCCGGCCCTTTAGCCTGCAGCCAGCGGCCGATGATCTCTTCGGTGCGGCCGGTGGTCTCGACCGTGCCGCCGAGCGGATAGACGTCGGCGGTGTCGAGGAAGTTGATGCCGGCCTCGGTCGCCTTGTCGAGGATGCGCTGCGAGACGGCTTCGTCGGTCTGCAGCCCGAAGGTCATGGTGCCGAGCGCGAGCCGCGACACGGTCAGGCCGGTGCGGCCCAGGCGGGTGGTGGGAATGCTCATGGGTTTGCTGTGATGCGGTGGCGGCAGTCCATCATAGTGATCGCGGCGCGAAGGTGCAGAGCCTCGGGGCCTGTTAGCGCTATTTGCGGGGTCGCGGATAGCCGGGCATGCGTCGCAGCCGCTTCGTCGTATGGCATGCGGATGAAGTATCGAATGACGGCCACTCGCGAAGGCAAGAAGACAGCGCGGTCAAAGCAAAAGATTTTTTGGGTCTGGCCTGTACATTCGCCTCGATGGATACGCGCTACCTTCAAAGCTTCGTCGCCGTCGCGGAACTGGGCTCGATGGCCGAGGCGGCGCGCCGGCTCGACCTCACGCCCGCGGCCATCGCCGCGCGCGTCAAGGCGCTCGAGGAAGACATCGGCCTGCCGCTGGTCCAGCGCTCCGGCCGCTCGGTGCGGCCCACGGAGACGGGGCTCAAGATGCTCGACCGCGCCCGCAACGTGCTGCGCGACGTGCGCGACCTGCGGGCCGTCACGAGCGACGGCGCGTCGCTGGGCGAGCTGCGCCTGGGCGTGTTCGTCTCGGCCATGACCAGCGTGCTGCCGCTGGTGCTCAAGCGGCTGTACGCGCGCTTTCCCGAGCTGTCGGTCTTCGTCGCGCCCGGAAGCTCGGTGGAACTGTGCCGGCAGGTGTCGACCGGCGCGCTCGACGCCGCCATCGTCGTCGAGCCGCAATTCGCCATCGGCAAGGGCTGCACCTTCCAGGCGCTGTTCGAGGAGCGCCTGGTCGTGGTCGCGCCCAAGGCCCTGGCGCGGCGCAAGGCCCACGAGCTGCTCGCCACCGAGCCCTTCATCCGCTATGACCGCTCGGTGGTGGGCGGACAGCTGGCCGACCGCTACCTGCGCGACCACGGCATCAGCGTGCGGCAGCGGCTGGAGATCGACAACCTGATGGCGGTCGCGGCACTGGTCGGCCAGGGGCTGGGCGTGGCCCTGCTGCCGGATTGGGCGCCGATGTGGAACAGCGGATTCGCGATCGCGCGCGTGGCGCTGCCGGCGCGCGCACCGGTGCGGCGCGTGGGCCTGATCTGGGCCACCCACGGGCCGCGCGCCGGGCTGGCAAGAGCCCTGCTCGCCGAGGCGCAGGCCGTCTGCAAAGGGCGCGCTTAACGGTCGTCCGGCTTCGGCGCGCGCAGGAAGTCGAAGTCGACCCCCTTGTCGGCCTGCATCACGGTCTGCAGAAAAAGCTTTCGATAGCCTCGTTCGGCCGTCGGCTCGATCACCGGCGATTCCTTCGCGCGGCGTGCCAGCTCGTCGTCCGATACCAGCAGCGCGATCTCGCGCTTCGCCACGCTCAGCCGGATGCGGTCGCCGTTGCGGACATGCGCGAGCGGGCCGCCGATGGCCGACTCCGGCGTCACGTGCAGCACGATGGTCCCGAAGGCCGTGCCGCTCATGCGGCCGTCGGAGATGCGCACGATGTCCTTCACGCCCGCACGCGCGAGCTTGCGCGGGATCGGGATGTAGCCGGCTTCCGGCATGCCCGGCGCGCCCTTGGGGCCGATGTTCTTGAGCACCAGCACGTCGTCGCGCGCGACATCGAGATCGTCGCTGTCGATGCGCAGGACCAGGTCCTCGATGTTCTCGAAGACCACGGCGCGGCCTTCGTGCTCCATCAGCTCGGCATCCGCCGCGGACTGCTTGATGATGGCCCCGCCCGGAGCCAGGTTGCCGCGCAGCACCGCGATGCCGCCCTGCGGATAGATCGGGTTGGCCGCGGTGCGCACCACGTCCTGCGCGAATCCCGGCCCCGCGCGTTCGATCTCTTCGCCCAGCGTCCTGCCGGTGACCGTCATGGCCTCGAGCCGCAGGAAGGGCTTGAGTTCGCGCAGCAGCGTCGCCATGCCGCCGGCCTTGTGGAAGTCTTCCATGTAGTGCTGGCCCGAGGGCTTCAGGTCCAGCAGCACGGGCGTCTCGCGTCCCATGCGGTCGAGTGCGTGCAGGTCGATGTCCAGGCCCATCCGGCCCGCGATCGCGGCCAGGTGCACGATCCCGTTGGTCGAGCCGCCGATCGCGAGCAGCACCCGCATCGCGTTCTCGAAGGCGGCGGGCGTGAGCACCCTGTCGATGGTCAGCCCGTCGCGCGCAATCTGAACCGCCTGCGCCCCGGTCTGTTCCGCGATGCGGATGCGGTCGGCGGTGACGGCCGGCGGCGAGGCGCCACCCGGCATCGTCATGCCCAGGGCTTCCGCGATGCAGGCCATGGTACTGGCCGTGCCCATTACCGAGCAGGTGCCCACGCTCGCCACCAGCTGGTTGTTTACGTCGGCAGTTTCCTCGTCGTCGATTTCACCCGCGCGGTATTTGCCCCAGTAGCGCCTGCAGTCGGTGCAGGCGCCGACGCGCTCGCCGCGATGGCTGCCCGTCAGCATCGATCCGGTGATCAGCTGGATCGAGGGAATGCCGGCCGACGCCGCGCCCATGAGCTGCGCCGGCACTGTCTTGTCGCAGCCGCCGATCAGCACCACCGCATCCATCGGCTGCGCGCGGACCATCTCCTCGGTGTCCATCGACATCAGGTTGCGCAAGTACATGCTCGTCGGCGCCGCGAAGCTCTCGTGAACCGAGATCGTCGGAAAGTCCATCGGCAATCCACCGGCGAGCATCACGCCGCGCTTCACCGCTTCGATGAGCTGCGGCGCGTTGCCGTGGCAGGGGTTGTAGGCGCTGCCGGTGTTGGCAATGCCGACCACCGGGCGGTCGAGCGCCGCGTCCGTGTAGCCGGCGCCCTTGATGAAGGCCTTGCGAAGGAAGAGCGAGAAGCCCTGGTCGCCGTAGCTGGTCAGGCCCTTGCGCATGCCCGAGGGTTCGTCGGTGCCGTCGGGCTTGGAGGAGTCTTTGGACATGTTCAGCGGGCCCTCATTCGTCGGACTTGATATTGGCCTCGACGATGACTTTTTTCCAGCGGGCAATCTCGGCCTGGATCTGTTCGTCCGACTTCGCCGGCGTCGTCGGCGCCGCCGCATACACGCCCTGCTTGAGCAGCATCTCCCTGCCCTCGGGCGATTGCACGAGCTTCGCGAGCGCCTCGTTGAGGCGCGCCACGATGGCCGCGGGAGTGCCCGCCGGCGCCAGCACGCCGAAGGTGGAACTGACTTCGAGATTCGGAACGCCGGCCTCCGCCGCCGAGGGCACATCGGGCAGCATCGAGATCCGCTGCGGCGTCGTGACCGCCAGCGCGCGGAGCTTGCCCGTGGTGATGAAAGGCAGCGAGGCCGGCGCCGTCTCGACCATCAGCCCGACCTGGCCGCCGACCACGTCGGTCATCGCCGGCCCGCTGCCCTTGTAGGCGATGTGCGTCATCTTGATGCCGGTCTCGCGCTGGAGGATTTCGGCCGCCATGCGCTGGGGCGCGCCGGCGCCGGAGGAGGCGTAGTTCAACTTGTCGGGATTGGCCTTGGCGTAGGCGACGAGCTCCTTCAGCGTCTTCACCGGGACCTGCGGATTGACCACCACGACCAGCGGCACCGACCCGACGATCATGACGGGCGCGAAGTCCTTCGCGATGTCGTAGCGCATGCGCCCCTTCTCCAGCGTCGCCATGGTCGCGTGCGAAGTCAGCGCGCCCATCAGCAGGGTGTACCCGTCCGGCGCTGCCTTGGCGACCGCCTCGGCGCCGATGTTGCCGCCGGCGCCGCCGCGGTTGTCGACCACGACCTGCTGCCCGAGCAGCTCGCCGAGCTTGAGCGCGACGATGCGCCCGATCACGTCGGTCGCGCCGCCCGGCGGATAGGGAACGACGAGCTTGATGGGCTTGTCCGGATAGGCGGCGATGGCCGATGGCGCGCAGATCGCGACGCCGGCGGCCAGGCAGGCCTGAAGGATCGCGCGACGCGCGAAGTGGCTGGCTTTCATGCTTTGTCTCCTTGGGCTCGGAGTGTGGCCAGCCGGGCGCGCGCGTTGAAGCGACTGCGACAAGGACAAAAGATAGTTTCTTTTGCGTCTGTTCCTACAAGCTCGGCAACTGATCGAATCGATCGAGTCGATCGAAAGGCGGCGGCACCTGCGTGAGCTCGAGCGCGTCGACCTGTGCGCCGGGCACGCCGTGGCGCAGCCAATCGCACATGGCATCCAGCTCGCGGCGCGAGCCCTGGAGCATCGCCTCCACCGACCCGTCGGCGCGGTTGCGGACCCAGCCCGCGACGCCCTTGGCCCGCGCGTGGCGCACGCAGGCGTCGCGGTAGCCAACGCCCTGCACGCGGCCGCGCATCCGCACCAGCCGGCACTCGATCGCCTCGTTCTTGTCGCCAGGGTTCATGGCGCGATTGTTCCCCAAGCAAGGGTAAATACCAACCTCGCGATCGCAGATCGCACTTGATTGCACCCATTTTTTGTATACAAATATAGGGTGCAATCAACGAACCGGACACGCCGTTCGGATATCCGCCCAACCACCCCATCCCCACGAGGAGACAACCCGTGAACACAGCCGTCAGCCCAGGAAGCATCGACCTGCCGATCGCCGGCCCTGCGCCGCATGCCGACTCCAACGCACTCATCAAGCCGGGCTACGACCCCGCCCTCACCAACGAAGACCTGGCGCCGCTCAAGAAGCAGACCTGGGGCCAGTACAACATCTTCGCCTTCTGGATGTCCGACGTGCACAGCGTCGGCGGCTACATCACGGCGGGCAGCCTGTTCGCGCTCGGCCTGTCGAGCTGGCAGGTTCTGGTGGCGCTCTTGGTGGGCATCTGCATCGTGCAGTTCTTCTGCAACCTGGTGGCCAAGCCGAGCCAGCTGACCGGCACGCCCTACCCCGTGATCTGCCGAGCCTCCTTCGGCGTGCGCGGCGCCAACATCCCGGCCATCATCCGCGGCCTGATCGCGGTGGCCTGGTACGGCATCCAGACCTACCTGGCCTCGGCCGCCTTCATGGTGCTGGCGCTGCACCTGTTCCCCAACCTCGCGCCGTACGCCGACGTCAAGCTGCACGGCTTCGCGGGCCTGTCGACGCTGGGCTGGCTGGCCTTCATGGTGATGTGGGTGCTGCAGGCCTTCGTGTTCTGGCACGGCATGGAAGCGATCCGCAAGTTCATCGATTGGGCCGGCCCGGGCGTCTACGTGGTGATGACCATCCTGTGCGGCTGGCTGGTGTGGAAGGCCGGCTGGAGCAACATCGACCTCAACCTCGGCGGCGTCAAGTTCCAGGGCTGGGACGCGCTGCCGGTGATGCTCTCGGCGATTGCGCTGGTGGTCAGCTACTTCAGCGGCCCGATGCTCAACTTCGGCGACTTCTCGCGCTACGGCAAGAGCTTCGACGCGGTGAAGAAAGGCAACTTCTGGGGCCTGCCGGTCAACTTCGTGTTCTTCTCGCTCCTGACCGTGATCACCACGGCGGCGACCCTGCCGGTGTTCGGCGAGCTGATCACCGACCCAGTGCACACCGTCGGCAAGATCGACAGCACCACCGCCGTCGTGCTGGGCGCGCTGACCTTCATGATCGCCACCATCGGCATCAACATCGTCGCCAACTTCGTCTCGCCGGCCTTCGACTTCTCGAACGTGGCGCCGCAGCACATCAGCTGGCGCACCGGCGGCATGATCGCCGCGGTGGGCTCGATCTTCCTCACGCCCTGGAACCTCTACAACAACCCCGAGGTGATCCACTACACGCTGGACATCCTGGGCTCCTTCATCGGCCCGCTGTTCGGCATCCTGATCGCCGACTTCTACCTGGTGCGCAAGCAGCAGGTGGTGGTGGACGACCTCTACACGCTGAGCCCCAAGGGCCGCTACTGGTACAGCAAGGGCTACAACCTGAAGGCCGTGTGGACCATGATCCCGTCGGCGCTAATCCCGATCCTCTGCGTGCTGATCCCGGCTTGGCGCGGCGCCGCCAACTACGCCTGGTTCATCGGCATGGGCCTCGGCTTCGTGATCTACGCCCTCCTCAACCGCAAGACCTGAACCTCCATGCGCATCAAGATCATCAACCCCAACACCACCTGGAGCATGACCGAGAAGATCGGCGCCTGCGCGCGCTCCGTCGCGCGGGCCGGCACCGAGATCGTCGCGGTCAGCCCGGCGATGGGCCCGGCCTCGATCGAAAGCCACTACGACGAGGCGCTGGCGGTGCCCGGCCTCCTGCAGGAGATCGCCGCCGGCGAACGCGAAGGCATCGACGGCTACGTGATCGCCTGCTTCGGCGACCCCGGCCTGCAAGCCGCGCGCGAACTGGCGCGCGGGCCGGTGGTGGGCATCGCGCAGGCGGCCATGCACCTGGCCAGCCTGGTCGGCAGCCGCTTCAGCGTGGTGACCACGCTGGGCCGCACCACGGGCCAGGCCTGGCACCTGGCCGAGGCCTACGGTATGAAGCGCTTCTGCGCCAACGTGCGGGCCTGCGAGATCCCGGTGCTGGAGCTGGAGGCGCCGGGCTCGAAGGCGCGCGAGCGCATCGTCGACGAGTGCCGGCGCGCGCTCGACGAAGACGGCTCCGACACCATCGTGCTCGGCTGCGCCGGCATGGCCGACCTGTGCGCGCACATCGGCCAGGTGCTGGGCGTGCCGGTGGTCGACGGCGTGGCGGCCGGCACGCAGCTGATCGAATCGCTGGTGAGCCTGCGGCTTGCCACCAGCAAGCGAGGCGAGCTGGCGCAGCCGCTGCCGAAGCCGATTGACGGCTTGCTGGAAGGCTTCACGCTGCCGCCTTCGGCGCCGGCGCTCAAACGCGCGGCCTGATGAGCTGCGTGCGCGGCACAATCGCGCCATGCCCCGCGCCACCAAAGCAACCGCCACCATGACCCTGCCGGCGGCCGCGCCCGAAGCCGCCGCCGCGCCCGACAAGAGTGCGACCATCGAAAGCATCGCGCAGGACATCGCCACCGCCATCGTCGAGAAGCGCCTGCCGCCCGGCACCTGGCTGCGCGAAGAGGCGCTGGGCCGCGTCTATGCCGTCAGCCGCACCAAGATCCGCGCGGCGCTGTTGACGCTGTCGAAGGACAAGCTGATCGAGATGATTCCCGACAAGGGCGCTTTCGTCTGCAAGCCCAGCGTGCAGGAAGCGCGAGAGGTCTTCGGCGTGCGCCGCATTCTCGAAAGCGAGGTGGTGCGCCTCTTCATCGCCAAGGCCCGGCCTGCGGACTATCGCGCCTTGGAGCAGCACATCCAGTTCGAGCGCACCGCGCTGCGCTCGACCACCACCGGCACCGTGCGCGAAAAGCTCTTGGGCGATTTCCACGTCGCGCTGGCCGAGGCCGCGGGCAACGGCACACTGGCCGAGCTGGTGCGCGAACTGGTCGCGCGCAGCTCGCTGATCGCGATGCTCTACCACTCCTCCAACGATCCGCACTGCTCTTCCGACGAGCACGCGGACTTCCTGCGCGTGTGCAAGAGCGGCAACGTGGAGGCCGCGGTGGCCTGCATGACGGACCACCTGTCGCGCATCGAGGCCAACCTGCAGCTCGCAACCGGCGCGCCGGACCGGCAGCTCGATCTGGTGAAGGCGCTGCTGGCCTAACCGTCGACCGGATTCGCCGGCGTCTCGAGCACCAGCTGCCAGAAGTCCACGTCGAGCCAGCGGCCGAACTTGAATCCGGCCTGCCTGATGGTGCCGGCATGCTCGAAGCCGAGCCGCTGGTGCAGCGCGATGCTGCCCTTGTTGGCCAGGTCGATGGCGCCGACCATGACGTGAATCTGCTGCGCCCTGGCGGCCGCGATCAGCTCCTGCATGAGCAGCAGGCCCAGGCCTTTTCCGCGGTGGTTCTTGTGGACGTAGACCGAGTGCTCGACCGAGTACTTGTATGCGGGCCAGGCGCGGAAGGTGCCGTAGCTGGCGAAGCCGAGCAGCTCCCCACCCTCTCCGATGGCGCCGATCACGGGGAACCCGCCCGCCTCCTTGGTCTTGAACCAGCCGGCCATGCTCTCCAGCGTGCGGGGCTTGTAGTCGTAGAGGGCCGTCGAATTGACGATGGCGTCGTTGAAGATCTCCAGGATCGCATCGGCATGGGCGTCGTGCGTGCAGGCGATGAACTGCATCGGCTTCTTTTCGCGCATGGCGATCACAACTCCTTCGTATAGACGATGAACCCCAGGTGCTGCGCGAGCTTGTCGTAGAGCAGCCTGCCGGCGGCATTCGATTCGTGCGTCTGCCAGTAGACCCGCGAGGCACCGGCGGATTTCGCCTCCTCGTAGACCGCCTCGATCAGCAGGCGCCCGATGCCGCGCCCGCGCCGGGACTCGAGCGTGAACAGGTCGGAGAGATAGCACACCGGCTCGACACGGGTCATGCTGCGATGGAAGACGCAATGGGCCAGCCCGACGAGCTGCCCCTCGTCCTCGGCGACCAGGGCGAACATCGGCTCGCCCGGATCGAGAAAGCGCTGCCAGGTCGTCTGCGTCACCTGCTCGGCCAGCGCAGTCGCGCCCTGGCGGCCGTAGAAGGCGTTGTAGCCGTCCCAGAGAGGCCGCCAGGCGGCGTGGTCGTCTTGCATGACCGGTCGGACATGAAGGGGCTGCGTCATGGCGGGGTGCTCCTCGGATGCGATTGTCTTGGTTGGCATGCGAGCCTACACGGACCGCGCCTCGCGGCGGCAGGGCCGGCCGTGACTTATTTGCGGGCCCGGCATGTGGCCAAGTCGAAGGTCTTGCGCCCCTCGCGACTCCGTCGGCAGAGGGCAATTTATCCCCCGGGGAGGTGGATAAGGTTGTGGACAAGCCCGCGAGCAACTTTCCATCGCGTGGCCCGGCGCGCGTTCCCGCGCGATGCCTCCCAAACGGGCATTCGTTGCCGGAAGCGACGCGTCACGGCTCTACGCTGCTTCCCCTTTTCCCGCCGCGTTCAGCCCCATTCGACAGAGGATCGTTTCCGCACGGGAGATGAGCTGGTCCGCATCGACGATCTCGTCGACGAGGCCGTTGCGAAGCGCTTCCGTCGCGTCGATCGTGTCCGCCGTGAGAATGAGCTGCAGCGCACGGCCCTTGCCGACGAGACGCAGGAGGCGCTGCGTCCCACCGAAGCCGCACACGAAACCGGGCTTCGTCTCCGGCCGGCCGAATCTCGCATGCGCCGTTGCAAGGCGCAAGGTGCAAGCCATCGCCAGTTCGCACCCTTCGCCCGACGCGAAGCCATTCACCGCCGCGATGACCGGCTTGCCGAGCTGCTCGACCAGATCGAACGCAAGCCGGCCGCTGCGCGTGAACGCGTGCGCGTCGCTGTCGGAAATCGACGCGCCCGCGGTGATGTCGGCCCCGGTGACGAAGGCCTTGTCGCCCGCGCCGGTCACGATCACGCCCTGGACGAGGGGGTCGTCGCGCGCGTCCTCCATCACCGATCTCAGCTCGCCGAGCGCCGCGTGGCTCAGCGCGTTCATCGCCTGCGGGCGGTTGATCGTGACGTAGGCGATCCCCGCCCTCTTGTCATAGAGGAGGTCTTGCAGCGATTGCATATGGCCCTCAGCGCCAATTCGGGTGCAATGAGCTGATGAGCTTGTTGCAGTCCCCGCGCGTGAGGAGGGCGAGCCCATCCATCTCGCGTGGGGTCAGGCCCTGCAGCACGAAGGAATCGGCCAGGTCCGCCGCGATCCGCGGCGATAGGTAGCGTTGCGAGCGGGCGGCCGCGACCAGCGCAGCGCGGATCTCGGCGGGCGGGGCCGTCTTCTCGACGAATCCGCTGGCGCCCCACCGGATCGCCTCCCGCACCATGTGCGGCGAATGCATGTCGCTGATGAGCACGACGCGCACCCTGACAGCGACCATGCGGAGCAATTGCATGAATGCACGCAGCCCCTGCGGACCGAGGGTCGGATCCACCAGAGCGATGCAGTCCTCGGCCTCCATGCAGCAGACGAGCAGCTGGTCCAGTGTGCTCGCCGAGCGCCCGAAAGCGAGGCCCGCGGCGCCGCTCACCAGCGATTCGAGGCCGCTCAGAAGCGCCGGCGAGGCTACGCCGATGATGACCTTCACTGCGCTATCGGCCTCTGCCGCGGCTTCTTCGCCGTCGAGCGGCGCGTAGGCAGTCGGATCCTGGAACGGCAGCTCGCTGCCCGGGATTTCGGCAGATCGATGGCTCATGGCCTTGCACCCTCGCTTCAGGCTTGCACCTGGCACGAGGCCTGCACGCTGGGCCACCCGTAGTCGCGGCCCGTCAGCGCCCGCGCAAGAAGGTAGTTGTTCAGCGCGCGCTCGCTCAAGCTGTCCATTTGCACCGAGCCGCTGGCATCGCAGGGAAACGACAGGGCACGGCCCGTGCCGCTGAGCGAAGGAAAGCGCAGCTCGAAGGCGGACTGTGCAGCGGATGAGTTGCGGGCGGCGTGCATGGCGGTGTCCTCGTGGTTCATTTCAATGAAGCAGCTCCGGGAAGCATGGTCGTGCGCCTTACGCGGGACTGCGTCCGCGCAGGGCGGTCTGGATGCAGGCGAGAAGGTCTTCCGCACTGAAGGGCTTGGCGAGAAAGCAGATCACGCCCGTCTTCAAGGCGCGCGCGCGCTCCCGTTCGTCGGGGTAGGCGGTGATGAGGACCGTAGGGATCGGGGTGCCGGCGGCGGCCAGGCGGCCGTGCAGCTCGAGCCCGGTCATTCCCGGCATGCGCATGTCGGCGATGAGGCATCGGATGGCGCACGTGCCCTTCGATTGCAGGAAGCTCTCGGCCGAATCGAAGGTGGCCGAGGACAAGCCGGCGGAGTCGAGCAGGTCCTTCGTGGTGTCTCGAACCGATTCATCGTCGTCCACGATCGCTACGGTGGGGTTGTTGCGCACTTGGATTTCCTTGCTGGTGTTCTTGAGCGTTGATGCAAGACTAGGCCGATTGCGCGCACAAGACCATTGCACGTGCGTCACGCGCTCTACGACTTTGGTATAGGGCCTGTCAACAGGCCCTCTAGGCGTCCTAGGTCTTGGAGAGGCCGAGCATGTCCGCGATGCGCACCAACTGCGCCAGGGACTTCGCCTGCATCTTGCGCATGATCTGCCCGCGGTGGACCTTGACGGTGGCCTCGCTGATGCCCAGCTCGGCCGCGATCTGCTTGTTCACGCGCCCGGCGCTCACCAGCGCCATGACTTCGCGTTCGCGCTGGGTTAGGGAGGCGAAGCGTTGCCGGAGCTCCGCGACCAGCGCCGTCTCGCGGCGCTGCGCGCGGTGCCGTTCGACCGCGGCATCGATCGCATCCAGAAGCTCCTGGTCGCGGAAGGGCTTGCTCAGGAACTCGACTGCGCCGGCCTTCATGGCGCGCACCGTCATCGGAATATCGCCGTGCCCGGTGATGAAGATCACCGGCAGATCGACGCCCGCCCGCGGGAGTTCTTGCTGGAAGCTCAATCCGCTTGCGCCGGGCAGCCGCACGTCGAGCACCAGGCAGCCGGGCGCGTCCGGGCGCTGCGCCTGCATGAAGTCCTGCGTCGAGGCGAAAAGGCGCACGTCCATGCCGACCGAGGCGAGGAGGTCCTGAAGCGCCTCGCGCATGGCCAGGTCGTCGTCGACCACGAAGACGACGGGCCGTTCGGTTGCCACTACGGCTCCCGTTCCCCGGCCGGCAGCGAGAACCGGAACACGGCGCCGTGGGGCAGGTTCGGTGCGGTCCAAAGCTGGCCGCCATGGGCCTCGATGATCGACCGGCTGATCGAAAGCCCCATGCCGATGCCCTGCGCCTTGGAGGTGTGGAAGGGCTCGAAGAGCTTGTCCGCGATCTCGGTGGCGACGCCGGGGCCCGAGTCGCGCACCTCGATGCACACGCCGCCCTCCGCCTGACTCGCGCCAATGACGAGCTGCCGCGGGCGATGGCCGGGGACGCTCATCGCCTCGATGGCGTTGACGATCAGGTTGAGGATCACCTGCTGGAGCTGCACCTTGTCACCCCATACGGGCGGCAGGCCGTCGGCAAGCGTCTTCTCGAGCGCGATGTCGTTGCGGCGCATCTGGTCGCGCGTGAGCGCAATCACGTCGAGGATGGTCTGGTTGACGTCGACGCGGTCCCGGCGCGGCGGCTGGCGCATGACCAGGGCGCGGATGCGGTCGATGACTTCGCTCGCGCGCTTGCCGTCCCTGGCAATGCGTCCGAGCGAGCGCTGCGCCTTTTCGAGCTCGGGCGGCTGGGCCGCGAGCCAGCGCGCGCAGGACCCCGCGCTCGCGACCATGGCCCCGAGCGGCTGGTTGACCTCGTGCGCGATCGAGGCCGCGAGCACGCCGAGCGTGGTCACGCGGTTCACTCGCGCAAGCGCCGCCTGCGCCTCGCGCAGTGCTTCCGACGCGAGGACGTGGTCGGTGAGATCGCGCGTGATCACGAGCGCCGCCTCCAGGCGCTCCGAATCGAGCCGCAGCGGCGAGTAGGACGCCGACAGGTAGAAGCGGCCCAGCCTGGTCGTGAACCATTCCGCGAACGTGAACCGCTCTCCGGCGAGACAGCGGTCGAGACACGGCTTCACGGCGCGCTCGAAGACGTCGGCGCCCAGGAGATCGGCGACATGCATGCCGACGATCTCCTCGGCCGGCGTCCCCCAATTGCGCTCGTAGACCGCGTTGACCCTTTGATAGCGGTAGTCCCGGCCGACCACGGCCACGCCATCCGAGGCGCTCTCGAACACCTGGCGCGTCAGGTACTCGGCCCGCTTGCGTTCGGTGATGTCCCGCCCGACGCCGCGGTAGCCTGTGAAGCGCCCCGCTTCGTCGAACATCGGCAGCCCGGAGACCGACACATGGCGTATGCCGCCGTCGGAGGTCGCCCGCGCGAGCTCGAAGTCGCGGAACGGAACATGGGCATCGAGCGCGGCACGGTGCCGGCGCCAAGCCTCTTCGTCCGGCTCCAGATAGGGCACTTCCCATCGCGTCTTGCCTATCTCCGAGCCCGGCGCCGGCGCGCGGTCGAACCGTTCGGAGTACTCCTGCCGCGTGAAGCGGTGCTGGGCGTCGGTCTCCCAGTACACGTCGAAGGAGAACTTCACGAGCGTGCGAAAGCGCTCCTCACTTTCGCGCAGCGCCTCCTCGGCGCGCTCGCGCTCGGTGATGTCCTCGCAGGCCACGAGCAGCACCGGACCGCCTCTCAGCACGACCGCATTCGCCGACTCCCGCACCCACAGCACGGTGCCGTCCTTGCGGATCTTGCGTGCCTTCCAGCGCATCACCCGACCCGGGTGCTGGAAGGCCTGGTCGGCGTTTCCCTGCACGAACGCCCGATCGGCTTCGTGGAACACGTCCAGCACCGGCTGGCCGATCAGCTGGCCCACGCGCCAACCCAGCTGCTCCGCACCGACGGGGTTCACCGACAGGATCGCGCCGGCCGCATCGATGATGAAGTACATCGTGGGATTCGCTTCGAAGGCGGCTCTCCATTGCTCCTCGATGTCCTGCCGAGCCTCCTCGGCCTGCCTGCGCTCCGTGATGTCGGTGTTGGTCGCGAGGATCGCGACCGGCTCGCCCTGCGCGTCGCGCTGCAATGCCAGGCGGCTCGCCACGACCACCGGTGTCCCGTCTCGCCTGTGATGCACCAGCTCGCCCTCCCAGCGTCCGGTGCGGAGCACCTGCGCCTCGATCTGCTCGAGCGGCACGGAAGAGACGGTCTTCAGCAGCTCGCGCGCAGACTGGCCGAGCGCTTCTTCCGCCGTCCATCCATACATCTCCTCGGCGCCTCGGTTCCAGTACTTGATCGCGGATTCCATGTCACGCACGAACATGGCGTCGTGCGTGAGATTCAGCAGGTCGGCATGCTCGCGCAGCGAGGCCTCGGCCTGCCGCTCGAAAGGCTGCCACGCGGGGGGCGACAGCGTTTCGTCGTATTTACGTTTCGTCACGAGCGACTCCGATAGGCGTCGCGGCATGTGAGCCGCAGCATGTCGCGCAGCGCCGGTGGCAGGACCAACTCCTACCTGGATAGAACGCTATTCTGAACGTCCTCGCGGCTGCGAAGAAGGCATGCAGGGCTCGGGTTTTCCGCCATACAGCCGCAAACGCAAACCGTATCGGCCAGGCTCAGATCATTGCCAGCGGCTTCTTGCGCCGCGGCGGCGGATGCAGTCGGTCGATCTCCGCGAGATCTTCGGTGCTCAGTTGCAGGTCGGCGGCGGCGAGGTTGTCGCGCAGATGCGCCTCGCGCACCGCCTTCGGAATGGCGACGACGCCTGGCTGTGCGATGACCCGGGCCAGCGCAAGCTGCGCCGCCGTCACGCCGAGCCGCCCGGCCATCTTCGCCAGCGCGGCGTCGGCAGCCAGCGCGCCCTGGTCGATCGGGCTGTAGGCCATCAGCGGCATGCCGCGGGCGCGCTGCCAGGGCAAGAGGCCGAACTCGGCCCCCCGCTCGCCCATCGAGTAATAGACCTGGTTCGCCGCGCAGTCCAGCGCCTCGCCGCACACGGCGGCCAGTTCTTCCATGTCGCCGGTGTCGAAGTTGCTAACGCCCCAATGCCGGATGCGCCCGCCGGCGGCCAGCGCACGCATCGCCTCGCAGGTTTCTGCCAACGCGTATTCGCCGCGCCAATGCAGCAGATAGAGGTCGATCTGCTCCAGCCCCAGCCGCGCCAGGCTGCGCGCGCAGGCGGCCGGCGTTCCCTGGCGGCTGGCGTTGTGCGGATAGACCTTGCTGACGATGAAGAGCTCCTCGCGCCTCACGTCGCCGGCGCGCAGCGCCTCGGCCACGGCCTGGCCGACGATCTCCTCGGCGCCGCCCTCGCCGTACATCTCGGCCGTGTCGATGAGCCGATAGCCCATCTCGATGGCCGAGCGGACCGCGGCCACCTCCGCGGTACGGCGGCCGGGCGTCTCGCCCATGCGCCAGGTGCCGAGGCCAAGCACGGGCATCCGGCCGCCGGTGGGAAGTTGCAGGGACCTCATGCGTGTCTCAAGGGAAAAGCTCGTAGCGGGCGAGCATGCCGCAGGGGCAGTACCGGCGCAAGCCGGCCGCGCATCGCCGGCCGGCGCCTGCTTCTTTTCATCGACGCATTAGTACGAATGAGCTACATTTCCGGGCAATCCTAAATAGCGCTGGCGGCACTGACGATCGGGCCTGCGCGCGTGCCCGGGGAAGTCTGATGGTGATGCCTGAGGACAACAATCTCGCTCAACTGCTGAATTCGCTCGGCTTGGCCATGCATGCCCAGGCCTTCGAGGACAACGACGTCACCCTCGAGGTCCTGCGCTACCTGTCGGACGCGGATCTCAAGGAACTGGGCCTCTCTCTGGGTCACCGCCGCATCCTGCTGGACGCCGTGAGCCATGCAGGGGGCAAGAAGACGCGTCGACGCGCATGGAACGCGAGCCCCGAGAAGCTCGAGCCGGGTGAACGTCGCCAGATCACGGTCATGTTCTGCGATCTGGTGGGCTCGACCGAAATGTCCGAGCGGCTGGATCTTGATGATCTGCAAAGCCTCATCCACGCCTACTACTCTTCCTGCTGCAACATCATCGAGGACGCGGGTGGCTTCATTGCACGGCTGGTCGGCGACGGCATCCTGGCCTATTTCGGCTATCCGTCGGCGCGGGAGGATGCGGCCGAATGTGCCACCCGGGCCAGCCTGAAGATCCTCGAGGCCTTGGGCAGCGCGCGGCTCAGCGGCACGAGCCACGTCAACGTACGCATCGGACTTGCCACGGGCATGTCCGTCATCAGCGACATGGTGGGAAGCGGTTTTGCCGAGCGCCACGCCGCAACCGGACTCGCGCCGAATCTCGCCTCTCGCATCCAGGAGGTGGCAACGGCCGGCAGCGTCGTCGTGGCGGACGACACCCGGCGGCTGGCGGGCGGCTTGTTCATCTATGCCGATATGGGCTTGCATCACCTGCAGGGACTCGAAAAGCCAGTGCACCTGTGGAGAGTGCTCGGGGAGTCCCCTTCGAGCGTGCGCTTCGATGCGTACCGGACGGAGATCTTCGAGTGCGTCGGCCGCGATGCCGAATTGGACACGGTGCTGGAGAGCTGGAAGCTTGCGCGGCTGGGCCAATGCCGCATCGTCACGGTGACCGGGGAGGCCGGCATCGGCAAGTCGCGCCTGCTGCGTACAGCGTCCGAGCGTCTCGCACGGTCATCGGGACTCAGCGTGCTCCTTCAATGCTCGCCG
Organism: Variovorax sp. Soil_C_33; assembly: GCF_057656935.1. NCBI lineage: Bacteria > Pseudomonadati > Pseudomonadota > Betaproteobacteria > Burkholderiales > Comamonadaceae > Variovorax > Variovorax sp. Soil_C_33. Next base: position 381,607 of record NZ_JBDGJK010000001.1, read on the forward strand.
AACCAGACGACCACGCCCCTGCATCCGCTGATCGCCTGGATCCGGCGGGAAGCCGGCATCGGCGCGAGCAACGGATCGGAAGACCGTGGGCACATCGCCGCCTGGCTGGGCGGCGGGGCGACGCCCCTGGAACTGGCGCTGATTGCCGACGTCCTGGGCGTGCCTGTGTCCGGTGCCGAGGCGTTGCCGCCGATGCCGCCCGACCGAAAGCGCAACCTGACGCGCGAGGTGCTGTTGCGGCATTTCGAACGCCATTGCGAATCCGCCGCCGTGCTCTTCATGCTGGAGGACGCGCACTGGATGGACGGCGCCACCGAGGACTTCCTGCGATCGCTGTTCCTGCGCATGCGGGACCGGCCCTTCATGGCATTGATCACCACTCGCCCGCCGGAGAAGCGCAACTGGCGCGACGCCGCAGCCGTGACCGAAATTCATCTGGAGCCGCTGAAAGACAACGATGCGGAGAAGCTGATCCACAACGTCTGTCATGGGAAGAGCCTGCCGCCGGCCGTGGTCAGCCTGATCCTTGCCAAGACGGACGGCATCCCGCTGTTCATCGAAGAGCTGACCGCCTCGGTACTCGAATCGGGCCTGCTGCACGATGACAGCCGCTCGCTTGCCATGGACGGCCCGCTGCCATCGCTGGACATCCCCTCCACGCTGCGCGACAGCCTGATGGCGCGGCTCGATCGATTGAATGGCGCGAAGGATGTGGCACGGGTGGCGAGCGCGCTCGGGCGCGAATTCAGCTTCTCCCTGCTCCTTCGGGTCACCGGGCAGTCGCCGGCTCGGCTGGCAGCCGCCCTGGACCGCCTGGTCGAAGCCCAGTTGCTGTTTCGCCGGGGCGCGCCGCCCGCGGATGAGTACGTCTTCAAGCACGCGCTGATACAGCAGGCGGCCTACGAGGGCCAGCTGAGAAGCGACCGCCAGGCACTGCACGCGCGCATCCTGCACACGATCGAGACCCATCATCCCGAGATGGCAAGCCACGAGCCCGGGCTGATGGCGCACCACTGCCAGGAAGCGAATCTGCCCGACAAGGAGGTCGACTACCTGTACGCGGCAGGACTGGCGTCGACCCGGATGGTTGCCATCGCGGAGGCCTTGTCTCATTTCTCGCGCGCGGAGAAGGTTGTTGCCGGTCTTCCGCAGACACCGCATCGCATCAGGAGACACATCGACATCATCCTGGGCATGATGGAGGTGGGTCGCTTCGCCATCCTTCCCAAGAGACTGATGGAGCTGGGTGCACTCGCCAAGAGCCTCTCGCAAGTCGAAGGAGTCACGTGCGACGCCGCGACGATGTCGGCCATCCTGTTCCAGGAAGGTCGCGCACATCTCTACTCGAGCCGCTACTCCGAGGCGCGGCGGATCTTCACCGAGATCAGGCAGCTCGGGCGCGAGAAAGGGTCGCCGCAGATCGAGATGAAACCGGCATCGGCCTTGAGCATGAATCTGTGTTGCCAGGGCTTGTTCAACGAGACGCTGGAGTTCATCAACGAAAGCAACGTCGGCCGCTACAAGGCGGCGGGCAGCTCCATCGACTACATCTCCGGCCTGGGATGGATCGGCTACGCCACCTGCCAGATGGGTGCTGGTGACGAGGGCCTGCGCTTCGGTGACATGTCGGTCCAGGAGGCCGAGAACGTCCAATCGCCGGTCTACCTGGGCGGCGCCCACATCTGGCGCAGCCACGCGTTGATGGCCGTTCGGCGGCTTGAAGAGGCAGTCGACGAAGCAAGGCGATGCGTGACGCTGAGCCAGCTCCATTCGGTGCCGTATCTCGGATGGCACGGCCTCGTCTTTCTGTCGCTGTGCCTGTGCCGGGCGAGCAAGCTCGACGAGGCAGCCGCATCGCTTGGCGAGGCGCGCGTCCTGCTCGCCAAGGTCGCGGACGGTCACTGGTCCTTGCTCGACTACATACCGGCGATCGAGGCGGAGATGGCCTGCTTCCGCGGCGACCACGTACGCGCCGTTGCGGCAGCAAACCAGGCGATCGAAGTGGCCCAGGCGGTCGGCGGCTACTTTGCCGAATCCATTGCCTGGCGCGTCAAGGCGCTCAGCAGCGTGAGGACGGGGGGAGACCCGCTGCAGGCGCAGGTCCTGTTCGACAACGCGGTCCGCCTGTTCGAGCGCGGCGGCGCGCGCGCCGAACAGGCCTTCTCCACATTGGTATGGTCGCATGCGCTGCACCTGTCCGGCCATGCCGAGCGCGCCCGGCAGGCAGCTCACGCGGCCGTGGAACAGGCGCGCCGGCACCGCCTGTCACTGGCGCGTTGCGAGTACGGAGCTTGGGCCATGCTGTGATCGGTGGCGCGGCCTATTTCGAACGAGGCTTCGTTCGCCGTGCCGCAGCCCGCGTCTTTCGAGAGGCAACCGATGGCCCGTTGCTCCAGGCGTGCAGCACTTCATCGAGCGGCGCGCCGAAATAACCGGGGGGCATGCCGATCGATTCCGCATCCCCGCCCTCCAGGAAGAACAGCATGTCGTGCGGTCTCAGCGCATGGAAGAACAGCGGCCCCGCAGGCGCGGCGCAGGATTCGATGATCCGGCCGACATGCTCGACAGCCGATGGCTCGATGGCCCTGTCGCCGTTCAAGCCTACGCGAATCCAACGCAAGCCTTCGCCGAGATAGAAATGAACCGCCGCCGGCGGTTGCGGCCTCATCGCCATCAGCCCGTCATAGATGGTTCCAACGAGGTTCGGCGCACCGCGGGCAGCAGGCGGCGGCCTCGATGCTTCATCCTTCACATGAGGGAGGACCGGGTTCCATTCATCTATGCATGACATTCCGAACTCCTCGCGCGTGCCGCACAATAAGTCCGAAACGTGAGGCTGCCAACAGTCCTGCACGTGGCGGCTCCCACCAAGAGATGAGGAGAGTCCATGAAAAAGAAAAAGCGCGCCATTGCGCTGGCCGGAGGTGGGCCGGCCGCGGGTCTCCATATCGGCGCACTCGCGGCGCTGGAAGAAGCCCGCATCGAGTTCGACGTGTTCGCCCTGTCGTGCATCGGGGCCTGGGTCGGGATCGTCTACAACACCCGCTCGCCGGGGAAGCGCGCGCAGGAGACCCTGAAGTTCTTCGATACGCATTGCTTCAGGGGCGATCAATCGTATGAGTGGTTCCCCATCAATCGAGGGTTCGCAACCGACTTCCAGGCGCTTTGGCAGGCGTGGGCAACGTTTGCTGCTTCGCCCGGGCGCAATTGGTCGAGCCTGGTACTGCCGGCGGACATCTGCGCGAGCTTTTTCAAGTCGATCGCGCTCTTCGCCAATCCGGGCCGCGTCACGAGCCAGGAGCTCAACACCTGGCTCTTGAACGACGTCCTGGCGGTCAATCCGGCGACGCGGTACCTGACCTCGCTGATCTTCAAATCCGAGATCAACGGCTTGTCCAAGATCTACTACAAGGACAGCAAGATCCTGGAGGAGGTCTTCCAGGGAAGACGACTCTACGAAGAGGACATGCCGGAGATCTATCACAACGCCTGGCGACTGCCCGGCGAGGGACAACCCGGCGCGATGCAGATCTTTCACAACCACCGCAAGACATCGCTCGACGAGAAGGAGAAGTACCTGGAGATATCGTCCAAGTCGCTCTGCGCATGCTCCGCGCTTCCCTACATCGAAGAGAGCGTCTTGATCGACGGGGATGAGTACACCGAGGGCGCGCTGGTCGACACCGTCAACTTCAAGAACCTTCTGCGCGATCATCCGGACCTGGACGAGGTCTGGATCAACCGCATCGTCGATGATAGCCAGGTCAAATCACCTCGCAGTCTTGCCGGAGCCCTGGCCAACCTGCCGATGCAGTTCGCCGCGGAGGTTGGGGAGAATGACATCAAGCTATTCCGTCAACACCTGCTCAACCAGACGCGCATGCGCCCGCGCGTCGTGGAGATACCGCTTGCCGCGGAGTCGGAGGTCACGTTCGATTGGAATCACTCCAACCTGATGCGGGGCTATGCCGAAGGCCGCGCAGCAGTCGAGGCATTGTTGGCGTTCGACAAGCAACTCGAACGCCATACCGTCGACTGATCTTGCCGCTTGCGGCCGCGGCGCGGCTTGCCGGATCAAGAGAGGAGCCGGCGTCCCGGGAGGCACAATCGGCGCGAGCCAGGCCGCCGCTTGCGGTCGCCGAGGCGCCCGCAACCCATCCCCATCGACGCCCCATGCCCAAGTTCCCCGAAGACATCTACACCGAGCCGGCCAGCCTGGACGGAACCACCCTGGCCAACCTCGGCCCCCTGCGCAGGATGGCCGGCCTGTGGCGCGGCGAGAAAGGCGTGGACGTCAAGCCCAAGGCGCAGGGGCCGAAGACACAGGTCTACGTCGAGCACTACGAGCTGCAGCCCATCGATCCCCAGACCAACGGCCCGCAGGTGCTCTACGGCCTGCGCTACCACACCTTCATCCACAAGCCGGGCCTGACCAAGATGTACCACGACCAGGTCGGCTACTGGCTTTGGGAACCCGCAACCGGGAACGTGATGCACACGCTTGCCATTCCGCGCGGCCAGATCGCGATGGCGAGCGGCCGGGCCGACCCGGACGCGGACCGCTTCGAGCTCACGGCCACGCGCGGCAGCCTGGTGAACGGCATCGTCTCCAACCCCTTCCTCGAGCACGCCTTCACCACGCTGGAATGGCGCATCGAGGTCGTTTTCCAGGCAGACGGGACCTGGTCGTACAACCAGGACACGGTGATGCAGATCCTGGGACAGGCCGAGCCTTTTCATCACACCGACCGCAACACGCTCACGAAGATCGGCGAGCCGGCTCCCAATCCGTTGGCAATGCAGGATTGAGCGTCGAGGCAGTCAGGTCACGTCAGCGCTTCGCCAGTGCCGCTGGCTTGATCCTGGCCGCCATGCCGGCGCTGCCGAAGGCCTGGAAGCGATCGACGCAGAGATCGCGTGCGGCGGCGGTGGCGTCCTTCAGGAATTTCCGCGGATCGAACTCGCTGCGATCGCGGCCCATCGCGCGCCGCATGGCGCCGGTCATGGCCAGCCGGATGTCGGTGTCGATGTTGATCTTGCGCACGCCGTGGCGGATGCCCTCCTGGATTTCCTCCACCGGCACCCCGTAAGTCTCCTTGATCTCGCCGCCGAATTCGCGAATGACCGCCAGCCATTCCTGCGGCACCGAAGAGGAGCCGTGCATCACCAGGTGCGTCTGCGGAATGCGCGCATGGATGTCCTTGATGCGGTCGATCGCGAGGATGTCGCCGGTCGGCTTGCGGCTGAACTTGTAGGCGCCGTGCGAGGTGCCGATGGCGATCGCGAGGGCATCGACGCCGGTCCTGGCCACGAAGTCGGCTGCCTGCTGCGGGTCGGTCAGCAGCTGCTCGTGCGAGAGCACGCCATCGGCGCCGCTGCCGTCTTCCTCGCCGGCCATGCCTGATTCCAGCGATCCGAGGCAACCCAGTTCGCCCTCGACCGAGACGCCGACCGCATGCGCCATTTCCACCACCCGGCGCGTCACGCCGACGTTGTAGTCGTAGCTGGCCGGGGTCTTGGCGTCCTCCATCAGCGAGCCGTCCATCATCACGCTCGTGAAGCCCGAGCGGATGGCCTGCATGCACATCGAAGGACTGGCGCCGTGGTCCTGGTGCATCACGAACGGGATCTCGGGGTACATCTCCACGGCCGCTTCGACCATCTTGCGCAGAAATGGCTCGCCTGCATATTTGCGCGCACCGGCCGAGGCTTGCAGGATGACCGGGCTGTCGGTCTTCCTGGCCGCCTGCATGATCGCCTGGATCTGCTCCAGGTTGTTGACATTGAAGGCTGGAACCCCGTACTGATGCTCAGCAGCGTGGTCCAGCAGTTGGCGCAGTGAAATCATGGCCATGGCAGGCTCCTGTGGAAGTGGAAGAGGAATGAAGCTTCAGCGCGGGATGTCGAGCTTCACGCGGTCTCCTTCACGCCGGCATGCGAGACGCTCGCCAGCAGGCGCCGGGCGCGCTCGGCCACCGCCTCGGCGGTGATTCCGAACAGCTTGAACAGCTCGCCGGCCGGCGCCGACTCGCCGAAGCGGTCGAGCCCGATCACGTCGCCGTGCTCGCCGACGTACTTCCACCACAGGCCGGTGCTGCCGGCCTCCACGGCCAGCCGCGGCAGGTGGCGCGGAATGACCGCGTGGCGCCAGTCCGCATGCTGGCGCTCGAACACATCCATGCACGGCACCGATACCACGCGGGCCGCAATGCCCTCCTCCGCCAGCAAGGCCGCAGCGCCCAGAGCCACTGCGAGCTCCGATCCGCTCGCCAGCAACGCGATGCGCTCCCCTTCCGGACGCTGCAGCACGTACGCCCCCCGTGCGATCGATTCGATGCGCTCCCCGCCGCCGCCGGCGTGCGGCAGCGCCTGGCGCGTCAGCAGCAGGCAGCTCGGCCCGTCCGTGCGGCGCAGCGCCTGCCGCCACGCCACGGCCGTCTCGGTGGCGTCCGCAGGACGCCAGACATCCACATTCGGAATCAGGCGCAGGCTCGAGGCATGCTCCACCGGCTGGTGCGTCGGGCCGTCCTCGCCGAGCCCGATCGAGTCGTGCGTGAAGACGTAGATGACCGGCAGCTTCATCAGCGCCGACATGCGCACGCCGTTGCGCGCGTAGTCGGAGAAGGCCAGGAAGGTGCCGCCGAAGGGCCGCAAGCCGCCGTGCAGCGCCAGCCCGTTCATGATCGCCGCCATGCCGAACTCGCGCACGCCGTAGTGCACGTGGTTGCCCGTGCCCGCGCCCTTGAGCGCGCGGTGCCCCTTCCAGTCGGTCAGGTTCGAGCCCGTGAGGTCGGCCGAGCCGCCGATCAGTTCCGGCATCGCGGGCCCGAGCTCGTCGAGCACCTGCTGCGAGGCCTTGCGCGTGGCCACGGCCGCCTGCCGTTGCTGCGCAGCGGCTGCCGCAGAAGCCAGCGCGGCTTCGACCTGCGCAGTGAGCGGCGCGTCGGCGCGATGGCGGCGCAGCAGCTCGCGCGCGAGCGCCGGATGGTCCTGCGCATAGGCCTCGAAGCGCGCCTGCCACGCCGCGTGCAGCGCAGCGCCCGACTCGCGCGCCGACCAGGCCTGCGCGACGCGGGGCGGCAGCTCGAAGGGCGGCGCGCACCAGCCCAGCGCCTGCCGCGTGAGCGCGATCTCGGCCTCCCCGAGCGCCTCGCCGTGCGCCTTTGCCGTACCCGCCCGATTCGGCGAGCCCTGGCCGATGCGCGTCTGGCAGCACACCAGCACCGGCCGATCCGCGGCCGCCGCCTTGTCGATCGCCGCGTCGAGGGCCGCTGCGTCGTGGCCGTCGACATCGCGCAGCACCGTCCAGCCGTAGGCTTCGAAGCGGCCCGGCGTGTCGTCGCCGAACCAGCCGCTGACTTCGCCGTCGATGGAAATGCCGTTGTCGTCGTAGAAGGCCACCAGCTTGTTCAGCCGCCAGGTGCCCGCCAGCGAGCAGGCCTCGTGGCTGATGCCTTCCATCAGGCAGCCGTCACCGAGGAACACGTAGGTGCGATGGTCGATCACCGCGTGGCCGGGCCGGTTGAACTCCTCGGCCAGCAGCTTCTCCGCCAGCGCCATGCCGACCGCGTTGCCGATGCCCTGCCCCAATGGTCCCGTGGTGGTCTCGACCCCGGGCGTGACGCCGACCTCGGGATGCCCCGGCGTGCGCGAATGCAGCTGGCGAAAGCGCCGCAGCTCCTCCATCGGCAGCGCGTAGCCGCTCAGGTGCAGCAGCGCATACAGCAGCATCGAGCCGTGCCCGTTGGAGACGACGAAGCGGTCGCGGTCGATCCACCGCGGGTGGGCCGGATCGTGCCGTAGCCGATGCCGCCACAGGGCCTCGGCGATGTCGGCCATGCCCATCGGCATGCCCGGATGGCCCGAGTTGGCGGCCTGCACGGCGTCCATGGCCAGCGCGCGGATCGCGTTGGCGCACTGCGTGCGCAAGACAAGGTTTTCAGTGGTCATGACGAAGTTCCGTCCTAGATGGCATAGGCTTTCTTGCGCCGCTCCATGAGGCGCAGGATCATCGGCGTGAAGATCAGCTGCATGGCCAGCTCCATCTTTCCGCCCGGCACCACCAGGGTGTTGGCACGCGACATGAAGGAGTCGTGCAGCATGCTCAGCAGATAGGGAAAGTCGAAGCCCGTCGGGTTGGCGAAGCGGATCACCACCAGGCTCTCGTCCGGGCTCGGGATGGTGCGCGCGATGAACGGATCGGAGGTGTCGACCACCGGCACGCGCTGGAAATTGATGTGGGTGCGCGTGAACTGCGGGCAGATGTAGTGCACGTACTCGTGCATGCGGCGCAGGATCACGTCGGTCACGGCCTCGGTGGAATAGCCGCGGGTGCTCTTGTCGCGGTGCAGCTTCTGGATCCATTCGAGGTTGATCACGGGCACCACGCCGATCAGCAGGTCAACATGGCGCGCGATGTCGACCTTGTCGGTGGTCACGCCGCCATGCAGGCCTTCGTAGAACAGCAGCTCGCTCGCCGGCAGCGTTTCCCACGGCGTGAAGGTGCCGGGCTCCTGCTCGTAGGGCGCCGCCTCCTGCGCGTCATGCAGATACTTCCGGCTGCGGCCGACGCCCGCTTCGCCGTAGTCGCGAAACAGCGCTTCGAGGTCGGCGAACAGGTTGGCATCCTCGCCGAAATGGCTGAAGTTCCGGTTGCCGGTGGCCTCTTCCTCGGCCATCGCCGCTTTCATGGCGTTGCGGTCGTAGCGGTGGAAGCTGTCGCCCTCGACGATCGCTGCCTGGACGCTCTCGCGGCGGAAGATGTTCTCGAAAGTTCGGGTGACCGACGTGGTGCCGGCGCCGGAGGAGCCGGTGATGGCGACGATGGGATGCTTGGCTGACATGGTGGCCTCGGGAATGAAGGATTCGTGCCTGGTTCAGGCCGCGGTCGCGAACAGGCCGCGCTTGCCGAACAGCGGCGCCTGGTAGGTGTCCTGCGGCGCCTCGGCGTGGTACGCCTCCACGCGCGCGACCTCGTCGGACGAGCCGAAGACCAGGCCGATGCGCTGGTGGATTGACTCGGGCTCGACCGTCATCAGGCGCCGGCGGCCGGTGCTCGCCATGCCGCCGGCCTGCTCGATCAGAAAGGAGATCGGATTGGCCTCATAGAGCAGGCGCAAGCGCCCCGCCCGGCCCGCCTCCTTGCTGTCGCGCGGGTACATGAACACGCCGCCGCGCATCAGAATGCGATGCGTCTCGGCCACCAGCGAAGCGATCCACCGCATGTTGAAGTCGATGCCGCGCGGGCCTTCCCGGCCGGCCAGGCATTCGTCGACATAGCGCTTCACCGCCGGCTCCCAGAAACGGCTGTTCGACGCATTGATCGCGAACTCGCTGGTGCGCGCGGGGATGCGCAGGTTCGGATGGCTCAGCACCCATTCGCCCAGTTGCGGATCGAGCGTGAAGGCATGCGTGCCGTTGCCCAGCGTCAGCACCAGCATCGTCGAGGGGCCGTAGATCGCATAGCCGGCGCCGACCTGCTGCACGCCGGGCTGCAGAAAGTCCTCCGGCTTCGCGTCGCGCTCGGGCGTCGGCGCGCGCAGGATCGAGAAGATGCTGCCCACCGCCACGTTGACGTCGATGTTCGACGAGCCGTCCAGCGGGTCGAACAGCAGCAGGTACTTGCCGCGCGGATGCTGCGGCGGCGGCACGAAGGGTGCCTCCATCTCCTCGGACACCATGCCTGCCACGTGGCCGCCCCACTCGTTGGCGCGCAGGAACATGTCGTTGCTCAGCACGTCGAGCGTCTTCTGCTCCTCGCCCTGCACGTTCCGGCTGCTGGCGCTGCCGAGCATGTCCCCGAGGGCTCCCAGCGCCACCTTGCGCGAGATCGCCTTGCAGGCGAGCGAAACGTCGGTGATGACGGCATTGAGAGCGCCCGTCGCGCCCGGATGCCGGCGGCGTTCCTCGATGATGTACTGGGTCAGCGTGGCCTTGCCTGCGATTGGCATGTCGATCTCCTGGTAGTTCGTGTTTCTTCACCGGGCGCGGCGCGCGACTCGCGTGCCGTCAGCAGCAGTTGCTGCGGCGTCGCGAGGCGCCACGGCCGCGGCAACACATCCGCGCTCGCGCTCCCGCCGTAGCCCCAAGACACCAGCGCGGCCGGGCATCCGGCGGCCTGGGCGGCGAGCATGTCGGGCGCCGCGTCGCCGACCATCAGCAGGCGAGCAGGCGCCACGCCGAGCCGACGCGCCGCGGACAGCAGCAGCTCGGGTGCCGGCTTGCGCTGGCAGGCTGTGTCGGCGCCGTGCACGCCGGTCAGAAAGGGCAGCAGTCCGGCTGCATCCAGCACGGCGCGTGCCAGGGGCGTCGGCTTGTTGGTGACCACCACCATCGGCAGCATCCGGGCCAGGCCGGCGACCAGTTCGGCGATGCCGTGGAAGACGCTGCCCGATCGCAGAGGCGCCGCCAGCGTGTGCGCATCGAAGGCCTTGCGCAGCCGGGCACGCGATGCGTCGTCGGCGTCCACGCCGTGCAAGCACAGGGCGTGCGCGATCAGCACGTCGGGCCCGTCGCCGATCCATGCGCGCACGGTGTCCAGGCCGAAGCCCGCGAGCCCCGCCTCGTCGAGCGCGGCGTTCAAGGCATGCCGGATGTCCGGCGCGCTGTCAACCAGCGTGCCGTCGAGGTCGAAGGCGATGGCGTCGATGGCGCGCAGATCCTTCATGCGGCGCACCCCGCCAGCGCCCGCGTGCGGATGGCGTCGATGGACTCGCCATAGCGTCCGCCGGCAAACACCGCCGAGCCCGCCACCAGCGTGTCGGCGCCGGCGGCGCCGATGCGCTGCGCGTTGTCGGCCTTCACGCCGCCATCGACCTCGAGCCAGATGTCGCGCCTGCTCGCATCGATGCGGCGGCGCGCCGCCTCGATCTTCGGCAGCACGCTCTCGATGAAGCTCTGCCCGCCGAAGCCGGGGTTGACCGACATCAGCAGCACCAGATCGAGCTGGTCCAGCACATGGTCGAGCACCTGCAGCGGCGTCGCCGGGTTGAGCACCAGGCCGGCCTTGCAGCCGCTGGCCTTGATCAGGCGGATAGTGCGGTCCACGTGCTCGCTGGCCTCGGGGTGGAAGGAGATGATCGAGGCGCCGGCGTCGGCGAACATCGGGATCAGCGCATCGACCGGCTTGACCATCAGGTGCACGTCGATCGGCACCGTGGCGTAGGGCTTGATGGCCTGGCACACCAGCGGACCGACTGTCAGATTCGGGACATAGTGGTTGTCCATCACGTCGAAATGGATCAAATCGGCGCCGGCTTCGATGACCGCCCTCACCTCCTCGCCCAGGCGCGCGAAGTCCGCCGACAACAGGCTGGGCGCGATCCGCATGGTCGAGGCGGAGCCGGGCCGCGCGGAGATTTCGTTCTGCTGCATCTCATGCCCCCCGGTAGAGCGCTTGAACCGCATTCGGCGGCGGCACCGAGGTGGCCCTGCGCGTGAGTTCCTCGACGCCGAGCGACGCGTCCGCGAGACTGGGCACGACCAGCCCGGCGCCGCTGAAGTCGCCGCCTTCGGTCCAGAAGGTGGGCGTGACCAGCGTCCACAGGCCGGCCGCGACGGCCGAGCGCACGCCGTTGGCCGAGTCCTCGAAGGCGATCGCCCGCTCGGGCGCCACGCCCATGGTGTCGAGCGCGAGTCGGTAGATGTCGGGCGCCGGCTTCTTCGCGCGCACCTGGTCGCCGCAGGCGATCACGTCGAACATCGACAAGCCGCCCGGGCCCAGCGTCGCCAGCAGCAAGGCGTCGATATTGACGGCCGTCGTGGTGCTGGCGATCGCCAGGCGCAGGCCGGCGCCGAGCGCCTCGTCGAGCAGGCGCGCCACGCCGGGGCGCAGTTCGATGCCGCCCTGCCGCGCGATCTCGGTGTAGTGCCGCGTCTTCGCGGCGTGGAGCGCCGGCACCCGCTCGTGCAGGCGCTTCTTCTCGGAGGCGCTCAAGGCCAGGCCGTCGATGTAGGCCGTCAGCCGCTCCTTGCCGCCCGTCACCGCGAGCAGGGCCCGGTATTCGGAGCACTCCCAGCGCCAGTCCAGACCGAGCTCTTCGAAGGCCAGGTTGAAGGCGCGGCGATGCACCTCCTCGGTGTCGGCCAGGGTGCCGTCGACGTCGAACACAAGGGCTTCGATGCTCATGCACGCGCTCCTTCGGCAGGGGCGGCGTCCGGCCGCGGATCGAACACGCGGCTCGCCAGGATGTCCTGCGCCTGCAGCGTGCAGAGCTGTTCGCGCGAGAGGGCTTCGTCGCTCGCGAACAGCCGCGTGGCGTGGCGCAGCCGGATGCGGTCCAGCGCATTGCGCACCGATCGCGCGTTGGCGAAATGCGGCTGCCGCCGGCGCAGGCTCACATAGCGCGCGAAGGTGGATGCCGCGCCGTCGTCGAAGCTGTAGTTCAGCCGCTCGAGCATCAGCTGCGCGATCTGCATCAGCTCGGCCTCGCTGTAGTCCGGGAAATCGATGTGATGCGCGATGCGCGAGGCCATGCCCGGATTGCTGCCGAAGAAGGTCTCCATGCGGTCCTTGTAGCCCGCAAGAATCACCACCAGGTCGTCGCGCTGGTTCTCCATCACCTGCAGCAGGATCTCGATCGATTCTTGTCCGTAGTCGCGTTCGTTCTCCGGCCGGTACAGGTAGTAGGCCTCGTCGATGAACAGCACGCCGCCCATCGCCTTCTTGATCACTTCCCGGGTCTTGGGCGCCGTGTGGCCGATGAACTGGCCGACCAGGTCGTCGCGCGTCACCGCCACCAGGTGGCCCTTGCGAACGTAGCCCAGCTGCTTGAGCACCTCGGCCATGCGCATCGCCACCGTGGTCTTGCCGGTGCCGGGATTGCCGGTGAAGGACATGTGCAGCGAAGGCGGCTGCGATTGCAGCCCCTGCGCCTGGCGCAGCTTGTCGATCAGGAGCAGCGCGGCGATGTCGCGGATTCGGCCCTTGACCGGCGCCAGGCCGATCAGCTCGGCATCGAGCTGGTCGAGCAGGGCCTTCACGCCCGAGGACTCGAAGAGCTGCCTCGGCGCGGTGGCGGTGTCGGTGGCCTGGGCGGTATCCATGCGGGTGCCTCGCGTCGGGCCCGGCCTCAGTACCGCGCGCCTTCGGGCCGCGCCTGCACGGCGTAGCTCTCGATGCTGTAGCGGATGGTGCGGCCCGGCTCCTCGGTGCGGAACAGGCGGAAGCCCGGCTCGTTGGCCGGCCGGTTGACGATGAAGGACATCACCACCGACTCAGTGCCGTGGGTCGAGTCGAAGGCGGTGACGCGGATGTACTGCTGCCCGAAGGTCTTGCGGCAGGCCGCGAGCTCGAGCATGACGCCGGCCGGGTCCTGGATGTCGAACATCGGGTTGCCGAACATCTCCCAGAAGGTGTTGCGCGGATGCGGGTCGTCGGTGTATTCGATGCCGATCGCCCAGCCCTTGTCGAGGCAATACTCGACCTGGCGGCGGATCTGCTCGTCGCTCAGGTCGGGCAGGAATGAAAAGGTGCCTTGCGTGATTCGCATGTCTGTCTCTCCTCGTGGACCGGTTCAGGCAACCGACGGCGTCGGCACATAGTCGGACGTGTCGGTGGATGCGTAGTTGAAAGAGATCTCGCCCCAGGTGTCGAGCGCCGCCGCCAGCGGCGTGCACCACTTGGCCGCGTCGCGCAGGATCTGGGGCCCCTCGTTGGCGATGTCGCGGCCCTCGTTGCGCGCCAGCACCATGGCTTCCAGCGCCACGCGGTTGGCCGTGGCCCCGGCCTGGATGCCTTGCGGGTGCCCGATGGTGCCGCCGCCGAACTGCAGGACCACGTCGTCGCCGAACAGGTCCAGCAGCTGGTGCATCTGGCCGGCGTGGATGCCGCCCGAAGCGACCGGCATCACCTTGCGCAGCGCGCCCCAGTCCTGGTCGAAGTAGATGCCGCGCGGCAGGTCCACCTTGGTGTGCGTATCGCGGCAGACGTTGTAGTAGCCCTGCACCGTCATCGGGTCGCCCTCGAGCTTGCCGACCGCGGTGCCCGCGTGGATGTGGTCCACGCCCGCCATGCGCATCCACTTGGCGATCACGCGAAAGCTCACGCCGTGGTTCTTCTGCCGCGTGTAGGTGCCGTGGCCGGCGCGGTGCAGGTGCAGGATCATGTCGTTCTGGCGGCACCAGTTGCTCATCGACTGGATGGCCGTGTAGCCGATCACCAGGTCCACCATCACGATCACCGAGCCGAGCTCCTTGGCGAACTGCGCGCGGCGGTACATCTCTTCCATCGTGCCGGCGGTGACGTTCAGGTAGCTGCCCTTGACCTCGCCGGTGGCTGCGCTCGCCTTGTTCACCGCGTCCATCACGAACAGGAAGCGGTCGCGCCAGTGCATGAAGGGCTGCGAGTTGATGTTCTCGTCGTCCTTCATGAAGTCCAGGCCGCCGCGCAGGCCCTCGTACACCACCCGCCCGTAGTTGCGTCCGGACAGGCCCAGCTTCGGCTTGGTGGTCGCGCCCAAGAGCGGACGTCCGAACTTGTCGAGCCGCTCGCGCTCAACCACGATGCCGGTCGGCGGCCCGGCGAAGGTCTTGACGTAGGCCACCGGAAACTTCATGTCCTCCAGCCGCGCGGCCTTCAGCGGCTTGAAGCTGAAGACGTTGCCGATGATCGAGGCCGTCACGTTGGTGATCGAGCCTTCCTCGAACAGCGACAGGTCGTAGGCCACGTAGCAGAAGTACTGGCCCGGATTGTTCGGCACCGGCTCGACCTTGTAGGCCTTGGCGCGGTACATGTCGCAGGCGGTGAGCCGGTCGGTCCATACCACGGTCCAGGTCGCGGTGGACGATTCGCCGGCCACCGCCGCCGCGGCCTCGATGGCGTCCACGCCTTCCTGCGGCGTGATGCGGAACAGCGCCAGGATGTCGGTGTCCTTCGGCTGGTAGTCGCCGTCCCAGTAGCCCATCTGCGCGTACTTCAGCACACCGGCCGAATAGCGCTTCTTCGCATCGGTGATCTGCATCGCTTCGTTCATGTTGCCCATGGGGTTCGCCTCTCGAGATGAATGGATTCGTGTGGTCGGTGAGGAGAATGTAGGCCGCTCCAACGATTAGGAAAAATTAAATCTTTTGACATTGGTATTTCGTAAACCTAATATCAGTAGATGCCTCTTTCCAAGCACGCGAGCTTTCGCCAGCTCGCCACCTTCCACGCCGTGGCCCGGCTCGGCAGCGTCTCGCTGGCAGCCGACGAGATGCACCTCACGCAGCCCGCGGTATCGATCCAGATCGGCACGCTCGAGGAATCCGCCGGCACGCCGCTCCTGCAGCGCACCGGCCGCGGCATCCGGCTGACCGAGGCCGGCGAGCTGCTGGCCGGCTATGCGGGGCGCATCCTCGACCTGTGGCGCGAGGCCGGCGAGGAAATGGCCACGCTGCAGGGCGTCTTCTCCGGAACGCTGCGCGTCGGCGCCATCACCACGGCCGAGTACCTGCTGCCGCCCATCCTGGTGAACTTCGCCAAGGAGCATCCGAAGGTGAAGCTCAAGCTGCAGGTCGGCAACCGCGACGAAATCGTGCGCATGCTCGCGGGCCAGGAGATCGACGTCGCGATCATGGGCCGCCCGCCCGCCGAGCTGAAGACCGATTCGAGCGCCTTCGCCAAGCACCCGATGGCCTTTCTCGCTGCGCCCGGCCACCCGCTGATGTCGGCGCCAAAGCCCAGCCTCGCCCTCCTCTCGGACACGCGCATGCTGGTGCGCGAGCGCGGGTCGGGCACGCGCACCACGGTCGAGCGCTTCTTCAAGGACAACGGCCTGCCGCTGCGCATCGGCTCCGAGCTGTCGAGCAACGAGGCCATCAAGCAGATGTGCGCCGCGGGCTTCGGCATCGCCTTCCTGTCGATGCACACCTGCGTGCTCGAGATGAACGCCGGCCTGCTCGGCCTGCTGCCCGTGCCGGGCAATCCGATCGTGCGCGACTGGTACGTCATGCACCTTGCGTCGCGGCAGCTGCCGCAGGTCGCGCTGGCCTTCGAGGACTATCTGCGCACGCATGGCCAGGCGCAGATCCAGCAGCAGCTCGGCCCCTTGCCGGCGGTGCGCAAGCCGGCGCGCAAACGCAGCGCGCAGCGCGGCTGAGAACTAGGCGCCAAGCTGCATCCGCACCCCGACCCACAGCGCGCGCGGCGCGCCCGGGGCCACGAACTGCTCGTTGCGCCATGCATCCGGCGGCAACACCGCACCGCCGGCATCGAAGCCGTTGCGGCCGAGCTGGCCGGCGCTGGCATAGCGGCGGTCGAAGACATTCGCCACCTTGGCGAAGAGCTCGAAGCGCGGGCCCAGTTTCCAGCTCGTCGTGAGATCGAGCAGCGCATAGCCGCCGAGGCGGCCGCTGCCGTTGAAATCGACACCGTCGGGCGCGTGTGCGCCGTTCTCGTTGCCGCGCACCGACTGCCGCGAGTAGGCGCGGTACTGGGCGCCCAGCGTCCAGGCCGGCGTGACGCGCCAGTCGAAGTTGAACTTGAGCTGGTGGGCCGGGAGGCCGGGCAGCCGGTCGCCGCGCCGCACCGCGATCTCGCCTTCGCCGGTGCAGGCCGGGCTGGTTTCGGCGCTGCTGTTCGATTCCGATACCAGGCAGGCCGGCGAGTCGTACCTCGCCCGCAGGTAGCTGTACGACAAGGACCAGTCCAGCTGCTGTCCCTGCTGCCCGAGCCCGAGTTCCACGCCCTGACGCAGGGTGCGCCCGAAGTTCGTGAAGTAGCCGCGCGAGAGCCCGCTGCTGACGAACAGCAGGTCGTCCTTGTTCACCGTGCGGAACACCGAGGCGTTCCAGCGCAGGCCGGGCTCCAAGGTGCCTCGCAGGCCGGTCTCGAAAGTCTGCGACACCACCTGCTTGAGCGGAGGATCGGACTGCAGCGCATTCGGCAGCACGCAGGCGTTCGCCGGGTCGGAGCAGCCCAGCTCGATCGGGCTCGGCGCGCGGCTGCCCTGGCTCCAGCCGCCATAGGCCGTGAGCCGCGGCGTGGCCTGCCAGGTGAGGCCGGCGGCAGGATTGAACTTGCGGTAGCGGCCCTCGCCGTCGAGCTGCGTGGAAAGGCCGAGCAGCGCCCGGCCCTCGTCGCGGGTCGTGACACGGGTGTCGTTGTAGCGGCCCGAGAGGCTGAGCTGCAGGTCGGGCCTGAGCGCCACCAGGTCGTAAAAGTAGATGCTGGCCGTGCGGCTCTTGCCTGCCAGCAGCGCGTCGACCTCTGCTTCTTCCAGCGGGATCACCGCACGGGTCGCGTCGAGCAAGCCTTCGGCCTCGGTCTGCGCGAAGCGCGTGCGCGCCCGGTCGACGGAGGCGCCAAAGGTGAAGCGATGAATGCCCGCGCTGACCGTCGACTGCAGCGCCAGGCCTTCGCCATGCTGCCGGGTATTGCTGCGATTCTCCACGCCCGACTCCTCGACATCGGGCGGATCGAAGTCGTCGTTCAAGTCGCCATTGAGCGTCGAGTAGCGCGAGCGCCGCGTGTACGCCGTCATCGAGATCGTCTGCAGGTCGCTCAGCTGGTAGCTGGCATTGAGCGTCAGCATCGACATCCGGTTGTCGGTGCGGTCGGGCCGCGTGTAGACCTGCCTGCGGTTCTGCATGAGCATGGACTCGGGCAGCAGGCCGTTGCCCACCAGCCGGTTGTCGCCATGGGTGAAGCTCAGGTCCCAGGAAAGCTTGCCGCGCTCCTGCCCCACCTTGGCGAAGAGCTGGCGCACGCGCGAGGGCGAGTGCTCGCGCCAGCCGTCTTCGTTGAGACCGCCGAGCGCCAGGAACAGATGCCCGTCTTCGCCCAGCTTGCGGCCGTGCGTGAGCTCGGTGCTCACCCGGCCGAAGGAGTCGGCCTGCAGCTCGAGCTCGGTGCCGGGATGCGTGTCGCCGCGCTTGGTCTGCAGCGACAGCGCGCCGCCGAGCGTGTTGAGGCCGAACAGGGGGTTGGAGCCCGGCAGCAGCGTGATGCTGGAGATCGCCGCCTTGGGGATCAGGTCCCAGTTCACCACGTCGCCGAAGGGTTCGTTGATGCGCACGCCGTCCTGGTACACCGACAGGCCCTGCGGCGTGCCGAGCAAGGGGCTGGCGCTGAAGCCGCGGTAGTTCACGTCCAGCTGGTAGGGGTTGCCCTGGATCTCGTTGACGCTGACGCTCGGCAAGCGGGCGGCCATGAAGTCCGGCAGGTTCAGGCTCTGCGCGCGGCGCAGCTGCGCGTCGTCGGCGGTTTGCACGTTGGACGGGATCTGGTCCTTGGGCACCTCGATGCCGGGCACGGGCATGGTCCCGACCACCTCCACGGTCGGCATGGTGGCCGCCGGCGCCTGCGGCTGCGCTTGCATCGGGCAGGCCGCGACAGCGAGGGCCAGTCCGATCAGCGGGCGGGTCGTCGTCCTGTTCGAAAAGCTCAAGCGCAAGATTCCTTTCAGCTGCCGGTGCGGCCGAGGCCGAGTTTTTCCACCATGGCGCGCTCCTTCGCGAAGATCTCGCCGCAGGACTGCGCATAGGCCTGCGGCCCCAGGTAGTCGACCTCCTGGTCGTACTTCGCCAGCTCGTCCTTGAAGCGCTGGTCGAACATGGCCTTCTTGAAGGCATCGTGCAGCACGGTCACCACCCTGGACGGCAGGCCGCGCGCGCCCGCCAGGCCGAAGGGCGACTTGGCCACGATGTCGAAGCCGAGCTCGCGCAGCACCGGCACCTCGGGCCAGCGCTTCGAGCGCTCGGCGCCGAAGGTCGCCAGCAGCCGCAACGAGCCCGTATCCACCGCCGGGCCGAAGCCGGTGGAATTGACGCCGGCCATCACCTGGCCGCCGGCGATCGCGTTCAACTGCTCGGCCGTGCCCTTGTAAGGCACGTGGATGTAGCGCAGGCCGCGGGCGGTGAACAGCTCCTGGAGCACCATGTGCGGCGTGGTGCCGATGCCGTTGGTGGCGATGGTCAGCTCGCCGGGATGCGCGCGTGCGAATGCGAGCAGGTCGTCGAGCGAACGGACGGGACTGCCGGCCGCCACCAGCACGCCGAAGGTGACGCTGGAAACCTGGATGATCGGCGTCACGTCGCGGATCGGGTCCCACAGCACCTTCTGCGTGTGCGGCACGCGAAAAACCGTCTGCGGCATCTGGGCAATGGTGTAGCCGTCGGGCCGCGCCTGCTGCAGCACCGGCATGGCCAGCGTACCGCCCGCGCCGCCGCGGTTCTCGGTGAGCACCGGCTGGCCGAGCCAGACCGAGGCCAGCTCGGCGAGCAGCCGCAGCGAGACGTCGGTCGCGCCGCCGGCCGGCCACGGCACCCACAGCGTGACCGCGCGCGAAGGAAAGGGCTCGGTGGAAGCCATCGCGGCGCCCAGCGGCAGCGCGCCCAGCGGCAGCGCGCCCAGCGCCAGCGCGCCGGCCTGGCGAAGCCAGCGGCGCCGATCGAGGCGATCGTGCGGGCTCATGAACCCCCTCCCCGCTTGGTCAGCCCGCCGAAGCCGCGCTGCGGGTCGTAGCCCCAGCAGGCCAGGCCGAAGAAGACGACCAGGCAGCCGAGCACGACATAAGGCGCGAGACCCGGGTCCTTGCCGTAGAGCGCGAAGCGGATCCACTCCACCGCGTAGGTGAAGGGATTGAAGCGCGCCAGCTGGTACACCCATTCGGCGCCCGACTCCTGCAGCTTCCACAGCGGATAGAGCGCGGTCGACAGGAAGTACATCGGGAAGATGACGAAGTTCATCGTGCCGGCGAAGTTCTCCAGCTGCTTGATGTGCACCGACAGCAGCAGCCCGAGCGCGCCCAGCATGAGCGCGCCGGCCGCCAGCGCCGCGAGCGCGTGCAGGCCGGCGAGCGACAGCAGCGGCAGCTCGGTGCCGATCAGGGCGGCCACCGCCACGAAGGCGATCGCCTGCAGCACCGACAGTAGCGCGGTGGCGCACAGCTTGGAGAACAGCAGCCAGGGCCGCGGCAGCGGCGCGGTGAGCAGCAGGCGCATCAGGCCCATCTCGCGGTCGTAGACCATCGCGAGCGAGGACTGCATGCCGTTGAAGAGCAGCACCATGCCGACCAGCCCGGGCACGATGTAGACGTCGTACGGAACGTAGGTGTCGTAGGGCTCGACGATCGCGACGCCGAAGACGTTGCGAAAGCCGGCGGCGAACACGGCCAGCCACAGCAGCGGCCGCACCAGCGCCGACACCAGCCGCCCGGTCTGCTGCGAGAACTTGTACAGCTCGCGCAGCACGATGGCGCGCATCGCCTGCAAGGCGTGGCCCAGCCCGCGCCGTGCCATCGGCTCGACGCTCGCGCTCTCCGGGGTTTTCAGCGCGCGTTCGGACATAGCTTCTCCGGCGCATCCGCGCCCAGCGTGTCGAGCACGTTGCGCGGATGCAGCACGCCTTCGGCCGGCGCCTGCGAGATCACGCCCTGCCCGTCGGTGAGCAGCATGGGCTGGCGCAGCTGGCCGTCCCAGGCGCGGAAGCTCAGGCCGGTGCCCTTGGAGCCGTCCAGGGCACTCTTCGCCAAGGCCTGCGCCCAGGCCGCGTTCGGGCCTTTGGGCGCAGCGATCGCCGCCGCCGTCAGCGTCTTGCCGGCCATCCACGCGGCCCAGTCGTGCGCCGTCATCGGCCGCTTCGCGGCCTTGGCGAAACGCCGCGCGACCTGCGGCGCACCGTAGCGCTCGAACTGCGCGTGCCAGGCCAGCGCCACCAGGCCGCCGTCACCCACCACCGGGCGCGGCAGCACGGTGCGATAGGGCAGCGTGCGGGCAAACTCGCCGTCGCTGTCGACCACCCAGACGGCGTCGTAGCTGCTGCCCGCAGTCAGCAGCAGCGGGTTGGCCAGGTCGCGCTCGCGCGGGTCGGCCGAGACCTTGAACGGCTTGCTGCCCACGAGTTGCAGGCCATAGCGCTTGATCGACGCCTGCGTCGTGGCCGCACGCGAGGCATCCTGGGCGCTGCCGCCCACCAGCAGGAGCAGCTTGCTCCATTTGCGGGACACCAGCGTCTGGGCCAGCGCATCGCTGCGCATGCGCTCGCTCGGAATCAGGTGGAACAGACGGGCGCGGCAATCCTGCTGGCGCAAGCGGTCGGACGCGTCGCTCAGGTTCAGCACCGGCAGCTTCACCGCGTCGGCCACCGCCAGCGTCCATTCGGCAGGCAGGTCGGTCAAGAGCACCGCTGCGCCGTTCTTCTCGGCCGCCACGGCCGCCGCGCGCGCCGCATCGATCGAAGCGGCCGGCGCGCTGGCCAGCGCCACCTCCGCGCCTGCGGCCTCCAGCTCGAACCTGGCCTCGTCGACGGCCAGCTCCAGGCCCTCCCCGAGCGGGCCGCCCGGATGCCCGAGGTAGGCGCGGTCGATGCGCGAACGCTCCATGCGGGCATCGTCCGCCGGCGTGATCAGGGTGGCCTTGAGCACCGCCGCGGCCGCCGGTGCAGGCACGGCGAGAGTCGCCGCCAGCCACGCGAGCGAGAGTCGGGAAAGCGGTGTGCGCTTCCTCATTCCACGATCACGAGTCCATAGGGCACGCGTCCGACCGGCACGCTCTTGATCGCCTTGGCGCCGGCCACGTCGACCACCGTCACGTCGTCGCTCAGCCCGTTGACCACGTAGAGCCGCGCCTCCGCCTTGTCGAGCGTGACGTTCCAGGCCCGTTTGCCGACCAGCACCAGCGAGCCGACCTTGCGGCTGGCCACGTCGACGAAAGCGACGTGGTTCGCGCGCCCGAGCCCGACGAAAGCCCGCCGCCCGTCCTTCGTCATCTGGATCCCCACCGGCGTGATGTCCTCGGCGCGCGCGCCCTTGAGCTCGAACTTCACGGTGTCGATCACCTCGTTGGTGGCGGTCGAGACGATGCTGACGCTGGCGCCCAGCTCGTTGGTGATCCACAGCTCCTTGCCGTCGGGCGTGATCGCCATGCGCCGCGGCCGCTTGCCGACCCGGATGTTCTTGACGACCTTGCCGCTGGCGGTGTCGATCACATGCACCAGGCTCGCGACCTCCGAGGTGACGTACAGGGTCTTGCCGTCGGCACTCACCTTGACGCCTTCCGGCTCCGCGCCCACCTTCACGGCGCGCAGCTTCTTGCCGCTGGCCGCGTCGATGAAGCTGGCCTCGCCCGCGTCCTCGTTGGAGACATAGATGACCTTGCCGTCGGGGGACAGATCGAAGGCCTCGGGCTCGTCGCCCAGCGGGATGCGGCGCACCGACTTGCCGCTGGCAGGATCGATCAGGTCGGCCTCGTTCGAGTCGGTGCAGGCGACCATCAGCTGGCGCTCGGGCGTCAGCTGGAGATGGCGCGCGCGCTTGCAGGTGGGGATCGTGCCCCTCACAGCGAGCGTTGCCAGGTCGATCACCGTCAACGCGTTGTCTTTCTCGCTCGACACATAGGCGGCGCCCTGCGCCAGCACGGCCTGGCTCGCGGCTGCCAGCGCCAGCGCGCCGACGGCGGCGGCGCGAAGCCGCGTGCACAGGATCGGAAGGGAAGTTCTGGTCATGCATGTCTCCATCTCTTGTTTTTCGGGGTTCTCTCGTTTCAAGTAGTGCGCGCGATGAAGCCCTCCTCCAGCGTGTCGCCGCCGAGCAGCCGGCCCACCTGCGCCGGGGTGCCGTCCGCCAGCAGAGCCCCCTTGTGCAGCACAAGCACGCGGTCGGCCTGCTCAGCTTCGTCCACCCGGTGCGTCGCCCACAGCACGCACACTCCGCGTTCGCGCACGTCCGCGCGCAAGGCGGCCAGCAGGTCCTGGCGCGATTTCGGATCGAGCCCGACCGTGGCTTCGTCCATCAGCAGAACGGCCGGGCGATGCAGGCCCGCGCGCGCGAGCTCGACCTTGCGCCGGTTGCCGCCCGACAGCTCGCGCACCTTGCGGTCCAGATCGGCATCGATGTTCAAGCGCTCGCAGGCCGACGCGATGCGCTCCTGCGCCAGTCGCCGCGGCAGGCCATGCAGGTCGGCCTGGAACAGCAGGTTGCGCCGGATGCTGAGATCGAGATCGAGCGACATCTGCTGGAACACGACGCCGATGTGCCTGAGCGCCGCGGTCGCGGCATGCCGCAGCGAATGGCCGGCCACCTCGACCTCGCCTTCGTCGGCCGCGAACATGCCGGTCAGGACCTGGAACAGGGTCGACTTGCCGGCGCCGTTGGGCCCCAGCAGCGCCACGAACTGGCCGGCAGGCACGCGCAAGGACAGCGACTGCAGTGCCGTGCGCGTGCCATAGCGCTTGGTTAAGTCGATGGTTCGCAGCATGGAGGCCGAAGGGATGCGTCGAGCTGTCTCAATGTATGTGCCGTTTGCCAACGATCCGCAAATTCTGTGCCTCTGCCCGTCGCCGGGTTTCACTGGCATCCGTCCTACACGTTGGCCTGCGCAAGCGCCTGTGCAAACCCTCGGCGCTCGACATGCGTACTTTGCGCGAGACACTTTGCGTCAAATTTGGATGCGCACGCGGCGCGCCGAAGGCCTCGAACGCCCGGGATTTCCCTAGGTTCGATCGCCGTCTCGCAGCCCTCCAAGAACGGCATCTGCCGGAGAGACCGCGTCCCCTGCCGATCGAAGCGGCATCGGCGAGCTCGGCGACTGCGTGGCGCCATGGTGGGCATGGATGTTGCGGTCCGCAGCCTTCGCCAAACCGATCGAATAGATCCGAAGGCTGCTGCCAATTCGTGTTCGATACCCACTGTCAAATGTGAGGAGACATTTATGAAATTTTCCAGGCAGATCGTCGGCCGTCTCGTACGGCATGTCGGCGTCGCGATGCTGGCTCTTCCGGCCTTGGCGCTTGCCAATGCCGATGTAGAGAAGAACGTCGCCAACTCGAAGAACTGGGCGATGCAATCGGGCGACATGTTCAACCAGCGCTACAGCAAGTTGAACCAGATCACCAAGAGCAACGTCGGCAAGCTGCAGGTTGCATGGACCTTCTCCACCGGCGTGCTGCGCGGCCACGAGGGCTCGCCCCTGGTGGTCGACGGCACGATGTACCTGCATTCGCCGTTCCCGAACAAGGTGTTCGCGCTCGATGTGGATACACAGAAGATCCTGTGGAAGTACGAGCCGAAGCAGGATCAGTCGGTGATCGCGGTCATGTGCTGCGACACGGTGAACCGCGGCCTGGCCTATGCCGAGGGCAAGGTCTTCCTGCAGCAGGCCGACACCACCCTGGTCGCGCTCGACGCCAAGACCGGCAAGGTGGTGTGGTCGGTGAAGAACGGCGATCCGAAGGTCGGCGCCACCAACACCAATGCGCCCCATGTCTTCAAGGACAAGGTCATCACCGGCATCAGCGGCGGCGAGTTCGGCGTGCGCGGCTTCCTGGCGGCCTACAACATCAAGGACGGCAAGCTGGCCTGGAAGGGCTACAGCACCGGGCCGGACGAAGAGATGCTGATGGACCCGGCGAAGACCATGACCTGGACCGACGGCAAGCTTGCGCCGGTCGGCAAGGACTCTTCGCTGAAAACCTGGCAGGGCGACCAGTGGAAGATCGGCGGCGGCACCACCTGGGGCTGGTACAGCTACGACAAGGCCACCAACGCGGTGTACTACGGCACCGGGAATCCCTCCACCTGGAACCCCTCGCAGCGCCCCGGCGACAACAAGTGGTCCATGAGCATCTGGTCGCGCGACGTGGACACGGGCAAGGTCAACTGGGTCTACCAGATGACGCCGTTCGACGAATGGGACTTCGACGGCATCAATGAAATGATCCTGGCGGACATCAACGTCAAGGGCAAGCCGACCAAGGCGCTGGTGCACTTCGACCGCAACGGCTTCGGCTACACGCTGGACCGCGTGACGGGTGCGCTGCTGGTGGCCGAGAAATTCGACCCCAAGGTGAACTGGGCCACCCACGTCGACATGAAGACCGGCCGGCCGCAGGTGGTGGCCAAGTACTCGACCGCAAAGAACGGCGCCGATGTCAATACCAAGGGCATCTGCCCCGCGGCACTGGGCAGCAAGGACCAGCAACCGGCTTCCTACGATCCCAACACCAAGCTCTTCTACGTGCCGACGAACCACGTCTGCATGGACTACGAGCCGTTCAAGGTCGAGTACACGGCCGGCCAGCCCTACGTGGGCGCCACGCTCTCGATGTATCCCACGCCGGGCAGCCATGGCGGCATGGGCAACTACATCACCTGGGACGCCGGCACCGGCAAGATCGTGCAGAGCAAGGCCGAGAAGTTCTCGGTGTGGAGCGGCTCGCTGAACACCGCGGGCGGAATCTCCTGCTACGGCACGCTGGAGGGCTACCTCAAGTGCGTCGATGCCAAGGACATCACCAAGGAGCTCTTCAAGTTCAAGACCCCGTCCGGCATCATCGGCAACGTGTTCACCTATGAGAACAAGGGCAAGCAGTACATCGGCGTGCTCTCGGGCATCGGCGGCTGGGCCGGCATCGGCATGGCGGCAGGCATCGATCCGGAGAAGAGCACCGAAGGGCTCGGCGCTGTCGGCGGCTACAAGGAGCTGAGCCAGTACACCGAGCTCGGCGGGTCGCTGACCGTGTTCGCGCTGCCGAGCAAGTGAGCCGCAGGCCGCCGCGATGCGCGGGGCGCGGGCGGACCGGGAGAGCACTCATGAGAGGGCTCTCCCTCTTACATTCCCCAAAGATAAACGGAGACCCAGGAGCCATGAAATTTCGTTCGTCAACGTTGCTGCCTTCCCTTCTTCTGCTCGCGGGCGTGGCCTGCACCATGGCTGTCGCCGCGACAGACCCGGCGCCCTACAAGGTGACGGAGGGCTACAAGGTGGACCCGGAAACCATGAAGGGATTTCGCGCCTGGCGCTCCGCCGCCTGCGATCGCTGCCACGGCCCCAACCAGGAAGGCATGGTCGGCCCTTCTCTCATCAACAGCCTGAAGACGCTGAAGAAGGAAGAGTTCATCAAGATCGTGCGTGACGGAAAACTCGACAAGGGCATGCAGAGCTTCGGCAACAACCCTGCGGTGATGGACAACATCAACCAGCTCTACGCCTACCTCAAGGGCCGATCCGACGGCGCGATCACGCGCGCCCGAGTGGAAGAAATCAAATGACCGGCCGGCAGCCCGCCGGCAGGCCGCGGCCCTTCGGCGCCCGCCTGCGCGCGGGCGTCGTGGGCGCGGCATGCTGCTGCGCGTTGGTCCCCGCCATGGCCCAGGACACGCCCGCGCGCAAGGCGCTGCGCGTGTGCCAGGACCCGAACAACATGCCCTTCTCCAACACCAAGGGCGAGGGCATCGAGAACCGGATCGCCGAGCTGTTCGGCAAGGCGCTCGGGCTTCCGGTCACCTACTACTCGTTCCCGCAGCGGCTGGCCTTCTTCCGCAACACGCTGCGCTTCAAGCTGCCGGGACAGGACTATCCCTGCGACATCGTGATGAGCGTGCCCGTCGGGCTCGACGAGGTCTCGGTCACCAAGCCCTACTACCGCTCGACCTACGCGCTGGTCTTCCCGAAGGGCAAGGGAATGGACCACGTGGCCTCGGTCGAGGATTTCCTCAAGCTCGATCCGGCCAAGCTGAAGTCGCTGCGCATCGGCATCTACGACCGCTCGCCGGCCTCGCAATGGCTCAGCCGCCACGGCCTGCTCGAACAAGGCGTGCCCTACAAGCTCATGAGCGCCGACCCGGCGCAGTATCCGGGCGAGATCGTCGAGCGGGACCTAGCCGAGGGCAAGCTCGACGCCGTCGTCGTCTGGGGTCCGATTGCCGGATTCTTTGCTCGGCGGGTCAAGACGCCGGCCCTGGTCGTGGTGCCGCTGAAGTCCGAAAAAGGAATCCGGCTCGACTACCAGATGGCCATGGGCGTGCGCTACGGCGAACGCGAATGGAAGCAGCAGGTCGAGGGGCTGATCGAGTCCAAGGCGCCCGAGATCCAGGCGATCCTCAAGGAATACGGAGTCCCGCTGGTCGATGCATCGTTCGGGGCGCCAACCAACTGAGCTGACTTCAATGCGCTTCGCCATCGCCGCCTCGCTCTGCGTCCTGCTCGCCTCTGCCCCGGCCTCTCGAGCCGAGGGCGACAAGCCCGACTTCTCGGCCGCGGAGCGCCTGCTGTTCATGACGCCGCAGCTGCAGGCCCTGCAGCCGCCCACCCTGCTGCGCTACACCTTCAGCAGGACAGGCAGCCTGGAAGATGCTTTCGCCGACAGCGTTACCGTGGCCCTGAGCGCCAAGGCCGACGGCAGCTGCTGCGATGCCAAGGGCGCATTCCTGAGCGGCGCGCGCAAGCTGCAGGTGCCCGAGGTGCCGGCAGCCGAAGGCAACCCCGTCATCCTCTACTTCCTCGAGCACGACGTGCGCGAGATGAAGCGCCTCACGGGCGGCTCCGAGAATCATTTCCGCAAGCGCCTGCGCACGGCGATCTACCAGGGCGCCGAAGTGCGCGACGTGACGATGCGCTACCGGGGGCGCGCGGTGAAGGGCAAGGAGATCCTGTTCAGCCCCTTCCTGGACGACCCGAACCGGCCGAGGTATGAAAAGTTCGCGAAGAAGAGCTATCGCGTCCTGCTCTCGACCGCCGTGCCCGGAGGCATCTATGGCATCCGGACCCAGATCCAGGGCGAAGGCCTGGCCGCCAAACCCCTGCTCGTCGAGGAACTCCTCATCGACGGTGCCCAGGCGCCGGCGCGCTGACGCGCCGCCTCGAACGAACTTCCGAATGCCAATGAAGAACACGCTCCGCCTTCTGTGCTTCCTGGGCCTGCCCATGGCCGTGCACGCCGCCTTGCCCGCGAACGACTTCCCCACCGTGGACCGCGTGCTCTACGTGCAGGAGTGCATGGCCGCGCATCCCGGCGCCGGCACCTTCGAGATGATCAACAAGTGCTCGTGCGCGCTCGACGCGCTCGCCAAGGAGGTGAAGTACGCGGACTACGTGCAGCTGAGCACCGCCAGCAAGGCCACCACCATCGGCGGCGAACGCGGCGGCTACATCCGCGATTCGGAAAAGCTGCAGGCCGACATCAAGCGCTACCGCGCGCTCCAGGCCAAGGTGAAAAAGGGCTGCTTCATCGGCCCGGCCGACGGACGCTGAACGGCGCTCGAAAAGCGCACGACCATGACGGGCACCGCAACACCTGTGCGCCTCGGATGGATCGCCGCCTCGATGCTCTGCACCTCGGCCTGGGCCTCGCCCTTCGCCTACATCACCAACCAGGGAAGCCACGACGTGTCGGTGATCGATCTTGCGTCGCAGCAGGTGGTGGCCACGGTCGCGGTCGGCCGGTCGCCGGCTGGCGTGGTGGCGTCCGGCCGTGCCGGCCGCGCCTTCGTGTCCAACCCCGACAGCAAGACCATCTCGGTCATCGACATGCGCCAGCAGAAGGTCGTGACCACGCTCCCGGCCGGAGACGGCCCGGTGGGCCTCGACATCTCGGGCGACGGCCGGCAGCTGTACGTGGCCGACTGGTACGCCGGCCGGCTGCTGGTGTTCGACGCGCGCGGCAGCGGCGCCGCGCCGCCCCTGGCCTCGATACCGGTGGGCCGTGCGCCGGCCGGCGTGGCCGCGCACACCGACGGCGCCACCGTGTTCGTAGCCGAGCGCGACGACGACAGCGTGGCCGTGATCGACACCGCCACGCGGCGGGTGCTGGCGCGCGTGCGCGTCGGCAGCCACCCCTTCGCGCTGCTCCACGACGCGGCGCGCGCACGGCTCTACGCGCTCAACGTGCAAAGCGACGACGTCTCGGTGATCGACGTGCGCGACACGCGCTGGCCGGCCGTCATCGCGACCGTGAAGGTCGGCAAGGCCCCCTACGGCGCGGCGCTGGCGCAGGGCGGCGCGCTGCTGTACGTGACCAACCAGCGCGACGACAGCGTCAGCGTGGTCGATGCCGATTCGCTGCGGGTGCTGCGCACCCTCCCCGGCTTCGCCTATCCCGAGGGCATCGCCGCGCATGGCGGCCGCGTCTATGTCGTGAACTGGATGGACGACAACGTGCAGGTGCTGGAGGCCGAGAGCGGACGCAAGCTCCAGACCATCGCCACGGGCAAGAACAGCCGCGGCTTCGGCGCCTTCATCGGCGCGCCGGCTGATCCCTGAAGACTCCGCAGCCACCTCTTCTCAACCCATCACAGAAACACCATGCCGACATACGCTTCCCGCCGACGGGCCTTCCCTATGCTCGTTGCGTCCGCGTTTCTCGCCGCATCCGCCTCCAGCCTGGCCCATGGGCCGACGCGCCAGAAGGTGACGGAAAAAGTCGCCATCGAGGCGCCGGCCGATGCCGTCTGGGCCGCGATCAAGAACTTCAATGCGCTGAAGGACTGGCATCCGGCGGTGGCGGAAAGTCCGGCCGACAAGGGCAACGCCGTAGGCTCGGTGAGAAGCCTCAAGCTCAAGGACGGCGGCATGCTCGTCGAGACGCTCGAAAGCTACGACGACGCGCAGAAGAAGTACAGCTACCGCGCCAAGGACGGCGGCGCGCTGCCGGTGACGAACTACACCTCCACGCTCTCGGTCGTCGCCGACGGCGGCAAGTCGGTGGTCGAGTGGCGCGGCGCCTTCTATCGCGGCTTTCCGAACAACAACCCGCCGCCGGAGCAGAACGACGAGGCTGCGCTGAAGGCCGTCACCGGCGTCTACCGCGGCGGGCTCGGCAATCTGAAGAAGCTGATCGAGTCGAAGTAGCGGGCGCCTCCGAAGGACACCATGGCCTCCCAGGAACAACTCGAAGACTGGCGCCAGCTCGCGCTGCGCGTCGAAGCCGAGGTCGCGAAGGCGGTGATCGGGCAGACGCAGACGATCCGGCTCATCAACGTCGCGCTGTTCGCGCGCGGCCACGTGCTGCTCGAAGGCGATGTCGGCGTCGGCAAGACCACGGTGCTGCGCGCCTTCTCGCGCGCCATCGGCGGCGATTTCGAGCGCGTCGAGGGCACGGTCGACCTGATGCCGGGCGACCTGGTCTATCACACCTACGTCGATGCCCAGGGGCGGCCGCGCATCGATCCGGGGCCTCTGCTGCGCCACGGCGAGCGCCTGGTCACCTTCTTCTTCAACGAGATCAACCGGGCCCGGCCGCAGGTGCAGTCGCTGCTGCTGCGCGCCATGGCCGAGCGCACCGTCTCTGCCTTCGACCGCGAGTACAGCTTCCCGCACATGACGGTGTTCGCCGATCGCAACAAGGTCGAGCGGGAGGAAACCTTCGAGCTGGCGTCGGCGGCGCGCGACCGCTTCATGTTCGAGCTGAACATGCCCAAGCCCGCCGACCGCGCCATCCGCCAGTCGCTGGTGTTCGACACCGCCTTCCACGACACCGAAGGCCTGATCGACAAGGTGGCGTCCGCCATCCTGCCGTGGGACCGGCTCAACGCCATCGGCGCGCAGGTGCAGCGCACGGTGCGCGCCAGCCAGACCATCGAGCGCTATGTGCTCGACCTTTGGGAAGCCAGCGAAACGCCGCAGAAATTCGGCATCCGGCTCGACGGCGTCGACATGGACCGCCTGATCCTCGCCGGCGCCAGCCCGCGCGGCATGAGCGCGCTGCTGCGTGCGGCGCGCACCGTGGCCTGGCTGGAGGGGCGCACGCACCTGGAGCCGGCCGACCTGGCAGCGGTGCTGCCCTCGGTGCTCGGGCACCGCATCTTCTTCACGCCGGTCTACGAGCTGCGCCGGGCCGAGCTGTCGGAGGCGCTGGTGGCACAGATCATGGACAAGATCGCCGCCCCCTGAAACACCGAGCCAGCAGCGATGGAGCGCATCGACGAATTCCACTACCAGTTGCCGCGCCGCTTCGGCGGCTGGCGCCCGGGTGCGCAGCGCGGCCTGAGCCAGGGCAGCGGGCAGGAGTTTGCCGCGCACCGGCGCCTCTTCGACCATGCCGATCCGCGTCGCATCGACCTGCGCGCCAGCGTCCGCGAAGGCCGCGGCGACTGGCTGGTGCGCATCCACCGGCTGCGCGTGGCCATCCCCGTGCATCTGGTGGTGGACGTCTCGGCCTCGATGCATTTCGGCGCCGCGAGGCGCAAGCTCGACGTCGTGGCCGATCTCGCCGAGGCCTTGGGCTACAGCGCATTCCGCAGCGGCGACTCGGTGGGCCTGCTGGCATTCGACCGGCGCGAGCGCGAGGATCTGTTCGTGCCCGCACGCCACAGCCGCGGCAACGGCAGCCTGATGGCGCGCATGCTGCGCGACTGCCGTGCGGCGCCGGGCACGGTGCCGCACGGCAGCGCGCTCGACGGCCTGCGGCGCACGACCGAACGCCTGGTCGGCCGCGGCGGCCTGGTGTTTCTCGCCTCCGATTTCCACTGGCCGGTCGCTGCCCTCGGCGAGCTGCTCGATCAGCTGGCGCCGGCCTGCGTCGTCCCGGTGGTGGTCTGGGACCCGGCCGAAACCGAGCCGCCGCGCGAGCGCGCGCTGGTCGCGCTCAGCGATGCCGAAACCGGCGTGCGACGCAGCCTGTGGATGCGCGAATCGCTGCGCACGCGATGGCGCGAGGCGGTCGCCACACGTCGCGCCGAACTCGGGGCCTTGTTCGACGCGCACGGCATGCCGCCCTTCCATCTGCACGGCCGCTTCGACGCCGAAGCCCTTACCCGCTATTTCATGGAGACGGCGGCATGAAAGCCGTCCGGGCCATGGCGATGGCGCTGGCGCTCGGCGCCAGTACCAGCCTTGTGATGAGTGCCGAACCGGTCGCCGCCACCGTCGAGCAGCCGCGCAGCTTCGGCCGTGTGCTGGGCGATGTGCTGACGCAGCGCGTGCTGCTCGAGCATGCGGGCCGGCCCCTCCAGCCCGGCGCCCTGCCGGCCGCGGCGCGGGTCGACATCTGGCTGGAGCGCAGGACAGCGCGGATCGAAACCGATGCGCGGGGTCGGCGCTGGCTCGCCATCGACTACCAGCTCGTCAACGCGCCGCGCGCGCTGCGTGCCATCGCGCTGCCGGCCCTGAGCATCGCCACCGCCTCGGACGGCCCGACGCTCGCGCTGCCCGCATGGCCGGTCAGCATCGCGCCGCTGACGCCGCCGGACGTGTTCGGCCAGGGCGATCTGCAGCCGCTGCGCCCGGATCGCCCGGTGGCCGCGCTTCCGACCGATGCCATCGAACGGCAACTGAGCCTGTCGCTCGCCGCCCTTCTGGGTGTGCTGCTGGCCTGGCTCGCCTGGTGGGCCTGGCGCAACGCGCGCGAAGCGCGGCGCCTTCCGTTCGCGCAGGCCTGGCGCGAACTCCAGCGCATCGGCGACCCGGCGAGCGCGCAGGCCTGGCGCATCGTGCATCGCGCGCTGAACGCGAGTGCCGGGCACGTGGTGCACGGCGCCAGCCTGCCGCGGCTGCTGGCCGAGGCGCCCTATCTGCGCCCGCTCCAGGCGCGGCTCGAAGACTTCTACCGCGAATCCACGAGGCGCTTCTTCGCCAGCAGCGCCGGGCCGGCAGAGACCGATCCCCCCTACCCGCTCAAGCCGTTGTGCCGGGCGCTGCGCGACGCGGAGAAGCGGCACAGGCACTGATGCGCTTCGACTTCGCCCAGCCCTGGCTGCTCCTCTTGCTGCCGCTCGCGCTGCTGCCGCTCTTGCGCAGGCGCAGCGATACGCTGGCGTTCCCGTACCTGGCCTGGCTGCCGGCCGACCGCGTCGGCCGCGTCGTCGGTTTCCTCTGGCGCGGCTTCGCGGTCGCAGCCATGGCGCTTGCCGTGCTCGGGCTCGCAGGGCCCGGGCAGTCGGGCGCGCAGGTACAACGCACCGGGCGAGGCGCCGAGGTGCTGATCCTGATGGACCGCAGCAGCAGCATGGATGCCACGGTTCACACCAACGGCCTGCAAACGGCGGGCCGCATGTCGCAGGAGCCCAAGGCCAAGGTGGTGCGCGACCTGCTGAGCGACTTCGTCGCCAAGCGGCCCGACAACCGCTTCGCCTTCATGACCTTCAGCACGGTGCCGATCGCCGTCGTGCCCTTCACGCAGAAGACGGACACGGTGCAGGCCGCGCTCGCCGCCAGCGCGATCGGCCGCGGCCTGCCCGAAACCCGCATGGGCGTCGCGCTGCTGGCTGCCATCGAGGAATTCGAGCACCGCAGCTATTCGGGAAGCCGCGTGATCCTGATCGTCTCGGACGGCGGCGCCCAGCTCGACGAAGCCACGCGCCAGCGCATCCGGGCAGCGCTCGCGCGCGAGAAGATCGGCCTGTACTGGATCTACGTGCGCAGCGGCCCGAACTCGCCCAACCTCAACACCGAGACGGCAAGCGCCTACGGCCTCGGCGAGGAACTGGCGCTGCATGAGTTCTTCAAGACCTTGAGCACGCCCTATCGGCTGTACCAGGTGGACGACTCCAACGCGATGGCCGCCGCGATGGCCGAGATCGACCGGCAGCAGAATTTTCCCCTGACCCTCTACGAGCGGGTGCCGCGGCGCGACCATGGCGGTGCCTTCTATCTGGCCGCGATGCTGTGCTGCGCCGGCCTGCTCGCCTGCCGCGCGCTGCAGCTGCAAGGCTGGCCATGAAGCGACGCACCGTTCACCTGGTCTTCGGCGTGCTGAGCCTGTGCTGCGCAGGCGCAGCGCTGGAGCGCGGCTTGCGCCTGCGCCAGACGACCGGCCTCAATGCCGAGATCGCCCGCATCGCGGCCGCGCCGGTGAGCAGGGATGCCGCGGCCCTGCCTCTGCGCGCTGCACGCGAGCTGCAGCTGGCGCAGGCGCTGGCCCTCTCGAAGGCCGGCAATCACGAAGCCGCGCTCAAAGGCTACGCAGGCCTGATCCAGAACGGCGAACGCGATGCCGTCGCGCAGCAGGCGCTGTTCAATCTGGCCAACATGTACCTGCGGCAAGGCCTGGCACAGGAGGCCGGCGCCGTGCCGCTGTTCGAGCTGGGCAAGCAGCGCTTGCGCGACCTGCTGCGCGTGGCGCCGCAGGACTGGGATGCGCGCTACAACCTGGAGCGCGCGCTGCGCCTCGCGCCGGAAGAGCAGGAGGCTTTCTCCGCCGAGCAGCAGCAGTCGGTCGAGCAGCGCCGGGTCCGGATCCCGGGGTTCGTCGCCGGAGACCTGCCGTGAACGCCGCCTGGCGGCGCATCGGCAGCAGCGGCAGCTGGCCGCTGTTGGCGGCCTTGCTGTTGCTCGCACTGGCGGTCTGGCCGCCGCGCGTGCAGCTGCAGCGCCCGGTGTTCGAGTGGCAGGTCAGCTTCGACATCACGCAGAGCATGAACGTCGAGGACGTGGAGCTGAACCACGCCGCGGCCAGCCGCCTGACGCTGGCGCGCGCCGCCATGCGCGACGTGCTGGCGGCCTTGCCTTGCGGCTCCAAGGTGGGCTGGAGCGTGTTCGCCGACTACCGCTCGCTGGTGATCCTTGCGCCGATCGAGGTCTGCAGCCACTACGAAGAGCTGCTCGCCTCGCTCGAACGCATCGATGCCCGCATGCGCTGGGCCAACGCCAGCAACGTCGGCAAGGGCGTGACCTGGGCCGTGCGCGGCGCCAGGAGCATCGGCCCCCACACCAGCTTCGTCTTCATCAGCGACGGGCAGGAGGCGCCGCCGCTGCGGGCCAACGACACGCTGCCGATGGTCGACATCACGCCCGGCGAGGTGAAGGGCTGGCTGGTCGGCGTCGGCGGCGATGTGCCGGTGCCGATTCCGAAGACCGGCAGCAGCGGCCGGCCGGCCGGCTACTGGCAGCCGCAAGACGTGGTGCAAGGCTCCGCCATCGGCGGCACGCAGAACCACGAGCATCTGTCCGAGTTGCGCGAGGACCATCTGCGATCGCTGGCCAAGCTGGTCGGCGTGAACTACCTGCGCCTCGACACGCCGAACGCGCTGAAGGCCGCCATGCTGGACCGCCGCTTTGCGCAATACCAGGCGGCAGACACCGACCTGCGCTGGATCCCGGCGCTGCTCGCCCTGCTGCTGCTGGCCTGGCGCTTCGCGCCGGATCTCGGGCTGCTGCATGGCTGGCGGCCGATGGGGCTGCGCGTGCGCCAAGGCCACGCCGTACAGAGTCCCGCTGGACCTCTCTAACGCAGTTGCTGTCCCTGCGGTGGGCATACTTGCTGCCCTCCATTCCCGTCGTTCCCAAGGACTCCTTGATGCGCCGACTTGCCAAGCCTGAAGACATCGAGGCCGTGTTCTCGATCTACGCGCACGCGGAGGTCGTGTGCCGTTCCTCACCGACGAGCCCATGCTGCGCCGCTTCGCTGGACGCTGGATGGCATGATGGCGAACCAAGCGGGGTACAGCCATGACAGATCACCAGACTTACTCGGGCAGTTGTCACTGCGGAAGAGTCAGGTTCGAACTGCAAGCCACGGTCACATACGCCATGGAATGCAATTGCTCCCTTTGTCGTCGCAAGGGTGCGCTGTGGCATGGCGCGTCAGACAAGACCCTGCGTATTGTTTCAGGCGAACAGGATCTGACCCTGTACCAGTTCGGAACGTTGACCGCCAAGCACTACTCCTGCAGGCATTGCGGCATCTCGCCCTTCACTCGGCCGCGGCTGGACCCGGCTCGATGGGCGGTCAACCTACGATGCATCGATGCACTGGATCTCTCGTCGATCGAGGTTCGCAAATTCGACGGCATGAACTGGGAAGAGGCTGCGAAAGCCATTTTTGCGAAACCGAAAGGCGCCCGGGACGACCGTTCAAGGTTTTAAGGCTGATGATGGAGACCCGATCACGTCCGGCCTCGTCTCGCAGACGTCGCAGAATCGGCCGATTGAAACTTGCAGTCGCTTCGTTCGACGAAATTTCCATGACCTCATCCGCCTTGGATCGCTTCATCTCTCAAGCCGCGGCGTTGAGCCGCACGCATTCGGAAGCCGCCGATTGCGTCCTCCATCTTGCTCCTCTGATGCTGGAACTGATCGAGGAAGCCGACGGCTTCCTGCAGCCGCAGCACTACAGAAGCGATGCCGGCGGCTATACGCGCAACCTCATCCGTGACATTCCGGACCACGGTTTGTCCCTCTATGCCCTGGTTTGGCGCCCGGGCCAATGGACGCCGGTGCACGACCATGGCAGCTGGGGTGTCGTTGGCGTGGTCGAAGGCGTGCTCGAAGAACGAAGCTACGTGCGCGTTTCGCCTGAAAGCGGCATCGACCGCGATATCGATCTTGTGCGTGGCGGGATCCTTCTGCTCGGCCGCGGTGCAGTAACGAGCTTTGTACCGAATCCGGATCACATTCACATCACGGGTGTCCCGCTCGAGCGTCCCCGCGCTGTCAGTTTGCACCTGTACGGACGCACGATGAACGACTTCAATATCTACGACGTCGCTGCGCGCACGCGCACCCGCATGCAGGTTGCGCACAACGAAAGCTGAAGGCGCGACATGAACTCGACTTCCGTGCGCCAAGCCGTTCTGGCCGATCTGGAGGAACTCGCTACGCTCTTTGACCAGTACCGCCAGTTCCAGGGGCAGGCAAGCGATGTGGCAGCCGCAGGTTCGTTTCTGCGCGAAAGGTTCGATCACGGAGAGTCGGTTCTTTTCATCTGCTATGCAGGCGCAGCGGCTGTGGGATTTGCTCAGCTCTATCCGAGTTTTTCCTCCGTCTCGCTCTCTCGGGTCTTTGTCGTGAATGACCTCTTCGTCCATCAGTCGGCGCGCCGCAAAGGCCTGGCGTCCAAGCTGCTCTCGGCCATCGAGTCATACGCCTGGTCGCTTGGATCTTCCCGCGTGACGCTGAATGTCGCGCGTGGCAACGCTTCGGCCCAGAAGCTCTACGAGGAGCGAGGCTGGAAGCAGGACGACAAATTCTTCATGTATCACCGCTTTCCGGAGAACCCTTCATGAAGGAAGGCGGCTCCCGGGCCAGGACCGGACGGTCGACGGTCTGCCAGAGTTCCTGCTCTACCCATTCCCATCCAGACGCCACCCATGCGCCGCGTGCTCTTTATCTGCAGCAGGAGCAGGCTTCGCAATCCCACCGGGCTCACTCCTGTTGGATCCCCGCCTCCTTGACCACCTTGCCCCACTTGACAAGGTCGGACTTGATCAGCGCAGCGTACTCCTGCGGCGTTCCGCCCTGTATCTCTATGCCGGCAGCCTCCAGCTTGGTCCGCACATCAGGCAGCTTCAGCGCCGCGTTGATCTCGGCATTCAGCCTGGCGATGATCGCCTTGGGCGTGCCGGCCGGCGCCAGGAAACCGCCATTCGTATTGGCGTCGTAGCCCTTGAATCCCTGTTCGTCCGCGGTGGGCACGTCCGGCAGGGACTTGGTCCGCTTGCGCGTCGACACTGCAACAGCCCGCGCATTGCCGGCCTTCACCTGCGGCAGGATGGCACTGATGGTGTCGATGAAGAGCGCGGTACGTCCGGCCAGCAGATCCGGGTGCGCGGCGGATGAACCCTTGTACGGGACCAACAGCATCGGCGCGCCGCTCGCCATGCGGAACATCTCGGCCGCCATTTCCTGCGCACTGCCGCGGCCGGAGGTCGCGACCTTGGCCTCGTCCGGATGGGCCTTCATCCAGGCCACGAACTCGGGCAGCGTCTTGGCCGGAAGCTGTGGGTAGATGGCGAACACCAGCGGAACCTCGTGGGTGTAGACGATGGGCTCGAAGCTCGTCGAAGGGTCCCAGCCGAGGTTCTTGAACAGGAACTTGTTGGTATTGTGGCTGCCGCCCACGATGCCGATCGTGTAGCCATCAGCCGCCGACTTCGCGAGGACGTCCGTGCCGAGGTTGTTGGATGCACCGGGTCTGTTGTCGACGATCACCGGTTGACCCATCGACACCGCGAGCTTGTCTCCGACGACGCGGGCAATCATGTCGATCGCGCCGCCCGGCGGGGCGGGCACGATGATCTTGATGGCGCGGGCCGGGTAAGCCGCCTCGGCCGATGTCACGGCCGGCACCGCGGCCAGGGCCGCCGAGGCTGCAAGGATCTTGATCAGGGATGTGAGTTGCATGGAAGTCTCCTTCAGGGTGGTTGTCATGTCTGCGCTCACTCGAGCGTGATCTTGCGGCTGCGGATGATCTGGGCGTAGCGGCCCTTGTCGTCGGCGATCAGCTTGGCGAACTCCTGCGGCGAGGTGGCGCGCGGCACGCCGCCCAGGCCCACGAAGCGTGCCTTGACCGCTTCGTCGGCCAGCACGGCGCGCAGGTCGGAGGCGATCTTGTCCACGACGTCCTGCGGCGTGCCCGCCGGCGCCAGCAGGCCGATCCACGAGATCGCGTTGAAGCCGGGGATCACGCTTTCCGCGAGCGTGGGGACTTCGGGAAACGCCGGCACGCGCTTGTCGCCGGTCACGGCCAGCGCACGCAGCTTGCCCGCCTTGATGTGGCCGGAGGCCTCCAGCACTGTCATGAACGACAGCTGCACATGGCCCGCGAGCAGATCCGCGATGGCCGGACCGCCGCCGCGGTAGGGCACATGCAGGATGAAGGAGCCGGTCTGGTCCTTGAACATTTCGGCCGCCAGGTGCGGGGCGCCGCCGGCGCCCGAACTGCTGTAGCTCATCTGGCCCGGCTTGGACTTGGCCAGCGCTACGAAGTCGGCCGCCGTCTTGGCCGGGATCGACGGATTGACCATCATGGCCAGCGGCAGCTCGGCCACCAGGGAGACCGGGGCAAAGGCCTTGTCGGCGTCGTAGGGCAGCTTCGGATACAGCAAGGGATTGATCGCCTGCGTACCGATGTTGCCCAGCAGCAGCGTGTAGCCGTCCGGCCTGGACTTGGCGACGAAGTCGGCGCCGATCTGCCCGGCGGCACCACCCCTGTTCTCCACGACGACAGGCTGGCTCCAGCGCCGGCTCAACTGCTCGGCGATGACGCGGCCGCCGGTGTCGGTCCCGCCGCCCGGCGGGAACGGAACCACCAGCGTCACGGGGCGGGAAGGATAGGTCTGCGCGAAGGTCGGCGCGTGGATGGCGCAGAGCGCGAGGGCCAGGGCGATTGCAAGGCGTCGGGTGCACAAGGGCGTGTCTCCTTTTATGGGTCTTAGGGGTCAGGTGCGGTCGCTGCGTCGAACGCAGGGGCTCAAGTGGTCAGGCTCATTGCCGGGCGCTCGCCTGCCAGGGCCTGGGCAACGCTGGCCAGCACCATCTCCGCCATGGCGGTGCGGGTCTCCCAGGTGGCGCTGGCGCGGTGGGCCTGCAGGGTCGCGCTGTCGGACTGGCGCAGCGCAAGCGGCACGCGCGGTTCGTCGACGAACACGTCCAGGCCCGCACCCGCAATGCGGCCGGTGGCCAGCGCTTGTGTGAGGTCGGCTTCGTTGACGAGTCGGCCGCGGGCAACGTTGACCAGGAAGCCGTGCGGTCCCAGCGCGTCGAGCACGGGCGCGTCGACTATTCCTTCGGCCTGGTCCGCGGCTGCACACAGCACCAGCGCGTCCGACTCGCGCGCCAGATCCACCAGGCTCGGTATGAAGCGGTGCGCGACGTCGTCCATGGCGCGCAGGTCGGTGTAGCGAATGGGGCAACCGAAGGCGGCCGCCCGCACCGCGACGGCGCGGCCCACCCGGCCCATTCCGACGATGCCGACGCGCATGCCGCTGAACCGGCGGGCGAGCGGAATGGCGCTGGGCTGGGGACGAAGCTCCCACTGGCCATCCCGCACGAAACGGTCGCCGGCGCACAGGTTTCGGCAAGCCGCGATCAGCAAGCCGATGGCCAGATCGGCCACGTCTTCCGTCAGCGCACCCAGTGTCGCGGTGACAGGCAGGCCACGATCCCGGCAGTACGCCAGATCCACGGCGTCGGTGCCGACGCCGTTGACGGCCACCACTTTCAGGCCAGGCAACTGCTCCAGCATGGTTCGCGAAATGCCGGTGTGCCCGCCGGTGATCACGGCGTCGATCGACGCGCCATGTTCACGCAGCCAGGCCTGCGGATCGGGGATCTCGAAGTGCTTGTGGACGACGTAGAGCGACGCGAGCTTGTCGTTGACCGCGGGAATCAGGATCGGATTGAGTTGAAGGACTTGGGGTTTCATATCGCTGGGGCATTCACGGTGGACGCATGCTAGTAATGGATTGACATGTCGGTCAATATTGATCTATATAATCAATATAGATTGACTCTGACGGCATCGCCATGGCTTCCTGGATTTCAATGAACGAGGCGTGCAGCCTTCTGGGTGTGCAACCTCAGACGATCTACGCCTACGTGAGCCGCGGCAAGCTGGAGGTCATGCCCGACCCGGCCGATACGCGGCGCAGCCTCTACCGCGCCGAGGACGTTGCGGGCTTGGCCAGGCGCAAACAGGCCGGCCGCAAGCACGAGACGCTGGCCGCCAATACCTTGTTCGGTTCGGAGCCCAGCATTCCAACCGCCCTTTGTGCGTTTTCTCGCGGGCGCCTGTACTACCGCGGTCGGGATGCCGTGAGCGTGGCCCGGACGGCCACAGTGGAAGAGGCGGCTCAGCTGTTGTGGGGCGCCGAGCACGCCGTCGATTTCTCTTCCTTGACGCCCATGCGCTCCGGCAAGCCTGGGCGAGACGCGGCCTTCGCGGCCTTGGCCAGCATGGCGGCCGCTGGGCATTCCACCGGTGGACGTCTGACCCGGGTGCTGCACGCCGAGGGCCAGAGCCTGGTGGGTCAGTTGGCCAATGCGTTCGGCGCCTCGCCAGGGCGCGAACCATTGCATCTGCGCCTTGCGAAAGGGTGGAAGCAATCTTCCAAGGTAGCTGATTTGCTGCGCACGGCCATGGTGTTGCTGGCCGATCACGAGCTGACCAGTTCAGCCTTTGTCGCGCGCATTGCCGCTTCGACAGGCGCCTCGTTGCCGGCATGCCTCCTGGCCGGCTTGACCACCCTCTCCGGCCCCTTGCATGGCGATGCCTCGGGCCGCGTCCGGGCACTGTTCAGCGAGGTGGAACGACTGGGTGATGACCAGGTGCTGGCCCACTACCTGTCGAACGGCTTGTCGCTGGCAGGATTTGGCCATCACCTCTATCCCGACGGCGATCCGCGTGCGGCCGCATTGTTGGCCTTGTTCGAGCCCCCCAAGGTGATCGCGCGCTTCATCGACAAGGCGACCAAGCTGACCGGGTTGCAGCCCAACATCGACGTCGCTCTGGCCGCCCTGGTCGCTCACAATCGACTTCCTGCCGATGCGGCCTTTGGCCTGTTCTCAACGGCGCGGAGCGTCGGGCTGTTGGCGCACAGTCTGGAGCAACTGGGCGTGGCGCAAGTCATCCGCCCACGCGGGCGCTATGTGGGCCCGACGCCCGAACCGCATGACCGCGCCTAGCAGACGTGTGCGCGGACCTTCTACCTTGCGTACAGTCCGGAAGTTCCATTGATCGTCGGCCGGGCTCGCCCCTCGACCCTGCCGGATAACGCCCATGAGTTCGCCCAGACCCCCAACCCTGCACGAGTTCGCCGTCCTGCGTGTGCTTCGCGCCGAGGCGGAGCACCTGCCGCGCACAGCCGCAAGAATGGCGGCGACCTATCTGCCCGCCATCGAGTTGCCCACCACCTGGCGGCCGGTGCTGGCACGAGCGCTCGAGGAGCGAGCCGGTGACGTGACATGTCCGCCGCTTGATGAACTGCAAGCCGAGTACGGCAGATGGGGCGCATGGCTGCCTGCCGCCTACCACGGCGATGCAACGGACGCGCGCTACTGGCTGGTGGGCCTGCAGGAACACGCGGCCGAGTATCTGCCCCGATCACCCCCGGCGCCGTAACGGAGGTAAGCACGAGCGAGCGCCAGACGGCAAGACTCGGCCTGGCAGACGCGCGTTTCGCAACGTCGCGCGGTTCCAACGCTCGGGTTCGGCAATCCGAGACATCTTCGAAGCCCGGCGTAGGAGAACAGCGCAAACCCCAAAGTCTGTGAGGTGCACAACATATAACCGCAAAGTACTCATTCCTTTCGCGGAGCGCCCATGCCTTGCAAGTGCCACGTCTTTCGCCTGACCCTTGTCGCCGTTTCCGTTGCGGCCTTGATATCGGGTTGTGGCGGCGGCGGCGGTGGTGCAAGCGGCCTGTCGGCGGCGGGCGCCGCCAAGGGAAGCACGGGCGACGGCAGCAGCAGCGGCACCGGCACCGGCACCGGCGCAGCCGATGCGACCGGCAGCGACGCCGCTGCCAAGGCCAGCAAGACCCGGCGCGCCGTGCGCACGCGCGACGACATCGAGCGCGAGCGCGAGCGCGAACGCCAAGTGCCGGCGCCCATCGACCGGGGCGATGGCCCGAAGCGCAAGAGTTCCAACCTGCAAACCGGCACCATGGCCGGCCCCGAGGTCCAGGGCCAATGGTCTTCCGCCAGCAGCTGGCCGCTCAACGCCATTCACGCCATCCTGACGCCGGACGGCAAGATCATGAGCTACGGCACCGACCCGGACGGGAACCAGGGTGCGCAGCTCTACTACGACGTGTGGAATCCGGCGACCAGCGCGCACAGCCTGCTGCAGCACACCACGCGCACAGACATGTTCTGCAACGCGCAGGTGATGCTGCCGACCACCGGGCAGGTGCTGCTGGCGGGCGGCGATACCCGCGGCCTGAACGACGGCACGCCGCCCAACCTGGGCGTGCGCGACACGAACCTGTTCGATCCGCTGCTGCTGGAACTGAAGGCCTCCGGCACGCCGATGCAGTACGCGCGCTGGTACGGCTCGCTGTATCCGCTGGCGGACGGCCGCGTGCTGACGGCCGCAGGCATCGACGAGACCGGTGCCGGTGCGGGACCGCCGGAGATCTACACGCCGGGCTCGGGCTGGAAGACGCTCGGGAAGATCGCCAACTGGCCGGCCGACTGGTACTACCCGCGCGGCTTCCTGGCGCCGAACGGCAAGGTCGTGATCGCCAGCGGCAGCAGCCTCTTCAGCCTCGATGTCGAGGCGGAGACGATGGACTCCATCGGTTCGCTGCCCAAGAACACCGACTGGACACTGCCCTGGGCGCTGTTCGATCGCGGCCGCATGATGATGGTGGACGATGAAGGCGGCGCGATGGTGATCGACGTCAATGGCGCAACGCCCGTCATCACGCCGATCGCCGGCCCCGGCACCAACCGCATCTGGAGCACGGCGACCGTGCTGGCCGACGGCAAGGTGGCCGTCACCGGCGGCTCGTCGGAAGACAACGTGCTGGTGGATACCGCCTATTCCACCCTGATCTGGGATCCGAAGACCAACGGCTGGACCACCGGCGCATCGGCCGCCAAGCCGCGGCTCTATCACTCGTCGGCGATCCTGCTGCCGGACGCGACCGTGCTCTCCGTCGGCGGCGGCTCGCCGGGGCCGGTGGTCAACCTCAACGCCGAGATCTACTCGCCGCCCTACCTCTTCGACAGCAGCGGCCAGAAGCAGGCGCGGCCGATGATCAACTCCGCGCCGTCGAAGGTCGACCTGGGCTCGACCTTCGGCATCACGGTGGCGTCGGGCCGCGCGATCCAGCGCGTGACCCTGATCCGCACCGGCTCGGTGACCCATTCGACCAACTTCGAGCAGCGCTTCCTGGAACTGCCCTTCACCCAGGAAGCGGGCAGCTCGAATGTGAGCATCAGGCTGAACGAAGGACCGAACACGCTGCCGATCGGCTACTACATGCTGTTCGTCATCGACAGCGCCGGCGTGCCCTCGGTGGCCAAGATCATGAAGGTCGATGCGAGCTGGGCCAAGGCCGCCGACCAGGGGCAGAGCTTCACCCTGCCGGCGGCGACCACGGTGCGCTATGGCAGCGGCAGCAAGTGGGTGCAGAAGACCGCATCCGGAACCGTGGCTTGCAACAACGAATTCTTCGGCGCCAATCCCGCACCGGGCCTCGCCAAGGCCTGCGAGGTGCTCACGCCGCAGGCGGCGGGCGTCGTGCCGGGCAACCAGCCGCCTTCAGGCGACAAGCTGATTGCCAACGAGGGCGGCAGTTTCAGCATGGCGAGCCCGGCCTTGGTGAGCTTCGGCGCGGACACCCGCTGGACCAGCAAGATGGTCTCGGGCAGCGCCACCTGTTCCAGCACCTTTTTCGGCATGGACCCGGCGCCGATGACGGCGAAGTCCTGTTTCGCGAACACGCCTTCCGCGCCTGCACCAGCACCTGCACCTGCACCAGCACCAGCACCAGCACCAGCACCAGCACCAGCACCAGCACCAGCACCAGCACCTGCACCTGCACCTGCGCCCGCACCGGCGCCCGCGCCCGCCCCGGCTCCCGCTCCCGGCACGGTGCTCGCTCCGGAAGGTGGCACCTTCACCGTGTCCGCCGCGACCGTAGTCAAGTACGGTGCCGATACGCGGTGGCTCACCAAGACCGTGACCGGCACGGTGAACTGCACGAACGCGTACTTCGGCAGTGATCCGGCACCTTTCACGGTCAAGTCCTGCGTCGCCGGCTGAGCCCGGTCTCCAGAAGGTCCTAGATAGGATTCCGCCAGGAACGGGCCTTTATGGGTCGGCTAATATTTGTGCACATCCAGCTCGAACTTGCAGGGCGTGCCCCCTGAACCGTTCAATCTCTATCTGCCAAATGGTCACCTGCTACCTCCGCTACGTCATCGACCCGTTCAAACTGAAGGAGTTCGAGCACTACGGCAAGCTCTGGATTCCGCTCGTCGAGAAGTTCGGTGGGCAGCATCACGGCTACTTCCTGCCATCGGAAGGGGCGAACAACATCGCGCTTGCCATGTTCACCTTTCCAAGTCTTGCGGCTTACGAGGAGTACCGCGCGACGTCCGCCAATGATTCAGAGTGCCAAGACGCATTCAAATATGCAGAAGACACGCGTTGCATCATCAGCTATGAACGCAGCTTCTTTAGACCTGTGTTCGAGTGACTAGGGACCAATCGGATACTTGGCGGCTGTCTTGTGTTCATGGGAGTCCGACGACGGGTGCCGCAAGGCGGCGCGAATTGGCCGGATCGCGAAACACCAGCGGATGCTCGACCGCGCCGGCCGGGTCGCGCACGGCCGCGCGCTGCACCGCCTCCACCACCCGTTGGTGGTCCGGGCTCTTCGCGCACACGGGATCGGCGGCGGCCG
This sequence comes from Variovorax sp. Soil_C_33, assembly GCF_057656935.1. Taxonomy (NCBI): domain Bacteria; kingdom Pseudomonadati; phylum Pseudomonadota; class Betaproteobacteria; order Burkholderiales; family Comamonadaceae; genus Variovorax; species Variovorax sp. Soil_C_33. The sequence goes on from NZ_JBDGJK010000001.1 coordinate 426,369, forward strand.
GGTCGTTGGCCAGCAGGTAGGCCTGGCAGCGGCAGCCGCCCAGGTCCTGTTCGCGCATGTCGCAGCTCGCGCAGGGCTCCTTCATCCAGCCGGTGCCGCGGTAGCGGTTGAAGCCTTCGGATTCGAACCAGATCTCGCGCAGGCTGTGCGCCTTCACGTTCGGAAACTCGAGGCCCGGCAGCATCTTCGCGGTATGGCACGGCAGCGCCGTGCCGTCCGGCGCCACGGTGAGGAACATGCTGCCCCAGCCGTTGACGCACTTCTTGGCCCTGCCCTCGTGGTAGTCGGGCGCGACGAAGAAGATGCGCATGCGCTCGCCCAGCCGGGCGCGCCAGGCATCGGTCACTTGCTCGGCATGACGCAGTTGCTCATGCGTGGGCAGCAGGTGGTCGCGGTTCACGAAGGCCCACGAGTAGTACTGCGTGTTCGCGAGCTCGAGGTACTCGGCGCCCATCTCGTGCGCCATCTCGATGATGCGGTCGATGTGGTCGATGTTCATGCGGTGGATGACGACGTTCATCACCATCGGCCATCCCTGGTCCTTGATGATCTTCGCCACCCGGTTCTTCAACTCGAAGGTCTTGGTGTGCGAGAGGAAGTCGTTCATCTCGCGCGTGGAGTCCTGGAACGACAGCTGCACGTGGTCCAGCCCCGCGGCCTTCAGGGCGGCGGCGCGGTCCGCATTGAGGCCCACGCCAGAGGTCAGCAGGTTGGTGTAGTAGCCCAGCCGCTTGGCCTCGGCGACGATGATCTCCAGGTCGTCGCGCAAGAGCGGCTCGCCGCCCGACAGGCCGCACTGCACGGCGCCGAGCTCGCGGCCCTCGCGCAGCACCCGCAGCCAGTCCTCGGTGCCCAGCTCGCTGTCCTGCTGCGCGAAATCGACCGGGTTGAAGCAGAACACGCAGTGCAGCGGGCAGCGGTAGGTCAGCTCGGCCAGCAGCCAGAGCGGGGGGCCGGGGCGTGGTGCCTGCGTCATGCGTCCCAGCGCAGCCAGTTCTGCTGGGCCGCCAGCTCGACGAAGCCGCGTACTTCGGGCTCGAGCCCGGTGGTGCCGAAGGCCTGCTCCAGATCGGCCACGATCGCGGCCATGCTGCTTTCGCCGTCGCAGCGCTTCATGATCTCGCCCGCGCTGCCGTTGAGCCGCACCATGCCCTCGGGGTAGAGCAGCACATGGCAGTCCTGCACCGGCTCCCATTGCAGGCGAAAGCCGGGCCCGATGCGGGGCCGGCTCTCGGCGCTCAGCAGCACTTTTCCGGTCTCGCTCATGCGTTGTTCACGCCGTAGCGCGTCGCCATTGCGTCGTTCATGGCCCACAGGATGTCAAGCTTGAACTGCAGCACCTCCAGCGCGCGCTCCTGCAGCGCGCGGGTGTCGAAGTGATCGAGCGTGATCGCCAGGCCCTGCTCCACGTCGCGCCGCGCCTGGCTCACGCGGTTGCGGAAGTAATCCAGCCCCGCCGGCTCGATCCATGCGTAGTGTTCCGGCCAGGTGGACAGGCGCTGCTTGTGGATCTCGGGCGCGAACAATTCGGTCAGCGACGAGCACACCGCTTCCTGCCACGGCGCGCGGCGCGCGAAGTTCACGTAGGCGTCGACCGCGAAGCGCACGGCAGGCACCACGTGGCGCAGGTCGCGCACCTCCTCGCGGGCCAGGCCGACGGCCTCGGCGAGGCGCAGCCAGGCCTCGATGCCGCCCTCGTCCTTCACGCCGCCGAGTTCGAAGCCGTCGTGGTCCAGGATGCGCTGCACCCAGCCGCGGCGCACTTCCTGGTCGGGGCAATTCGAGAGCACCGCCGCATCCTTAATCGGGATCGCGATCTGGTAGTAGAAGCGGTTCGCCACCCAGCCACGCACCTGCTCGGGCGTGGCCCGGCCGCTGTTGAGCATGACGTTGAACGGATGGTGGATGTGGTAGCTGCGGCCGCGCTCGCGCAGGTGCAGCTCGAATTCCTCGCGGCTCCATGGCGCTGCACTTGTCCCGCTGTCGGTGGCCGGGCGGCGCATCGGGTCCTGGATCCTGTCGGCGTGCATGGTGTGTGGGCTCGCGGTCTCAGAGATGGATCGTCATCCCGTCCTCGCAGGCCTCGATGCCCGCGCGCCGCAGCGCCGCGTGCTCATCGGAGTCCTCGTCGAGGATGGGATTGGTGTTGTTGATGTGGATCAACATGCGCCGCGTGCTCGCCGGCAGCCGCGCGAGCCATTCGATCATGCCGCCCTCGCCCGACTGCGGCAGATGGCCGATGTCGCGCGCCCGCTTGGCGCCGACGCCCAGGCGGACCATCTCGTCGTCGGTCCAGAAGGTGCCGTCCACCATGACGGCGTCGGCATTGGCCATGGCATCGAACACGGGCGGCGTGATGGCGCCCAGGCCCGGCGCGTAGAACACGCTCCTGCCGCTCTTGCGGTCTCGGATGGTGATGCCGATGTTGTCGCCGGCCACCGGATGCTCGCGGTGCGGCGAATACGGCGCCGCTTTGCCGCTCAGCGCCAGGGCGCGAAAGACCAGATCGGGCACGCCGGGCACCTCGAAGGCACTGCCGTCGATCGCGACCGGATGCCGCGCCACGCCGCAGTAGTGCGATAGCACACGCAGCACCGGATTGCCCTGGCTCAGGTCTTCCGCCACCGGGTCCGTGCACCACAGCGGCAGCGGCGTGCCGCGCTCGCGCAGCATGAAGAGACCGGTCGCATGGTCGACCTGCCCGTCGATCAGCACCACGCCCGCGATGGCGCTGTCGCGCAGCTTGCGCGCCGGCTGCAGCACGGGGTTGCTGCGGATCTGCTCCAGGATATCGGGCGAGGCATTGAACAGGACGCCGTCGTCGCCCTCGTCGGGGCGCACGAAGATCGAGGACTGCGTGCGCGGCTTGGCGCGCACGGTGCCGGCGCGCACGCCTGCGCAGTTGCGGCAGTTGCAGTTCCATTGAGGAAAGCCACCGCCGGCGGCCGAGCCCAGAACAGTGATGCGCATCGAAAAAAAAAGGAAAAGATGGGGGTCGAAACAACCCGCCCCGGGAGTGCCGGGGCGGGTCGTCACGAGGCGCGCACTCAGCGGGCGCTGACGTACATCGTGATCTCGAAGCCGAAGCGAAGATCAGTGGCCGTCGGTGTTTCCCATTTCATGTGTGTGTCTCCTGGAAGCGTTGCACGGCGCCGGTTGGCCGCCGCGGGGATCCGTGGTGTCCCTTGCGCATCTTGGACCGCGCGGCCGCCGCACTCCAGCCATGAAATCATGAATCGCAGTTCATGATTTTCATGAATAGCGGCGCACGGGCCGGCGCTTACCATGGCCCCGTGCTCCCTTCTGGCCTGTACTCCGATTCGCCGCCCCTGCGCACCCACGCACTGGCGGTATCGCACGGCCATGTGCTGCATGTGGAGGAAAGCGGCGATCCGGCGGGCATCTGCGCGCTCGTGCTGCACGGCGGGCCCGGTTCGGGCTGCTCGCCGCTGCTGCGCCGCTTCTTCGATCCGGCGCGCTTTCGCGTGATCAGCGTCGACCAGCGCGGCGCAGGCCGCAGCCGTCCGCGCGGCGCGATCGCGCACAACCGCACGGTCGAGTTGCTGGAAGACCTGCGCATCGTGCGCGAGCGGCTCGAGCTGCCGCGCTGGCTGGTGGCCGGCGGCTCCTGGGGCGCCACGCTGGCGCTCGCCTATGCGGGCTTCGAGCCGCAGGCCGTGGCAGCCCTGCTGCTGCGCTCGGTGTTCCTTCCTGCGAGCGAGGAGATCGAGGCCTTCTTCCAGGACACGCCGGGCCGCGCGCCCGCCGCCTGGGCGCGCTTCGCGGCGGTGGCGCCGGCCGATCAGCGCCACGACATGCTGGGCTTCCTGGCCCACGCGCTGCAGCAGGCGCCGAGCGCAGGCAACGCGCAGATGCAGCGGCGGCTCGCGCTCGCGTGGTGGCGCTGGGAGCAGACGCTGGCTGGCGGCACGGCCGTGGCCCCTGCCGAACTCGACCCTGAGCCGGAGACGCTGGATGCGCTGGTGGACCGCTACCGCGTGCAGAGCCACTACCTGGTCCACCGCTGCTGGCTCGATGCGCCCCCGCTGCTCGATCGCCTCGGCGCGCTGCCGCAGGTGCCCACCCTGCTGCTGCACTCCCGCGACGACCGCGTCTGCCGGCCGGAGGGCGCGCAGGCGGTGCACGAGCGCCTCGCGCACAGCCGGCTTCGCTGGGTCGACGGCGCGGGCCACGATCCGTCGCATCCGGCGATGGCGTCCGCAATGGTCGCCGCACTCGACAGCTACGCGCTGCACGGCCATTTCGGAGACGGGCCTCCACGATGACGCTGCGCCTGAAGATCAACCTGATCGTCAGCCTGCTGACCCTGCTGTTCGTCGCCGCCATGCTCGCGCTGCAGCTGCGCGCCATGCGCGAATCGGTGCAGGAGGAGGTGGTGGCGGCCAATCGCGTGGCTGCCCAGCTGCTGAACCGGACGGCCTGGCTCTACGCGGCGCAGGGCACGCCGGCGATGCTGGCCTTCCTGCAGGGCGTGGGCCGGGTGCGCTCCAACGACATCACGCTGCTCGACGACGAGGAACAGCTGCTGTACAGCTCGCCGACCTCGATCTACAAGGCCGGCCGCGATGCGCCGGATTGGTTCGCCGGCCTCGTCTCGCCACCGCCCAACGAGATGTCGATCGCCTTTCCCGGCGGCAAGCTGATCGTGCGCTCCAACGCGTCGCGCGCGGTGCTCGATGCCTGGGACAGCGCCGTGCTGCTGATGCTCAGCGCCCTCGGCCTGCTGCTCGTCGTCAATGCGCTCGTGTTCTGGCTGGTCGGGCGCGCCACGCGGCCGTTCGCGGACATCGTGGATGCGCTGAACCAGCTCGAGAGCGGGCGCTTCGACGTCGCGCTGCGCGCCCTGCCGGGCACCGAGGCGGCCGCCATCGGCGCCGCCTTCAACCGCATGGTCGGCATGCTGCAGCAGCACATCGAGACCGAGCGGCGCGCGGTACGGGCAGAGAGCCGCCTGTCAGAGAGCCGCGAACTGGGCCGCTGGGTCGACCAGAAGATCGAACAGGAACGCCGGCTGATCGCGCGCGAGCTGCATGACGAGCTGGGGCAGTCGGTCACCGCGATGCGCAGCATGGCCTTGTCGATCGCCCAGCGCATGGAGCTGCTCGATCCGCAGGCCGAGCAGGCGGCGCGGGTGATCGCCGACGAATCGGCGCGTCTCTACACCGCGATGCACGGCATGATCCCGCGCCTGACCCCGCTGGTGCTCGACAAGTTCGGGCTGGTGGCGGCGCTCGAGGACCTGGTCGAACGCACACGAACCAGCCACGGCGACGTCCAGGTCGAATGGCAGCTCGGGCTCGAGCTCGACCGCGTGCCCCTGGACACCGATGCCGCGCTCGTGCTGTACCGCGCCGCGCAGGAGGGCATCACCAACGCCCTGCGGCACGGGCAGGCGCAGCGCATTGTGCTGGCCTTGCATGGCGACGAGGAAGCGGTGAAGCTCTCGCTCACCGACGACGGGCGCGGCCTGCCGGGCCCCGACGCGGTGCGGGACGCGGGCGCGGGCCACTACGGCCTGCGCTGGCTCGCCGAGCGGATCGAGAATCTGGGCGGCGAATTGCGACTTGAACCTGCGGCGCCCAGCGGTGCCCAATTGACGGTGCGGCTGCCCTTGCCGGTGGCCGGCGCGGAGAACCCATGAACCAGGCGAACCAAGAGACTGCAACGATCCGGGTGATGCTGGTCGACGACCATGCGCTGGTGCGCATGGGCTTTCGCATGCTGCTGGCCGACGCGAAGATCGAGGTGGCGACTGAAGCCGACACCGGCGAGCAGGCCTGCCAGGACTACCCGCAGGTCCGGCCCGACGTGGTGGTGATGGACCTGTCGATGCCCGGCATGGGCGGCCTCGAAGCCCTGCGGCGCCTGCTCGCTCACGATCCGAAGGCGCGCGTGCTCGCGTTGTCGGCGCACGAGGACAGCGCGCACCCGCGCCGCGTGCTGCGCGCGGGCGCCCTGGGCTACCTGGCCAAGCGCAGCGCCCCCGAGGCGCTGATCGCGGCGGTGAAGGCCGTGGCGCGCGGCGAGCGCTACATCGACGCCCATACCGCGCAGGCACTGGCCACGGCGCAGATCGAGGGCGACGCGAATCCGGCCGATCTGCTCAGCGAGCGCGAGTTCTCGGTCTTCATCCAGCTCGCGCGCGGCATGACCGTGGCGCAGATCGCCGCCGCGCTGAACCTCTCGGTCAGCACGGTGGGATCACACCTGTACCGCGTCAAGCAGAAGCTGGGGGCGAGCAACCAGGCGGAGCTGACCTGGGTCGCGCTGCGGTGGGGCCTGGTCCAGGTGTAGATGGCGCGCGAGGATCAGAACGTGACCTTGACCGAGGGCGCGCTGCGCCGGGCCTCGCCGTGGAACACGGCCTCGATGTTGTTGCCGTCGGGGTCGAGCACGAAGCAGGCGTAGTAGCCTGGGTGATACGGCCGCTCGCCGGGTGCTCCGTTGTCCGTGCCGCCATGCGCGAGCGCGGCCTTGTAGAACGCGTCGACCATCGCTTTGTCTTGGGACTGGAAAGCCAGGTGGAGGCGCCCGGTCAGCTGGCCCTGAGCGGCTGCGCTGTCGGCGGTCGAGACGAAAAGCTCGTCGGCCCAGAAATAGTCCTCGCCAGTGCCGCCCATCGGAATCTTCAGCGCCTCGAAGACAGCCGTGTAAAAGGCTTGACTCGCGGCGAGATCCCTCACGACGAGCTGGATGTGATCGATCAGGCGCCCGCGGTGCAACTCCTGTGTTTCCATGCATACGCTCCTTTGACTTTGGTGCGGTCGACCGCCGGCCTGCCGACGAGACGTTCGCGCCAGTTTGCGCCCGGCACTCACGATTTCGCAAGCAGGTCGCGCATGCAAGCGTGATTCGACAACCGGCGATCTCCATGCATCGTGGCTCGTGCGCGCGCGCAGCCCAGAACGGACGGGCCAGGGCCGTGCACTGTGCGGCCCCGCTGGGTCACCTTCCGGTCGGCAGCTCGCCTGCTGCCAGTCGCACCAGCAAGGGCGCCATCTGCTCGAGCCTGATGCAATAGTCGGGGTGGTCTCCGCGGATCACGCTCAACGGCATGTCAGCGTCAACCGCCTCGCCGGGGTCCTGGACCACACAGACGCCGCCCGCTGCTTCGATCGCGGTGGATCCGCGCGTTCCATCGTGGGAGCCGCCGGTCAGGACCACGCCGATCACACGCTTGCCGTACACAGCAGCGGCCGTCTCGAACAGCCCGTCCACGGAAGGCCCGGCGTCGGAGAGTGCCCCGCAGGCCTCGAGCGCAATGATTCCCGGCTGCGCAATCCGCATGTGATGGCTCAGCGGCGCCAGCACGATGCGACCGCGAAGGAGGGGAGCGCCGTGCGTTGCAAAGCCGACCGGCAACTGCGAATAGCTGCCGAGTATCTGCTGCACCGACGAGGCCGGCTGAGAGGCGATGTCCAGGGCGACGAGGATCGCGGCCTCGAACGCGCGCGGCAGCGCGCCGGCGACCTTGCAGAGCGCCGTCAAGCCGCCCAGCGCCGCGCCGATCACGATGATGTCGCGTGGTTCGCGTTTGAGCAGTTGCCCGGCGGGACTCGCCGAATGCGGCCATGACTCAACAGGAGGTTGGACGGCGGCCATGCGGGTCCATGGCCTCCGCGATCAAGGCAATCTGGTGTCGCCCCTGATCGCGGGCCACTCGCAGGTTCGAGAGCGGGATGTCGAATAGCAAGTTGCGAAGAGCGGCGACGAGTTCGCTTGCCCCTGCCGTCTTCTCGATGTAGATGTCGGCGCCGGCCTCGATGCAATCGTCCGCCACGTCAACGGCGGGCGACGCCGAATAGACGGCCAGCGGCACGTCGGGGAACTGCCGCTTGACCTTGTGAACCCCGGAGCAACCCGTCGCGTCGGGCAGGTTCAGGTCCAAGAGGATCAAGCCGGGTGGTCCCATCGCATCCACGCTCGGCATGAGTTCGCCCAGGCATCCGACTTCCACGACCTTCCGGTGGGGGTGCAGTCTGCGCATCACCATGGCAATGGCGTCGCGCATCATGGCGTGATCATCGACGACATAGATGCTCATCGTGGCGCGCGCACAGAAGGCTGTGGAGCGATGCTCAAGCCCATCTCAGCCATTGCGGCCGCTTGTCGGCCATCCATACGACTCCCGTCGAGGTACGCACGCACGAGGATTTGGGCTGTAACTTTGGAGGTGGTCATGGGCTTTCCCCCGCTCGGAGTCGGGAGCCCCACCATATCGCAGGCACTCTGGGAACTCTGTGCGGCGGCGAACGGAGCGTCGAAAAGAACTAGGGAGAAGCTGGATGTCCGACGCGTCGGCCGCAAGCTACTCGAGCAGATCCGCGTAGCCCTTGCGGTCAGCGGCGTAGCAGCCGCATGCCGCCGCTTCGAGTCCGGCGCGGTCGAGCACCGTGAGATCCCCCCGCGTGTATTCGATCAGGCCGCTTTGCTGCAGCATGCCCGCTGCCGCGGTGATGCCGACGCGGCGCACGCCCAGCATGTAGGCCAGGAATTCATGCGTCATCCGGAAACTGTCGCAATGCGCGCGGTCCTGGCTCATGAGCAGCCAGCGCGCGAGCCGTGGACCGATCTCGTGGAAGCGAAGGCAGGTCGCCGATGTGGTCAGCTGGGCCATCAGGACGCACACGTACCGGTCCAGCACGCGCTGAAAGGCTTCGCTCGCTGCCAGTTCCGCCTGAAAGGCCTTGCTGCTGATGCGCCATGCGGAGCCCGGCCCCTGCACCACAGCCCGCAGCGGCGCGGTCAGCACGCCCAGTGCGACATGCGCACCGACCATGCCTTCCCTGCCGACCATTCCGACTTCCAGGTAGGCACTGCCATTGGTCGTTGCGACCAGCGAAATGAAGCCGTCGACGGGGAAATAGACGTAGGGGGTCGACTCGCCGGGTACGGATAGCACGTCCGCGAGGACGAGCTGCACTTCTTCGCAGCGCGAAAGAAACTTCAGACGATCACTGCGCGGGAGCAGCTTGATCAGGTGATTCTGGACAGTGGCCATATCGGCCTCCCATGTTGCTCGCGCCTCCGAATGACGGGGCGAACAGGAGCAGAACGCTGGGGCCGATTGCCGTTTCGAGTGGATGTAGGGAGTATGCGCCCCAGCGCGCCGCTCTGGGGCTTATTTCGCCCGCTCGTCGGGGCTTCGTGCGCTGCCGGAGGAAATCCCGGACATCCGCCCTTCAAGCGCGCTCGAGAATCGGCCAGCCGGAATGCAGCGCCAGGGCGCGCAGGCGCTCGTCCGGGCACACCGCCACCGGATCCGAGACCGCCCCCAGGAGCGGCAGGTCGCTGATCGAGTCGGAATAGAACCACGATCGCTCGAGTGCCTCGAGCGACACGCCTCGCGTTGCCAGAAAGCGCTGCACGTGCATCAGCTTGTGGGCGCCGAAGCACGGGTCGCCGTCGATCGCGCCGTCGAGCGCATCGTCGACGACCAGCGACTGCGTCGCCAGCACGTCGGCAACGCCGAACAGCCGGCCGAAGGGCTCGGCGATGAGCCAGGTGGTGGCGGTCACGATCGCGCAGAGATGGCCCGCGTCCTGGTGCCTGCGCACCAGTGCACGCATCGCCTCGGGCACCTGCGGCGCCATCTCGGCCTCGAACTCGGCCGCCCATTGGCGCAGCACGGCGAGACCGTAGCTTGCCAGCGGCGCGACGCTGACCTGGTGCAGCTCGCGGATGTCCAGCGTGCCGGCGACGTACTGCTGGCAGTAGCCCAGGTAGACCGACTCCGCATCGGCCGGCAGCACGCCGCGCGCGACCAGGAAGCGCGTCCAGGCCATGCCGCTGTCGAACGGGATCAGGGTGTGGTCGAGATCGAACAGCGCGAGCTTCATGGCGGGGCCGGGATCGAAACGCACATCACGCCGCCGAAACCTCGTGCGCCCGGCGCTGGAGCTGGAGCTGCGCCGGCAGCGCGCCGCGCAGCGCGTTGCACACCACGAGCGCCTGCGCCGCCTGCAGGTCTTCCCGGCGCAGCGTGCGTTCGGCAGCCTGCCACGCGGGATCCTCGAGCAGCACCTCGCGCATCACGCCGGGCAGCGCGCCATCGGCAACCGGCGGCGTCCACCAGCGCCCCTCGATGCGCGCGAACAACGTGCTGCGTCCGCCTTCGGCGAGCCGGCCGTCGGCCGTGAAGAACAGGGTGTCGAAGGCGCCGGCGCCTTCTGCGGCACGCACGCCGGCGTCGTAGTGCTGGCGCAAGGTGGTCTTGTAAGCGGCCAGGGGGTTCGCATCGGGCAATGGCTCGCCGGCAGTCAGCAGCTTCACTGCGCCGCTGGCCAGGGGGGCCAGCGGCGTGTGCGTGAGGCGAAGCCGCCCGTCATGCGCCAGCGCCAGGCGCAGGCGCGAGGGCCGCGCCTGCGCGAGGGCCGGTAGCGCATCGCGCAAGGCCGCGAGCGCTGCATCGCGGTCGAAGGCGAAGCCCAAGGCGCGGGCGCTGCGCGCCAGCCGCGCCAGGTGCCGCTCCAGGTGCCGGATGCCTTCCCGCGTCGCATGCATGGTCTCGAACAGCTCGAAGCCGGGGTCGAGGCCGGTGAGGAAGCGGGCCTTGAGCCGGCACTCTTCGAACTCGTCGGCAGCGCGGCTGTCCTGCACGATGCCGGCGCCGATGCCGATTCGCAACGGCCGCAGGCCGCCGGCCTCGGCGCCGAGCGTGAGCGTGCGGATCGCCACCGACAGGCAGAAGTCGCCGACGCGTGCGCCGGGCGGCGGCGCGTCGACCCAGCCGATCGCGCCACAGTAGAGCCCGCGCGGCGTGCTCTCCAGCCCGGCGATCCATTCCATCGTGCGGTGCTTGGGTGCACCGGTGATGGAACCGCAGGGAAACACCGCGCGCAGCAGTTCGGGCATGCCGACCCCGGCGCGCAGCCTCGCCTCAACGGTCGAGGTCATCTGGAACACCGTGGCGTAGGGTTCGACGGCGAAGAGGGCCGGCACCTTCACCGAGCCGATGCGCGCCACGCGGCCGATGTCGTTGCGCAGCAGGTCGACGATCATCACGTTCTCGGCGCGGTTCTTGGGGTCCGCCGCAAGCAGGCGCGCCATCTCGCTGTCGCCCTCGGGCGCGCCGCCGCGCGCGGCCGTGCCTTTCATCGGACGCGCTGTCAGCACGCCGGCGTCATGGCGCAGGAAGAGCTCGGGCGAGCACGACAGCACGTGCGTGACATCGCCCTCCCCCTCCTTCTCGCCCTGCGGCAAGGCGATCAGCGCGCCGTAGGCCACGGGCTGGCGCGCGCGCAGCCGCCGGTACAGGCTGACGGGCGAACCGTAGCTTCGGCCCTGCATCCGGTAGGTGAAGTTGACCTGGTAGGTCTCTCCCGCGGCGATGGCGGCGTGGATGCGCGCGATGGCATCGGTGAAGGCGGCCTCGTCGACGCTGGAGGCGAGCTCCATCACGCCGGCGGGCTGCGGCTCGCCGCCCTCGCCGGGCTCGCACTGCGCGAGCCAGCTGCCGACCCCGTCGGCCGAAAGCCTGGCGCAGCGGCGAAACATCAGCACCCGCAGCGCGGACGCATCGTCCGCCGCCAGCCGCGCCTGGCCGGCATGCAGCAGCTTGGCGCCCCATTCGTAGTCGGCCAGAAGCACCGCGTGCAGGCCTTGCCGCAGATCGGCGTCGACCTGGTCCCACACGGTGTCGAGACTCGCCGGGTCGGTGCAACGGTGCTGGCGGACATAGCCGGTGTACAGCCGGCTGGTCGGCCGCTCGCGCGTCGAGGCGCAGTCGTCGAGCAGCGCGAAGCTGAGAAAGTCCCTAGGCATTCAGCTCCAGTCGTCCATGTCGTGCTTGATCCGGTGGCGGTTGGCGATCAGTTCGTCCACCGAGGGCTCGTTGTTCAACGCGCGCCGGATCGCGAGCTTGGTGGCCTCGTAGTTGGTGCGGTACATGTCTTTCTTGTCGAGATTGTCGTCGCTGGCGCATCGCGGATCGATCCACACCAGGCTGATGATGCATAGCTCGTTGGCCAGGTCCTTGGGAAGGATGCCCTCGATCAGGCAATCGACCACCGCGTCGGCCGTCGCGCCCTGCACGACGCCGCCGAAGAGCTCGATGTTGGCCGTGTCCTTGAGCGTGACCTTCGGCACCATGATGGTCGCCGGGCGCACGAGCTGATTGCAGGCGCGGATCGCGAACATCGCGGTATGGCCCTTGCTCTGCGCCATCATGCCGGCGAAGGCGATGCCGACCGGCCCGTCGGTGAGGCCGATCAGGATCTCCGGCATGGCGTCGGTGAACTGGCCGTCCTTGGCGAGCACGGTGGCCTCGCCGGCGCGGAAGAGATAGGGATGCGTCACAGAAACTCCAGGTGGTTGGAAAAGCCGTGGGTCATGAGTCCACGAAGATGAGCTCGCCCTTGCCATCGGCTGAGAGATCGCCCAGATGGCGCACGATGCGGCGCGCCGGCAGTTCGCCGAAAGCGCCGCCATGGCGCGCCAGATCGCCCGCCAGCAAGGCCCAGAACACCGGGGTCGCGGCGCGATTCGCCACGAAGGTCGGCATCGTCTCGACGCCGATCGGCAGGGCCGCACCCGGCCCCGCGAACACCACGCTGCCGCGACGCATGCCATGGCCCGCATGGGCGCCGACGCGGCCGCCCACCGCGATGGTGCCCGCGACCATGCGCGAGCCGAGGAATGCTCCAGCGTCGCCATGGACCAGCGCGGTGCCCCGGCGCATGCGGTCGCCGAAGCGCTCGCCCGCGTTGCCGCGGACCACGAAGGTGCCGCCGCGCATGCCGTCCATGCTGCCGGGCAAGGTGCTGGCGGCGAAGTCACCGACATCGCCCTCCACCATGAGCGTGCCGCCCGCCATTTCGCAGGCAGCCAGCAGGCCTGCGCGTCCCTCGATGTGCAGCTCGCCCGCGCGCATGCAGCCGCCCGCATAGTGGCCGGCATGGCCTTCGACGCGGATGCGGCCGCCATCCATCTGCCAGCCGATGCGGTCGAAGCGTTCGAGATCGCCTTCGAAGCGCAGCACGCCCTCCTCGCCCGGCCGGATGTCGAAGAGCTCGGCCAGCGCCAGCGTCGCGTTGCCGTGGCCGACCGGCAGCCGCTCGACCTGCTCGATCGGGAGCCTTGCAAGCGCGGCCGGCGTGATGCCGCGCAGATCGACGCGCAGCGCAGGCGCCTGCCGCAGCCTGAGGTGCCAGCCGGTCATTGGGCTTCTCCCGCGGCGAGCAGCTTGTGCAGATGAAAATGGAACGGCCCCAGCTTGCCGCCGTAGTTGCCGGCGGAAATGCGCAGCAGCCCGCCTGGCTGCCCGATCGCCACGGCGGCCTCCATGCCCACGCGCATGGCCGCGCCCACGTCGCCCTCCGTCAGGCCGTCGATCACAATCTCCATCACGCAGCCGATCTGCTGCGCCGCCCCGCCGCGCGCCAGTTCGCTATGCGCCACCAAACCCACCAAGGTGGGGCAAAAGGCGTCGTTGGTCGACGCGCTGAGCGCCGGGTACTTGCTGCCGACCTTCGAGCCCGAGCGCACCACGCCGCCGGGGAAGGGCATGATGACGTTGGGCAGCTGCTTCATCGCCGCCACCGCGGCTTCGGCCACGGCCAAGGCCGCATCGGTATCGCGCGCCAGCAGCAGCAGGTTGCCGCCGCCGACGCCCTTGACCACCGCAGTGGTTTCCTGCGCGACGAACTCGCCGTCCATCACCGGCACGCGCCAGTAGCGAACACCGGCGATCACCTTGCTGGTCTGCCAGCCGTCGCCGAAAAAGCGCAGGTTCTTGCCCAGGGCCACGGCTTCGCCCTCCGCGATGCCGGCGAAGACCGCCGTCGTCGGGCAGGTCAGCACGCATTGGCCGACACGGCGTTCGATCTGCTTCACCAGCTCCTTGCCCGACATCGAGAAGATCAGCACCGCGATGCCCGGCCGGCCATCGGGCGTTTCCTCGGGCGCCAGTTCGCGCTCGATGCCGGCTTCGCAGCCGCAGGCGATCACCGAAGTCGCGAAGCCGGTGGCCGACACCGCCGCGTGGCGCGCCCAGACGGGGTTGTGCGCCGTGATGACGATGCGCGTGGCCTTCATCGGGAATGCCTCGGCGAAGCCGTCGTCGATCGCGACGCCGTTCACGATCATGAGGTCCCCTCGAAACAGGCCGCCGGCAGCAGCCGCCCGCCCCGGCAGCACTGGCACAGCTCGTCGTGGCCGATCGCGAGCTGATCAAAGTTGACCGACCCTTGCGCGGCGAGGTGCCGGCGCAGACGTTGCTCGATGCCGCGGTCGTACGCCGGCGCGACGAAGTGCGTCCCGCCCACGGGCACCGCCGTCACGCGCCCGGCACGCGAGACCAAAACGCCGTCCTTGAACACGTACGCAGGCGTCGCGAACATGGCCTCGCGGTTGGCGTCCTCGCGGTATACGGCGATGTCGGCTGCCGCGCCCGCGCCCAGCTGGCCGCGGTCGCGCAGGCCCAGCAGCCGGGCGGGGCCGGCGCGCGTCATGATCGCGATCTCGTAGAGCGACAGCTCGCGCGTGATCGAGCGCAGCGCGGCATTGGCAGCCACCTCGGGATGCAGCTTGGCCAGCTGCTCCTCGCGAAAGCTGCGGTCCATCAGCAGGCGGATCAGGTGCGGATAGCTGGTGAACGGGCCGCCATTGGGATGGTCGGTGGTCAGCACCACGCGCCACGGGTCGTCGACCAGCAGGAAGATCTCCAGGCCGATGACCCACTGCAGCGCATTCACATAGCTCTGCTCGCGGTAGCGGAACGGCACCACGCCGCAGCCCGCCTCGCATTCGATGTCGGCGCCGATCCATTTGCGCGGATCGGCCAGGCCCGACTGCGCGTGCTGGCGCATGGTGTCGCCCGACGCCGTGACGGTCTGGCCGAACATGATCTGCCCGACATCGATGCTGACGTTCTTGTGCGCGTTCACCGCTTCCGCGACCTGCAGGGCGGCCGAGGAGAACTTCTTCGGCCCCTCGGTGCCGTAGGCATGGAACTGGATGTGCGTCAGGTGGCCGGGCAGGCCCTCCAGCGCGGCGATGGTGTCCAGCGTGGACTGGATGTTGCCGGCCACGCCGAGGTTGCTGCCGTGGATGTGCAGCGGATGCGGCACCCCGAGCTCGCGCAGCGCGCGCGCCAGCGTGTGTATCACCTGCCTGGGCGTGACCTGCCAGTGCCCGTGGTTCTCGTCGACGTCGAGCTTGCGCTGGTTGAACTTGAAGGCCGAGATGCCGCCGGGGTTCACCACCTTCACGCCCATCGCCTTGCTGGCGTTGATCGTCCAGCCCGCGTAGTCGCGGATGCGCTCGAAATCCCAGCGCTCGGCCAGCATGCGCAGGAACAGCTCGTCGTTGCCGAGCATCACGTAGGCGCCATGGTCGAGGATCGGCGTGTCGCCCATCTCCATGTGCGTATGGCGCGCGTTGCAGGCCATCATGGCCGGCTCGAAGGCGGCCGTGTAGCCCATCTCGACATAGCGGTAGCCGGTGGCCAGCGTGCCGGGCGTGCAGGTGCCGCAGGAGGCCAGCTCGAGCGCGTTGCCGGGCAGCGCAAGCGGGTTCGCGTTCGACCGATGGTCTTCCGGCATCAGCATGCGCGCAAGGTTGACCTTGCCGCCGCCGATGTGGGTGTGCATGTCGATGCCGCCGGCCATCACGATGCAGCCGCTCGCGTCGATGTCCTCGCTCGCGGCGCCATGCGGCGCCGCCTCCACGATGCGGCCATCGCGCACATGCAGATCGCGCACCTCGTCGCACCCGTTCGCAGGATCGATGACGCGGCCGCCGCGCAGGCAAAAGGTCGTCATTGCGCAAGCCCCCGCCTCGATGCGCGCACCGCCTGCGTCAGGCGGTTCACGACTTCGCCCACGCCGGGCAGCCCGTCGTCGTACAGCGCCCGCAACGGCAGCAGGACCGAACCGTCGGTGCGGAACAGATGGCCGCCAGACCCGATGCCCGGCGTCGAGACGGGAATGAATACCTCCGATCCCTGCTGAAGCCGCATCCGCGGATGGCCCAGCACGATGCGCGGCAAGTCCGCGGGCGGCGGCGCGGGCTGCGAGCCGAAGCTCGATACCCACAGCAGCAGGTCCACCGCGCCGTCGGCCAGCAGGCGCTCTGCTTCGAAGCACAGCGGTTCGTGCTCCAGGCCTGCGGGCCCGGCGCGCGAACGCAGCGGCAGGCCGGAGAGCCAGGCGAACACCTGGTTCACGGTCGCGGCGCCGTCGTCGCCGCCCAGCGCCAGCGAGGCCGCGCGCGTGCTGCGGTTGAGCGTGGCGACGATGCGCTGTATGCCCTCGACGATCAGCGCGCCCTGCGCCGGCAGGCGGCCGGGCTCGTACACCAGCACCGCATAGCGGGCCGCGCGCAGGCGCTCCGACAGCGCTGCCAGGCCGGCCGGCACGCGTTCATCGTCCGCAGCGAGACGGCCGGCCACCAGCGCCGCGAGCAGCGCCACGGTGTCGAACAGATCGCCGTGCAGCGGCAGGATCTCGGTGCGCGCGCCCTGCGGCTCGCCCACGCCGCAGCGGCGGAAGAATTCCGGATAGCGCGGCGTCGGCTCCCCGGTCATGCAGACGATGAGGTCGGCGCGCGTCCTCACTTCGGCCAGCGTGGTCGAGAAGCCGCCGCGATCCTGCAGTGCGCGCAGCCCGTGCATCAGCGCCGGTCCGCGGGCCGGGTCGCAGATGGCGCCGGTTTCGCAGGCCAGCGCATAGAGTGCGCGGGCGCCCGCGACATCGGTGCCCAGGCCGCCGAACAGGGGCTGGCGGCTGGCCGCGAGCAAGGATGCAGCGGCGGCGAGCGCGGTATCGAGATCGCAGTCGCGGCCGTCGACCCGTGGCCGCTCTGTTGCGGCCGCGCCGCCGAATTCAGCCAGCGCCCTGCGCGCGCGCGGACACTCGCTGCCGCTCAACCTGGGCAGCGTGCCGGGCGGCCCGAGCGCCACGCCGAAGCCGTCGCACAACAAGGGGCAGAAGGGACAGGTCCACGGGGCTTGGCCGGGCTGCGCGGTGGCGTCGACTGGAGTCATGGGCAGGCAACCACGCAAAGCACGTGCCATTCACCCGCCGGGCGGGCCGCGCCTGGCGCGGGCCCGGATGACACACGCGTTATGAGACAGAGTGTTGCGCTTTCGGGCGATCGATGCGCGCCGGCAGGCGCCGATGGCGGGGGGCGCGAGCCGCCCGCGGGATGGCACGGTTCGTGTGTGCAGGGCGCTGATGGCAAGCCCTCCAACCCTCCTCCGGCCGGCGCCCCCGGCTCAGCGCGGCATCCGCGGCAGCTGCAGGTCGTGCAGCGCGCTGGCCACCAGCCAGGCATCGGCGCCCGCCGCGCCGGCGCGTGCCAGGTCGTCCTCGCTGCGGATGCCGCCTGCACCGATCAGCATGGCGCCCGGCGCCAGCCGGCGCACCTCCTGCAAGGTCTCCAGGTCCGGCCCGGCGCCGGAGCCCACGCGCTCGAGCGTCATCACGATCAGCCGCTCTGGCCACAACGCCACCGCGTCCCAGCAGCCGGCGGCATCGAGGCGCTGGCCGTCGCGCCGGTCCAGCGACAGCGCGGCCCGGATGTCGTCCTCGCCGGCGCCGTGGCCGAAGCAGCGCTCCAGCGCCTCGCGCGAGCGCAGGGATTCGCTGCCGTACACGAAGACGATGCGCGAGGCGAACGGCGCCAGCTGGCTGCGCAGTGCCTCGCCGGCCGATGCATCCGCCAGGCCCGCGTCCAGCCACAGCTCGATCCCGGGCAGCGCCTGCAGCAGATCGGCCAGCACCGCGATCTGCGTCGCCCGGCCCTGCAGGGCATCGAGGTCGGCCACGTACAACTGCCGGGCCGCACAGTGATCGCACAGGATGCGCGCCACGGTCACCGGATCGCTGCTGGCACACAGCGCCGACACGATCGGCCGGTACGCTTTCCGGTCGCCGCGCACGGCACGCACCACGTGGCCTTGCAGCAGGTCGATGACGGGGATCAGGTTCAGTTCGGAGATCATGGGTAGGCACCCGGAAAGAGAATGGAAATGGCGACACGCGTGTTTGTCTACGAGTATCTCAGCGGCGGAGGCTGGGCCGACTACGGCGACGAGGCGGCGGCGGACGAGCTGCTGCCGCTGGGGCTGTCGATGCGCGATGCCATGGTCGCGGACCTGATGCGGGTTCGCGATTGTTCCGTGTCGGCGGCCACCTGCGTCCCCGTGAACACCCTGCCCGCGCGCGCCGCGCCGCTGCGTCCGCTCGCCGGCGAATCGGCCTTCGCCTTCGTGGCGCGGCAGAGCGCGCTGCACGACCTGGTCTGGCTGGTCGCGCCCGAGACGGACGGCCTGCTGGCGCGCTTCCAGCGCACCGTCGGCGATGCGCGCTGGCTGGGCTGCAGCGCCGAGGCCATCGAGCTCGCGGCCGGCAAAGAGGCCACGCTCGCGCACCTGGCTGCGCACGGCGTCACGACACCGCTGGCCTTCGAGCATGCGCCCGAGATCGAGCGCTGGGTGGTCAAGCCCGACGACGGCGCCGGCGGCGTGGCCACCCATGTGCACACCCGCCGCGCGGCCGCGCTCGAGGACCAGGCCCGGCGCGCGCAGGCCGGCGCGGCGGTCACGCTCGAGCCCTGGGTCGAAGGCGAAGCCCTGAGCCTGTCGCTGCTGTGCGCGGCGCAGAATGCCGAAATGCTGAGTGTCAACCGCCAGCGCATCGCGATCGATGCGCAAGGCAGACTTTGCTTCGAAGGCGTGACGGTCGATGCGCTGGGCCGCGACGATCCACGCACGCGGCCCCTGGCCGCCCTGGCGGTGCAGGTGGCGCGGGCCATCCCGGGCCTGCGCGGCTTCGCCGGCATCGACCTGGTCTGGCATGCGCAGCGCGGGCCGGTGGTCATCGAGGTCAATCCGCGCGTCACCTGCGCCTACGTCGGGCTCTCGGCGGCACTGGGCCGCAACCTGGCGGCCGAACTGGTCGCCGGCCGCCTGCAGGGCGACTCCCAGCATCGGGAACTTGCGCGTGCCCACGTCTGAACGCACCACCATCGGGTGGGACATCGGCGGCGCACACGTCAAGGCCTGCCTGCTGCAACGCGGCGAGGTGGTCGACGTGGCGCAATGGGGATGCCCGCTCTGGCAGGGCCTGGACCATCTGGTGCGCGCACTGCAGGCCGCGCGCACGCGCTGGCCTGCGCTCGAGGCCGCGCAGCATGCCGTGACCATGACGGGCGAGATGGTCGATCTGTTCCCGGACCGCGAAGACGGCGTTCGAAGCATCGCCGCCGCGCTGGCCGCGTCGCTGCCTGTGCCGCCGAACGCGCTGCATTTCTTTGCCGGCGACGCCGGCTGGTGCGCCGCCGCGGAGCTTGCCCGGCAATGGGAGTGCGTCGCTTCGGCCAACTGGCTCGCGACCGCGCGGCATGCAGCGCTCACGCTGCCGGAAGGGGTGCTGGTCGACATCGGCAGCACGACCACCGACTTGATCGCGTTCGGCAACGCGCGCGTGCTGACCGCGAGCCGCAGCGACGCCGAACGCCTGGTGAGCGGCGAGCTGGCCTACCACGGCGTGGTGCGCACACCCTTGTGCGCCCTGACCCAGCGCCTCACATGGCGCGGCCACGCGCGCCATGTGATGAACGAGTTCTTCGCCACCACGGCCGACGTCTACCGTCTCAGCGGCGAGCTGGATCCGGCGCACGACCTGCACCCGAGCGCCGACAACGCAGCCAAGAGCCCGGCGGCAACGCGCCAGCGCCTCGCGCGCATGGTGGGACTGGACGAACGCGATGCCGGCGCCGACGAATGGCTCGAGCTGGCACGGGCCTGGCGCAGCGCGCAGCTCGAAGCGCTGGCCGCGCAGTTGCGCCGCGTGCTGGCCGCGCATGCGCTCTCCGATCGGGCCGTGATCGTCGGTGCGGGCTGCGGCGCCTTCCTGGTGCCCGAGCTCGCGGCCGCAGCCGCCGAAGCGGCCCCGCGCCGGCTCGCTGCCTATGGCAGCGATGTGGCGAAGGTGGCGCGTCACGCGGCCGCGGGCACTGCCGGCTGGGCACAGGTGTGCGCCCCGAGCGTCGCGGTGGCGGCGCTGTTCGAACGGGAGCACGATTGATGTGGGTCGTGAAGATCGGCGGCAGCCTCTGTGCCGACCCGGTGCTGCTGCAGTGGCTGGACCTGCTCACGCAGATCGGCGGCGGCCGCGTGACGATCGTCTGCGGCGGCGGCAGCTTCGCCGACGAAGTGCGGCGCTTGCAGGCGCACTGGGAGTTCGATGACCTGGCCGCCCACAACATGGCGGTGCTGGCGATGGCGCAGACCGCCTACCAGTTGCACGCGCTGAATCCCGCGCTGCAGCTGGCCGCGCGCAGGGTCGACATCCCCGACCTGCTGCATCAGGGAAAGACCGCGCTGTGGCTGCCTCTCGAGCTCAGGCGCGACCAGCCCGACGCACGCACCGGCTGGGACGCCACGTCCGACACCATCGCGCTGGACCTGGCCAAGCACCTCAACGCCGAGCAGCTGGTGATGGTCAAGTCCTGCACCATCGACCCGGCGCTGACACTGGCCGAGCTGGGCGACGCCGGCGTGGTCGACCCGCAGTTCGCCGAGCTGTCCGACGACGCCGCCTTCCCGATCACCCTGCTTCACAAGAGCCAGGTGGCCATCATGCGTGCGCTGCTGCTGGGCGAGGCCAACTACGCTGCGCGCTGAGCGCCGGCGCAGCAGAAGATCAGGCAGGCGCGGGCTCGACGGTCTGGCCATGCAGCAGCGCGGCCAGTGCCGCCAACCGCTGCGGGCACAGCGCCGAGCTCCGGTCGCCGACGCAAACGGCGCTGCGAAAGCCCGCGAAATCGGGCGCCAGCGTCTGCAGCAAAGGGATATGCATCGTGCGCAGCGCACCCGCCAACCCGACCAGGCGGCCCGAGGCGCGCACCTGCGCCAGAAAATCGCGCAGCTGCGCCATCGGCACCGCATCGAACAGGCTGCCGGCCTGCTTGTCGGCGGTGTCGGCCATGAGCGCCGGAAACGCGAGGCCGCAGGCATGCGCGACCAGCGCTGCATCCAGGCCGCGGTCGGCAACGAACACCGGCACCACCGGCCAGCCGCAGTCCGCCAGCGCGTCGAGCACCGCGAAGGCCCTGGGCCCTCGCTCGATGCCGACCTTGACATAGTCGACGCCGCAGGCACCGACGGCCTCGACCTGCGCCAGGATGCGAGGCAGCGCGTGCATCGGCAGGTCGCCGATGGTCGCGCTCACGGGCCGTGCGATGCCGTGCGCGCGCAAGGCGCTCACGACGGCGGCGATCGTCGCCACCGGCAAGCCGCCCAGCGCGCCCTCGCCGGGCTCCTTCAGGTCGATGAAGTCGGCGCCGCCGCGCCCCGCGAGCAGGGCCTCCGGCACGCTGCGGACACTCACGAGCATGCGCGTCATGACGCACGCTCCTGCGCGCGGGCCCTGTGCTGCACGACCGCGGCGCGCAGCCACTGCCACGCTTCGCGCTCCTCGGGGCCCGCGGTCTTGTCGATCGCGATCTGCAGGTAGCTCATTTCGGTTTCCACTTTCTTGGGTGCCAGCATGTGCAGGCGGCTGACCAGCACGGCCCCTTCGATCACCGCGGCCTGGGCGCGGTTGAAGCCGGCGAAGGGTGCATGCGTGGCCTCGTGCACGGCCCTCATGCGCAGCACCGGCCGCTGCGCGTCGTCGCGCCGCTCGGCCAGCTCCAGTTCGACGTGGCGAAGCGCACAGGCCAGCCGCACGCCTTCGATGCGTTCGGCCGCATGCGTGGGCCAGAGCTTGCGGCCGGTCACGCAGCCGGCGAACACGCGGGTGTCGCACACGATGTTGAGCACCGCACGGCCGGTGGCCACGATGTTGTCGTGCGTGGTGGAGGGCTTGAACGGCATCAGCACGATGCCGCCTTCCTGGTAGCGGATGCCCATCGGCGCCACATGGGCCTGCCCGCCGGGCGCCACGGTAGTCACCACGGCTTCGAAGATCTGGTCGTTCATGGGAGTGCTCATGGCCCGGGCTCGGCCGCATTGTTTCTCGGCGCCTTCATGGTGGTTCCCGGCGCGCACCAGCGCGCCAGGTCTTCGGTGGCGCGCGGCGCGGCGCAGCCCCAGTCCAGCGGCTGGTCCTGCACGTAGCGCTTGCCCAGCTGCCAGGCGATCTCCGCGCGCGCCAGCTCGACGCCCATGTAGAAGGCATGGTCCGCATCGTCTTGCAGCTTGAGCTGCGGCCAGAGCTCGAAGGCGCCCTGCCCCAGGCGCATGCCGTCGCGGTTGTACACGTGCAGGCCGAGGGGCGAGATCTGCACGCGGAAGTTCGGGTCACGCACCTGCGCGGCGATCTCGCCGATTTCTTCCGGCGTGTCGGGAAACGGGTGCTTGGCGTGCACCGTCATCAGCGCGTCGCTCATGGCCTTGGGCAAGGTGCCGTGCTGAGCCGCCGCATGCATGATGCGGCGCGCCCAGTCGGCCTCGCACACCGCGCGGCGCGCATGCTGGCTGACCTGCGTCGTCAGGACGGCGGCGACATTCAGTTCGGCGGCGATGCCGAACAGCACGGCGTTGATGCCGCTCGTGTCGGCCTCGGTGAGCTCGGTCAGGTTGCCGACGCCGAGCATGATCGGTGCGTCCGGGAAACGCGCGCGCAGCCGGTGGTAGCGCACGATCGAGGCGGTCAGCCCAAACGGTATCGGATCGAGAATCGAATCCGCCAGGAAGGCGCGCCCGCGGCGCTGCATCTGCACCACCGCTTCGTACAGCGACTCCTCGTCGGCCGGAACGCGCGGGATCAGCACCGGCGTCGCGGCGACCTCGTCGGCGATCCACAAGTTGTCCAGCGTGAGGCTCAGCAGGTAGTCGGCGCCGGCCCTGCCGCCGCGCAGCAGTTCCTGCGAATCGCTCGAATCGACGCTGACCTGGAAGCCGGCGGCCTTCAGCGCCTGCACGCTCTCGGCCAGGTGATCGAAGCGCGTCTCGGGCAGGCAGCCGAGGTCGATGACATTGGCGCCGTCGGCGGCCAGCCGCTGCGCCCGCTCGATGATCTGCGCCACCGACAGCCGCGGCGCATCGACGATCTCGGCGAAGATCGCAACCTGGTACTCGTCGAGGTCGATGTGCTGCGCGGCCCGGTTGAAGTGCCGCGGCAAGTCCTTCAGCTCCTGCGGACCGCGCTCCACCGGAACGCCGTAGTGAAGACTCAAGGCCTCGACATCGCCGCGGCAGCGGCCCGGCACGATGATGCGATCGGCACGCCGCTTCTCGCCTTCGCCTTCGCTCGACACGGGCGCCGCCACGCGGCGGCGGATCAGGTCCGTCGTCATGAGCGCAGCCACCTGCAGCCCGATCTCCCGCACTTCCCATGTGAACGGGGCCGCCTCGATGCCGGCCAGCACCCGCGTGAGGCTGGCTTGGGCGAGGCGCCCGGTCAGGAAGACGATGTGTTCCATGCGAGAGAGAGTTCCTTCAGTCGTGCATCGAGCACGGCTTCGAGTTCGGCCGGCGAAGAGACCACCCGGCAGAAGTCGATGCCGCGCAGCCGCTCCACGTTGTCCAGTTCGATGCCCCGCGGGCGCAGCGTCACCCAGTCGTGCGGCGACTTGGTCACCACCACCGGTTCGGTATCGCATGCAAACACGATGCCAGGAATGCCGAGCTTGCCGGCCTGGGCGAACATGTTGGTCGGCAGCGTGTCGCTGATGCCGAAGGCGCACTTGGCCACCGTGTTGCTGGTCGCCGGCGCGACCACGACCGTGTGATAGATGTCGTCGTAGAGCATGCCCACCGGAACGCCGCTGGCCGTCTTGTCGCGGAACACGCGAAAGCGCGGCTTCAGCGCCTCGATGTGCAGCTTGTAGATCGGCAGCACTTCCTCGGCAGCGGCCGAGAGGAACAGGTCCACCGCCGGCAACCGCGCCGCGAGCGCGAGCGACTCCTCGAGGAAGTGGCCCGAGCCCGTGATGCACCAGGCCAGGCGCGAGCGCGGCGGCGCCGCAGGCAGCTGCGGCTCGCCGGCTTCGAGAGCCAGGCCGGCGCCGCGCGGGTCGAAGGCGCCCGCATCGGATTGCCCCTCATTGGCCATGGCCGATGGATGCGCGGACTCAGTCCGGTGGGGAGATCTCGATGTGGAGCTTGTGGAGTTTTCGGTACAAGGTGTTGCGGCTGACATCGAGCGCCTTGGCGACGTTGCTCACGTTCCAACGATGCTGCTCCAGCATCTGCAACAGTACCTGCCGCTCGTTGGCCTGGATCGGGTTGAGTTTGGCCGCGGGCGCCGCGTCGGCGGGCGCCGCGTTCGCCTCGCCACCCGTCGCCTCCGCGGCAGCGGGCAGCGCAGCATGGGCGTGCAGGGACGACGGCGCCTGCCGCGCCGCGAGCGAAGGCAGGTGCTCTCTCGTGATGGTCCTGCCGTCGGCCAGCGCGGCCGCGGTGCGCAGCACGTGGCGCAGCTGCCGCAGGTTGCCGGGCCAGGGATGGGCCATCAGCAGGCGCTCGGCCTCTTCGCTCAGCCTGCAGCCGATGCCGCCTTCGTCCGCCAGCACGGCCTGGATCAGCTCGCGCTTGTCGCTGCGATCGCGCAAGGGCGGCAGGTCCAGCTCGATGCCGGCCAGCCGGTAGTAGAGGTCCTCCCGGAATCGGCCTTCGCGCACCAGGCTCGGCAGATGGCGATGGCTCGCGCTCACGAGCTGGAAGTCCACCGGATGGGTTTCTTCGGTGCCGAGCGGCGTGACCTGCCGCTCGTCGAGCACCCGCAGCAGGCGGGCCTGCAACTCCAGCGGCATGTCGGCGATTTCGTCGAGGAACAGCGTGCCGCCATCGGCCTGCAGGATCTTGCCGCGCCGTCCGCTGCGCTGCGCGCCGGTGAAGGCGCCGGCCTTGTAGCCGAAGAGTTCGGATTCGATCAGCGTCTCGGGCAGGCTCGCGCAGTTGACGGCGACGAACGCGCCATCGGCATGCGGGCTGGTCTCGTGGATCGCGCGCGCGAAGACCTCCTTGCCCGAACCGGTCTCGCCGCACAGCAGCACCGGAGTGCGGCGTGCAACCACGCGCCGCGCGGTGTCGAGGTGGGCGATGAGCCGCGCGTCCTTGAAGGTGCGGATGATCGGCGCGCCACGCGCGGCAGGCACCCGGCCCGGCACGCGCAAGCCTTCGCCCTGCGCCTCGTCCAGTGCCACGATGCCCATGCCCGCAACGCGCGCACGCGCGGGCGTGCCAGCGTCCGACGCCGGACGGCGCGCCACCGCGAAAAAGCGCAGCGCCGCCTTGGCGCGGTAGGCCACGACCGGGTGGAAGGAAGAGGACAG
Organism: Variovorax sp. Soil_C_33; assembly: GCF_057656935.1. Taxonomy (NCBI): domain Bacteria; kingdom Pseudomonadati; phylum Pseudomonadota; class Betaproteobacteria; order Burkholderiales; family Comamonadaceae; genus Variovorax; species Variovorax sp. Soil_C_33. The sequence continues at coordinate 451,617 of NZ_JBDGJK010000001.1, forward strand.
GCTGCGCTGCAGGATGTCTTCGAGCGAGGTCTGGAACAGGTCGTCGATGCGCTGGGTGCGGATCTCGTCCATCGATTGCAGGCCGAGCTGGAACAAGGCGCTGCGGTTGGCCGCCAGGATGCGTCCGTCCTCTCCGACGGCGAGCTTGCCCTCGTGCAGCGTGTAGACGAATTCGGGCCGGCTGTGGAAATGCAGCGGGTGCGCATTCGAGAAGCGCTTGTCGATGAGCCGGTTCTCGATCATGCGCGCCGTCATGCCCAGCAGCACCAGCACATGCTGCTGCATTAGGCTGGAGCGGCTGGTGACATCGAGCACCCCGATGATCTCGCCGGTCGGATCGAGCACCGGCACCGCCGAGCAGGTGAGCTGCGTGAACTGGCTGAAGAAATGCTCTTCGCGCCGCACGGAGATCGGATGCGCGGCCGCGAGGCAGGTGCCCATGCCGTTGGTGCCGGCTTCGGCTTCGCCCCACATGCCGCCGGCATGCAGGCCCATCGGCTCGACCTCGGCGGCGAACTCGGGCGAGGACACCATGTGCACAATCACGCCGTCGGTGTCGGTCAGCACCACCGCAGACTCGGGATCCGCGAGCTGCTGATAGAGCGTGGTCATCTCGTAGCGCGCGCATTCGATCACGTCGGCATGCTGCTTGCGCCGGCTTTGCAAGGCCGCCGACTCGATCACGACCGGCTCGCGTGCGCGCCCCGGGTCGAGCTGGTACTGATTCAGGCAGCGGCTCCACGAGCGCGTGACCAGGTCGTTGCCCTCCTCGTGAAAACCTCGTCTCACGACATCGAGCACACGGTCGGCGTGTCGATCACCTTGCCGCGGCATCAGTGTCATCGGGGTTCTCCGGCTCGTTCCATCGTGTCTCCTTGGTCGACCCATTGTTGTGCCTGCCGGCATTGCCGCGCACCCGGTGAAACACCGAGCCCTGACAGTGCCGGAGCAGCTCTGTTCACTGGCCTGCATTTTGCGTTGATGAATCCCGCATGGGGAGTTCGACTCGCCGGCGGACACACTTTCAAACACATTCGAATTCATCTGGAGACATCACTTGAACACCAGCCTGCGTCCCTCCATCGACCACCCTTCCGATGTCTCCCAGGTCTCCGGCATCGCCGATGTGCATGCTCCGATGGACCTGATCTTCATCGAGGGCCTGCACGGCGAAACGGTGATCGGCATCCACGAGTCCGAACTGCATCGCCCGCAGCCGCTCGTGATCGACGTGCATGCAGGCGTGCCCCGCGCGCATGCGTGCGACACCGACCGCATCGGCGACACGATCGACTACAGCGTCGTGCGCGAGCGGCTGCACAGGCTCCTGGCCGAGCACCGGCTGCAGCTGCTCGAGGCTTTCGCCGAGGCCATCGCCGACATCCTCATCGACGAGTTCCGCGCCAGCTGGGTTCGCGTCAAGGTCGTGAAGCCGCGCAAGTTCGACGACGTGCAATCGGTCGGCATTCAGATCGAGCGCCACGCGCCGGCGTACCGCACATCGAGATCGGCCCACGGCGCGACGGTGCTGAAGTTCCTCGCCAGCGGCATGGTGCCCGCCAAGCGCTGAGCGCGCCGCGCCTCGTTCGAGGCCAATGAAGAGAAGCCGGCCCGGTTCACGCGCCGGCTTCTTCTCTTCTTCTCCTTAGTGCTTGCGGCCTACAAGTGCGCTGCGAACGGATGCGCGGTCGTGCCCTTCTTGTCCACCACTTCGGCGGCCGTGGGCGAGCCCGAAACGGCGCGCTGGATCGCCTCGCGCGTCGCCTGGTAGTTGTAGTCCTGGATCTTCTTGTCGTCGTCGGCGAGCCAATGGATGAACACGCCCACGCACAGGAACAGGTTGTCCGCCTCGGCCATGGGGATGGTGCCGTCCTCGACGCTGTCGGCCACCGCCAGCGCCACCGCGCGCTGCGCCGGCCCGAACATCTGCACCGCCTGCTTGGCGCCCTTGATGGTCACCTTGTTGAACATCACCGTTGGCGGCTTGGTCAGCAGGTTGGGCGCCACCACGGCGAGCAGCGAGGTGAAGCCATCCTTGTTGTTGGTCAACGCGTTCGCGAATGCCGTTTCTGCGGCGCTGCCGCGCGGGCCGATGATCAGGTCGATGTGGGCGACTTCATTGCCCTCGCCGACGAGCGATTCGCCCACCATCAGTCGATCGATTTTTGCCATGGTTTCGGGTCTCCTCTAGAGGTGATACGGTCGTTACGACACCGGCCAGGATGACCAGCGCAATGTCATGGGTATCACGATCCGTGCCATCCATTCGCCGCATCCCGCGCAGGCGTCGCGCGCGAGCCGATCCAGCCCACAAGCATCAGCGCCGCCACTGTCAGATCGGCGCTGGTCCCCGGGTTGATGCGTGCGGCCTTCAGCGACAGGTCCCAGCCGGCGAAGCCGGGATCGGCATCGAGCGCGACGCCCGCGCGCTCGCGCGCGCGCCAGGCCTGCGCCGCCGCCATGACAGTCTGTGCCACGCCCTCGCCGTGATTTCGAACAATGTGTGAATCGGCAAAGCCGCCCAGCCAAGCCAGGTACAGCCGTTGGACGGAAGCCACGGCGGCGCCATCGGGCGGCGCCTCGGTGCCGCCCGGCGCTTCGCCGCAGTCCATCCCGCAGACCGGCGCCTGGAAGGCCAGCGCAAACAGATCCGCAAAGCCGTCGCGGTACTGCCGCGCGATCAGATCGCGGTCTGCGGCCAGGGCCATCGCGGCACGCAGGTCGACACTCGGAACGTCGCGCACATCCTCGGCCGGGGCGCTTCCCAGGCCACCGGGGCGTGCGCGCGCAATCGCGCGATAGGCCGCGCGTGCATCTTCGACGTCGAGCGCGGCCAGCACCGACTCGACGGCCGCATGCAAGGCCGCGCGGGTCGTGGCGCCGGGGTCGCGCTCCACGGCCAGCGCGATCGGCGCGCACAGCAGCAGGATGCCGAGGTTGGTGTTGCATCCGGCGACGGCCCAGGTCGCGGCCACGGCGCCCTCGATGCGCGCACCCACGCCCAAGCCGGGTTCGAACAGCGCGCCCGCCGCGGCTTGCGCGCTGGCGATGAACATCGAGGCCTGCATGCCGTGCCCCGGAGAAACGAGGCTGACGTTGCCCGGCTTGCGCACCGCGACGTCGAGCCAGCAGGCCCGCAGAAAGCAGGTCCGGGCGCGTTCGATCGCCGCCTGCCGCGTGCTCATCAGGCGCGGCGCTCCGGAGGCATGCCCTCCTGCAGGCGACGGTGTGTCTGCGCCATCTTTCGGTCGAGCAGGTCGTCGACGATGGCGCCGGCGATGTTGAAACCCGTCACGCGCTGCAGCCCCTGCCAGGCAGCGACGCCATTGACTTCCAGCACCTGGATGCGCGGCCCGCTCGCCGCTGCGATGAGGTCCACGCCCGCGTAGTCCATGTCGAGCGCGCGCGCAGCGCGTTCGGCCAGCTGCGCGAGCGGCCGCTCCAGTTCGGCCGGCTCGCAGCGCGCACCCTGCGCCACGTTGTGGACCCAGTGCGTGCTCACGCGCCGCATCGCGGTCAGCGCGCGACCGCCCACCACCAGCACGCGCCAGTCGAAGCCGGGCACAGCCATCGGCGGCACGAAACGCTGCAGATAAGCAAGGCCCGCGTAGCGCGCGTCGATGTCGGGCATCGGGTGGTGCACGCCGTCGACCTCGCCCACCAGCTGCAGGTCCTTGCCCTGCGAGCCGAACAAGGGCTTGAGCACCAGCGCATGGCCCGCGGCCGTCTCGCGCATCGCAATGCGCCGGGCCTGGGCCGCCGATTCCGTCGCCCAGGTGGCAGGGGCTGGTATGCGCGCTGCATGCAGCAGCAGGCTGGTCATCGACTTGTCCACCGAGCGCTCGATCGCGCGGGCGTCGTTGTAGACCGGCACGCCCAGCTCGCGCAAGGCATGCAGCACGCCGAGGCGCTTGGTGACCTGCTCGAAGCTGCCGCCGGCGATGCCGCGGACCAGGACCGCGTCGGGCAGCTCGCGCCCGTAGCCGGGGATGACCAGGCCATGCCAAGCCGCAGTGGTATCGATCTGGCAGGCCGCGAGATCGACGCAGCGCCCTACCGCGCCGCGCGCGCGCAGCGCGGCCTGCAGCTGGCGCGTGTGCCAGCCGATCTCGTCGCTCATGATGACCACGCGAATGGTCATGTCAGGCCTCCTGCAGCCACAGGCGCTGCAGCAGCGCCATGTCGCACGCTCCGCCGTGCCAGGTATGGCCGCTGTCGAGATTGCTGACCCACACCTCGGCCGGCGCGAACAGCGCGCCGTCGATCTTGTAGAAGTCGTAGGCCGCCTCCTTGAAGATCTCCGCGAACGAACGCCCGTAGTCGCGCGAGTTGCCGGAGGGCAGCGCACGCGCGAGCGCGCGGGCCGCGTCGTCGTCGCCGCGTACCGTCAGATGCACGCGGCCGCCGTAGAGGATCGCGTCGTTGGTGCGGCCCATGGCCTCGATGCCATCGCTGCTGGGCGACGGCAGCGGCGCGCTGGCGGCGCCGTCGACGATGTCCGCCAGCGCATAGCCCAGCTCGTGCGCCTTGTGCAGCGCCACTTCGAGCACGCGTGCCACAACCTGCGTGGTGCCCGCGAGGCTGGTGGTGGGCGTGAGGATCAGCGTCAGCCCCTGCGCCGACAGCTCGCAGTCGCGCAGCAGCTTGTCGATCACGATCTTCGGCGGCGCGCGGTCGACTTCCAGCACCAGCACGCCGGAGTCCGCGCGATCGCGGTAGCCCAGCTCGGCGAAGAGTTTCTCCTTGACCGCCAGCGCGCGGGCCGGACCGGAGCCGAGTGAGAAGAACTTCTTGCCGCCGGTCTCCTCCTTGGTCGCCGACAGGCTCCAGCCCGCATACTGGCTGCCCAGGCATGCCAGTACCGGCCGCGAGCTGCGCACGTCGAGCCAGGTCGGCCAGCCTTCGGCGCCGCCGCCGCTGCGCAGGTGCACATGCCCCAATCCGCCCATGCAGATCTCGCCGATGCGCAGCCCGGCCGCCACGCTGCCGCGCGCCTCGATGCCGGCATCGACGATGTGGACCCCGGTGTCGTCGCGGCGCACCAGCAGGCCCAGCGCATCGGCATCGGCCAGCAGGCGCTCGACCAGCGGACGCGCCAGCAGGTTGACGCTAGGGCCCGCGGCGATCGCCGGCGAGGAGGTGTTGCTCATGCCAGGGTCTCCAGTGATTGCAGCAGCCGCTCGCGGCCTTCGTTCAACAGCGTGCGAACCTGCAGGACGCTGCCTGCGCTCGCCGTCAGCGTGCACAGCGGGTCGTCGGCGTCGAAGCGCTGGCCGGCATCGGGCAGGTCGCGGATCCCGGGCCATGCGGCGAGCTGCCGCGCTGCGGCTTCGTCGAGCTGCAGGGGCCACGGCGCGAAGACGATCTCCATGCCTTCGATGTCTTGCGCATGCGAGGGCGTTGCCGGCGGCAGCTCCCCCTGCAGGCAGGCGCGCAAGTGCGCCTGCATCAGGCCCGCAGAGCCGGCCGGCCGGCGGTAGAGGCTCATGCTCGCCGGTGGCCTCGGATTGACTTCCAGCACGCCGATGGCGTCGCCGTCGTGCATGAAGTCCAGGCTGCACAAGCCGCGGAGCTCGAACTCCACAGTGAGCGCCAGCGCGATGGCCGTGACGCGGCGCGCCATGTCGGCCGCCAAGGGGACAGGGCCGATCGCACCGCAAAAGACGAAAGGCCGGGCGCCGAAGCTGCGCACGCTCAGTTCATTGAAGCCGAGCACATGGACATCGCGCCCGTTGGCGATGAAGGTGGCCGACATCGGCAGCCCCGTCATCTCGCGCTGGTAGTAGCGGTGCGCGGATGGACGCTCGTCCTTCGGCCAGGGCGCGCGGCGAACATGCCAGCCGCCGCAGCCATGCGCATCCTTCATCAACCACCCTGCAGGCTCCTCGGGCGCGTCGAAGCTCACCTGCGGATGCGGCAGGCGCGCGGCCGCGAGGAAGCCGAAGAACACCATGGGATCGCGCAGCCGGCGCACCGCGGCTGCAGCGGTGCCGATCAGCGGCAGCACGGCCGAGCCCTGTTCGAGCACGTCGGGCTCGCCTTCGAAACCGCTGCCCGCCACCCAGCCCACGACCGGGGCCCCGCCTTCGCGTTCGCGTGCCAGCTCGCGCAATGCGGCCAGGACCCGCACGCCATCGATATGAAGGCTTCCAGGCGCGCCGATCGGCAGCCAGCGCGAGGCGGCGCGGCGCGTGTCGAGGTCGCCGAACAGGTCGAGCGCGACCACGTCGAAGCCGTCCTGCGCTGCCGCCTCGGCCATGGCACGCGCGGAGACGGCGGCGACCGCGAGCGTCTGCATCGCGCGAGCGCGCCTCACGCCGCCTTGCCGGCCTGCTCGGCCAGGAAGGCGCGGGCGACCGCGAAGGCCTCGGGGAAGCTCAGCACCTGCGCCTTCTCGGCCTCGCACATCTGCACCAGCAGGCGATGCTGCGTCTGGTACTTGACGTTGCCCACCGCCAGCGCGCCGATGCCGACGGCCTGCGTGCCGGCCAATGGCTTGGCGTCGTCCATCACGCCGACGCCGGCGATGCCTTCGGGCGGCACCGCATTCACGTCGGCCGCGACCTTGAGCCGGGTGGCGGCGCCGAGCGCCTCCTTCGACACCACCTGGACGCCGGCCGCCGCGCAGGCCAGCAGCACATCGGCCTCGGCGATCGAGCTGCGCACCGCGGCCGGGTCGCCGCCGGACAGGCCGTGCAGGTCGACGCCGAAGCGGCGCCCGGTTTCCTGCGCGGCTTCCTCCGCCGCGTCGATGCCGTTGCGGCTGGACAGAAAGACCTCCGCGCCGGCCTGCGCGGCGATCACGCCGGCCACTCGGCCTACCGGGCCCGTGCCGCCCAGGATCACGACGCGCTGGCCTTCGAGGCCTTGGGGCCGGTAGCGCTTCAAGGCGGCCTCGACGCAGGCCACCATGGCCGCGGCCGTGGTGTAGGCGCCGCTCGGGTCGGCCATCAGCGAGACGATGAAGGGCTTGACCATCGAGGTCCGCGCGCGCTCGAGCATGTCGGCGGCCAGCTGCGCGTCGCGTCCGCCGATGAAGATGCCGGTGCGCGCGACGCCCTTCGGCCCGCGCGAGAAGATGGTGTCCTGCGTCAGCGCCGTGATGCGGTCGAGGTCCACCTCGCAGCAGGGCGCGATGATCTGGTAGCCCGCATCCGCCGCCATGTTGATGTCGAACGGGCTCATCTGGCGGCCGGGGGTGAACATGTGGAGGATGCGGGGACGTTCCATGGACGCTTTCGGTGTGGAGGGTTTGTCTGCGGCGTGTTCAATCAATCGATGCGCGGATCCGAGCTGACTTCGCACACCATCGCCGCGTGGTTGCGGCCGGCCACGATGCGCAGCTTCAGGTGGGCATCGACCTGCCCGGCGGCCCGCGCGGCTTCGACCAGCGCTTCGGCGCGCGCTTGCGAAGGCAGGATCGCGAAGCCGGTCGGACCCCACGAGCTTTGACCGATCGCGGCCGACGGCTCGCCCTCGGCGTCGCGGCTCGCCTCGGCGATCCACTGCATCAGCCGGCCGACCGCGGGACTCGTGAAGGCACCGCCCTGCGCCGGCGCGAAGTGCTCGCCGAGCAGCTGCTGCATGCGTTGGATGCCGGCCGCGAACGGTGCGAATTCCGCGCTCGCCGCCCCCGGCAGAATGCGCATCAGGACCTGGTGGCAGATGTCGGCCGCGCTGGCCTGCGGCAAGGGCGGCAAGGCGGCGATGGCCTTCTTCTCGGCGCTGCCCGACAGGCCCCGATGCGATGGGTCCTGGGCCATGACGATGCGCCACGCCGCGGGAAAGGCCACGCGCGAGAGCAGCGGTGCGGGCAGGCCGTCCGTGCCGGGGCCGCCATCGACGAGCAGGCCTCCGGTGTCGAAGCCCGCGATCCCGATGCCCGAGCGCAGGCCGCGGCCGAGCCACTGCGCCAGCGTGGCGGTCTTCAGATCGAGGCCGTGCCAGGTGGCGAAGGCCCGGCCGACGGCGCACGCGAGCTGCGTGCCGGAGCCGAAGCCCGCGTGCGGCGGCAGCGCCTGCCGCAGCCGCAGGGACAGCGGCGCATGGCGGCCGCTGCGCTCGCGCAGCAGTTGCAGGAAGGCGCCGGCGCGATCGAGTTCTGCTTGCGCAGCCGGCGTATCCCCCGTCAGGCGGTCGGAGGACGCCGCTGTCAGCTCGACCTCGGTCGCGAAGCCATCGATCACCAGCCCGAGGCTGCCGAAGGCGCGCCCCAGCGAACCGGCAGGATCGAGAAAGCCCAGATGCAGCCGCCCGGGCGCATCCACGCACACCGTGCGCACGCTCAGGTCGGGCCTGGGAGCAAGGGCGGTTTCGAGCAGGGCCATGGGCGGTGTCGTGCGGCGAAAGAAAGCTTGGACCTGCCTGTCAAAGCAAGGGCCGTTCCGCCCGTTCGCCCACAGGGCCAAGCCGCGCCCCGGCTCGTGATGCGCGCCGCTGATGTCCCAGGACTGGAACAATGTGTCACACGCTGCGGCCGTGCTCCGACCGGCGAAGCAGATCGAGTGCCACGTCGACGATCATGTCCTCCTGGCCGCCCACCATCTTGCGTGCGCCCAGCTCGATGAGGATGTCCACGGTCTTCAGGTCGTACTTCTTCGCGGCCGCTTCGGCATGGCGCAGGAAGCTCGAATAGACGCCCGCATAGCCCAGCGCCAGCGTCTCGCGATCGACGCGCACCGGCCGGTCCTGCAGCGGGCGCACCAGGTCGTCGGCCGCGTCCATCAGCCTGTAGAGATCGGTGCCATGATGCCAGCCCTGGCGCTCGGCCGCCGCGATGAACACCTCGAGCGGCGCGTTGCCGGCACCGGCGCCCATGCCGGCCAGGCTGGCATCGATGCGGTCGCAGCCCTCTTCCACGGCCACGATCGAGTTCGCCACGCCTAGGCCCAGGTTGTGGTGCGCGTGGATGCCGGTCTGCGTGTCGGCTCTCAGCACCTCCTTGAACGCCCGGAACCGGCCCCGCACGTCGTCCATGCCGAGCGCACCGCCGGAATCGACGACGTAGACGCAGCTGGCGCCATAGCTTTCCATCAAGAGCGCCTGCTCGGCCAGCTTTCTCGGCGTGGTCATGTGGCTCATCATCAGGAAGCCCACCGCATCCATGCCGAGCGCGCGCGCGTATTCCAGATGCTGGCGAGCCACGTCGGCCTCGGTGCAGTGCGTTGCGACGCGCACGATGCGCGCGCCTGCATCGCAGGCGTTGCGCAGGTCGTGCGTTGTGCCGATGCCGGGCAACAGCAAGGTCGCGACCTTGGCGGTCTTGACCGTTTCGGCGACTGCCGCGATCCATTCGACATCGGCATGGGCACCGAAGCCGTAGTTGAAGCTGGAGCCTTCCAGCCCGTCGCCGTGCGCGACCTCGATGCTGTCGACGCCGGCGGCATCCAGTGCCGCGGAGATCGCCTTGACGTGCGCGATGCCGTACTGGTGGCGAACCGCATGGCTGCCGTCACGCAGGGTCACGTCGCTGATGTAGAGCTTTTTGCCCGGCTTCATGCGACTTCCTTCAGCCCGCGGCCGATGCCGCTGGCGATGCGCCGTTGCGCCATCAGGTCTGCGCACGCGAGCGCGGCCGAGGTCATGATGTCGAGGTTTCCGGCATAGGCCGGCAGGTAGTGCGCGGCGCCTTCGACCTCGAGGTACACCGAGGTCTTGAGCCCGTGCCGCAGGCCGAGCTTGGGCACATTGAGCGGCCGGTCGGCCGGGATCAAGTCGAACTGCACGCGCTGCTTCAGGCGGTAGCCGGGCACGTAGGCCTGCACGCTCGCCACCATCTGCGCGACGCTGGCTTCCACCGCCGCCTGGTCGGCCGCCTCGGACAGCACGAACACCGTGTCGCGCATGATCAGCGGGGGCTCCGCCGGGTTCAGCACGATGATCGCCTTGCCGCGCTGCGCCCCGCCGAGCTTCTCGATCGCGGCGCGGGTGGTCTCGGTGAACTCGTCGATGTTGGCGCGCGTGCCGGGGCCGGCGCTCCTGCTCGAGATCGATGCCACGATCTCGGCATAGTGCACCTTGGCGACGCGCGATACGGCGGCCACCATGGGGATGGTCGCCTGCCCGCCGCAGGTCACCATGTTCATGTTGCCGGCATCCTCGGCTTCAAGGTTGAGCGCCGGGATCACGTAGGGACCGATGGCAGCCGGGGTCAGGTCGATGACCTGCACGCCATGGGCCTGCAGCACCTCGTTGTGGCGCGCGTGGGCACCGGCCGACGTGGCATCGAACACGATGTCGATGTCGCGGAACACGCCGAGCTGCACCAGCCCGTCGATGCCTTCCGCCGTGGTGGCGATGCCGAAGCGCTCGGCCCGGGCCAGGCCATCGGACTTCGAGTCGACCCCGACCATGGCACCCATCTCCAGGTGCTTGCTGTTGCGCATGACCTTGATCATCAGGTCGGTGCCGATGTTGCCCGGCCCGATGATCGCGACCTTGAGTTTGTTCGTCATGTTGCTTCTTTCAGTTCGTGAGCGGCGACGTGGAAGCCGGCGCTTCCGAGGCGCTCCATCTCGATCGAGATGTACTGGCCCGGCTTGATCCACTCGGCCGGCGTGGCGCCGCCCGCCATCACCACCCAGCCGGCCTGCAGCGGCTCGCCGGCGGCCGCCGAGAGGCGGGCCGCTGCGACCAGGGAGCGCAGCGGATGGCCCAGGATGGCGGCGCTGGAACCGACCTGCACCACGCGCCCGTCGATGCTCATCGCGAGGCCCAGATTGCCGAAATCCTGGTGCGGGTCGCTCCAGGCGCCGATCACGAAGCCGCTCGACGAGGCGTTGTCCGCGATCACGTCGGGCAGGCTGAACTTGAAGTCCTGGTAGCGCGAGTCGATGATCTCGAGCGCCGGCGCCACGGCTTCGACCGCGGCGAGCGCCTCGACCAGTGTGACGTCGCCGGGCAGCGGCTTCTTCAGCACGAAGGCCAGTTCCGGCTCGACGCGCGGATGTACGAAGCGCGCGAACTTCACGGCCGTGCCCTCCTCCACCTGCATGCCGCTCGACAAGCGCCCCCACATGACATCGTCGATGCCCATCTGAACCATCTTGGCGCGACTGGTGAAGCCCATCTTCACGCCGACCCGGCGCTCGCCGCGCGCAACGCGCCACTGGATGGATGCGGACTGGATCGCATAGGCATCGACCAGCGAGAGCTCCCCCTTCGGGTCGATCTGCGGCAGGGACTTGGCCTGACGGGCCGCATCGTCCAGCAGTTGCGCGAATTCGAGTGTCTGGCTCATCTGGATTCCTTCGTGGCAGCAGCGGCTTCGAAGACGGCCTTGACGCCTCCGAGGCCGTTGATGCGGGTTTCGAACACGTCGCCGGGTGCGACCGGCACCATCGGGCCGAGGGCGCCCGACAGCACCAGGTCGCCGGCGCGCAGCGGCTGGCCGAGCGCGGCCATGGTGCGGGCCAGCCAGACCACCGCATTGATCGGGTTGCCCAGGCAGGCCGCACCCGCGCCGGCCGACACCGGCTCGCCGCGGCGGTTCATGACCATGCCGCACAACCGGAGGTCCAGTTCCCTGAGAAGCCGCGGCGTTGCGCCCAGGACGAAAGCGCCGGACGATGCGTTGTCCGCGACCGTGTCGACGAAGCGGATGTCCCAGCCCGCGATGCGGCTGCCCACGATTTCGATCGCCGGAAGGACGTGGTCCACTGCCTTGATCACGTCCGCGTGCCCGGGCTTGCCCATGTCGAGGTCCCGGCCCAGCACGAACGCGATCTCTGCCTCGACCTTCGGCTGCTGGAGCTTCTGCATGGGAATCGGCTCTGCGTCGCCGAAGCTCATGTCGTCAAAGAGCACGCCGAAATCGGGCTGATCGACGCCGAGCTGCGCCTGGACGGCGCGTGCCGTCAGCCCGATCTTGCATCCGACCACGCGACGGCCTTCGGCAAGCCTGCGCTCGGTGTTCATCCGCTGGATGGCGTATGCATCGGCCGCATCCAGCTCGGGATAGCTCACTCGCAACGGCTGAATGCAGTCGCCGGTCCTGGCGGCGTTCCATAGGGCGTCGGCTGCTTCAGCCAGCACGGCGGGTTGAGAAGGCATGGGTTCTCCATTGCCCGCGCGCGGCGGGCAGATTGAAATTCTCGAATGGGGATGCCGGGCAGGCTCAGGCGCCGGGCACGGTGCTCAGAGGGCGCGGTCCTTCAGGCCGACCTTGCTGTAGATCTCGTTCACGTGCTTCTTCACGCTTTCGGGCGTGGTGTCGTCGGCCGGCATATGCGCCCAACCCACCTTCGCGCGGGCGTGCTGGCCGATCTCCTCGTCCTGGTCGCCCGTCGCACCGCTGATGCCGTAGGCGCCGACCATCTCGTTGCCCTTGAACACGGGCGCACAGCCGCCGGAGGCGACCACCTGGCCATTGGTGAAGACCGATGCGTTGACCAGCATCTGCGGGTTGCGCTCCTTGAACCATTGCTGAATGACCAGGCCGTCGCTGAAACGCGGGCTCATCGAGCGGAAAGCGGCCACGGTGAACGCCTTGGCGCGCGCCGTGTCCGGAGTGATGAAGCCCGCGTCATCCATGCGCTCGAGCGCGATCAGGTGGCCTTCGGGTCCGACGATGGCGATGGAGACGGGCACCCCCATCTCGGTAGCCTTCTCGGTGACCGCAGCGATGAATTCGCGGCACTCGGTAGCGCGCAGTTTGGACATTTCGATTTTCCTTCTGAAGAAGATGCTTCTCTCACTCGGGCTTGATGCCCGTCTGCTGAATGAACTTCGACCACCGCGCGCCCTCGCTCTGCAGGAAGCGGGACAGCGCTTCGTCGCTGGTCTTGAGAACGTCGATGGCCTGCGCCTTGTAGATCGCCTGGATCTCGCTCGAATCGAGCGCCGCGTGGGCCGTCGTGCGCAGCTTGCCGATGACGCTGGATGGCGTCTGGTCCGGGGCCACCAGCCCCATCCACACCGAGGTGTCGAATCCCTTCAAGCCCAGCTCGTCGAGCGTGTGCAGATCCGGAGCGCTCGCCGTCCTGCGAGGGCTGGTGACGGCCAGCGCCACCAGCTTGTTCGCGCGCACGTGCGGCAGCACGGTCGATGCCGGCGAGAACATGAGCTGCACCTGCCCGCCGAGCAAGTCGGTCACCGCGGGCGTGCTTCCCCGGTACGGAACGTGGACCATCTTGACGCCGGCCATCAGTGCGAACAGTTCGCCAGACAGGTGGGGCGAGGTGCCGACGCCGGATGATGCATAGGCCAGAGAGCCCGGCTTGGCCTTCGCGAGCGCGATGAGCTCGGCCACGGTCGCGACCTTCAGCGAGGGATGAACCACCAGCACATTGGGAACGTTCCCGATCAGCGTGATCGGCTTGAAGTCTTTCAGCGGATCGACCGCATTGGCGCCTGGGAACGCGGCGTTGACGATGTTGGCGATCGTGATCGCGAAGACGGTGTAGCCGTCGGGCTGCGCCGTGGCCACCGCCTTGGCGGCGATGTTGCTGCCGGCGCCGGGCTTGTTGTCCACGATGAAGGGCTGGCCCAGGCGCCTGGACATCTGCTCCACGACGGCGCGCACCGCCACGTCCGTTGCTGTGCCGGGCGGGAAACCCACCAGCACCTTGACCGGCGCGCTCGGATAGACGGGCTGCGCTGCGCTCCATGACGGCAAGGCGGAGGCGAGCGCCGGCACGGAAGCGAGGAGTTCACGGCGTTTCATGTCTCTGTCTTTCTTTGGAGGGCATCGGCTTGCATGAGAGTGATTAGAAGACGCGCATGGCTGTGATTCAATCGAGACTTTCCAATCGAATGATTGGCTCCGCTCATGAATGTGACCCTTCGCCAGCTCCGCGCTTTCGTGCTGGTCGCGCGGCTCGGCAGCTTCACCCGGGCCGCGCAGGCCATGCACCTCACGCAATCGGCCTTGAGCCTGCTGGTGCGCGAACTCGAAGGCGCCATCGACAGCCGGCTGTTCGACCGCACCACCCGAGCGGTGGCCCTGACGGCGGCGGGCAGCGAGTTCTTCCCGCGCGCGGAGCGAGTCCTCGCCGAGCTCGAATCGGCGATCGCGGATGTGGACAAGCTGGTTGCCAGAGAACGTGGCCGCGTGGTGGTGGCGGCGCCGCTGATCCTGTCCGGCACCTATCTCCCGCCGATCCTCGCTGCCTTCGGCGCGAAGTACCCCGGCATCGAGGTCGTGCTGCAGGACACGCTGCCCAATCAGGTGTTGCCGCTGGTGCGCGGCGGTGCGGCCGACGTCGGCATCGGCACCTTCGCATCGGATGAAGCCGACATCCAGCGCACGCTGCTGTTCTCGGAAGCCATGGCGGCCGCATTCCCGGCGGGGCATGCGTTCAGCCGCCTGCAGCAACTGACCTGGACGGACATCGCGCAGGAGCCGGTGCTCGCATTGAGCCGCGGCAGCGTGTTTCGCGACCTCACCGAAGCCGGCTTCGCAGCTGCCGGCCTGATGCTGAAGCCCGCAAGGGAGGCCAACTATGCGGGCTCGCTCATCGGGATGGTGGACGCCGGGCTCGGCGTCGCGATCCTTCCTGGCTATGCGGTGAAGCTGACGGATCCGGCGCGGATCGGCTGGCGCCGCATCGAGAACCCCTCGATCGACCGCGAGGTCTCGCTCGTGCGTCGCGCGGGCGTTTCGCTCTCCCACGCGGCGCAAGGCTTCGTCGACTTCATCGTCGCGCCGCGGGCGGCGCAGCAAGCGACATCGGCCAAGCGGGTTCGAAGCAAGGCGGTCTGACTCAGCGCACCTTGTCCGCGATCCAGCCCAGGATGAAGTCGGCCACCTCCAGGTTGTTCTTGTCCTGCATCATCATGTGCGAGTTGCCTTTGATGCCCACGTCGGGAAGCCGCACCAGGCTCGCCCTGCCTGCCTCGATGCGGTTGATCCGCTCGACCACGGCCTTGCGCGCCTCGTAGCGGGGCTGGCCGGTGAACACGGGCGCGTCGAGATGGTCGCCGAACAGTTCCAGCAGGGGGACACCCCTGTAAGCCGCGATCTGCGCCTCGGTGGGAACGACCGACTGCGCACCCTCGATGTTGACGACCGCCTTGACCAGGGCCGGACGCAGGCCGACCAAGGCATCGGCGAAGGGCCCCGCCAGCGAGTGCACGACGACGATCGCGGGCCCGATATCGTCAAGCAGCGCCGCGAGCGCCTGCGGGGCCGTGGCCATGCCGCCTCCCTCGAGCATGGCCTCGGCGAAGGGCACGCCCTGCGAAGCGAATCCGGTGAATGCCTCGACCGGAAACTGGGTGTCGGGGTACGCGGTCCCGTGCGAAGGCCCGAAGCGAAAGAGCGGCCAGGCAAGTTCGGCAGTCACCATCAACACGCTGGCCGGCAGCCCGGAGACGCTCTCTGCGGCCTTGGCTTCGTTGATGGCTGTCGCGTTGAAGCCGGAGCGTCCACGCCCGGGCGTGTCGACGACGTAGACGGCATGCCCCTTGCGCACGAGGTAGGTGGCCCATCCCTCCCGCCCGTCGGGCGTGGTCTCGTAGCTCATGCCGGTCAGCCCGCCGCCGTGCACCAGCACGATGGGGACGGCGCTGCTTCTGCTTGCGGGGATGCGGTAGTGCACGTACATCTGGTTGACGGCCACCGTCCCCGGGCGAACCGGACCCGCAGGCGAAATCCCCGGATGCCTGGAAGTCACGGGCTTCCCGTTGACGAAGAACATTCCCTCGTCTGCCAGGTTCAGGGGCCCGCCGATCGAGGCCGCGGCGGCGGCCCCGATGGCCCCGCATCCAACCACGAGCGCGCAGGCCGCGGCGGCGATCTTTACGGACATGTGAAGCATGAAGAGTCTCCGTTGTGTTCGTGGTAGTCCACGAATTGGAGCTCTTCGAATGCCACGCGTCCAACGAGGAAAGCAAATGAACTCATTGGGCCCGCTCATCGACGAGCCGGGGCCTCCGCGCCAGGGACTAGGACTTGAATTCTTCCGCCGTGATGCCGAGCTTGCGCAGCTTGTCGTGCAGCGTCTGCCGCGCGATCGCCAGTGCGCTGGCGGTGGCCGGCTGGTCGCCCTGGTGCTTGCGCAGCGCCTCGACGATCACCGCCCGCTCGAAGGACTCGACCTGCTGCGGCAGCCCGCGCGGCAAGGCCGGCATGCCTTCGGCGCTGCCGCGCACCTGCGTCAGGCGCTCGCCCAGCAGCCCGAGGACGAAGCGGTCGGCCACGTTGCGCAGCTCGCGCACGTTGCCGGGCCAGGCGTAGGCCATCAGGTCGGCGACCTGCGCACCGCTCAGGATCGGCGCGACGCGCTGATAGCGCGCGGCTGCCAGCAGCGTGAAATGCTCGAACAGCAGAGGGATGTCCTCGCGCCGTTCTCGCAGCGGCGGCAGCTCGATGAAGGCGACGCCGAGCCGGTAGTACAGGTCGGCCCTGAACTTCTGCCGGTCGCTCATGTCCTTGAGGTCGTCCTTGCTCGCGGCCACCACGCGGCAGTCGAAGGGAATGGCCTTGTTGGAGCCGATGCGCTCGATCGAACGCTCCTGCAACGCACGCAGCAGCTTGATCTGCACCGCCATCGGCATGCTCTCGATCTCGTCGAGAAAAAGCGTGCCGCCGTTGGCGTATTCGAACTTGCCCACGCGCACGCGGTTGGCGCTGGTGAAGGCGCCGGCCTCGTGGCCGAACAACTCGCTCTCGGCCAGCGCCTCGGGCAGGCCGCCGCAGTTGAGCGGCACGAAATGCTGGCGGCGGCGTTCGCTGTGCTCGTGCAGACAGCGCGCGACGAGCTCCTTGCCGGTACCGGTCTCGCCATAGATCAGCACGTCGGCCGAGGTTTCGGCCAGGGTCATCACGGTGCGGCGCACCTGCTGCATCTGCGCCGAGCGGCCGATCAGCACCGCCTGGATGCCGTGCCAGTTCTCCAGCGCATCGCGCAGCGCGCGCACCTGCAGCGTGAGCTGCCGGCGCTCGATGGCGTGGCGCACGATCGCCACCAGCCGCTCGGAGCCGAAAGGCTTCTCGATGAAGTCGTAGGCGCCCTCGCGCATGGCTTCCACCGCCATCGCGATATGGCCGTGGCCGGTGACCAGGATGACGGGCAGCTCGGCGTCGGCATTGCGGAGTTCTAGCAGCCACTCGGTGCCGCTCAGGCCCGGCAGGCGCACGTCGCAGACCACGATGGCAGGCACGCCGAAGCTGATCTGCGCGCGCGCGCGTTCGGCGCTCGCGAAGGATTCGACCTCGAACCCGGCCAGGGTCAGCACCTGGGTCGTGCTGAGCCGGACGTCTTCGTCGTCCTCGACCAGCAGCACCCGGATGGCAGGGGCTTCGCTCACTTGTTGATCACTCCTGTGCAGTGGGGGTAAGGATGGTGCGGATCGCGGCCGGCAGGTCGACGACGAAGCAGGCGCCGCCGTCCGGCAGATTGGCGGCACGCAGCGTGCCGTCCATGGCCCGCACCAATTGTGCCGAGATCACGAGGCCCAGGCCCAGCCCGGTGCCCGCCGGCTTGCTGGTGACGAAGGGCTCGAACAGGCGCGGCAGGATGTCGGGCGGAATGCCCGGCCCGGTGTCGCTCACGCGCAGGATCACGCGGCCCTCCTGCGGCCGTGCGTGCAGGCGCAGCGTGCGCCGCGGCGATGCCTGCATGGCGTCGATGGCGTTGCGCATCAGGTTGACGAGCACGCTGCCCAGTGCGGCCTCCTCGGCCATGACGCTCAGGCTCGCGGGCTGCACATCGACCTCGATGGCGATGCCGTTCTTCTTCGAGGCTTCGGCGACGATGAGCTGCGCGTCGGCGGCGGCCTGCGCCATCGGCACCGGCGCGAGCGGCAGCTCGCTCTTGTGCGCGAAGGTCTTGAGCTGCGAGGTCAGGCGCGCCAGGCGATCGACCATGCCGCGAATGCGCTGCAGGTTGCCGCGCACGTCGTCGAAGCGACTCTTGTCGAGCAGGATGGCGGCGCTTTCCGAGAGGGTGCGCATCGCCGTGAGCGGCTGGTTCAGCTCGTGCACCACGCCGGCCGACATCTGTCCCAGCGCCGCCATCTTGCCGGCATGCACCAGCTCGCCCTGGGCCGCGCGCAACTGCGCGGTGCGCGCGACCACGGTCGATTCGAGGGAGTCGTGCGCCGCCTGCAGCGCGGCCTGGTTGGCCAGCTTCTGCCGCACGGCGCGGCGGCGCTGCCACAGCGTGACGGCGATCAGCAGCAGCACCGCCATGGCCAGGCTCGCCGTGATGGCGGCGTTGCGCGCACCCACGCGCACCGGCGCCAGATCGTCGAGCACCACCAGCTGCCACGGCGCCCCGCGCAGCGCGCGCGTCGAAGCGAGTTGATCGACGCCGTCGAGCGCGATGATCTGCACGTTGCGCGCCAGCGCCTCCTTCTGCGTCCACTGCAGCGGCTGCAGGCCGGCCTCGCCGTAGGGGCGCGAGCGCTGCACCTCGGCGCGCTGCGACGCGTCGAGCGGCCACAGCGGCCGGAACTTCAGGTCCTCGCGGGTGGCGAGGATCACCACGCCGCGCTGGTCGATCAGGGCCACGTTGCCCGGCAGCATGCGCCAGGCGCGCTCGGACTCCTCGAGATTGACCTTGACGGCCACCACGCCGCGCGCGGGCTGGTCGTGGCGCAAGGCGTACGAGAGGTAGTAGCCCGGCTTGCGGCTGGTGATGCCGACGCCGTAGAAGCGGCCCCTGCCCTGCCCCAGCGCATCGATCACGTAGGGCCGGAACGACAGGTCCTGGCCGACGGTGGTGCCGGGCCGGTCCCAGTCGGAGGCCGCCAGCGAAGTGCCGCCCGCGTCGAGCACATAGAGCATCTCCGCGCCCGCGGTCGCATTGACGCCGTCGAGGTAGCGGTTGACCGCGTCGCGCAGCCTCGAATCCGACGGCGTGCCGAGCAGCGCCGGAACGATGGGCGTCATCTCCAGCAGCGCGGGCAGATACTCGAAACGGGCCAGGTCGGCATCGAGCCCGGTCGCGAGCATGTCGAGCCGGTGGTCGGCCGCCTCGCGCAGCCGCGCCAGGCCGTTCTGCATGGCGAGGTGATGGCCCGCGACGGCGGCCAGGGCCACCAGTGCCAGCGCGCCACACCAGCGCGGCAGGCCGCGCCAGCGTCTTTGAGTGTCTGAAGGCGAATCGAAGCGCCGGGCCGGCTCCCGTGAAATCATGAGCCCGTTATTGCACAAGGCCGGGCGGGCCGCATCAGTGGCTGCCCGGTGGCGGGCGTCACGGATGGTTTCAACCAGGCCCAATGTCTGCTCAGGCATAGCGCAGTTCGCCGGTCTTGCCGCGGAAGACCCGATAGGAGAACACGGTGTAGCCCACGATGGCCGGCACCGAGATGCACACGCCCAGCAGGATCACCTTGAGCGCCGGTGCGCTGCTCGCCGCCTGCCAGATCGTGAGCTGGCCGATCACCACGTAGGGATAGATGCTGTAGGCCAGCCCCAGGAAGCCGAGCGCGAACACCATGACGAGCAGCACGAAGGGCAGCCAGCACACCGGCCCGCGCACCATGCGCGTGTTCAGCAGGCCGCGCACCGCGAGCAGCGCCGCGCCGGTCATGAGCGGAATGGCGGCCAGCGCCAGGATCTCGGGCAGCGCGAACCAGCGCTCGCGCACCTCGGGGCTGATCCAGGGCGTGGCCATCGAAATCAGCAGCATGCCGCCGACCATCGGCGCCCAGGCGGTGCGTGCCCATTGCACGGCGCGCTCCTGCAGCGCACCCTCGGTCTTCATGATGAGCCAGGCCGCGCCCATCAGCACGTAGGCCATCGGCAGCGCCACCGCGATGGCGGCGGCGAACACCGGGTAGTTCCAGCCGGTGCCGAAGCCGCTGATGTAGCGCCCGAGCATCCAGCCCTGCGCCACCGAGGCCAGGGTGGAGCCCGCGAAGAAGAGGCGGTCCCAAGTGCGCTTGTGGCTGTCGCGCGCCTTCACCCGGAAGTCGAAGGCCACGCCGCGCAAGGTGAGGCCGACGAGCATCAGCGCCACCGGCAGGTAGAGCTCGCCCAGCACCAGGCCGTGCGCCTTCGGGAAGGCGACCAGCAGGATGCCCACGCCCAGCACCAGCCAGGTCTCGTTGGCATCCCAGAACGGGCCGATGGAGGCGACCATCACGTCCTTCTCGGCGTCGGTGGCGCGGTGCATGAGCATGCCCACGCCGAGGTCGTAGCCGTCGCTGACCACGTAGACCAGCATCGACGCGCCCATCAGCACCATGAAGATCACCGGCAACGCGGCATCGAAGCTCATGCTCGAACTCCTTCGGCCATCGGCGCAGTGATGGCGCCCGGCGGCGTCGCGGCCCGCTCGGCGGCCTCGGTCGCCAGCACCTCGTCGGGCTTCTCGGCCATGTACTTGAGCACCGCGACGTACGCCACGATGAGCGCGAGGTACAACGCGATGTAGAGTGCGAGCGTGACCCCGATCATCGCGGGCGGCACCTTCGCCACCACGTCGGCCGTGCGCACCAGCCCGTAGACGATGTAGGGCTGGCGGCCGATCTCGGTGACGTACCAGCCCGCCACCGTCGCGACCCAGCCCGAGAAGGTCATGCCCGCGAACAGCCACAGCAGCGCGCGCGGCAGCAGCGCCGGCTGCCAGCGTGCGCGTCGGTACAGCCACCAGCCGAGCCAGCTGGTCGCGAGCATCAGCACGCCCATGCCGACCATGATGCGGAAGGCGAAGAACATCGGCAGCGGCGGCGGATGCGCGCCGGGAAAGTCGTTCAGGCCGCGGATCTCGCCGTCGGCCTCGTGCGTGAGGATCAGGCTCGCGCCCTTCGGCACCGCGATCTCGAAGCGGTTCCTGCGCGCCTCGGCGTCGGGAATCGCGAACAGCAGCAGCGGCACGCCGCGCCCGGTCTCCCACACGCCCTCCATGGCAGCGATCTTGGCGGGCTGGTGCTTGAGCGTGTTGAGGCCGTGTATGTCGCCCACGACGATCTGCACCGGAATCAGCACCGCCGCCAGCGTGAGCCCCACCCGCATCACGCGCGCCGCGCTGCGCTGCCCCGCGCCGCGCAGCACCTGCCAGGCAGACAGGCCGATCAGCAGGAACGCGCAGGTCAGCGCCGAGGCCAGCAGCATGTGCACGAAGCGGTACGGGAACGACGGGTTGAACACCACCGCCGGCCAGCTCGCGACATGGAATTCGCCGTTCACGATCTCGTGGCCCGCGGGCGTCTGCATCCACGAGTTGAGCGCAAGAATCCAGAAGGCCGACAGCGTGGTGCCGAAAGCCACCATGAAGGTCGACAGCAGGTGCACCCGCTCGCTGACCTTGCCATGGCCGAACAGCATCACGCCCAGAAAGCCCGCCTCGAGGAAGAAGGCGGTGAGCACCTCGTAGCCCAGCAGCGGCCCCGCCACATTGCCGACGCGCTCCATGAAGCCCGGCCAGTTGGTGCCGAACTGGAAGCTCATCGTGATGCCGCTGACCACGCCGAGCGCGAAGGTCAGCGCGAACACCTTGGTCCAGAAGCGGTAGGCATCGAGCCAGCCCTGCGCCAGCCGCGCATCGCCGCCGCCGCGCGTGCGCAGCCAGCGCCAGCGCAGGAACAGCAGCAGCCAGCCCAGTGCGATGCTGATCGTGGGGAACAGGATGTGGAAGGTGATGTTGGCCGCGAACTGCATGCGGGCGAGGATCAGGGCGTCCATCGGGTTCCTTTCGGGCCGGCGGCGGTGCGGCCGCCGCCGGACTGGGTCATCGCTTTGCCGCCGCCCCGCCCCGCTTCAAGGCTTCCGACATGCCGATGAGCACGCCGCTCACCAGCGTGGAGTAGCTTTCGATCAGCGCCTGCGAGGCGCGCAGGCCCATCGCGCGGCCGTCGCGCAGGCTCTTCTGCGCGTCTTCCATGAGCTGCTCGAGCGCCGCCGTGGCGCGCGCGCCGGTGCCGGTGCCCTTGCCCTGCATCGCCTGGAAGACGCTGCTCCACGGACCGTCGGCCGGCGCCGCCTTGCGCACGCTGGCGAACAGCGTCTCCTCCATCTTCTCGATGTCGGCGAGCGCCTTCTTGAGCTGCGTCTCGCGCAGGCTCACGCCCTGGTCGACCAGCTGTTGCAGCGCGCGTTGATTGGCCAGCACGGCCTGCTCGAGCGCGCCGTCCATGCCGGCAAAGACCTTGCCGAGCAGGCCTTCCACATCGGGCGCGGGCAGCTTGCTGCCGGCCGCGCCGGCCGAGGCCGTCTTGGTGACCGTGCCCAGCACCTGCCGGATGTTCGCCAGCGTGAGCTCGCGGCCCTGCAGCGCCTTGAGCGTGGCTTCGTGCACTGCCTTGCGGACGGTCTCGCCCTGCTTGGCGGAGGCTTCGGTGAACTTCTTGATCAGTGCGACCTGATCGATGCCGTGTTTGAGGATCATGGTCGTCCGTTCATTGCATGTGCTGGCCGCCATTGATGGCGATGTTGGCGCCGGTCACGAACGCCGCCTCTTCCGAGGCGAGGTAGATGATCAGGCCCGCCACTTCCTCGGGCTTGCCGAGCCGGCCCACCGGGATGTGCGGCAGGATCTTGCTGTCGAGCACTTCCTTCGGAATGGCCGTGACCATCTTGGTGCCGATGTAGCCCGGCGAGATGGTGTTCACGGTGACGCCCTTCTTCGCCACCTCGAGCGCCAGCGCCTTGGTGAAGCCGTGCACGCCGGCCTTGGCGGCCGAGTAGTTGGTCTGGCCGAACGCGCCCTTCGAGCCGTTCACCGACGACACGTTGATGATGCGGCCCCAGCCGCGGTCCACCATGCCGTCGGCCACCTGCTTGCTCATGTTGAACAGGCTGTCGAGGTTGGTGCGCAGTACCGCGTCCCAGTTGACGCGGTCCATCTTCTTGAAGGTCATGTCGCGCGTGATGCCGGCGTTGTTGACCAGCACGTCGACCGGGCCCAGCCGCTCCTGCACTTCGGACACCGCGCGCGCGCACGAATCGTAGTCCGCCACGTCGCAGGGCACGGCCAGGATTTTATAGCCGCGCTGCGCCATCTGCGCCACCCATTCGGCGTGCGACTTGTTGCCCGGCGAATAGGTCACCGCGAGCTTGTAGCCCGCATCGACCATCTTGGTGGAGATCGTCTCGCCCAGGCCGCCCATGCCGCCGGTGACCAGGACCACTTGCTGCTGCTTCTTCTCGCTCATCTGCTTTCTCCTTGGTGCGTTGTGTGACAAAGAAAATAGTTCAGGCCCGCTCGACGGCCAGCGCCACGCCCATGCCGCCGCCGATGCACAGCGAGGCCAGGCCCTTGTTGGCGCCGCGGCGGCGCATCTCGTGCAGCAGCGTCACCAGCACGCGGCAGCCCGAGGCGCCGATCGGGTGGCCGATGGCGATGGCGCCGCCGTTGACATTGATGCGGCTGGCGTCCCAATCCATCTCGCGGTTGACCGCGCAGGCCTGCGCCGCGAAGGCTTCGTTGATCTCCATCAGGTCGAGGTCCTGCGCCTTCCAGCCGGCCTTCTTCAGCGCCAGCTGCGAAGCGGGCACCGGGCCCATGCCCATCAGCGACGGGTCCAGCCCCGCGCTCGCATAGGCGCGGATCACGGCCAGCGGCTGCAGGCCGAGCGCGGCGGCGCGCGAGGCCGACATCACCAGCACCGCGGCCGCGCCGTCGTTCAGGCCCGAGGCATTGCCGGCCGTCACCGAGCCGGTCTTGTCGAAGGCCGGGCGCAGGCCGGCGAGCGCGTCGGCGTTGGTCTTTCGGTTCACGAACTCGTCGGCCGCGAAGTCGATCGCGTCGCCCTTCTTCTGCGCAATGCTGAAGGGCAGGATCTCGTCGTCGAAGCGCCCCGCGTCCTGCGCGGCCACGGCCTTCTGCTGCGAGGCCAGCGCCAGCGCGTCCTGCATCTCGCGCGTGATGCCGTACTTCTTCGCCACATTCTCTGCCGTGGTGCCCATGTGGTACTGGTTGTAGACGTCCCACAGGCCGTCCACGATCATGGTGTCGACCAGCTTCCAGTCGCCCATGCGCTGGCCGTTGCGCGAACTGGGCAGCACGTGCGGTGCGGCGCTCATGTTCTCCTGGCCGCCGGCCACCACGATCTCGGCATCGCCGCACTTCACGGCCTGCGCCGCCAGCATCACGGCCTTCAGGCCCGAGCCGCAGACCTTGTTGATGGTGAAGCCCGGCACGCCGATCGGCAGCCCCGCCTTGATGACCGTCTGCCGCGCCGGGTTCTGGCCCGCGCCGGCCGCGAGCACCTGGCCCATGATCACCTCGGACACCGCATCGCCCGGCACGCCGGTCTTGGCGAGCAGGCCCTTCACCACGTGCGCGCCCAGCTCGGGCGCGGCCGTGCCGGCGAGCGCGCCGCCGAACTTGCCGACCGCCGTGCGCTGCGCGGCCACGATCACGATATCGTCTGACATGAGAGTCTCCTTGAGGGTTGATGCGAAGGGAATGACGGCGGCCGGATCAGGCCGCCTTGGCTTTGACATAGCGCCCGGGCGCGGGCTCGATGACCGGAAAATCCGCGCTGCCCAGCGCGCGGCGCGCGGCAACCTTCGCGCCGGCATGCGTGGCGAGCCAGTCGCTCCACGCGGGCCACCAGCTGCCGTCGATGCTCTGCGCGCCGTCGAGCCAGGCGCCGGCGTCGGCCGCGAGATCGCCGACCCAGTGGTTGCGCTTCTTCTTCGCGGGCGGGTTGATCACGCCCGCGATGTGGCCGCTGGCGCCGAGCACGAAGCGCGTGTCGCCGCCGAGCAGCTGCGTGCCGGCATAGGCAGTCTTCCAAGGCACGATGTGGTCGTCGCGCGAGGCGTAGACGAAGGCCGGCGCGTCGATGCGCGACAGGTCCACCGGCACGCCGCACTGCACCGTGCCGCCGGGGACGCGCAGCCTGTTCTCCAGGTAGGTGTTGCGCAGGTACCAGCAGTACATCGGCCCCGGCAGGTTGGTGTCGTCGCCGTTCCAGTACAGCAGGTCGAAAGCCGGCGGCGCGCGGCCTTTGAGGTAGCCGTTGACCACGTAGGGCCAGATCAGGTCGTTGGCGCGCAGCGCGGCGAACACGGTCGCGAGCTCGCGGCCCTTGAGCAGGCCGCCGCGGCCGATGGCGGCTTCGCGCGTGACCACCATGGCTTCATCCACCATCAGGCCCAGCTCGCCGGTGTCCGAGAAATCGAGCATCGCGGTCAGCAGCGTGACGCTCGCGGCCGGCGTTTCGCCGCGCGCGGCGGCTACGGCGAGCGCGCTGCCCAGCAGCGTACCGCCGATGCAGAAGCCCAGCGTGTTGACCTTGTCCGAACGGGCGATGCTGCGCGCGACATCGAGCGCACGCAGCACGCCTTGCTCGACGTAGTCGTCCCAGCCCAGATGGCCCTGCGCGGCCGAGACATTGCGCCACGACACCAGGAAGACGGTGTGGCCCTGTTCGACCGCATAGGCCACCAGCGAGTTGCCCGGCTGCAGATCGAGGATGTAGAACTTGTTGATGCACGGCGGCACGATGACCAGCGGGCGCTTATGCGCCCTGGCCGTGGACTGCGTGTACTGCACGAGCTGCATCAGCTCGTTCTCGAACACCACGCTGCCGGGGCTGGTCGCGACGTTGCGGCCGACCTCGAAGGCCTCGTCGTCCGACATCGAGATGCGGCCCTTCGCCACGTCGGCCAGGAAGAGGCGCGCGCCTTCGAGCAGGCTCGTGCCGCCGGAGTCGAGCGCGGCCCGCATCGCCTCGGGGTTGGTGGCGAGGCTGTTGGCCGGGTTCATCGCATCGACCACCTGGCGCAGCGCGAAGTCCATCTGCGCCTTGCCGCGCGCGTCGAACGGTGCCGCCTCCAGCGCATTGCGCATCAGCGCGCCGAACTGCAGGTGGATCTGCGACAGGCCCTGCTGCCAGGCTTGCAGCCACGAGGTGGCATCGGGATCGGGTGAAGCTTGGGTCATGGCTGTGACTGCTCAGTGCAGCTTGACGTGGGGTTCGGTGCGCCGCGTGATGAGGCGGGCGAGCGTGTCGAGCGAGACCTTGACGAGGCCGTGCAGCGCCAGCTCGTGCATCTTGTAGAGCGACATGTACATGAGCCGCGCGAAGCGGCCTTCGATCATCAGGCTGCCGCCGATCAGGCCGCCCATCATGTTGCCCACGGTGCTGAACTCGCCGAGCGACACCAGCGAGCCGAAGTCGCGGTAGCGGTAGGGCTTGAGCGCCTTTGCGCCCAAGCGCCGGCGGATCTGCGCCGCCACGTGCGAGGCCTGCTGGTGCGCCGCCTGCGCGCGCGGCGGCACCAGGCCGCCCTTGCCGTCGTTGGCCTCGGGCCAGTCGCAGGCCGCGCAGTCGCCGATGGCGAAGATGTCGGCATCGCGCGTGGTCTGCAGCGTCGGCAGCACCGCGAGCTGGTTGCTGCGGTTGGTTTCGAGTCCCGCGATGTCCTTCATGAGATCGGCCGCCTTCACGCCCGCGGCCCATACCACCAGCTCGGCCGGCAGCGTGCGGCCGTCGGCCAGGCGCACGCCCTCGGGCAGCACCTCGGCCACCCTCGCCGAGGTGTGCACGTCCACGCCGAGCTTGCGCAGCAGCGCCTCGGTGGCGGCGGACATGCGCGGCGGCAGCGCGGGCAGGACGCGGTCGGCGGCCTCAATCACGCTGACCTGGATGTCCTTCTCGGCGTCCACGCGGTCGAGCCCGTAGGCCACGACCTCGCGCGTGGTGCGATGCAGCTCGGCCGCCAGCTCCACGCCGGTGGCGCCCGCGCCGATGATCGCCACGTGCAGCTGCTCGGGTCTGAGCGGCGTGGTCTGCGCGTGCGCTCGGATGCAGGCGTTGACCATGCGCCGGTGAAAGCGCTGCGCGTCCGCCTTCGACTCGAGCCGCAGCGCATGCTCGCGCACGCCGGGCGTGCCGAAGTCGTTGCTGAGGCTGCCGATGGCCACAACCAGCGTGTCGTAGCCGAAGGCGCGCGCCGGCGTGACCAGCCGGCCCTCGTCGTCCATGTAGGGCGCCACATGCACCTCGCGCCGCTCGCGGTCGATGCCGGTGAGCTCGCCGAGCCGGAAGCGGAAGCGGTGCCAGTGCGCCTGCGCAAGGTAGTCCACCTCGTGTGCGCTCAGGTCCATGCTGCCCGCGGCGATCTCGTGCAGCTTGGGCTTCCACACGTGGGTGCGGTGCTTGTCGATCAGCGTGATGTCCGCCATGCCGCGCCTGCCCAGCGTATCGCCGAGGCGCGTGGCCAGCTCCAGGCCGCCGGCACCGCCGCCCACGATGACGACTCGGTGCTTCTGCACTGGGTTGTTCATGGCTGGGGGCTCCGTACCGGCATGTGCGATCGCTTCAGCGCGGCTGGGCCACGGGCATGTGGGTCTCGACCTGGTCCAGCACCGCCTCGGGCGCGTCGGCCTCGGCCGCCGTCTCGTTGTCCAGGATGCGCTTCATGCGGGCGGTGTCCAGGTCCTTGGTCCACTTGGCGACCACGACCGTGGCGACGCCGTTGCCGATCAGGTTGGTGAGCGCGCGGGCTTCCGACATGAAGCGGTCGATGCCCAGGATCAGCGCCAGGCCGGCCACCGGCACGTGCCCCACCGCCGACAGCGTGGCGGCCAGCACGATGAAGCCGCTGCCGGTCACGCCGGCCGCGCCCTTGGACGTCAGCAGAAGCACCAGCAGCAGCGTGATCTGCTGCGTCACGCTCATGTCGGTGTTGGTCGCCTGCGCGATGAACACGGCCGCCATCGTCAGGTAGATCGAGGTGCCGTCGAGGTTGAACGAGTAGCCGGTCGGGATGACCAGGCCGACCACCGACTTCTTGGCGCCCAGGTTCTCGAGCTTGGCCATCATGCGCGGCAGCACCGATTCGCTCGAGGAGGTGCCCAGCACGATCAGCAGCTCTTCCTTGATGTACTTGATGAACTTCCAGATGCTGAAGCCGTGCGCCCGCGCGATGCCGCCGAGGATGACGAAGATGAACAGCAGGCAGGTAGCGTAGAAGGTCGCCATCAGCTGGCCGAGCTGCAGCAGCGAGCCGACGCCGTACTTGCCGATCGTGAACGCCATCGCGCCGAACGCGCCGATCGGCGCCACCTTCATGATGTAGCCGACGATGACGAACAGGACGTGCGAGAACTTCTCGATGAAGTCGAACACCAGCGTGCCGCGGCCGCCGAACTTGTGCAGCGCGAAGCCGAACATCACGGCGAACAGCAGCACCTGCAGGATCTCGCCCTTGGCGAACGCGTCGACCACCGTGCTCGGGATCACGTGCAGCAGGAAGTCGACCGTGCCCTGCATCTGTCCGGGCGCCGTGTAGGCGGCGATCGCCTTGGTGTCGAGCTGGCTCACGTCGATGTTCATGCCGGCGCCGGGCCGCACGATGTTGATGATGACCAGTCCCACCACCAGCGCGATGGTGCTGACGATCTCGAAGTACAAGAGCGCCAGGCCGCCGGTCTTGCCGACCTTCTTCATGTCCTCCATGCCGGCGATGCCGACCACCACCGTGCAGAAGATGATCGGCGCGATGATCATCTTGATGAGCTTGATGAAGCCGTCGCCCAGCGGCTTCATGGCAGCACCGGTCTGCGGATAGAAATGGCCCAGCAGAACGCCAATGACGATCGCAGTGATGACCTGGAAGTACAGGGACTTGTAGAAGGGCTTGGATACGGGTTGGTGGTCCACGAAGGTCTCCTAGAAAATTCAGACGCCGGCGGCATGCGCCTGCCGGTCGGCGTGGTAGCTCGACCGCACGAGCGGTCCGCAGGCGGCGTGGGCAAATCCCATGGCGTGCGCCTGCTGCGCAAGGGTTTCGAATTGCGCCGGAGCGACGTAGCGCGCAACCGGCAGGTTGCCCGGGCGCGGCTGCAGGTACTGGCCCACGGTGAGCATGTCGACGCCATGGCGGCGCAGGTCGCGCATCACCTCCAGCACTTCGTCGTCGGTCTCGCCCAGGCCCAGCATCAGGCCCGACTTGGCGGGCACGCCGGGGCAGCGCGCGCGGAACGACTGGAGCAGCCGAAGCGAGTGCATGTAGTCGGCGCCGGGTCGCGCCTGGCGGTACAGGCGCGGCACGGTCTCGAGGTTGTGGTTCATCACGTCCGGCGGGTCGGCCGCGAGGATGTCGAGCGCAACCTCGGCGCGGCCGCGGAAGTCGGGCACGAGCACCTCGATCTGCGTGCCGGGCGACTGCCTGCGCACCGCGCGGATGCAGGCGGCGAAGTGCGCCGCGCCGCCGTCGCGCAGGTCGTCGCGGTCGACGCTGGTGATGACCACGTATTTCAGGCGCAGCCTGGCCACGGTGTCGGCCAGGTGCTGCGCCTCCTGCGGATCGGGCGGCTGCGGGCGGCCGTGGGCCACGTCGCAGAAGGGGCAGCGGCACGTGCAGAGCTCGCCCAGCACCATGAAGGTGGCGGTGCCCTTGCCGAAGCATTCGCCGATGTTCGGGCACGAGGCCTCTTCGCACACGGTGTGCAGGCTGGCCTCGCGCAGCGTGCGCTTCACCTCGCGGAAGCTCTCGCTCTGCGAGACGCGCACGCGGATCCAGCCGGGCTTGGGCAGGGCCCGGCCGGCCTCGGCCACGCCGATCGGGATGCGGCGCGTCTTGGCGGCGCCGCGCTGCGGGCCATGGAGCACGATGTCGTTCATGGCCGTGCCGTCAGGCCGCGCCGCGGTGCGAGTTGGCATCGACCACCGCCAGCGCCGTCATGTTGACGATGCGGCGCACGGTGGACGACGGCGTGAGGATGTGCACCGAGCGCGCCGCGCCCAGCAGGATGCCGCCTACCGTGATGCCGCTGCCGGCCGCCATGCGCAGCAGGTTGTAGGAGATGTTGGCCGCATCGACGTTGGGCATGACGAGCACGTTGGCCTCGGCGTCCAGCGCCGAGTCCGGGAATTCGTGGTCGAGGATCGACTTGGACAGCGCCGCGTCGCCGCGCATCTCGCCTTCCACCGCGAGCTGCGGATCGCTCGCCTTGATGAGCGCGAGCGCCTCGCGCATCTTCACGGCCGAGGCCGCGTCCGAGCCGCCGAAGTTCGAGTGCGACAGCAGCGCCACGCTCGGCGTCACGCCGAAGCGACGCACCTCCTCGGCCGCGAGCAAAGCGATCTCGGCGATCTGCGCCGCATCGGGGTCGCGGTTGACGTGCGTGTCGCAGATGAAGAGCTGGCGGCCCGGCAGCATCAGCATCTGCATGGCGGCCATGGTCTTGGTGCCCGGGCGCAGGCCGATCACGTCGCGCACATGGCGCAGGTGGTCGCCGTAGCCGCCCAGCGTGCCGCACAGCATGGCGTCGGCCCGGCCCTGGCGCACCAGCATCGCCGCGAGCAGCGTGCCGCGGCTGCGCATCTCGGTCTGCGCCACCGGGCGCGAGACGCCGTCTCGGCGCTTGAGCTGGTAGTAGGCCGCGGCGGCGTCGCCGTGCACGGCGGGGTCGAGCAGGTCGACGGCCTCGCAGTCGCTGCCCAGCGCTAGGCGCAGCCCGTACTGCGCGATGCGCTCGGCGATCACCTCGGGGCGGCCCAGCAGCAGCGGCCGCGCCAGGCCTTCGTCCACCACCACCTGCGCGGCGCGCAGCACGCGCTCGTCCTCGCCCTCGGCGTAGACCACGCGCTTGGGCGACTGCTTGGCGGCCGCGAACAGCGGCTGCATGCTGCTGCCCGACTGGTAGACGAACTGCGACAGGCGCTGGCGGTAGGCCTTCATGTCGGCGATCGGCCGCGTCGCCACGCCGCTGTCGACCGCGGCCTGCGCCACCGCGGGCGCGACCGCCTCGATCAGGCGCGGGTCGAAGGGCTTGGGGATCAGGTAGTCGCGGCCGAAGCGCAGGCCGAGCGCGCCGTAGGCCTGCGCCACCACTTCGGGGATCTCGGCATGCGCAAGCTCCGCGATGGCGCGCACGGCGGCAAGCTTCATCTCTTCGTTGATGGTGGTCGCACCGACGTCGAGCGCACCGCGGAAGATGAACGGAAAGCACAGCACGTTGTTGACCTGGTTCGGATAGTCCGACCGGCCGGTGCCGAGGATGGCGTCGGGGCGCGCGGCCAGCGCGTCTTCCGGCAGGATCTCCGGTGTCGGGTTGGCCATCGCGAGGATGATCGGATCGCGTGCCATCTCCTTCACCATTTCCGGCTTGAGCACGCCGCCGGCCGACAGGCCGAGGAAGATGTCGGCGCCGCCGATCACGTCGGCCAGCTTGCGCGCCGAGGTGTCCTGCGCATAGCGGGCCTTGTTCGGGTCCATCTGCTCCTTGCGGCCGGTGTAGACCACGCCTGCGCTGTCGGACGCGTAGATGTTGTGCATCGGCACGCCGAGGCTCACGATCAGGTCGAGGCAGGCCAGTGCCGCAGCGCCGGCGCCGGAGGCCACCAGCTTCACTTCGCGGATGTCCTTGTTCACATGGCGCAGCGCGTTGAGGATGGCGGCAGCCGCGACGATGGCGGTGCCGTGCTGGTCGTCGTGGAACACCGGGATCTTCATGCGCTCGCGCAGCTTCTTCTCGATGTAGAAGCACTCGGGCGCCTTGATGTCCTCGAGATTGATGCCGCCGAAGGTGGGCTCCATGCGCGCGATGGTGTCGATCAGCGCATCGGGGTCGGTCTCGTCGAGCTCGATGTCGAAGACATCGATGCCGGCGAACTTCTTGAACAGGCAGGCCTTGCCTTCCATCACCGGCTTGCCGGCCAGCGCGCCGATGTTGCCCAGGCCCAGCACCGCCGTGCCGTTGGTGATGACCGCCACCAGGTTGGCGCGCGAGGTGAGATTCATGGCCTCGGCCGGGTCGCGCGCGATCTCCATGCAGGCGTCGGCCACGCCGGGCGAATAGGCGAGCGCGAGATCGCGCTGCGTGGCCATCGGCTTGGTCGGGTTCACCGAGATCTTGCCGGGCGTCGGAAAGCGGTGGTAGTCGAGGGCAGCTTCGCGCAGGTTGTCGGACATGGTTCTGTCTCCGTGTGTCTGTCTGTACTCAGGGTGCGGCGATCAGCGCGGGGCGAGCGCGCAGGCGTCGCCGAGCCAGCCGTGCAGGCCGCACAGCAGCGCTTCCGGTTGATCCGCGTGCACCCAGTGGCCGGCCTCGGGGATGTGCTCCAGCTGCGCGCAGGGGAACATCGCCTGGATGCGCGGCAGCGAATCGGGCCGCACGTAATCGGACTCCACCGCCGCGAAGAACAGGGCTGGCCCGTCGTAGCGTTCGCGCAGCAACTGTTCCGGGAACCCGCAGAGGTCCGGCATGCACAAGGCCGTCGCCATCAGATTGAGCCGCCAGTCGAAACGCTCGGTCTGGCGCCGCAGGTTCTGCATCATGAAGTCCACGGGGGCGGTGCCTCCCAGACCGTCCAGCAGCGCCTGGCTGATCCGCCGGCGGCTTGCCGCGGCAGCGGTGTCCAGGCCTCGCATGGCGGACACATGCGAGGCGAACTGGTCGGCATAGCACTCGGGCGCGATGTCGATCACCGCGACGCCGCCGATGGCTTGGGGGTGGCCGAGCGCCAGGGCCATGGCGGTCTTGCCGCCCATGCTGTGGCCGACGACGAACGGCCGCTCCAGCTGCTCTCTTTCGATGAGAGCCAGCACGTCGAGCGCCATGTCGGTGTACGACATGCTCTCGGCCCACGGCGAAGCGCCGTGGTTGCGGGCATCGGGCAGGTAGACGCGGTAGCCGTCGGCCAGCGACTGGGCGATCTGCGTCCAGTTGCGGCCGGCGCCGAACAGGCCGTGCAGGATCACGATGGGAGGCCCCGAGCCGAGTGCCTCGAAGGCAAGTTGAACTGGCATGGGAGCGTCCTACTTCTTTTTCACCGGCGGCAGATCGGTGCAGACGCCCTCGAACAGCTCGGCCGCCATGCCGATCGATTCGCCCAGCGTCGGATGCGGATGGATGGTCTTGCCGATGTCGCTGGGCTCGCAGCCCATCTCGATCGCCAGGCACAGCTCGCTGATCAGGTCGCCCGCATGCGTGCCGACGATGCCGCCGCCGACGATGCGGTGCGTGGCCTCGTCGAAGATCAGCTTGGTGAAGCCTTCGTCGCGCCCGTTGGCGATGGCGCGGCCCGATGCGGCCCAGGGGAACACGGCCTTGCCGACCTTCAGGCCCTCGGCCTTGCACTGCTCCTCGGTCTTGCCGGCCCAGGCCACCTCGGGGTCGGTGTAGGCCACCGAGGGAATCTGCCGCGCATCGAAGAACGCCGCTTCGCCGTGCGCCGCCTCGGCCGCCACGTGCGCCTCGTGCACGGCCTTGTGCGCGAGCATGGGCTGGCCGACGATGTCGCCGATGGCGAAGATGTGCGGCACGTTGGTGCGCATCTGCTTGTCGACTTCGATGAAGCCGCGCTCGGTGACGGCCACGCCGGCCTTGTCGGCGCCGATCTTCCTGCCGTTGGGGCTGCGGCCCACGGCCACGAGCACGAGGTCGTAGACCTGGGCCTCCTTCGGTGCCTTCTCGCCTTCGAAGCTCACCTCGATGCCGGTCTTGGTGGCCTTGGCGCCGACGGTCTTCGTCTTGAGCATGACGTGGTCGAAGCGCGGCGCGTTGAACTTCTCCCACACCTTCACGAGGTCGCGGTCGGCGCCCTGCATCAGGCCGTCGAGCATCTCGACCACGTCGACCCGCGTGCCCAGCGTCGAGTACACCGTGGCCATCTCGAGCCCGATGATGCCGCCGCCGACCACCAGCATGCGCTTCGGAATGCTCTTGAGCAGCAGCGCGCCGGTAGAGTCGACGACGCGCTCGTCCTCCGGCATGAAGGGCAGCTTCACGGCCTGCGATCCCGCGGCGATGATGGCCTTGGCGAACTTCACCACCTTCTTCGCGCCGCCCTCGCCCACCACCTCGACATGGTGCGCGTCGAGAAAGCTGCCGACACCGGTGACGACCTCGACCTTGCGCGCCTTCGCCATGCCGGCCAGCCCGCCGGTGAGCTTCGTGACCACGCCGTCCTTGAAGCCGCGCAGCCCGTCGATGTCGATCTCGGGCGCGCTGTACTTGATGCCGTGCTTGCCGAGCAGCTTGACCTCGTCCATCACGCCGGCCGTGTGCAGCAGCGCCTTCGACGGGATGCAGCCGACATTGAGGCACACGCCGCCGAGCGTGGCGTAGCGCTCCACGAGCACTGTCTTCATGCCGAGGTCGGCGCTGCGGAAGGCGGCCGAATAGCCACCCGGGCCGGCGCCGAGCACCAGCACCTCGCACTCAATGTCGGCCTTGCCCGCGTAGCTGCCGGCCGTGGGCGCCGGCACGGGCGCAGGTGCCGCTGCGCCTTCGCTCCCTCTCCCGCTTGCGGGAGAGGGTTGGGGTGAGGGTGAGCCCACCGCTGCCTCCACCACCAGGATCACCGAGCCTTCGCTCACCTTGTCGCCGAGCGCGACCTTCAGCTCCTTCACCGTGCCCGCATGGCTCGACGGAATCTCCATCGAGGCCTTGTCGGACTCCACCATGATCAGGCCGGTATCGACCGCGATCACCTCGCCGGGCTTGACCAGCAGCTCGATGACCGCGACATCCTTGAATTCGCCGATGTCGGGGACCTTGACTTCCACCATGTGTGCCATTTGGGAGCTTCCTTCAGAACAGCACGCGCCGCAGGTCGGCGAGCACGTTGGCGAAATAGACGTTGAAGCGCGCGGCGGCGGCGCCGTCGATCACGCGGTGGTCCCACGAAAGGGACAGCGGCAGCGTGAGGCGCGAGCTGTAGGTCTTGCCGTCGGAAGAGTGCTGCTTCCAGTAGCTCTTGCACACGCCCATGATGGCGACCTCTGGCGCGTTGATGATCGGCGTGAAGTAGATGCCGCCGATGCCGCCGAGCGAGCTGATGGTGAAGGTGCCGCCCGACATCTGGTCGGGCTTGAGCTTGCCGTCGCGCGCGAGCTTGGCGAGCTCGCCCATCTCCTTCGCGATCTCGGGCACGGTCTTGCGGTCGGCGTCGCGGATCACCGGCACCATCAGGCCGTTGGGCGTGTCGGCGGCGAAGCCGATGTGCCAGTAGTTCTTGAGCACCAGCGCATCGCCATCGAGGCTGGCGTTGAACTCCGGGAACTTCTTCAGCGCCGCCACGGCCGCCTTCATCATGAAGGGCAGCATGCTGATCTTCACGCCCGACTTCTCCAGCTCCTTGTTCATCTGCACGCGGAAGGGCTCGAGCTCGGTGATGTCGGCCTCGTCGTGCGTCGTCACGTGCGGAATGACGACCCAGTTGCGGTGCAGGTTGGCGGCGCTGATCTTCTTGATGCGCGACAGTTCCTTGCGCTCGGTCGGGCCGAACTTGGCGAAGTCGACCTTGGGCCAGGGCAGCAGGTCGATGCCGCCGACGCCGCCGCCTGCGGGGGCCGCGGCGGCCTTGCCGGTGGCCGGCGCCGCAGTTGCACCGCCCCCCTTCGCGAAGGCCTCCACATCGGCGCGCACGATGCGGCCGTGCTCGCCGCTGCCCTTGAGCTTGCCGAGGTCGACGCCGAGTTCGCGTGCGAGCTTGCGCACGGCGGGGCCGGCGTAGGCCAGCGCGAAGGCGGCTTCGTCGATGGCGCCGCCGGCGGCCGCAGCGGCCTGCGCCGGCGCGGCAGATGCTGCAGGGGCCGGCGCAGCAGCGCTCGCCACAGGCGCATCGCCCGTCGCGAGCGACAGGATCACCGAGCCCTGGCTGACCTTGTCGCCGATCTTGATGCCGATGGCCGTCACCACGCCCGAGAGCGGCGCGGGCACGTCCATCGTGGCCTTGTCGGATTCGAGCGAGACCAGCGGGTCCTCGGCCTTCACCGTGTCGCCGACCTTCACGAAGATCTCGATGACGGGCACGTCCTTGAAGTCGCCGATGTCGGGCACGCGCACCTCGGCCACGCCGGCCGGGGCGCTGGTGGCCGATGGCGCCGCGCTGACGCTGGGCTTGGCGGCTTCGGCCGGCGCGGGCGCGGGCGCGCCGCCCTCGGCCTTGAAGCTCATGATGACGCTGCCTTCGCTGACCTTGTCGCCCAGCTTCACGGCGATGGACTCGACCACGCCGCCGCGCGGGGCGGGCACGTCCATCGTGGCCTTGTCGGATTCGAGCGAGACCAGCGGATCTTCGGCCTTCACCGTGTCGCCGGGCTTCACGAAGATCTCGATGACGGGCACGTCGCTGAAGTCGCCGATATCGGGAACCTTGATGTCGATTGCGTTGCTCATGTCTCTGCCTTGCCTCAGACGGTCCAGGGGGCGGCGCGCTCGGCCTGGAGCCCGTATTTCTCGATGGCCTCGGCCACCACGGTGTGCTTGATCACGCCGTCGTCGGCCAGCGCCTTGAGCGCGGCCACCACCACGTGCCAGCGGTCGACCTCGAAGAAGCTGCGCAGCTTGCGGCGGTAGTCGCTGCGGCCGAAGCCGTCGGTGCCGAGCACGGTGTAGCGCCGGCCCGCGGCCTGCACGTACTCGCGCACCTGGTCGGCGTAGTTGCGCATGTAGTCGGTGGCGGCGATGACCGGCCCGTCGTGCCCTTCGAGGCATTGCTCGACGTGGCTCTTGCGCGGCGGTTCGGTGGGATGCAGCCGGCTCCAGCGCTCGGCGGCCATGCCGTCGCGGCGCAGCTCGTTGTAGCTGGTGGCGCTCCACACGTCCGCCGCGATGCCGAAGTCGCTTTGGAGCAGCTCGGCCGCGAACATCACCTCGCGCAGGATGGTGCCGCTGCCCATGAGCTGCACGCGGTGGCCTTTTTTCGGCGTCTTGCCGCCGTCGCTGAGCTGGTAGAGGCCCTTG
Source organism: Variovorax sp. Soil_C_33 (assembly GCF_057656935.1). Lineage (NCBI taxonomy): Bacteria > Pseudomonadati > Pseudomonadota > Betaproteobacteria > Burkholderiales > Comamonadaceae > Variovorax > Variovorax sp. Soil_C_33. The sequence goes on from NZ_JBDGJK010000001.1 coordinate 488,162, forward strand.
AGAATGCCCGCCTCGCTGCCCTCGGGCATGCCGGGGTGCGGGTAGTTCTCGTTCATGAGGGTGATGTAGTAGTACACGTCCTCCTGCTCGGCGTACATGCGGCGCATGCCGTCGCGCACGATGGCCACCACCTCGTAGGCGAAGGTCGGGTCGTAGGAGATGCAGTTGGGAATGGTGCCGGCCAGGATGTGGCTGTGGCCGTCCTCGTGCTGCAGGCCCTCGCCGTTGAGCGTGGTGCGCCCCGCGGTGCCGCCGAGCAGGAAGCCGCGCGCACGCATGTCGCCGGCCAGCCAGGCCAGGTCGCCCACGCGCTGCAGGCCGAACATCGAGTAGTAGATGTAGAACGGAATCATCGGCACGTTGTTCGTGCTGTACGAGGTGGCCGCGACGATCCAGCTGGACATCGCGCCGCCCTCGTTGATGCCTTCCTGCAGCACCTGCCCGTCCTTCGACTCGCGGTAGTACATGAGCTGGTCGGCGTCCTGCGGCTTGTAGAGCTGGCCGAGCGAGGACCAGATGCCGAGCTGGCGGAACATGCCTTCCATGCCGAAGGTGCGCGACTCGTCAGGCACGATGGGCACCACGTGCTTGCCGATGGCCTTGTCGCGCACCAGCGTGCCGAGCATCTGCACGAAGGCCATGGTGGTGGAGATCTCGCGCTCGCCGGTGTCCTTGAGCAGGCGTTCGAAGGTGGCCAGCGGCGGAATCTCGAGCGCGGTCGACGTGCGGCGGCGCTGCGGCAGGTAGCCGCCGAGCGCGGCGCGGCGCTCGCGCAGGTACTTCATCTCGGGGCTGTCCTCGGCGAGCCGGATGAAGGGCACGTTGGGCAGCTCTTCATCGGACACCGGGATCTGGAAGCGGTCGCGGAAGCCGCGCAGCGCGTCCTGCGTCATCTTCTTGGCCTGGTGCGCGATCATCTGGCCCTCGCCCGATTCGCCCATGCCGTAGCCCTTCACCGTCTTGGGCAGGATCAGCGTGGGCTGGCCCTTGTGCTTGACGGCGGCGGCATAGGCGGCGAACACCTTCTCGGGGTCGTGGCCGCCGCGGGTCAGCGCCCAGATCTGCTCGTCGCTCATGTCGGCGACCAGGGCCTTCGTCTCGTCGTACTTGCCGAAGAAATGCTCGCGCACGTAGGCGCCGCTCTTGCTCTTGAAGTCCTGGTACTCGCCGTCGACGCACTCTTCCATGCGCGCGAGCAGCTTGCCGCTCTTGTCCTTGGCGAGCAGCGCGTCCCAGCCGCTGCCCCAGAGCACCTTGATGACGTTCCAGCCGGCGCCGCGGAACACGCTCTCCAGCTCCTGCACGATCTTGCCGTTGCCGCGCACCGGCCCGTCCAGGCGCTGCAGGTTGCAGTTGATGACGAACACCAGGTTGTCCAGGCTCTCGCGGCCCGCGAGCGAGATGGCGCCGAGCGATTCGGGCTCGTCCATCTCGCCGTCGCCCATGAAGGCCCAGACCTTGCGCGGCGCGGTGTCGGCGAGGCCGCGGCCGTGCAGGTACTTGAGGAAGCGCGCCTGGTAGATCGCCATCAGCGGGCCGAGCCCCATCGAGACGGTGGGGAACTGCCAGAAGTCGGGCATGAGCCAGGGGTGCGGGTACGACGGGATGCCGTTGCCCTCGGCCTCCTGGCGGTAGTTGAGCAGCTGCTGCTCGCTCAGGCGGCCTTCGAGGAAAGCGCGCGCATAGATGCCGGGCGAGCTGTGGCCCTGGATGAAGAGCAGGTCGCCGCCGTGGGTGTCGGTGGCGGCATGCCAGAAATGGCCGAAGCCGATGTCGTAGAGCGTGGCCGCCGACTGGAAGCTCGCGATGTGGCCGCCGAGTTCGGACGAGTCCTTGTTGGCGCGCAGGATGATCGCCATCGCGTTCCAGCGGATGATGGAGCGCAGGCGGTGCTCGATCTCGCGGTTGCCGGGCGACTTCTCTTCCTTCTCGGGCGGGATCGTGTTCTTGTAGGCCGTGTTCAGCGAGCGGGGCACGTACACGCCGTCGCGGCGGCCCTCGTCGACGAGGCGATTCAAGAGAAAGTTCGCGCGCTCGCTGCCGCGGTGTTGTTGAACCGCGCCAAGCGCGTCGATCCACTCGCCGGTTTCCGTGGGGTCAAGGTCACCCATGGTGCTCATCGGTTTGTCTCCTGTGTCATGGCCGGGACCCGCATCGGGCGACGCGGTCGGCCTGGGTACAGAGCAATCGATGTGCCACTCGGCGCGCGGCGCGCAAAGCACGCTAAGTCGTTGATTTCATGAGGGGTTGAGTGAAGTTGGGTCGGGTGCTCTGCCGACGATCCGGATGCGCAGCGATGAGGCCGTCCGAATCGCCGGACCGGTGATTGGGGCAAACCCTGAAGGCCAGCCCGCGAGGCGGGTCGGTACGCCAAGCCGTTTCGGGCGACGCCCCCCTCCGGAGCGACGTGAGCGCGCGTGTACGCTTGCCCATGCGACTGAACAGATGGGCTCCGAATGGAACACAGCGTCACGTTGATCACCACGATTGCAGCCGGCTTCGGCCTCGCCTTGGTACTTGGCTTCATCGCGGAACGAATCAAGATTCCGGCGCTGGTGGGGTACCTGCTCGCCGGAATTCTCCTCGGCCCGGCAACGCCTGGCTTTGTCGCCGACGCATCGATTGCCCGCCAACTGTCCGAGATCGGCGTGATGCTGCTGATGTTCGGCGTCGGTCTGCATTTCTCTCTTGATGATCTTCTGGCGGTAAAGCGCATCGCTCTACCCGGCGCGCTCGTTCAGATGAGCCTGGCCACTGGCCTGGGCATGGCTCTGGCGTGGTGGTGGGATTGGAGCATCGGCGCCGGGCTTGTGTTCGGACTGTCGCTCTCGTGCGCCAGCACGGTGGTGTTGCTCAAGGCGCTCGAAGCCCGCCGCATTCTCGACACCATGAACGGGCACATTGCCGTGGGCTGGCTCGTGGTCGAAGATCTCGTGACGGTGGTGGTCCTGGTGCTCCTGCCGCCACTTGCGAGCATGCTGGGCGGCACACCTTCAGCGCTCGAAACTGCGGCGCCGTTGTGGCGCACCATCGGGCAGACGCTTCTTCAGGTCGCGGCCTTCGTGGCCCTGATGCTGATTGCCGGTCGTCGCGTGCTGCCTTGGCTGCTGTGGCAAGTCGCGCGCACCGGCTCGCGGGAACTGTTCACGCTTTCGATTGTCACGGCCGCGATCGGCATTGCTTACGGCGCGGCTGAGCTGTTCGGGGTTTCATTTGCGATCGGGGCCTTCTTCGCCGGCATGGTGATGCGCGAGTCGGAGTTCAGCCACCGCGCTGCCCGGGAGTCGCTGCCGCTGCGCGATGCGTTCGCCGTGCTCTTCTTTGTCGCCGTGGGCATGCTGTTCGAGCCGGCGGTGCTGGTGAAGGAACCGCTGCGCGTCCTGGGGGTGGTTGCGGTGATCGTCGTCGGCAGTCCGATCGCGGCCATGGGGCTGGTGCTCGCTCTTCGTTATCCGCTCAATACCGCCCTCACCGTCGCGGCCAGCCTGGCTCAGATCGGCGAGTTCTCATTCATCCTGGCGGGTCTCGGGATGTCGCTCGGCCTGTTGCCTGCGGAGGGAATGAGTCTGGTTCTCGCGGGCGCCCTGGTCTCCATCGCACTCAATCCTTTCGTATTCGCCGGCATCGCATCCATCAGCAGATGGCTTCCCCTGCACTCGGAGCTGGCGCGGCGTCTCGACCGTCGGGAGGACCCCTTCGCCGAGTTGCCCATCAGCACGGAGCGAAAGTTTCTCCAAGGGCAGGTCGTGCTGGTGGGGTACGGCAGGGTGGGAAAGCGCATAGCCAGCGCCTTGAGCGAGCGCGGCATCCCTTATATCGTTGCCGAACAGAACCGCGAACTGGTGGAAGCGCTGCGAAAGAAGGGCGTCGCCGCCGTATCGGGCAATGCAGCCGATCCGGCCGTTCTCATCCAAGCGCATATCGCGGAAGCCGCGATGCTGGTCATCGCGACGCCGGACACCCTGGGAGTGCGTCAAATGGCAGAGATGGCACGCGCGCTCAACTCATCCATCGAAGTCGTGGTGCGCACCCACAGCGAGGACGAATCGCGACTCCTGCGCAAAGACGCTCTGGGCACGGTGTTCTTTGGCGAGGAGGAGCTGGCCAAGGGGATGACAAGCCATGTGTTGCAGCGTTTCGCGCAACAGCATGAGATCTAGGCGAGGCGGCTCAGGCGTACGTTGCGGGACCCGGCAGCACCCACCGCCCGTTGCCATTGAGCACCGGAATGTCGGTGCCGATGCTGCCGTAGTAGTTCAGCCATCGTCCCGATCGATGCGCTGGCGAGCCTCAACTGCGGATGGGCTGCTTCGCCGCCGGCAAACGGCTTGAATGCTAGGAATCACCCTTGGTCGGCGGTAGCCCTGCACAAGGAAAGCCATGTTTCGCACGCTGAATCAATCGAATGCCCGGGAACCCCGGCCACTTCCAGCCCCTCTGGATCACGCTGAACTCGCAAGCGGGCGTCAGCTTGTGATGCCGCGCTTGCGCGCACGGTAGGCCAGCTGGGGGCGCGTGACGCCCAGCACACGCGCTGCCGCGGAGAGGTTTCCTCCGCATTGTTCCAGCGCACGGCGTATCAGCGCCTCTTCCGCTTGCCCCAATGAAGCGGAGCCGGCGCGGTCCGGCACGGCGTGGCGTGCAGGCGTGGCCAGCGGGGGCGCGGCGCCAGCGCCCGCCAAGTGGCCGTCCGGTCGTACCGACAGCACGTTCTTGTCCAGCGTCTCGCCGCTCGTGAACAGGTGGTGGATTTCGAGCAGGCTGCCTTCGGGGGCGACGATCACGGCGCGCTCGATCAGGTTTTGCAGTTCGCGGATGTTGCCGGGGTAGTCGTAGTTCAGAAGCGCCTTGACGGCGGCTTGCGTGAAGCCGGTGACCTGCCGGCCGTGCTTGCGGCCGTAGTGCTGCAGGAAATGGCTCATCAGGAGCGGCACGTCATCGCGCCGCTCGCGCAGCGGCGGCAGGTGAATGGGAAAGACATTGAGCCGGAAGAACAGGTCGTCGCGAAACCTGCCCTCGCGCACGGCCTGGCGCAGGTCGACGTTGGTGGCCGCGATGACACGCGTGTCCACCTGTACGCTGCGCGTGCCGCCCACGCGCTCGACTTCGCCTTCCTGCAGCGTGCGCAGCAGCTTGCCCTGGGCCGCGTAGCTCAGCGTGCCGATCTCGTCCAGGAACAGCGTGCCGCCGTGGGCGCGCTCGAAGCGTCCCGGCCGCGCCGCGCCGGCGCCGGTGTAGGCGCCGCGCTCCACGCCGAACAGCTCGGACTCGATCAGCGTCTCCGGAATGGCCGCGCAATTCACCGCGACGAAGGGCTTGTCGCGCCGCGGGCTGATGTTGTGCAACATGCTGGCGAACTTTTCCTTGCCGACGCCGGACTCACCGGTAAAAAGCACAGTGGCCGTGGTCGGCGCCACGCGATGCAGCAGGTGGCAGGCCGCGTTGAAAGCCGATGAGGCGCCCACCATCGCGTCGCTCTTGCGCGGCGGCGCGGGCAACTCCGCGGCCCGCGGCGCCGCGCCGCCGTACTGCGACACGCCGACGAAGTCGCGCGCGCGCAGGTAGCGCATGTCTTCTTCCACATCGTCCCAGCGCTCCGCCGATTTTCCGATCACGCGGCAATGGCTCTCGCCCATCGAGCGGCAGGCGACTTCGCGGAACACGACCAAGCGCCCGAACAGCGTGCTGACGTAGCCGGTGGCATAGCCCACCTGCATCCAGCAGGCCGGTGAGCCGCCGATGCCGTAGGCCGCGATGTGCTCGTCGTCTTCGCTCGAGTGGTGCCAGACGAACTCGCCCTCGTAGTCCGAGGTCTCGGGGTCATAGCGCGCGTGCACCAGCTCGACCTTCACCAGGCCTTCCAGGGCATGCAGGCGGGTGCCGGCCATGGCGGCCGCGGCCGGCTCGGCCTCGGGCCAATGCTCGCGCACCAGCTGCGCGTCGCGCGCGCCGCCGACGTAGCCCGCGCGCATGAACAGACCGCGGGCCTTCTCCTGGCCCAGGCTGTCGATCAGCTCGCGCCGCAGGGAGCCCAGCGCCTCGGTGTGCAGAAGTACCATGCGCTGATCCTGCAGCCAGATGCGGCCGTCACCGGGCGAAAAGAACAGGCATTCGCTGATGTCGGCAATCGTCGGGTGCTCGTCGCTGCCCACATGCGAGGCCTCGAAGCGGCTCATCGCACGCGCCACTTCGGCGCCGTCGAAACGACCCAGCGCGGCGCCGGTGGCACGCGCCACGTCGGCCAGCGAGATCCGCTCCGGGCGCGGTGAGGCAGTGGTCTTGGTCAATTTGGAGCTCATCATTTGGTGAAACGAGCGACGGATTTTTGATCATTTGGTGAAAGCGCCGATCAGGGTAAACCAGTTATTCAAGATAACCATTGCGCCTCCGGGAATTCCCCTAATCCCCGAATGAAACAGCGTCGCGCAGCGGCGTCGGGCCACTCCGCAGCGGCGCCGCCGGTACGCCCGTTGCGAAAGGAAGGCAGTGCCGCGGGCATTTCCGCCCGCGGCCAGCCGATCAACTTTTTCGCAAGGGGTGAGTCATGGGTGTTTCGGAGAAGCTGGCGTTCCTGGACGCGACGGCCTGGACCGGCAAGGTGTTCATCAACGGCGGGTGGGTCGCGTCCGCCGGCGGTGCGCGCGAGATCGTCGAGCCGGCCACAGGACAGGTGATGGCGGCCGTCGGCATCGCCGACGCGCGGGACGTGGGGCTGGCCACGGCCGCCGCGGCGCAAGCGCAGAAAAGCTGGGCGCAGGTTGCGCCGCGCGAGAAGGCCGCAGTGTTCCAGCGGGCCGCGGCCTTGTTCCAGCAGCACTTCGACGAGCTGGCGCTCTATGTCGCCCGAGAGACCGGCGCCATCCTGCCCAAAGGACAGCATGAGGTGCGCGAGGCCATCACCCTATGCCACCTGGCGGCGGCCATGCCTCTGCAGGCGCAGGGCCAGATCCTGCCGAGCGCGAGCGGCACCACCAGCCTGGCGCGGCGCGTGCCGCGTGGCGTGGTGGGCGTGATCTCGCCCTTCAACTTTCCGCTCATCCTCACCATTCGCGCCGTGGCGCCGGCGCTCGCGGCCGGCAACGGCGTGGTGATCAAGCCCGACTCGCGCACGCCGGTGAGCGGCGGCTTCATGATCGCCCGCGTGTTCGAAGCGGCAGGCCTGCCCGCCGGCCTGCTGCAGGTGCTGCCCGGCGACGCCGCCGCCGGCGAAGCACTGGTGACCGATGCGCACGTGCCGATGATCGCTTTCACCGGCTCGCCCGCCGTGGGCCGGCGTATCGGCGAATTGGCCGGGCGTCATCTGAAGAAGGTGACGCTGGAGCTGGGCGGCGCCAACTCGCTGATCATCCTGGAGGACGCCGACCTCGACATCGCGGCCAGCAATGCCGCTTGGGGCGCCTACCTGCATCAGGGCCAGATCTGCATGGCGACCAATCGCATCATCGTGCACGAGAGCATCGCAGCCGCCTTGACAGAGCGGCTTGTCGCGAAGGCCCAGCACCTGCCGGTGGGCGACGGCGCCAGCGGCCAGGTGGCCCTGGGGCCGCTGATCGACGCCAGGCAGCGCGACCGCGTGCACGCCATCGTGCAGGACAGCATCGCGGCCGGTGCGCAGTTGCTCGCCGGCGGCAGCAGCGACGGCCTGTTCTACAAGCCCACGGTGCTGGCGGGCGTGAAGGCCGGCATGCGCGTGTACGACGAAGAAGTGTTCGGCCCCGTCGCCAACATCATCACCTTCAAGACCGACGACGAGGCCGTGGCCCTGGCCAACAACCACCAGGGCAGCCTGGCCTCCGCGGTGATCTCGCCCTCGATCGGAAGGGCCATGGCGATGGCCGCGCAGTTGAACTCCGGCATGGTTCACATCAACGACCAGACCGTCAACGACGAGTGCGTCAACCCCTTCGGCGGCCCCGGCATCGCCGGCAACGGCAGCAGCGTGGGTGGCCCGGCCGACTGGGAGGAATACACCCAGTGGCAGTGGCTGACCATCAAGCAGGCGCCGCATCCCTATCCGTTCTGAGTGTTGGCTACTGAACCCGCGAGGAGACATTTCATGCAGCTTCAAGGAAAAACCATCGTCGTCACCGGCGTGTCGTCGGGCATCGGCGCCGAGCTTGTGCGCGTCGCGCGCTTTGCCGGCGCCCGCGTCTTCGGCATCGACCGCAACGACCCCAGCCTCACGCTCGACGGCTTCGTCAAGGCCGACCTGAGTTCTGTCGCCGCCATCGATGCGGCCGTGGCCCAGCTGCCCGAGCGCTTCGACGCGCTGTGCAACATCGCCGGTGTGCCCGGCACGGCGCCGGTCAAGCTGGTTGCCGACATCAACTACCTGGGGCTGCGGCATCTGACGGAACAGGCGCTGCCGCGCATCCCGCGTGGTGGTTCCATCGTCAACGTGGCCTCCATCCTCGGCGCCGAATGGGCGCAGCGATTGGAGCCGCACAAAGCCCTGGCCGCCGCGCAAGGCTTCGAGGCCGGCGCCCACTGGCTGCGCGACCACCCCGTGCCGCAGGAGACCTGCTACCAGTACTTCAAGGAAGCGCTGATCGTCTGGAGCGCCACGCAGTCGCAGAAATGGTTCCTGGAACACGGCGTGCGCATGAACTGCGTCGCGCCGGGTCCGGTGTTCACGCCGATCCTGGGCGACTTCGTGAGCATGCTCGGCCAGGAGCGCGTGCGGGCCGATGCGCACCGCATGCTGCGCCCCGGCTTCGCCGACGAGATCGCGCCGGTGATCGCGTGGCTGTGCTGCGACCAGGCGCGCTGGATCAGCGGGGCCAACATCCCGGTCGACGGCGGACTGGCATCGACCTACATCTGAGCCGCAATGACCCGCACCTCCATCCCCACCGTGCTCGGCACGGCGCCTCTAGACCCGGCGCTGGCCGGCTTTCTGGCGCAGGCCGCCGCCCAAGGCAACCCGCCGCTGGAGTCGCTGCCGCCGCCGGTCGCGCGCCAGATCTACCGCGACCTGGCCGCCGGCCTGGGCCTGCCGGCGCCGGCCATCGCGTCGGCGAACGACCATGTCATCGACGGACCCTGCAGCCCGTTGACGCTGCGTATCTACCAGCCTGACGCGAAGGGGCCGCTTCCCTTGCTGCTCTACGTGCACGGTGGCGGCTTCGTGATCGGCGACCTCGAGACCCACGACAAGGTTTGCCGCACCTTGTGCCATGGCGTGGCCGCCGTGGTGGTGGCGGTGGACTACCGGCTGGCGCCCGAGCATCCGTTTCCGGCGGCGGTGGACGACGTGGCCTGTGCGCTGCGCTGGGTGGCCGCGCACGCGCGCGAGTTCGGTGCCGATCCGTCGCGCATCGCGCTGGCCGGCGACAGCGCGGGCGCGCAGCTCGCCGCCGTCGCGGCGCTGCGTGCAGCCGGCGCGATCGCGCCGCGTGCACTGGGCCTCATCTATCCCGTCGCCCAGCACTACAGCGAACCGAGCCCTTCGATGGTCGAGAACGGCGCGGGCAAATTCCTCACCACCGGTGTCATGCAATGGTTTGTCGACTGCTACCTCGGCGGGCGCCAGGAGCTGGCGCGGCACTCCGATTTCGCCTTGTTGCACTCGCAGGCCCTGGACACGCTGCCGCCCACCTGGCTGGCCACCATGGGCCACGACCCGCTGCGTGACGAAGGCCATGCGCTGGCGCTGCGCATCGCGCAGGCGGGCGTGCCGACCGAGCACCGCCACTACCCCGGCGCCATCCACGCCTGCATTCACTTCACCGCGGTATCGACACTGGGCACGCAGGTGATGGCCGACCTGGCCGCGTGGTTGCGCTCGCAGCTGTCGCCCCACTCCCTCCCCGATCACTGAAGGAAGCTGGCCCCGCCGATCCGTTGTGCACTGGGCCCAAGCGCAGGCGCAGAATGCCTGCTGGAGATTTCCATGACACCTACCCCGCTTGCCATCTGGCACGAGCTCGTGCGGACCCGAAACGCGAAGGGCCTGGGAGCGCTCCTCGCGGACGAGGTCGTGTTCCATTCCCCGGTCGTCCACACTCCGCAGTCCGGGAAGGCCGTGACGCTTCACTACCTGTCAGCCGCCTTCCACGTGTTTTTCAATCCGTCCTTCCGCTACGTTCGCGAGCTCGCCGGCGAGCGCGACGCCGTGCTGGAGTTCCAGGTCGAGATTGAGGGCATCGCCGTCAACGGCGTCGACATGATCCGGTGGGACGACCAGGGTCGGATCGTCGAATTCAAGGTGATGATTCGTCCGCTCAAGGCCATCAACCTGATCCACCAGAAGATGGCGGCGGTGCTGCAGGCGAATCAATAGGCCGCCGATCCCCGGGTCACGCCATCGGCGTCCACCCCGACGGATTCTCATCCACGCCTGGGTACTCGCGACGTGGGCCATTCGCGCGCTCCTGACAGAGTCTGCGCAGCTCGTTGACGCCCTCCTGCAGGGCATGTTCGTAGCTATCTGTCCCGCGAGGAGCCGAGTTCAAAAGGCGGAACTGGTCAGGATGGGATGCTCGCGATTCCAGCAACACCCAATAAAAGATCCCTGGGTCGGGTTCGTCAACTGTGACCGCGATAGATCGGAGAAAACTTGGCATGTCGTTGAAGTCAAAGTCAAGTGTTGGACAACCCTTCATCGAAGGAGCCGAAGGGGTGCGGGAAGTCGATGGAGGGCATGGGCAGCACGGACAGCGCTTCGAGGCACTCAACTGTTGCTTCTGACGGCCTTGCCCCAGCCGGAGAACATCCTTCCCAGGAGGGTCCGGCCAGCTGCGTCCTTGAGTCTGGCGCCACCACCACCGGAGCGCGCTTCGCCGAGAGCCGATGCAGCGTCCCTGGACGCAAGTTGTCCCAGGTTCTCGAATACATACCTGGGCGGCGCCGTACGGAAGCCCGAGGCGCGTTCCGCCAGTTGGATCACGCGCATGGCAAGCAGTGAATCGCCACCGAGATCGAAGAAGTTGTCGCTGGGCCGGATGTCGGAGAGCTTGATCTTGAGCACGTCTGCCCAGATCTGCGCCAGCTGCAGTTGCGCGGAGACGAGCACCGCGGGGGGCGAAGTTTCCGCGGCAACACCCGCTGCACGCTCCTCCCGCGCGCCAGCCGCAGGCTCGGCCGTCTGGCTGCGCGACAAGTGCTGAAGGTACACCGCGTCGGGCGACGTGCCGGCCGCGACCAAGGCCGCCAAGGTGTCCTTCGGGTGCTCAGCCACGCGCTGCAGCAACTCGACGTATCGGTTGCGCAAGGCCGCGGCGGTTTCGCGTCGGTAGATGTCGGCGTTGTAGGTGAGTCCCCCCTCGAGGCCGCCAGGCGCCTCGGTCAGCCACAAGCCGAGATCCTCAGTGGCCCCGCGCTGCGAGACCGGCAACTGGCGATGGCGCAGCGGTCCTATGGCAAGCGACCGCTCGCGCGCGTCCTCGAAAGAAAAGAGCACCTGGTAGAGGCCGACGCCCTTCGCCCGCCCGGAAAACTCCGGCTCGCCTGCGAAGCGCTCGAAAGGAACCTGCTGGTTGTCCATCGCCGAGACCAGTTGGTGCTTCAGGTACTGCACGAACTCGCCGAGCGTCTGCCGAAGATCGACCTCCACGGGAAGCGGCAGCAAGTTGCCAAACAGCCCCATCACCGTTTCGACTTCCGGAAACTGGCGACTGCGCACCGGCGTTGCGACCACCAGCGAGCGCGCATCGGCGACGCTGCTCAGCAGAAGAGCGTAGACACCGAGTGCGAGCATGTTGAGCGTGACTTCGTGGCTGCGCGCGACCGATCGCAGCTGTCGCGTCAACGCGCCATCGACAGCCATCCAATGCGTGCTGCCCTGGCCGGTCATGCCCGCTCCCCGCGGCATATCGGTGCGCAATGCCTTCGGCGGCGGTGCGTCGGCAAAGCGCTTCTTCCAGAAGCTCAGCTGGTCTTCGAACTGCGTCGAGGCCAGCCAGTTCAGGTACCACTCGGCATAGTCGCCGTGCGTCACGGTCAGTTCAGGCAGGTCATGCGGCACCCCGCTCAGTTGCGCCTGGTAGATGACGGACAGTTCGCTGATGAGCAGATCGACCGATCCACCATCCCATACCAGGCGATGCGGGACAAAGACGAACACGTGGTCGTCGTCGTCGATGCGGATCAGGGCGGCGTTGAAGAGCGGCGCACGATGGATGTCGATCAACCAGTCCGCCACGTCCTGCAACTTCTCGACCAGCTCCGGCTCGCGCTGGTCGGCAGGCAACCCGCCCAGGTCGATTCGCGACAACTCGACCGGCACCTCGGCAGCGATCGATGCGACGAACTCGCCGGTCGTCGCGTCTTTGTGGAACGCGGTACGCAAGGCGGGCTGACGACGCACTATCTCGCGCAGCGCCTCATGAAAGGCTCGGACGTTCAAACGGCCCGTCAGTCGGTGAGCCGAGGGCGTGTTGTAGACGGGTCGACCGGGATGCAGTTCTTCGAGGAAGAGTATGCGTTCCTGCATCGGCGTAAGTGGCGCGCTGCTTCGCTCGGCGCGGCAGGAAATCCGCTCGATGGGAAGGGCGCCGGCCGCCTGCAGCTCGCCCACGGCCACCGACAGGCGCTCCGCGGTTGGCGCCGCGAACAGCGTGCGCAGGGGGACGGTCACGCCGAACTCCCGGCTCAGCAAGGTGGCAAGCCGTGAGGCCAGCAGCGAGTGGCCGCCAAGGGCGAAGAAGTCATCGCGGATGTCCAGGCCCGGCAGGCTCAGCACCTGCTCCATGGCTTGAAGCACGATCTGCTCACGTCGGTCGCGCGGCGCGACGATGTGCATGGGCTGCTGCGCGGCTATCGCAGTGCCGAGTTCGCCAGGTGCGGGCAACGCCTTTCTGTCGGGCTTGCCGTTGGGCAGCCGCGGAAACGCGTCGAGCACGACAAGGTGCTGCGGCAACATGTACTGCGGAAGGCGCGCACGCAGCGCCTCTTTCACGACCGAGGCATCGATCTGCGCGCCGGCTGCAGCGACGAGGTAGGCGACCAGACGCACGTCGCCAGGCTGGTCCTCGCGCGCCACGACGAGGCTTGCACCTACCGCGGGCACGGCGTTGCAGCACGCCTCTAGCTCGCCGGGTTCGATGCGATAGCCGCGCACCTTGACCTGGTGATCGAGGCGGCCAAGGTGTTCGAGCAGGCCATCGTTGCGCCAGCGGCCCCGATCGCCGCTGCGGTACAGCCGGCCGCCTGCGTCGAACCCCGGGTCGGCGACGAAGAGCTTCTGCGTCAGTTCAGGACGCTCGAAGTAGCCGACGGCGAGCCCGGCGCCGCCGATGCAGATTTCGCCCGGCACGCCGACGGGGCATCGCTGTCCTTGAGCATCAAGGATCCAGACGCTGGTGTTCGCGATGGGCCGGCCGATCGGCACGCCACCGCGCACGACCTGCGCATCGTCCACGCGCCACAGGGTCGAGTAGACGGTGGTTTCGGTGGGCCCATACAGGTTCCAGAGCTCGCCGCAACGCGAGCTCAATGCCAGTGCCAGTTCGCGCGACAGGGTCTCGCCCCCGGACATGGCCTTCAAGCCAGGCTTCCCTTGCCATTGCGCATCCAGCAGCAGCCGCCACGCGCTCGGCGTGCCCTGCAGCACCGTGACGTCCTCGCTATCGATGAGCTCGCGCATCGCCCGGCCGTCGATGGCCGACTCGCGCGCGACCAGCACTATTTCCGCGCCGACCTCGAGCGGAAGGATCAGCTCGAGCACCGCAATGTCGAAGCTCAGCGTGCTCACTGCCGCGACACGGTCTTCCGGCCCTATGCCGAGCTCGTGGCGCATGCTTCCAAGGAGGTTGGCAACGGCACCATGGGGTATGGCCACGCCCTTCGGCTTGCCGGTCGAGCCGGAGGTGTAGATGAGGAAGGCCATGTCGCCGGACTTCGCGTCCTGCGGCCCGGGGGGCAGCGGGCTGGCCGGCGCCTCCAGCCACCGGGCATCCGCGTCCAGCCGGAGCACCTGCTTGTCCGGGTCGCTGCACCAGCCGGTGGGCGCGTTGGCGATGCCGGACGCGGTGATCAGCAGACCGAGCCGTGCATCCTCTGCCTGATGGTCGAGGCGCGCCTTCGGGAAATCGGGGTCCAGCGGCACGTAGGCTGCGCCGCACTTGAGCACGGCCAGCACGGCAACGACCATGTCGGCATTTCTTCCCAGGCACAGGCCTACGCGCTCGCCGCGCCCCATTCCACGAGCGCGCAATGCATGCGCCAGCCGGTTCGATCGCTCGTCCAGTTCACGGTAGGTCCGCCGCTGCACACCGTGCCGAAGCGCCATGCGATCCGGCTGCGCCGCCGCAGTCACTTCGAAACCTGCATGCATGAGGCCGCTGCTCAAGAGCGGGGTCGGTGCCGGCTGCAGCGCAAGAAGACGCGCTTCCTCGGCGGCGGTGAGCAGATCGACGCGGCCGAGCGCGGCGCTGGGCTCGCGCACCGCGGCCATCAGGAGGCGCTCGTACATACCTAGCCAGCGGCGCATGGTTTCGTCGTCGAACAGGTCGACGTTGTACTGGACCTCCCACTGCATGCCTTCGGCGACCGGCGTGAGGTTGAGGAAGAGTTCGAAGTTCTCGTAGGCGCGCGGGATGCTGCGCAACTGCGTCTGCAGGCCGGGGAACGCACCAGCCGCCCGCTCGGTGCCGGCGTCGACGTTGAAGAGCACGCTGACCAGAGGCAGACGACTCGGGTCGCGCGGCACCAAGAGCTTCTTGAGAAGCGTCCCGTAAGTGAGGTTCTGATGCTCGAAAGCATCGAGCAGGAGGCCTCGGCTCTGGCTTACCAGTTCGTGCAGGGCTGTCGAGGCATTCACCGAGACACGCAGGGGCAGCAGGTTGACGCAGTGCCCTACGAGCCGGGGCATCTCGCTGGCGACCTGGCCCGCGGCGGCGATGCCGATGACCAGATCTTCCTGCTCCGTCAGGCGATGCAGGAGACCGGCGAAAGCACCGAAGAGCGCTGCGTAAAGGCTTGCACCCGATCCGGCGGCCAGCTTGCGAACCCCGTCGACCAGCTCGGCGTCGAGCAGTCCGTCCACGCGGCGCGACCGGAATGTACGCACTTGCGGGCGCGGCCGATCGAGCGGCAACTCGAGCATCGGCACGCTGCCGCCGGTGAAGCGCGCCAACCAGTAGTCCACATGGGACTGCATGCCCGGACTGGTCATCTCGTCGGCTTCCCACTGCGCGTAATCCGCATAGCGAGGCGCCGGCGGGAGCGGTGGGCCCAGGCCCAGTTCGTGCGCATAGAGGTTGCCCAGTTCAACCCATATCACGCTCCAGGACCACCCATCGCAGACAGCATGGTGAGCGCTGATCAGGAGTGTGTGATCTTCCGGCCCGGTGCAATAGAGCCTTGCGCGAAAGAGCGGGCCTTGCTCCAGGATGAAGCGTTCGCAAACTGCCATGTCGAAGGCCGCTGCCAGCCGGCGCTCCCGATCCGCCGCATCGGACTTCGACATGTCGATACGCTGCAGCGCGAACGACTGCGCTGCAGCAATGAAGAGCTGCGTGCCATCCCCCGAAAAAGTTGCACGAAGGCAGTCGTGGCGCTCCAGCAGCCGGCGGATCGAGCGCTGCAGCGCGCCTTCATCGAGCCGACCCGCAAGTCGCAGCGCGCTGGCTTCGTTGTATGCCAGGGCAGCTTCCGCACTCAACCGATCTCCAAGCCAGACCTCACGCTGGGCTTCCGTGGTGGCGATGATCGCCGCCACGTCGCCGAATGCGAAAGGATCGAAGGTATCCGAGTCGGATTTGTCAGCCCTCTGCAATGCATCTCTCACGAGCGATCCTCACTTGGTGCGTGTTGTCGAATTGTTCTGGCGCGAGGATGGCTATCGACGTGCGCGGCAATCGGGCGAGTCAACGCGCTCATTGCGGCCGTGCCTTGGTCGATTTCACTCAAGGAGAGCGAGTCCTTGAACAGAACGTAGTTCTCCGACGCTCGCTGCTGTGCTTCCTCCAGGCAAGAGAAAGCAGCGATCTCGTCCTGCGTCGGCCCTGGTCCGCTGCCGCACATGCGATCGCCCAGCGATTCGATCAGCAGTTCGCGGTATGCAGCGGTTGCGGCCGTGCTGCTTGCCAGCACCAGGTGCAACCGTTCGAGTTCCGCTTGGTCGCACGATTCCTGCATGCTTGACTCGAGTCCCCTACAGGCTTATGGAGCCGCTTGCTCCACCAAGGGGACTTGCGAAGTCACCAGGATTCACGGTTCCCGCCGCGGTGGCTGCCGCCACAGGCGCGAGCACGAATGACCAGGCAAAGAACCGCTGATATCTCTGACGCATCTTTGCTGGTGATTCCATCGCTTGTCCTACGGGGTGAAGAGGTCGTATGAATGTGAAAAGTTCACACGTCTCAGCTTGTCGTGCATTCCTGAACACATTTATGTAAGACAGCTTCTTGCGGCCTTGTACGCAAACACATTCGAAGATGAGGCGAGACGACAATGCTCGACCGGAACCTCGGCCGCCGACGCCAGCAGCAGCACAACGGCCTTGGGGCCATTCCGCAGAACGCGACAGCCAGCTATTCGTCGCAGAATCGTCCCATGCGACTTTCCAGCTTCATATCCGCGAACCTAGATCCGATTCTGATTGACTGGGTGGCGTTTGCCAGGACGCAGTGGCCTCCTGGAGCGAGGATGGATGAGGCCGCGCTGCTTGATCACGGGAAGCTGATCCTCCAGGAAATCGCCGCCGACATGCAGAGGCCGCAGGACGACGCCGAGCAACGTGCAAAGTCCGAGGGCAACAGCGCCACGGCCTCTGCCTCCAAGAACGTGCCGTCGCGCAGCCATGCCCGTCAGCGCGAGCGCCAAGGTTTTGAGATGGAGCAGATGGCAGCCGAGTACAGGGCGCTTCGCGCGACGGTACTGCGGCGGTGGAGCGCATCTTCGAACGAGCTGCATGTTCAGGATCTGGAAGACGTCACACGATTCAACGAAGCGGTTGACCAGGCGATGGCGGAATCGTTGCGCGTCTTCGTGACCGAGGTAGATAGAACGCGAGATCTTTTCCTTGGCATGCTCGGTCACGACCTGCGCGGGCCGCTGAGCACGATCGCAACCTCTGCCACCTTGACCCTGCGCGAACGCCCCGAAGACCCCGGGCGGTCCGACCTGGTTCTGCGCAGCGTCGCGCAGATGAGGGCGCTCTTGGACGATCTGGTCGAATACACCCGCCATCGACTAGGAGCCGGATTGACCATCGAACCGACACATCTCCTGCTCGATCAGTTTGCGCGCAATACATTGGACGAGATTGCCGCAATAAGCGCGGAGCATGAGCTGATTCTGGAGTCGACAGGGAACATGGAAGGTGAATGGGATGCTCGGCGCTTGCATCAGGCGTTGTCGAACCTGGTCTTCAACGCCTTGAAGTATGGCTTCAAAGGCTCAGCCATCTGCGTCGTTCTGGATGGCACTCGCGATGAGGAAGTGACCATTCAAGTACGCAATAGTGGGCAGCCTATTCCCGCCAGCCTGCTCCCCAAGCTCTTCGATCCGCTCGTGCGTGCCGGAGACGACGAGGCGGATGTGGATTCCCAGGTCGCCGGCGCCAACCTGGGCCTTGGCTTATATGTCGTACGCGAGATTGCCACCGCGCACGGCGGCGCCGTCGAGGTAACTTCAGATAAGACGGCCACATGCTTCGAACTGCAGCTGCCGCGACTCTGTGCAAGGCGCATTTCTAGTGGCGCTTGAGCCCTGCTCGCAATCGACTGCGACATGCCACTGCAGAACCAGCGCTATTTCTTTGTCAGCAGCAGTTGTCCCACTTTCTGCAGCCTTTCCTTGAGGCCGCCGGCGATCACGCGGAGGATACCGGGCAACTCGATTTCCATCGTTACCGCGGCGTCGAGCACGTGGATGACGCCGGAGACAGTCTGACCCATCGCCGCGACGCTGAAAATGAGTCGGTCACCGTCCCAGCGCTCGCTGCGGACCCCGCCGCTGCCGGGCAACAGATTGACAATCTTCGCGAAGCCGGACTCGATGCGGCGGCGCGCCTCAGCGCGGCCGAGCTGATGTGGAACGCTAATGGTGATGGGCGTCGCCATGCGCCTAGGGTGCCGCGAATCGGCGCGCTGGGCAATGGGCTTTGCGCTCACCGAAGATCCGTATTCAGGTCATGTCCTCGTCTTCCGCGGTCGCAGGGGTCGTTTTCAACGACATGTCGTAGGTGGAAAATCTCGTATCCCAGGTTGTGTTTGACAACTCACGAGGTGGGCCGCGATGGCAACCGATTCCAGCGGCAAGGCCGAACGGGCCGGCGACAGCGCGTCGCTGAAGGTGCTCGCCCGCGTCGGGTTGATCGCTTACGGCGTGGTACACCTGTTGATCGGCTGGCTGGCGCTGCAGATCGCGTGGGGCGCGCCGACCGGCAAGAGCGCCGACATCTCCGGGGCGCTGAGAACATTGGCTGATCAGCCCTTTGGCAAGATCCTGCTTTGGCTGGTTGCGGTCGGCATGGTGGCTCTCGCGCTCTGGCAGGCCAGTGAAGCCATCTGGGGCTATCGCAACCGGGTAGGAGCCAACCGGGTCCGCTCTCAGGTCACCAGCGGCGCGAAGGCCGTGATCTACGCCGCCCTGGGGGTCAGCGCAGCTTCGGTCGTGCTCGGCTGGGGATCGTGGGACTCGCAGTCCCAGCAGCAAACCACCTCAGGTGTGCTGGCGTGGCCCGCCGGGCGGGTGATCGTCGTGGTCACGGGGCTGATCATCATTGGCGTCGGCGTGGCCGGGGTGGTCAAGGGCTTGAAGAAATCCTTCAGTGAGGAGATCGACACTTCGTCGATGACCCCGGTTGCCCGGAAAGGCGTGGCGCGACTGGGCCAAGTCGGATACATCGCCAAGGGGGTTGCACTGGGCGTGGTGGGGGGCCTGCTCAGCTATGCGGCGCTGACGTTCCACCGGCAGGAGGCGCCAGGGCTGGACGGCGCGCTGCATGCGATCCTGGCGCAGCCGTTGGGCAGGCTTCTGCTTACGGCCGTGGCGCTTGGATTCGTGGCCTTCGGCTTGTTCGCGATGTTCGAGTCGCGCTACCGCCGGATGTAGCCCCTCTGGACCCGGTATGGGCGGCACGATCCACTGATGGAAGCTCGCAATCACGCATTTCTCACTTTTCCTGGTGCCTGGTTCGGCATCAGCGCGGCAGTGCTTTCTTTAGCATAGGTCCACCACGACCAGTGCGAACAGACTTCACATGTCCAAGCTTCTTGTCCCCTTCGCGAAACCGTCCGCAAGGTGTGGGTTACCGCCTGACCGGTTGAACTATTCATAGGCGGAAAGCTTGACCATGGCGGCTAACAAGCACAGCTGGGAGGACTCCCGGTTTTGCTTCGGCATTGGCCCTGGGGCGGGCCATCTGATTGCCGACATCGTCGGCGGCGCCGAACCCCTCGTCGATCCCCGCCCGTATCCCCCGGACAGATTCCTGTCTTCGGCGTGGGCCAAGGTCGCGGACTTTTAGAGATCACCCATGACGTTCAATCCCTCCCGTGGCCTGCACGCACCGGCGGACACAATGGCGCCACACCTGACCGCGCTGCGCGCCGATCACTTGCCGGACGCGGTCAGACAGTCCTCCGCACTGGGATGGCCATACCGGGAGGCCGACTGGCGCTTCGCCTTCGATCTCGGCAGCGGGTTCGCGGCGGAAGTTGATGGCCGGCTGGTCGCCACGGCGATGTGGTGGCCCTATGGCGAAACCCATGCCTCGGTGGGCATGATCATCGTCGACCCGGGCATGCAGGGACAGGGCCTAGGGCGTGCCTTGATGGGAAAGCTGCTTCACGAGGCGCGCAACCGCACGGTGTTCCTGAACTCCACCCAGGAAGGGCTCTCGCTCTATACGCAGCTCGGCTTCGTCGCCCGCGGACAGGTGTTCCAGCATCAGGGCGTACTGCCGGCGGAAACCGTTCTTGCCGCCACACCGGCGGGCGTTCGTCCCATGCAAGCAGCAGATGACGAGAGCGTGCGCCGGTTGGACCTGGCCGCCACGGGGATGGACCGGACTGCACTATTGGATGCATTGTTCGGGGCCGGAACGACGATGGTCATCGATCGAGGCGCCGGTGTGTCGGCTTACGCTTGCGCGCGGGAATTTGGACATGGCGTGGTGATTGGCCCAGTGGCCGCAATGGGCGCAGGCAGTGCTGCTGATGCGATGGACCTCATCGCCGCACTCGCCGGCCGAGCCCGCGGCCGGTTCCTTCGCATTGACGTGACCGAGGGCAGTGGTCTCTCTGCATGGCTGACCGAAATAGGGCTGCCCTGCGTCGGCCATGCAGTGCCAATGGTGCGCGACATCCAGGCTCGCGCGATCGATGCTGATGTGGGCGTGCGCCTGTTTGCCCTTTCCAACCAGTCGTTCGGCTGATTCGCCGACTCATCCACACAAATGCGTCCCCCGAGATGAAGGAAGTTTGCATATGAAACTGATGCCCTATTGGCTCGATACCTCGCCGAAATTCACCGGCGGGCGGACGGAGGCGCCCAGCGGCGACGTCGATGTGGCGGTGGTTGGTGCAGGCTTTACCGGTTTGTCCGCGGCAATCGCACTGGCGAAGAAAGGTGCAAGCGTTGCAGTGTTCGATGTCGGAACCGTGGGCAATGCTGCTTCCGGCCGCAACGGCGGCATGTGCAACAACGGCTTTGCACAGGACTATTGCGCTTTGTCGAGCAGACTCGGGCGAGAGCGCGCCAACATGCTCTATCGCGCTTTCGACGCGGGCGTTTGCAAAGTGGAGTCGCTGATCGCGGAGGAAGGCATCGACTGTGATTTCAAGCGTGTCGGCAAGCTCAAGCTCGCGGCCAAGCCAGAGCACTACGACAAGCTGGCCCGCTCGCAGGCGCTGATGGAGAAGGAATGCGATCCCGATACCTATATGGTGACGCGGGCAGAACTGCGCAACGAGATCGGGTCGGATCAGTACTTTGGCGGTCTGGTCTTCGGCAAGAGCGCGGGCATGCACGTGGGCCGTTATGGCCACGGCCTTGCCGTGGCGGCAGCGAAGCGCGGCGTGCGCATCTACGAGAATGCGCCCGTCGTTGGCCTCAAACGCCAATCCGGTTCGGTGCATCAGGTCGAAACACCTAAGGGCAGCATCCGCGCCAAACAGGTGCTGCTTGCGACCGGTACGTCGGCCGTGGGGCCATTGGCCTGGTTCCGTCGTCGCATCGTGCCCGTGGGTGCATTCATCATCGTGACCGAACCGCTGTCGGTCGAAGTGCTCGATCGGCTGACGCCGCGGCGCCGAATGACGACGGACACGAAAAACTTCGTCAACTACTTCCGTGTCACGCCAGACAACCGCTTGCTGTTCGGCGGCCGCGCGCGTTTTGCGGCGACCAACCCCCAATCGGACATGAAGAGCGGCACCATCCTGCAACGATCACTCGTGGAAGTCTTCCCCGAGCTGAGAGATACCCGCATCGACTACTGCTGGGGCGGCATGGTCGATATGACACGCGATCGCTTGCCGCGGGCCGGGGAGCGCAACGGCCTCTTCTATTCCATGGGCTACAGCGGGCACGGAACCCATATGTCGACCTACATGGGCGCGATCATGGCGGAGGTGCTGGATGGCCGCGCGGACCTGAACCCATGGCGGGATTTCGATTGGCCGGCGATTCCCGGCCATTTCGGCAAGCCATGGTTTCTTCCTATCGTCGGCGCTTACTACCGTTTCCAGGATCTGGTGCGCTGAGTACCTGGCGACGATGCGCCCCAGGCAGCGGAGCCACGGCATCGAACACTGCGGGAGGCGGCCAAGGCCTCCTGCCACCGCAATCAACTGCGTGCAAAATGTTCAAGAAACCGCTCAAACCTTCTATCGCAAATCGTTGCGAAAGCCGCAAATAGGCGTTCGCCAACTCCCGTTCCTGATCTGCCAGCCCATGCACGTCGAAAGCGACCATTTCGCACAAGGCAGGAATATGCCCCCGTCGGTCCAGGAAGCTTCTTCATCACAGCGCCTCGATCCCACCCCCAAAGACACCCTGGGGTGCATGTCCAGCCACCTTCAGCGAGATCAAGGCCTGCGCGTCAACGGGGTCGAAATTCATCGCAAGACGATGGATCTGCACCAACTCCACCACGTGGAGACGGAGGCCAGCGCGCGCGGCGTGCTGCTTGGAATCTCGATGCGCGATGGCCACAGCCGGCGCATTCTCGATGGGCATCACGCCTCGCGCCACGATTTCGACAAGGGGTCGATCTACATTCGCAGTTTCTCGGATCGCTATCGCGCGGACATCCAGCGTCCATTCGATTTCGTACTGCTCGAGATATCGCACGCCAGCCTCGAGCGAGCCATCGATGAGAAGGAGGGCAAGCGCGTCGGCAGCCTCGTCTACGCGGCGGGTGTCCGGGACGAGGTGCTTCTCAATCTCGCGGGCGCACTGGCGCCGGCACTCGAGCACCCCGCCGGCGCGAGCATGCTGTTCGTCGACCAGCTGAGCGTCGCCATGACGAGCTATCTCGTCGAAACATACGGTGACGCGGCGGCGACGGCGCCCAGAACGAATCGGATCCTGTCGCGCTCGCACGAGGCGCGTGCGAAGGAGATGTTGCGCAGCAAGATGGACGGCAGCATCTCGATCACCGAGATCGCCGATGCGTGCGGGCTTTCACGCAGCTATTTCATTCATGCCTTCCGCGAGACGACCGGGTACACGCCCCATCAATGGTTGATCGCGCAGCGGCTGGAGCACGCGCGCGCACTTCTCACGGACTTCGACATGCCGCTGGCGGACGTCGCGGCGGCTTGCGGATTTGCCGATCAAAGCCACTTCACTCGCGTTTTCTCTCAACATTCCGGCGCGCCGCCAGGCACTTGGCGGCGCAGGATGCGGGTTCGGAGCTAGGCCGGGCGATCCCGCCGTCACGACCCGTTCCACAAGGCTGCAGCAACTGCGGGACACCATCGAGCGCTTGCTGGATGGTGCCTCGCCCGGCTAGAGACCGAGCCGGTCTGCAACGCCCTGCCCCAGCGAGTTGTCGACAAGCCGGAAGTGCGCAATCTGGCGCCGCTGAATAGCCTCGGGCGCCCCGGCCATCGATCTCGCGATGTTCTCGCAAAGCCGCTGCCTATGGCCACTGTCCATGCTGCGGTACAAGACCGCCGCCTGCGCATGGTCCCCGAGCCCCTGGCGATCGCCGAAGCGCATGGCATCGCCCTCCAGGGGCAGCGGCGGCTCGATGAGCGTGCGGTCCGGACGTGGTCCTCCGAACGAGTTCGGCTCATAGTAGGCATCGGTCCGAGCCGGAACATCCAGGCGCATTGCGCCGTCCGCGTGATAGGTGTGCACCGGCGACCTCGGTCGGTTCACCGGCAGGGCCTCGTGGTGCGTACCCACGCGGTAGCGCTGCGCGTCGGCGTACGCCAGCAATCGCCCCTGCAGCAGCTTGTCGGGCGAGAAGCAGATGCCGGGCACGATGTTGGCCGGATTGAAGGTAGCTTGCTCCACCTGCGCGAAGTAGTTATCGGGATTGGCGTCGAGTTCGAGAACGCCGACCTCGATAAGCGGAAACTCCTGCTGCGGCCAGACCTTGGTCGCGTCGAACGGATTGAACGGCAACTGCGCCGCCTGCGCCTCGCTCATCACCTGGATCTGCAGCGACCAGCGCGGGAGTTCCCCCTGCTCGATCGCATCGAACAGGTCACGCTGCGCGCTTTCGCGGTCGTCGGCGATCACCTCGCGGGCTTGTGCGTATGTCAGGCAGCGAATGCCCTGCAGCGTCCTGAGATGGAACTTGACCCACACCCGCTCATTGGCTGCGTTGACCAGCCCGAAGGCGTGCGCGCCGTACCCGTGCATGTGGCGAAAGCCTGCCGGCAGGCCGCGGTCGGAGAACAGCATCACGATCTGGTGCAGGCTCTCGGGCGACAGCGACCAGAAGTCCCAGATCGCCGTGGGCGAACGCAGGTGGCTCACCGGGTGCCGCTTCAGGGCCCGTACCAGGTCGGGAAACTTCTGCGGATCACGGATGCAGGCGACCGGCAGGTGGCTGCCGACCAGGTCCCAGTTGCCTTCCTCGGTGTATGCCTTGAGGGCGAAGCCGCGCAGGTCGCGCTCCGCGTCGGCGCAACCCTGCTCGCCCGTCAGCACCGAGAACCGGACCAGCACTGGCGTGCATTTCCCCGGCTGGAGCACCCGCGCGCGCGTGTGGCGCGAGATGTCGCCCGTGATTCGCAGCGTGCCAAAGGCGGCCGCGCCCTTGGCATGCAACACCCGTTCCGGAATGCGTTCGCGCGCCAGGTAGGCCAGCTTTTCGCTCATCTGGTAGTCCTGCCGCAGGATCGGCCCGCGGGGGCCTGCGGTGATCGAGTTCTGGCTGTCCGCGACGGGCGCGCCGCCGGTCGTGGTCAAGGTAGGTGGCCTGCGTTGGGGCTGGGTCATGGGCGTTCTTGATGCGGGATGTCTGACGGATGTTTACCGCGCCGACGCGCGCATGTCTTGAACAAGAGTCGCCTGCCTTGAACGCATGGTGTGCGCACGAATGTGCAAGGCGACCGCCAGGCCGACAAGGCGGCGGGCGGGGTCATGAAGATAGGCTCGAGCGGGGAGAGGAGGCGTCAGTGCATGCGCCGCGGACGCCGCGCAGTCTGGGACGTAGCGGCACCGGCCTCGGCATGGTTCCCGAAGCGATGGACCAGGTGGGCGCAGATCGCGATCGCCAGATGCTCGCTCACCGTCGAGCTTGCACGCTGCGGCCCATCGAGCAGGGCCAACACCGCCGCGCCCAGGCTTTCCATGACCGGATCGACCAACCCCGGGGCGCAGGCAATGCCGCTCACACGCACCAGGCCCGCCGCATCGGTCATGGCGTCCACCAGCGCGCGCGGCACGTAGAAATGAAGGGCATCCAGCGGACTGCCCAGATAGCTCGCCACCTCGTCGCGCAAGTCGACAATGCTTATCGCACCGGGCACATAGTCGCGCACCACCGAGGGCCGGCCCCGTACCCAGAGCTCGTGGTGACCCACACCGACGAGGTGCAGGGTCACTACGAAGGCGTCCTCGGGCGGAATCTCCTGCTTCATGCCCAGTTGGTCGGGCAGGCAGGTGATGCGCGTAGCGACGAACGGCGCCTTCGGCGCCGGCAGCATGACGAGAGCGGGCGCGGAAGGCAACTCGAAGTACCGTCCCAGCAGGTCGCCGTAAGCGCCTTGCATGCCCGCGTCCAGCGAACGATCAGGCTTGAATGAACGCGAGCAGGTCAGCGTTCACCTGGTCCTTGTGGGTGGTGCAGGTGGCGTGCGGCGCGCCTGCGTAGACCTTGAGCTGGCTGCCCTTGATCATCTCGGCCGCAAGCCGGGCGGTGGCCTCGATGGGCACGACCTGGTCGTCGTCGCCGTGGATCACGAGCGTGGGCACGTCGATCCTGGCCATGTCGGGGCGGAAGTCGGTTTCCGAGAACGCGGTCACGCAGTCGAGGGTGGCCTTGATCGAGGCCTGCAGCGCGATCTGCAGCGTCTGCTTGAAGATGCCCTGCGACACCTTGGCGCCGGGGCGGTTGGTGCCGTAGAAGAGCGTGCTGAAGTCGTCGAGGAACTGCGGACGATCGGCAGCCAGCCCGTCGCGGATGCCTGAGAACACCGACGCGTCGGGGCCCACGGGGTGATCGGCCGTCTTCATGAACAGCGGCGTCACGGCACTGATGAGTGCGAGCTTGGCAACGCGGGCGCTGCCCTTGCGCGCGATGTAGCGCGTCACGTCGCCGCCGCCCATCGAGAAGCCGACGAGGATCACGTCCTTCAGGTCGAGTTTCTCGAGCAGCTCGGCGATGTCGTCGGCGAAGGTGTCGTAGTCATAGCCTGTCCACGGCTGGCTCGACCGGCCGAAGCCGCGGCGATCGAACGCGATCACGCGGTAGCCGCGTTCTGCGAAGAACAGCATCTGGGCGTCCCACATGTCCGCGCTGAGCGGCCAGCCGTGGCTGAAGAGAATGGGCTGGCCCGAGCCCCAGTCCTTGTAGTAGAGCTCGGTGCCGTCGCGCAATGTGAGTGTGGTCATGGTTTTCCTGGGAGTGAAAAAAGAAGAAGAAACTTGCTCAGATCTGGCGCACCGACTCGAAGAGGAACCACGTGCGCCGCTCGGCCTCGTCGATCCAGTTCTCCAGCACGCTGGCGGTGGCCACGTCGCCGTACTCGTCGCACACCGCGTGCGTAACGCGCATGAAGCCCGCCAGGCGCTGGTTGTCCTCGCGCAGCTCGGCCAGCATGCCGATGGGGGTCACGAAGTCGGCGTCGTTGTCCGACAGGCGCTGGAGCCGCGCGGCATGACCGGTCGAGCGCAGCGTGGTGCCGCCCACCTTGCGCGCGCGCTCGGCAATGGGGTCGACCGTGGCGAAGATCTGGTCAGCCTGTTCGTCGAGCAGCAGGTGGTAGTCGCGAAACGACGGGCCCGACATGTGCCAGTGGAAGTTCTTCGTCTTGAAGTACAGCGCGAACACATCGGCCAGCAGCACGTTGAGCGCCGCGGAGATGTCGCGCGTGGCATCGGCGCCCAGGTCGCTCGGGGTGTGCAGCGGCGCGAGGCGGCGCGACTGGGTGCTGCTCGCCAAGGCCTTGACGGACCTGGCCGGCTTGACCGTCTTGGTGGATTTTGGGGTGCCCATGTTGTTCCTTGTTTGTCAGAGAGAAAGAAAGTGATGCACCTCGGGCTTGCCCGGGCCGATGTGGAAACGCATGGCCTCGCCTTGCAGGTCGGCGTCGGCATGCGACACGCGGTGGTGCTGGCGCAGGTGCTCGGCCCACGACTCGACGAGGAACCACTCCACGATGCGCTCGGCATCGCCCGTGTGCTCGGTGATGCCCCAGGCGTAGGCGCCGTCGCGGCGGCGCTCCAGCGAGAGCCGCTTCATCACGGCCAGGAACGCCGGGCGGTCGTCCTTGCGGATGCGGTACTCGACCTGGATCATCACGGGCCCGCGGTCGTGCGCAACAGGCTCGGCAACAAGCGGTTCGGGCCAGTGGTTGGAGGGCTGCAGATCGGCCTCGCCCGCCGGCAGCCGCACGCGGTGGAACAGGACCGCCGCCACCAGCAGCCCCACCGCGCCCACCAGCAGCGTGGCCGGCACGCCGATCTGCTGCGCGACCAGCCCCCAGCCCAGGCTGCCTGCGGCCATGGCGCCGTTGAACACGGTGAGATACACCGCCAACCCGCGCCCGCGCACCCAGTTCGGCAGGATGGACTGCGCCACGCCGTTGAGCGTGGTCAGCGCGATGATCCAGCCCAGCCCCAGCACCAACAGCAGCAGCACGGCGAGCCATTGCGGCGGCGCGAACACGAGGCTGCCCATGACGGCCGCGGTGAGCACGGACGCCAGCAGGATGAGCCCGTCCGCATCGAGCCGTGCGCGCAGCCGCGGCATGACCAGCGCACCGGCGATCGCGCCCGCCCCCACCGCGCCCAGCAGGATGCCGTAGAAGCCGGCCGTGCCGCCGAGCATTTGGCGCGCCACCAGCGGCAGGAGGGCCCAGACCGAGCTGGCGAACAGGAAGAACACGGCGGCGCGCAGCAGCACCACGTGCAGCTCCTTGCTGGCGCGCGTGTAGCGCAGGCCGGCGCGGAAAGCGCCGAGAAAATTCTCGGACAGGCCGCTGTCGGCCACCGCCGGGCGCTTCCACCACAGCAGCGCCGCGATCACGAACGCATAGCTCAGCACGTCGACCCCGTAGGTGACCGCCGCACCGAAGCTCGCGAGGATCAGGCCGCCCGCGGCCGGGCCGATGGAGCGCGCGATGTTGATGCCGAGCGAGTTCAGCGCCACCGCGCTCTTCAGCTCGGCGCGCGGCACTAGCTCCGGCACGATCGACTGCCAGGTCGGCCCCATCAGCGCGGCGCCGATGCCGCCCACGAAGGTCAGCGCGATGAGGTACTCGACCGTGAGCGCGCCGGTGTGCGAGAGCACCAGCAACGTGCCGCTCACGGCCGCGAGCACCAGTTGCACGAAGATCAGGAAACGGCGCCGGTCGAGAATGTCGGAGAGCACGCCGGCCGGTATCGCCAGCAGGAAGATCGGCAGCGTGGCCGCGGTCTGGACCAGCGCCACCGCAGTCGGGTTCGCCGACAGGTCGGTCACCAGCCATGAGCTCGCCACATCGCGCATGAAGCTGCCGATGTTCCCTAGCACGGTGACGGCCCACAGCACCGCGAACACCGGCTGGCGCAGCGGCGCGAAGGCGCCGGGCGGGGTTGACGACGCAACCGCGCTGGACTGAGGTTCAGACATGGGCACGCTCCCGCAGGTCCTGCCAGGCCACCAGCAGGAAGCCGCCGACCAGGCCCAGGTGCTCGAAGAAGGAATTGGCGGCCATGAAGCGCTCCGGCTGCGGCATCTCCCAGAACCGCAGCGCGACGAAGGTCGCGAACAGCGTGAAGCCGCCCAGCGCCAGCGCGCCGAGCCAGCGGAAGAAGCCGGTGAGGATGAGCGCCGAGGCGCCCAGTTCCAGCACGATGACCGCCACGGCCAGCGGTGCCGCGGGCGCCAGGCCGAAGTGGTTCATCTCCGCGATGGCGGCGTCGAAATCCACGGCCTTGTTGAAGCCGCCCTGCAGGTAGGCGGCGCATAGCAGCAGCAATGCGATCCAGCGCAGCGCGGGGCCGGTTGTCCAGCGCATCGTCATCAGACCGCCCAGCAGGCGCAGCCGAGCGCGCCCCAGAAGCTTTTGAGATCGGCAATCGGCAGCTTGCTCCTCCACGCAGTGGCATGCTGGTGGCCGTGCACGTTGCAGTTGTTGGCGCAGGCACAGGACATGGCCGCGTGGCGCATCGCCTTTTGCAGCGGCGCGCCCTCGGCGTCGCCCCAGCCGCCATAGCCGCCGAAGCTGCGCACCGGCGACCAGTCGGGCATCGCGGGCGGTGGCGTGCCCTCGTCGTGCGCCTGGAACGGCCCCGCGGCGTACACCACCTTGCCGCCGACCATGGTCAGCAGCGCCGTGGTGTCGGCGATCTCCGATTCCGGGCAGCCGAAGAAGTCGCGGTCGGGCACCACCAGGTCGGCCAGCATGCCGGGCTCGATGCGGCCCTTCTTGCCGATCTCGTTGGAAAACCAGGTCACGTTCTCCGTCCACATGCGCAGCGCGGCCTCGCGGTCGAGGCAGTTGCGCTGCGGGTAGAGCTGCATGCCGCCGACGGTCTGGCCCGTGACCAGCCACGACAGCGACACCCACGGGTTGTACGAGGCGACGCGCGTGGCGTCGGTGCCGGCCGACACCTTCACGCCCTTCTCGAGCATGCGCTTGACCGGCGGTGTGGCCTCGGCCGCACCGGCGCCGTAGCGCTCGACGAAGTACTCGCCCTGGTAGGCCATGCGATGCTGCACCGCGATGCCGCCCCCCAGCGCGGCGATGCGGTCGATCGACTTCTCAGAGATCGTTTCGCAATGGTCGAAGAACCAGTTCAGGCCGGCGAGCGGCGTGTCGCGGTTGACCTTCTCGAAGACGTCGAGCGCACGGTCGATGGTCTCATCGTAGGTGGCATGCAGGCGCCACGGCCACTTGTTCTGCACCAGCACGCGCACCACTTCCTCGAGCTCGCCTTCCATCTCGGGCGCCATATCCGGGCGCAGCTGGCGGAAGTCCTCGAAGTCGGCGGCCGAGAACACCAGCATCTCGCCGGCGCCGTTGTGGCGGAAGTAGTCGTCGCCCTGCTTGTACTTCGACGTGGCGGTCCAGTTGAGGAAATCCTGCTTCTCCTGCTTCGGCTTCTGGGTGAAGAGGTTGTAGGCGAGGCGGATGGTGAGCTGGCCGGCGTCGGCCAGCTGCTGGATCACCTGGTAGTCCTCGGGGAAATTCTGAAAGCCGCCGCCCGCGTCGATCGCGCCGGTCACGCCCAGGCGGTTGAGTTCGCGCATGAAGTGGCGCGTCGAGTTGAGCTGGTACTCGAAGGGCAGCTTCGGCCCCTTGGCAAGCGTGGCATAGAGGATCGAGGCGTTGGGCTTGGCCAGCAGCAGGCCTGTGGGATTTCCAGCGCTGTCGCGCACGATCTCGCCGCCGGGCGGCGCGGGCGTGTCCTTCGTGTAGCCGACGGACCGCAGCGCCGCGCCGTTGAGCAGGGCACGGTCGTACAGGTGCAGCAGGAACACCGGCGTATCGGGCGCCACCGCGTTGAGCTCTTCGATGGTCGGCAGGCGCTTCTCCACGAACTGGTGCTCGGTGAAGCCGCCAACCACGCGCACCCATTGCGGCGCTGGCGTGATGGCGACCTGGCGCTTGAGCATGCCCATCGCATCGGCCAGGCTGCGCACGCCGTCCCAGCGCAGCTCGAGGTTGAAGTTGAGGCCGCCGCGAATGATGTGCAGGTGGTTGTCGATGAGGCCCGGCAGCACGCGCCTGCCCTGCAGTTCGATCACGCGAGTGTTGCTGCCTGCCAGCGGCAGGATGTCGTGTGCGCGGCCGACGCGGGTGAAGCGGCCGTCCTTGATGGCGACGGCGTCGGCCGCGGGGTTGGCACGGTCCAGCGTGGTGAAGCGGCCGTTGTGCAGGATCAGGTCGGGGGCGGTGGTGCCTGCCATGTCGGGTGTCCTTGGGGGGGTGGGTTGGGCCATTGCGGCACCAGCCAGCGCGGCGCCAAGCGTGCCGAGGCACAGCCGGCGGCGCTGTTCGTCGAATGAATCGCTCATGCGTCTTTGCGGGGCGTGGCGGCCGGGCCAGCTTTGGCGCATTGCGGCAGCTCGCCGAACACATGCGGCTTGACCTGGTGCTGCAGCCACGAGGTGGCCACAGCATCGGGCTTGATCACGCTCTTGATGAGCGGCGGGATCTGCTCGCCGAGCAGGATCCCGAGAAGCCCCACGAGGGCGATGACCGGCGGGGCCGGCGAGCGCACCTGGAACAGTGCGTAGATCACACCGACCAGCAGGCCGAGCGCGAGCGACAGGACGTAGGGCTTCATCTTGTTCACCGCGGCGTTCAGCCTTCGTGCGCGCCGAACATCGTCTTGGCGTAGGTCACGCCCAGGCCGTAGGCGCCGCCGACCTTCTTCGCGATGCCGGTGGTCAGCTCGTAGGTGTCGCCACGGGCCCAGTCGCGCTGCAGCTCGAGCAGGTACTGCAGCGAGGTCATCGGCTGCGCGCCGGCCTGCACCATGCGTTCCATCGCGCGGTTGTGCGCCTCGGCCGACACGTCGCCGCAGGCGTCGGCGATCACGTACACCTCGAAGCCCTGGTCGAGCGCCGACAGCGCCGGCCCGACGATGCACACGCTGGTCCACAGGCCCGCCAGCACGATGCGCGGCTTGCCGATCTGGTTCACGCGGTCGATCACCGCCGCATCTTCCCAGGTGTTCATCGAGGTGCGGTCGAGCATCTTCTGGCCCGGGAAGGCGTCGGTGATCTCGCTGAACATCGGGCCCGAGAAGCTCTTCTCGGCCACCGTCGTCAGGATGGTCGAGACCTTGAAGCCGGCCGCGGCCTGCGCCACCAAAGCGGCGTTGTTGCGCAGGTTCACCGCATCGATCGAGTGAGTGGCGAAGGCCATCTGCGACTGGAAGTCGATCATCACCAGCGTGTGGTCGGTGGGGGTGAGCAGCTTGGCGCCGGCGGTCGGGGTGGCTTCGAGGGACATGAGGTACTCCGTTTCAACGAGTGGACAAAAATGAAAAAAGAACAGGAGATCGGCGGCGACATGCATCCTCGTTTCGGCAAGCCTGCGTGTCTTGTCAATTAGTGAGGCCGTTTGGACATTTGCCGTCGCGCCGGCCTGCTGGTTTGTGGTTCGATGAATTCGATCTGATTCACAATGGCCTCGAAGAGAAATCTCCGAGGCATGGCTGAATCATCTTTCGTTCGACGAGGCCTGTTGACGAAACTTTTCGGCTTCAATCATCGAATTTTTCGATCATCCATTTCGCAAGGACCAGCCCGTGCTCAAACTCAGCCTGGAAGCCATCGAGCTCGTGGACGCCATCGCGCGCCACGGCTCCTTCGCCGCCGCCGGCGCGCGCCTGAACAAGGTGCCTTCCACCATCTCGTACGCGGTGGGCAAGCTCGAGGAGCAGCTGGGCATGCTGCTGTTCGTGCGCAACGGGCCGCGCGTGACCCTCACCGCGGCCGGCGAAGAAATGCTCAGGGAGGGCCGCTGGCTGCTCGGCGCCGCGAGCGATCTCGAATCGCGCATGCGGCAGATCGCCACCGGCTTCGAGTCGGAGCTGCGGCTGGTGCACGACTCGGTGATTCCGACGCAAGCGCTCATCGACGACATCCGCGCGTTCGAGGCGCTGCGCTGCGGCACGCGGCTGCGCATCGGTTGCGAGGCACTCACCGGTAGCTGGGAGGCATTGCGCGAAGGGCGCGCCGACATCGTCATTGCCGCGGGCGAAGGGCCGGCCGGCGGGAGCTATCAGGCGGTCATGGTGGGCAGCCTCGATTTCGCATTCTGCGTCGCGCCGACGCATCCGCTGACCCGGCTCGGCCGGCCGCTGAACCGCGGCGACTTGATGGAACACAACGCCATCGTGGTGAGCGACAGCGCGCGCACCCTATCCGACCGCACGGTGGGATTGCTCTCCGGCCAGCAGCGCATCGCCGTGCCGTCGATGGCCGCAAAGATCGCCTGCCAGATGGCCGGCCTCGGACACGGCTTTCTGCCTCGCGCCTGCATCCAGAGCGAACTGACGCGCGGCACCCTGCTGGAACTCGCCATTGAAGAACCCCGTGCGCCCGAGGCTTTCTGGCTCGGTTGGAAGACCGGCGCCAAGGGCCAGGCCCTGCAATGGTGGGTGAAGCAGTTGAACCGGCGGCTGGTGCCAGCGCTGCTTCCGCGATCCGGCTGGAACTCCTGACGCCGCGGCGCGGCGGGCGGATCAATCGGCTCGGCTCGAGTGCGACCGATGTGAAGGCCCATCACCTATGCGCGATGGCAGGATCTGCTGTAGCGACCCGCACAACCGCAGCCTGCTTTGTGCAAGACCCTCATTGCAGCACCGCCGAGAGGGGCACGCGGCCTAAACTTTTGGACATCCAAAGGCCCGGCCTCAGCCCCTTCATGACGCATCCCACCGCATTACCAAGCATCCATGGCCACGCTTTTGTTGATGGCAATGAGCAACCCTGACGCCGTTTCCAAAGGACCGACTCCGTGAACTCCTCCATCATCGAGCGCCTCAGGAGCGCTGGCCGCCTGGACCGCGTGTTCATCGACGGCGAATGGGTCACGCCTCATGGGCAAGCTCGAAGCGCTGTCATCGATCCGTCGACCGAAGAGCCGGTCGCGGAGATCGCGCTGGGAAGTGCAAGAGATGTCGCTGCAGCCGTGGCTGCGGCGCGACGCGCATTCGCGACCTGGTCCGTGAGCTCCGCCCAGAGCAGGGCCTTGCTTCTCGACCGCGTCCACACCTTGATCCTCGAGCGAGCAGAACTGTTCGCCCAGGCGATCTCGCTGGAGATGGGCGCTGCCATCGGCTTCGCGCGCAGCATGCAGGTGCCGTCTGCGGCCGAGCACATCCGCGTGGCCCGCGAAAATGCGGCCAGCTATCCGTTTGTCACCCATCGGGTGGACATGGCCATCATGCGCGAGGCCATCGGCGTGTGCGGCCTGATCACCCCCTGGAACTGGCCGCTCTACCAGATCACCGCCAAGGTCGGCCCGGCCCTGGCAGCGGGATGTACGGTCGTTCTGAAGCCCAGCGAGCTGTCGCCCCTGAGCGCCTTGCTTTTTGCCGAGGTGATGCACGACGCCGGCATCCCGCCGGGTGTGTTCAACCTGGTGAACGGCAATGGGCCGGAGGTCGGCGCCGCGCTGTCGGCGCATCCCGACGTGGACATGATCTCGATCACCGGTTCGACAAGAGCCGGCGTGCTGGTTGCCCAAGCGGCCGCGCCGACGGTGAAGCGCGTGGCGCAGGAACTCGGCGGGAAATCGCCCAACCTCATCCTACCGGATGCGGACCTGGCGCGTGCCATACCGGCAGGCGTAGCGGCCGCCTTCCGCAATGTCGGCCAATCCTGCAGCGCACCGACTCGCATGATCGTGTCCCGCGAGCGCCTCCAGGAGGTTGAGCGGCTCGCGCTCGAAGCGGCATCCAGCATCGTCGTGGGCGATCCGCGTTCGCAGCAGACCACGCACGGCCCGGTGGCGAATCGCGCGCAGTTCAATCGGGTGCAGGAAATGATCGGCATCGGAATCGCCGAAGGCGCGCGACTCATTTGTGGCGGCCTCGGGCGGCCAGAGGCTTTAAGCCGCGGCTTCTACTGCCGTCCAACCATCTTCTCCGCGGTGCATCCTCAGATGCAGATCGCGCAGGAGGAGATCTTCGGGCCAGTGCTCGCGTTGATCCCCTACGACAGCGTGGACGAGGCCGTGGAGATCGCCAACGGCACCGTCTACGGCCTGGGCGCCCACGTGCAAGGGCGGGACCTCGGCGCGGCGCGCGCCGTGGCGATGCGCATCCGGTCCGGGCAGGTGCACATCAACTACCCGGCCTGGAACCCGCATGCCCCCTTCGGTGGCTACAAGCGCTCGGGAAATGGCCGCGAGTACGGAATAGAAGGTCTCGAGGAGTATCTGGAAACCAAAGCCATTCTTGGCTTCCAGGATGCCTCGGCGCCCAGTATCGATTGACAGACTTTCAGTGAAGACATCGCGCAACGCGCAGGAGCAATCATGACCGTGGCCCTCGTGCTGCATCGCGCCAACGGCGCACCCGTTTCAACCTCTTTCCGCAGGGCGCCGTTCGGCAAGGACGATCCTTTTGCGCGGCATCGCGAGATCGCGTGGGAAGGACCGGGCTCGATGATCGCGGGCCGCACCAGCTTCATCGGCGAGCTCGAAGTCGCAAGCTATCCCCACGTCGAAACCATTGTCGTTGCGGAAGGAGCGCTGACCCTGACGGCGGCCGGGGCGGCCCCGCTGGTGCTTGGTCCACAAGCGGGCGCTGTCATCGGCTGCGGTACGGCGCTTCGCATCCAGGCCGAATCTCGCGTACGGTTTTCGTTCTGCGCGGCCGCTTGCGAGAAGCCGACCATGCGCGGCCTCATCCCCCTGCGCGCCGACGCCGACTTCAAGCCGTCCACCCCGCCACCGGCGGAGACGCTGCTGGGCCTGACCCCGCAATGTCGCAGCGACAATGTCTTCACCGAGGACGGCGCGCAGTACCTCGCGGGCACCTGGGATTCGACCCCCTACCATCGGATCGTTCGCCCGCATCGCATGAACGAGTTCATGCATCTCCTGGCCGGCAGCGTGCGGTTTGCAGCCCCTGATGGCAGCGTGCTGTCGGTGGGCACGGGCGATGCGATTTTCGTGCCCCAGGGCGCACCGATCGGATGGGAAAGCAGCGATCGCGTGGCGAAGTTCTACGTCGTTCAAAGCGTCCAGGCTTGAACGGGCGAGCGAGTTTCATCATGTCTCCTCCGCTGCACCACATTCAAACCTCGGCCACGCTGCCGGCCTCGGCTGACGTCGTCGTGATCGGCGGCGGCATCATCGGCGTCTTTACCGCCTACTACCTGGCCAAGCGCGGCGTTTCGGTGGCCCTGGTGGAAAAGGGCAGGATCGGCGCCGAGCAATCGAGCCGCAATTGGGGCTGGTGCCGGCAGCAGAACCGCGACGCGCGCGAACTGCCGATGGCGAGCAAGAGTCTCGACCTGTGGGAACAATTTGCCGCCGAGAGCGGTGAAGACACGGGCTTTCATCGCTGCGGGCTCCTCTATCTCAGCAATGACGAGGCCGAAATTTCCCGCTGGGCCAGCTGGCGCGATTTTGCGAAGACCGCAGGCGTGACGACCCACATGCTGAGTGGCCGTGAGGCCGCCGAGCGCGGGCAGGCGACCGGCCGCGCCTGGAAGGGCGGCGTCTTCTCGCCCACCGATGGCACCGCCGATCCTGGCAAGGCTGCGCCGGCCGTGGCCGCTGCGCTCATCAAGCTCGGGGGCAGCGTCCATCAGAATTGCGCGGCCCGCGGCATCGAGACGGAAGGTGGACGGGTCAGCGGCGTGATCACGGAAGCCGGGGTCATCAAGACCAGGACGGCCGTGCTCGCCGGTGGCGCCTGGGCCTCCTCGTTCTGCCGGCAGCTCGGCATCCGCTTTCCCCAGGCCTCGATTCGGCAATCCATCCTTAGCGTGTCCCCTGTGGAACATCGCTTGCCGGATGCTCTGTTTACGGCGGGCGTGTCCGTCACGCGCCGCAACGACGGACGCTACGCACTGGCCATCAGCGGCCGCGCACGCGTGGACGTGACGCCACAGTTCATGCGATTCGCCCCGCAATTCGTGCCCATGTTCGCCAAGCGCTGGCGCAGCCTTCTGCCGGGAGGCCTGCAAGGCATTCGTGGTGGCCACGAAACGCTGAAGCGGTGGCGGCTCGATGCGCCGACGCCGATGGAGGCGGTGCGCATCCTCGATCCGAAGCCCTGTTTGTCCACGGTCAGGGAGACCCGCCGCCGCGCCGTCGAGCTGCTGCCCAAGCTTCGCGACGCCAAGATCACGCACGCCTGGGCCGGCTTCGTCGACAGCACGCCGGACGGTGTTCCCGGCATCGGCGAAGTGCCGTCCATACCGGGCTTCATCCTGGCTGCGGGCTTTTCGGGACACGGCTTTGGCATCGGCCCCGGCGCGGGCCACCTGATCGCGGACCTTGCCACCGGTGCCGAACCAATCGTGGATCCCATACCGTACCGGCCGGAGCGATTCAGCGGCTCAGCATGGGGCAAGGTCGCTGATTTCTAGGCCGAGCACAGCATCGCGGCAACGGCCACCAAAGGCACACATGTCTTCGAGCGATGTGATCGTGATTGGCGGCGGCTTGGTGGGCACGGCAGTGGCCTACGGGCTGGGCCAGCTCGGCAAGAGCGTCACGGTCCTGGATGAAGGCGACGATGCGTTTCGCGCTTCGCGCGGGAACTTCGGCTTGATCTGGGTTCACGGCAAGGGTCGCGGCGTTCCCCACTATGCCCGCTGGACCCGGGAGTCCGCGCGGCTGCGGCCCGCGCTCGCCGCGCGACTTCAGGGCGAAACCGGCATCGATGTCCAGGCCAGGCAGAACGGCGCCTTCAACCTGTGCTTTTCCGAGGCCGAGCTCGAGGCGCGCAGCGAGCGGCTTGCCGCCGTGCGCGATGAAGTTGGCGGCGAATATCCCTACGAGATCCTGGACCGCGCGGCGCTGCTGCAGCGATTGCCCCACGTCGGACCGAAGGTGGTCGGCGCCAGCTACTCGCCGATGGACGGCCATGTCAATCCGCTCAAGCTGCTGCGCGCCCTGCACACCGCATGCATCCAGCGAGGCGTGATGCTGAAGACAGGCCACGGGGTGGAGCGCATCACGCACGCAGACGGCCAGTTCACGGCGCACGTCCGGGGCCAGCGGTTTCGCGCGCCCAAGCTCGTACTGGCCGCGGGACTCGGCAACGCGAGCCCGGCCGGTCAGGTCGGCCTCCACGCGCCGGTGCGGCCGAATCGCGGGCAATTGATCGTCACCGCGCGCACCGAGAAGCTCTTCGACTGTCCCACGGGGCATATCCGGCAGACCGACGAGGGCGGCATCCAGATCGGGGAGTCCATGGAAGATGCGGGCTTTGACGACAGCACAACGACCAGCACCTCGGCCGAGCTCGCGCGCCGTGCCATCGCCAGTTTTCCCATGCTCGGCCAGCTCAATGTGGTTCGGGTATGGGGCGCGTTGCGGGTGATGACGCCCGACGGCTATCCGATCTACCAGGAATCGAAATCCTGCCCAGGCGCCTACGTCGTCACTTGCCACAGCGGCGTGACTCTGGCCGCGGCCCACGCCTTTCGCATCGCCCCGTGGATCGGCGGCGCGGGCGCGCCCGAGGAGCTGGACGCCTTTCGTGGCGATCGCTTTCCCGCCGCAGACCATCCGACGCAGGCCCTGGATCACCACCATGCCCACTGTCTTGAGCGGCGAAGAGGCCCAGCCCGGCATTGGGCCCACTGCTGCCACATGGGCTGTCGTGATGGACGTCCGCAAGGCGAAGCGGTCTTAGGTCTTAGATTGTGGATTCGTCCAACTGGCCGCAGTTGACATACCCTGCGGTCACCACGACAAGATGCGATCACACTTCAATCGCGGCGTTCCAGAACGCGTTGGCGGCCTTCCCCAAAAGCTCGCTGTCGCGATAGAGCCTTATTTCCAAGGGAACTTCCCAATCGTTGCTCGCCGCGGCGACAAGCCGACCCTGGTCGATATCGTCCTCCACCAGCGTCTGCGGCAACCACGCGATCCCCCTACCGTCTAGCACCATCGTTCTGAGGACAGAGGCGAGATGAGCCGTGAAGACAGCCTGCGCAGGAACTGACTCCAGCCTGCGACCGATCACGGCGCGCATGATGCGTCCCAGCCCTGATTCCTCGGTGTACTGAAGCACAGGTACTGCAGGTCCGCCTTGACGCGCGAGCTGATAACGCGCGTTACCTTCCTCGTCCGGCGCCGACACCGCGATCAGGAGATCCGCACCGATCTGGGCCGACCTGTACGGCTCTGCATCCAGCGCCCCTTGCGCCTTGCTGTGCGCGTGGCTCAACACAAACTGAACCTTGCTTTGCAGCATCAGTGCTTCGCAACGCTGAAGCACGTCGGACATCAGTTGCACCGGGCCGAGCGTCGTATTTGATTCGAGGCTTCGCAACCATCGCGGCAAAAAAGTAAAAGAGAGCGCATGCGTGGACGCGATGCGCAAGGTGACCGAACTGGCCTCGGCGACCTTCTTGGCGTCACCCGGCACCCGCGCGACTCTGGCGATCAATTCCTGTGCCGCGCCGGTGAACCATTCGCCGACTTCGGTCAGTTTGGCGGGTTGCGAACTCCTGTCGAAAAGCTCGGCGCCGATCCACTCCTCCAGGGCACGAATGCGCCGGCTAAACGCGGGTTGGGAGCTGTGGCGGTCCTCCGCAGCGCGCGAAAAGTTTCCCGTGGCAGCCAGGGCCACAAAGTCTTCAAGCCAGATCAGATTCATGTGCGATTCGTCCGGTGCATAAAAGCAGCGAAAAAGAGCATTGGCCCGAAAAGCCCGTGCGGCGGACCATACAGGCTCTCAATCAAACACCCCCTGAAGCCAACCATGAAGATCGTCGAAATCCGTGAGAAAACCATCCCCATCAGCTCGCCCATCCGCAACGCCTACATCGACTTTAGCAAGATGACGCTGAGTCTTGTCGCGGTGATCACTGACGTGATCCGCGACGGCAAGCCGGTCGTCGGCTACGGTTTCAATTCGAACGGTCGCTATGGCCAGGGCAAGCTGATGCGCGAGCGGTTCATCCCGCGCATCCTCGAAGCGGATCCGACTCTGCTCGTCGACGACACGGGCGACAACCTCGACCCGCACAAGATCTGGAACACGATGTTCACCAACGAGAAGCCGGGCGGCCATGGTGAACGCTCCGTGGCGATCGGCACGATCGACATGGCGGTGTGGGACGCCGTGGCCAAGATCGCAGGCAAGCCCCTCTTCCAGTTGCTGGCGGACCGCTACGGAGACGGAAAGCCGAACCGCAAGATCTTCGTCTACGCGGCGGGCGGCTACTACTACCCTGGGCAGGACCACAGGAAGCTCCAGGACGAGATGCGCAGCTACATCGACCGTGGCTACACGGTCGTCAAGAAAAAGATCGGCGGCGCCTCGCTCGACGAAGACCTTCGCCGCATCGATTCGATCATGGAAGTGCTGCAGGACGGCCAGAGGCTCTGCGTCGACGCGAACGGGCGCTTCGACCTTGAAACCGCCATCGCCTACGCGAAGGCGCTTTCGCAATACGACCTGTTCTGGTACGAGGAGCCGGGCGACCCGCTGGACTTCGAACTCCAGGCGGCGCTGCGCAACTTCTACAGAAACCCGATGGCCACGGGCGAAGACCTCTTCTCGATGCAGGATGCGCGCAACCTGATCCGCTACGGCGGCATGCGCCCTGACCGCGACTGGCTGCAGTTCGACTGCGCGCTGAGCTACGGCCTGGTGGAGTACTTGCGCACGCTCGAGATGCTCAAGGAGCACGGCTGGTCGGCCAGTCGCTGCATCCCTCACGGCGGGCACCAGATGTCGCTGAACATCGCCGCTGGGCTCGGACTGGGCGGCAACGAGTCCTACCCCGACCTGTTCCAACCGTTCGGCGGATTCCCGGATGGCGTGAAGGTAGAGAACAGCTATGTGACGCTGCCCGACTTGCTTGGCATCGGCTTCGAAGGCAAGGCCGATCTGTATCGCGAGATGCAGGCGCTGTCGGCCTGACACCCGCCAACCCAAGGAGACAAGATCATGATCAATCTTTGGCGCTGCGGCGCCGGCCTCGCCGTGCTCGGATTCGCTTCGTTGGCGTGCGCAGAGTTTCCCGATAAGCCCGTCACGCTGGTCGTGCCTTTTGCCGCCGGCGGCCCGAGCGACAAGATCGCCCGGGACCTGGCCGAGGCGCTTCGGAAGACTCTCGGCCAGACCGTCATCGTCGACAACGCCGCCGGCGCGGGCGGCACGATCGGCTCGGCCAAGGTTGCCCGTGCCACGCCGGACGGCTACACGCTGCTGGTGCATCACATCGGCATGGCAACCGCACCGGCCCTGTACCGCAAGCTCAGCTACAGGGTGCCGGAGGATTTCGAAACCCTGGGTCTTATCAACGAAGCGCCCTCGGTGCTAATAGGCAAGCCGGGCCTCGCTGCCGGCAACTTCGCTGAGTTGCGTCAGTGGATCGCGTCGAATGGTGGCAAGGTGAACCTCGCCAACGCGGGGCTCGGTTCCGCATCGCACCTGTGCGGCCTGATGTTCCAAAGCGCGCTGAAGACGAGCATGACGCCCGTACCCTACAAAGGGACCGCGCCGGCGATGACGGACCTCATCGGCGGCCAGGTCGATGTGATGTGCGAACAGGCGACCAACGCGGTGCCGCAGATCGAGGGCAAGAAGGTCAAGGTCTACGGCGTCACCAGCTTGCAGCGGCTACCGCTCGCGGCGCTGAAGGACGCGCCGACCTTGTCTGAAGCCGGACTGAAAGACTTCAACGTCCAAGTCTGGCACGGCCTGTACGCACCGCGTGGCACGCCTCCCGCAGTGCTCGCCAAGCTCAACGCTGCACTGCGCACCGCGTTGAAAGATCCTGATCTGATCAAGCGGGAGGAGGCGCTCGGCCTCACAGTCGTCGATGACGACCGACTCGACCCTGCCGGCCACAAGAAATACCTCGAAGCCGAAAAAGCGCGGTGGTCGAAGGTGATCAAGGACGCTGGCGAATACGCCGACTGATGCGACGAGGGCAGCGGGCCGATAGAGCCCGCGCTTTCCATTTGAGGACATGGCAGGGACCTGCCAAGCCGACGGCCCCCATCGAGGCATCCGCTGCGTGAGATGTCACCTTCCAGACACCGGCTGAAATGTTCAGCCAATACCTTGCATCGACCGGTTGAATCCGCACGTCGAGAGCGGCTGTTCAGGCGCCCGGCGTGACCGACCGCAATCAGTCAGTCTAGAGCGGTAGTCGAAGAGGGACAGAAGCGGAAGACTCGAAGGAAGCGAGGGAAGAAAAGAGATCGTGCGACATGATCGGCTCGGCAAATCGGGTCGGATTGCCTGGCCCGGAAGCAGCACGGCGCAGCGCAGCCGTCAGGGTTCGAAGACGGCCGACAGGACGCCAGGCCATATGCCTACCGTTCCAAACCGCCGTCCTTCCCGAGCCAGCCCCGCCATGCTGCCGGCAGCTACATCCAAACGCCATCTCGGCGCCGCTGCCTCTGCGTCGGTGGCTTGCCATCGCGCCCCCCGGCTCGGAGAATCTTTCTTGCACGGCACACCCGCTGCTAGGGGATGTGATGAACCTCGACCCTGCCCCTCCGGTCGCGCTGGTGGTGGACGACGAGCCGGTGGCCCGACTGATGGTGAAGCTGGCACTGGAGAGCTTCGGCTGCGCTCCGGTCCTGGAAGCTGCCGATGGAATCGCGGCGCAGGAGGTCCTGCGCGAGCACCCGGACGTCGCCCTGGTGCTGACGGACATCATGATGCCCCGGATGGACGGCCTCGAACTGCTGCGCTGGGGACGCGAGGCCGTGCCGGACGCCATGTGGATCGTCCTTTCGGGGCTGGAGACCTTCGACTCGGCGGTGGCCGCGATCCGGCTGGGGGCGTTCGACTTTCTGCCGAAGTCGCCGCGCACGGAAGAGATGGGCGTCGCGGTGCGCAACGCGCTCGAGCGGCGGCACCTGCTGGCCGAGCGCGAACGGTTGCATCGGGAGCTGCAGCGCAAGGTCCGCGAACTCGAGGAGGCCTCCGAAGTGCTGCGCCGCGACCTCGAGCGGGCGGAGGTGATCCAGCGCGCCTTGCTGCCTCGCAGCCCGCCTCCGATGGAGGGCTATTGCATCCAGGCGGTCTACCGCCCGGGGCAGCACGTGGGCGGCGACCTCTACGACGTGGTTCGGCTGGGCGAGCAGCACCTCGTCTTCTACCTGGCTGACGCCACCGGCCACGGGGTGACCTCGGCGATGCTCTCGGTGCTGTTCAAGCAGCGACTGGTCCTGGTGGACCCGATGACGGGCCTCGCGCTGCCGCCGGCGCAGGTTCTGGCCGCTGTGAATCGCTCGATCTGCGAGGCGCACGCCGCCCCCGGGCTGTTCCTGACGGCAGTCTTCGGCCTGCTGGATACCTCGAACGCAAGTCTCACGCTGGCATCCGCGGGCCATCCGCCCGTGCTGCACGCACGCGACGGCCGAAAAACCCGCCTGATCCGCCGCACGGGCCCCGCGCTTGGACTGGCGCCGGACGCGCGCTTCCGCCAGGCGCGTCTCCAGCTCCTGGCGGGCGACCGCATCCTCCTCTACACCGACGGGCTGCTGCCCTCCGGGTCGGAGCGCGAGCTGCAGCTGCTGCAGCAGGTGCTCGCCAGGCCGCTATCCAGTGCGCAAGAGGCGATGACGCAGCTTCACGGCGACGCCCCCGCGGCAGCGGACCGGGATGACGTGACCATCCTGCTCATCGACGCGCACGCGGGCGCTTCCTGGTTCGACAATGGCACCGAGCTCCCCGCGACTGCCGCACCCGACGCGCCGCGGCCCGAGGGTGAGGCAGTGTTCTACGGCGAAACCGTTGATGCCGCCTACCTTGCGTTGCGCGGCCGGGCCAGCTGGATGCATTGCGATGCCTTCCATGAAACCGCCCTGGCCGTGCTGGACGCGGGGCGCCCCCTGGTGCTGGAGCTCTCCGGCTGCGAATACATGGACAGTACCTGCCTCGGCACGGTGCACGAGCTGGTCGCGCGGGGTGGTGTGATGCTCGCGGGGGTGACGCCGGTCGTGCGCGCCCTGTTCGAAGAACTGAGCATGCAACAAGTGTTGAGCGCGATCTGCGAGGACATTCCCGCCGCGCCCGAGCTCTACGCGCTGGGTACCGGGAGCGACCAGACCGTGGTGCGGAAGCGGATCCTGCAGTCGCACGAGGCCCTTTCCGCGCTGAGCGAGCGCAACCGCGAGGAGTTCAAGGACGTCGTCGAGTCGCTGCGTGGCGAGCAGGACGGGTCGACATGACCGCTCCCATTCGCGTGCTGCATCTCGAGGACGACCCGGCCGATGCGCAGCGCATCCGGGCCGGGCTGCAAGCCGAGGGCCTGGCCTGTGACATCGCGTGGGTGCAAACCAGGGAGGACTTCGTCTCCGCCCTGCAGCGGCAAGCCTTCGACCTGGTGCTGTGCGACTACGAAGTCGGCGGCATGGCGCTGCTGCGGCAGGTGCTGCAGCAGCATCCGGGCATTCTCCTGATCGTGGTGACCGCCGAGTTGCTGCCCGAGGAGGAGGGGGTGGAGTGCTTGGAGGCCGGCGCCACGGACTACGTCATCAAGCGGCGCCTGCGCCGGCTGGGTTACTCGGTGCGGCGAGCGATCGCCGAACGGCAGCATATGGCGGCCTTGCGTCAGGTGGAAGACGACCTGCGTGCCCTGAACGCCGACCTGGAGGCGCGCGTTCACCTGCGCACCGCCGAACTGGAGACGGCCAATGCCTTCCTGAACTCCGTGATCCAGCACATTCCCTATCAAGTCCTCGTCAAGAACGCCGACGATCTGAAGCTTGTCCGCGTCAATCGCAGCGTTGAGAAACTGCTGGGGCGCACCGAGCAGGAGTTGCTGGGCAAGACGGCTCGCGACTTCGTCAGTTCCAAAGAGGAGGCCGACTTCTTCACGGCCAAGGACAAGGAAGCGCTGGCGCTGGGCCGGGAAGTGGACATCCCCGAGGAGACCCTGCATACCCGAGATGGCAGCGTGCGTGTCCTCCATGC
Organism: Variovorax sp. Soil_C_33; assembly: GCF_057656935.1. Lineage (NCBI taxonomy): Bacteria > Pseudomonadati > Pseudomonadota > Betaproteobacteria > Burkholderiales > Comamonadaceae > Variovorax > Variovorax sp. Soil_C_33. Next base: position 532,319 of record NZ_JBDGJK010000001.1, read on the forward strand.
GAAGAAGATTCCGATCCTCGACGAGGCCGGCCAGCCGCGCTGGCTGCTGACCATGTCGGAAGACGTGACGGAAAGAAAGAAGAAGGAGCGTGAAATCGAGCGGCTGAATGCGGCCCTGGCGCAGCGCAGCACCGAGGTGGAAGCCGCCAACCGCGCCAAGAGCACCTTCCTGGCGACCATGAGCCACGAGATCAGGACGCCCATGAACGGCATGCTGGGCATGCTGGAACTCCTGAGCCTGACCGAACTGGACGCCGAGCAGCGCGAGACGCTCGGGCTGGTGCGGGAATCGAGCCGCTCTCTGCTGCGCATCATCGACGACATCCTCGATTTCTCGAAGATCGAAGCCGGCAAGCTGAAGGTCCGCCCTGAGGTCGTCTCGATCAAGCGCTTGATCGGGGAGGTGCAGAGCATCTATTTGGGCAGTGCCAGCAGCAAGGGCCTGGTCGTGCGAAGGATGGTCGACCCGCGCATCAGTCCGGCGCTGCGGGTCGATCCGGTGCGCCTGCGCCAGATCCTCAACAACTTCGTCAGCAATGCGATTAAGTTCACTTCCGAAGGCTGGATCGACATCAACGTGCAATGGCTGGGGCGAGCGGATGGGCAGGAACGCCTGCGCTTCGAGGTGAAGGACACCGGCATCGGCATCTCGCCCGAGGACCAGAAGCGCCTGTTCCAGCCGTTCAGCCAGGCGGACGGCGACGAGGCGCGGCGGCGGCCGGGTGGCACCGGCCTGGGGCTGGTGATCTCCCGGCAGTTGGCGCAGATGATGGGTGGCTCGATCAGCCTGGAAAGCGCGCCGGGAAAGGGATCGACGATCACCCTGGAACTGTCGCTGCCGGTCGCCGAGCCCCTGCCAGGCAGCGGCGACAGCCCGCGCGCGCTCCCGGCGGGACCGGCCATGCGCCGCATGGCTCCCGGCACCGCGCAGGCCGAGACGGAAGGAACGCTGGTGCTGCTGGTGGATGACCACCCCGTCAACCGCATGCTGCTGCTGCGCCAGGTGCGAACGCTGGGCTATGCCGCCCAGACCGCGGACGACGGCGTGCAGGCCCTGGAGATGTGGAAGTCGGGTCGCTTCGGAATGGTCGTCACCGACTGCCACATGCCCCACATGGACGGCTACGAACTGGCGCGCAGCATCCGCGCTCTGGAATCCGACGCGGGGCGCGAGCGCGTGCCGATCGTCGCCTGCACCGCCAACGCGCTGCAGGGAGAAGCCGAGGCGTGCCTGGCCGCCGGCATGGACGACTTCCTGGTCAAGCCGGTGGAACTGGCGCAGCTGACTGAAAAGCTCGATCGCTGGCTGCCGCTTCCCGAGGCCCACTCGCAGTCCGCCGCCGCTTCCGCCGGCTCAGGTCCGGACGGCGCCCCCTCGGTCAGCCCGATCGACCAGCCGCTCCTGACGGCGACATGCGGCGGCGACACGTCGGTGGTGGCCGAGGTTCTTGCAGCCTTCCGGCGAACCTGCGAGGACGACTCGGCCGGACTCGGGCAGGCGGTGGCCGCCGGCGACCTCGCGCAAGTCACCCAATTCGCCCACCGCATGGCGGGCGCCGGCAAGATGGTCGGTGCGCCCGCGTTCGCAGCCGCGTGCGAGCACATCGAGCGCGCCAGCCGCATCGGCGACTGGAAGGCGGTTCTCGACGGCATGTCCGCGTTCGAGCAGGAACGGATGCGCCTGGCTGCTTATTTCGAGGGTCGCAAGGAACCGACATGACGGGCAAGTCCGTCCCGTTCAGTACGTTCGCCCATTCGCCGATCACGCTGTCTCGGGTCGAGCGACCACGGTCGCGTTGGACAGCGCCAGGCGTGCGCACCTTGTAGGCCCAGGCTGATTGCGCGCGGCGCGCATGAAAGCAATGATCCATCGAGCCGCGATGGCAGCGCAACCAATCATCGTGCTCGGCTTGGACGGCCGTGGCGCGGCTTGCTTCCACCTTTGTCAAAGCAGCGAGGACCGTGGTATGAACCTGTTGAGCGTCGACCTTTACCAAAGTGCCAGCAATCCACAGAAGTTCCTGGCGATCCCGGCAGGAGTCGATCCTGCCGGTCTCACGGGTCCGATGGTCTTCGACAAGGACTACGCACAGATCGTCCGATACCAGGAGGGATTCCAGTTCGATCCAGCCGAGTCGTATGCAGGGGTGAATGCTGCAAAGATCGCCGCGGATATCTTGACCCTGAAATGGGCGATGTATCACCGGTGAAACTTGAGGCGTCAAAGTTCAAGCTGCTCGCGATACGCAGCGGCGGCGCTATGGCATCGATGCGCTCCCTGCTCGGATAGCAAAGCTGGCGTCCCTGGATCGTCGTACCGCCGTCCACAGGGCCAGGCCCTTCCGATATCGAGACCCCAGGCAGGACTCGCCGATAGCCGGCGGCCAGTTAGACCGTGCTGCCAGGACAACCAGGGAAACACCTGAGACGGAAACGTTTGCGCAAACGTTTCCGTCTATTAGTATCTGCGCCTCGGGCCAATGCCCGCCCGCCCATGAAACCCGGAGACACGCCATGAAGCTCACCTGCCGCTCGGTTCACACCGCCGCCCTTCTCGCCCTGCTGGGCGCCTTCTCGGCCACACCGGCCCTGGCTCAGGAGAAGCCCAAGGTCGCACTGGTCATGAAATCGCTGGCCAACGAGTTCTTCCGCACCATGGAGGACGGCGCCAAGGCGCACCAGAAGGCGCACGCCTCCCAGTACACGCTGATCGCCAACGGCATCAAGGACGAGACCGACACCGCAGCCCAGATCAAGATGGTCGAGCAGATGATGGCGCAGAAGATCAACGCGCTGGTGATCGCGCCGGCCGATTCCAAGGCGCTGGTGCCGGTGGTCAAGGCGGCCATCGACAAGGGCATCCTGGTGGTCAACATCGACAACCAGCTCGATGCTGCCGCGCTGAAGGAAAAGAACATCACCGTCCCCTTCGTCGGGCCGGACAACCGCGCCGGCGCCAAGCTGGTCGGCGACGAGCTGGCCAAGAGCCTGAAGGCCGGCGACAAGGTCGGCATCATCGAAGGCGTATCCACCACCTTCAATGCGCAGCAGCGCACGCTGGGCTTTCAGGACGCGATGAAGGCCGCAGGCGCCACGGTGGTCGGCGTGCAGTCCGGCCAGTGGGAGATCGACAAGGGCAACACGGTGGCCGCCGGCATGCTGCGCGAGCATCCGGACCTCAAGGCCCTGCTCGCCGGCAACGACAGCATGGCGCTGGGCGCTGTAGCCGCGGTCAAGGCCGCCGGCAAGACCGCCAAGGTGCAGGTGGTGGGCTACGACAACATCGGCGCCATCAAGCCCATGCTGGCCGACGGCCGCGTGCTCGCCACCGCCGACCAGTTCGCGGCCAAGCAGGCGGTGTTCGGCATCGAGACGGCGCTGAAGGCGCTGGCCGACAAGACGCCCCAGGCCTCCATGCCCGCCGCGATCAAGACGGATGTGGTGCTGGTCACCAAGACCTCCGCCAAGTAGAAGCAGGAAGAGAAGCCGCCGCGCATGGCCGACACCGCCGTCGACACACCCGCCGGCGCCACGCTGCTGTCCCTGCAGGACGTCGGCAAGGACTACGCGGCGCCCGTGCTCGACGGCGTGTCGCTCGCCCTGCGGGGCGGCGAGGTGCTGGCGCTCACCGGCGAAAACGGGGCCGGCAAGAGCACGCTGTCAAAGATCATCTGCGGCCTGGTGGTGCCCACGCGCGGCCGCATGACACTCGCAGGCGCTCCCTTCGCGCCAAACTCACGCCGCGAAGCCGAAGGCCGGGGTGTGCGCATGGTGCTGCAGGAGCTCGGGCTGGTGCCCACGCTTTCGGTCGCCGAGAACCTGCTGCTGGACCGCCTGCCGCATCGCGCCGGCTGGCTGCGCCGCGCGGAGCTGCACGCGCTCGCCGCGCACCAGCTCGAGAAGATCGGCCTCGAGCACATCGACCCGGCCACGCCGGTCGCGCGCCTGGGCATCGGGCAGCAGCAGATGGTGGAGATCGCGCGCAACCTGCAGGACCACACGCGCGTGCTGGTGCTGGACGAACCCACCGCCATGCTCACGCCGCGCGAGACCGCGCATCTGTTCGAGCAGATCGCACTGCTCAAGGCGCGCGGCGTGGCCATCGTCTACGTGTCGCACCGGCTCGACGAACTGCAGCGCATCGCCGATCGGGTGGCGGTGCTGCGCGACGGCCGGCTCGTCGACCTGCGCGCGATGGCCGGCGTGCGCGAATCGGAGCTGGTCGAGCGCATGGTGGGCCGCGCCGTCCACGAGCACGAGGGCCGTCCGCGCCGCCGCGCCGGGCCGGTGCTGCTGCGTGCGCACGGCCTCGGCCGCGGACAGGCGGTGCGCGATGTCGATCTGGCGCTGCATGCCGGCGAGGTGATGGGCCTGGCCGGCCTGGTGGGCTCGGGGCGCACCGAGCTCGTGCGGCTGCTGTTCGGCGCCGATGCGGCGGACCGCGGCGCGATCAGCCTGGCCGACATGAAGGCACGGCGCTTCCGCTCTCCCATGGAGGCGATCCGCGCCGGCATCGGCCTGGTCACGGAGGACCGCAAGTCGCAGGGACTGCTGCTGCCGCAATCGATCCGTGTCAACGCGACCCTGAGCGATCTCGGCGCGGTGTCGCGCGCCGGCTGGCTCCAGGCCGGTCGGGAGCGCGGCATTGCGCGCCGGCTGGTGCAGCGGCTGCGCATCCGCTCGCGCAGCGAGGAGCAGCCGGCGTCCACGCTCAGCGGCGGCAACCAGCAGAAAGTCGTGTTCGCGCGCTGGCTGCACCGCGAATGCCGCGTGCTGCTGCTCGACGAACCCACGCGCGGGGTGGACGTGGGCGCGCGCGCCGACCTCTATGCCGAGCTGGACCGCATGGCCGAGGCCGGCAAGGCGCTGCTGATGGTGTCGAGCGACCTGCGCGAACTGATGGCGATGTGCGACCGCATCGGCGTCATGCATGACGGCCAGCTGGTGGCGGTCTTCGAGCGCGGCGCCTGGAGCGAGCAGTCTTTGCTCGCCGCAGCCTTCGGCGATGCCACGGGAGCGGCTTCCTCCGGCGCCCCCATTTCCTCACCAGATTCCAAAGTGCATCCATGACTACGCCAAGCTCTACGCCCACCCAAGCGCCCGACGCGACGCCGCTCGCGATCTCCGCGCCCGGGGCCGCGGCCACCGCAGGCACGAGCCTGCGCAGCCAGCTCGGCACCTACATCGGCCTTGCCCTGGTGCTGTTCGGCATGGTCGCGCTCTTCAGCAGCCTGAGCGACTACTTCCTGACGGTGGAAACCTTCGTCTCCATCGCCAACGAGATCCCCGCGCTCGCCGTGATGGCCGTGGGCATGACCTTCGTGCTGATCATCGCAGGCATCGACCTGTCGGTGGGCTCGGTGCTGGCCCTGTGCGCGGCCGTCACGGCCGCCGCCATCGTGCAATGGAAGCTGCCGGTGCCGGCCGCCGCGGCGCTCGGGCTCGCCACCGGCCTGCTGTGCGGCGCCGTCACCGGCGCCGTGGCGGTGGCCTGGCGCCTGCCCACCTTCATCGTCTCGCTGGGCATGCTGGAGGCGGTGCGCGGCGGCGCCTACCTGGTGACCGAGTCGCGCACCCAGTACGTGGGCGATGCGATCTCGGGCCTGGCCGCGCCGTGGATCGGCGGCATCTCGGCCGCCTTCGTGCTGGCGCTCGCGACCGTGGTGCTCGGCCACGTGCTGCTCACGCGCACGGTGTTCGGGCGCTATGTGGTGGGCATCGGCACCAACGAGGAAGCGATGCGCCTGGCCGGCGTCGATCCGCGCCCGATCCGCGTCATCGTGTTCGCCGCCACCGGCCTGCTCGCCGGCCTGGCCGGCCTGATGCAGGCCGCGCGCCTGGAGGCGGCGGACCCCAACGCGGGCGTGGGCATCGAGCTGCAGGTGATCGCGGCAGTGGTCATCGGCGGCACCAGCCTGATGGGCGGGCGCGGCTCGGTGGTCAACACCTTCTTCGGCGTGCTCATCATCGCGGTGCTGGAGGCCGGGCTGGCGCAGGTGGGCGCCAGCGAGCCGAGCAAGCGCATCATCACCGGTGCAGTGATCGTCGCGGCGGTGATCATCGACACCCTGCGCCAGCGCCGCGCGCGCTGAACACGAGGAGAGGCCATGGCAACGATCAAGGACGTGGCATTGCGCTCCGGCGTGTCGGTCACCACCGTGTCGCACGTGGTGAACGAGACGCGGCATGTCAGCGCCGAGGGGCGCGAGCGGGTGCAACGCGCGATCCGCGAACTGGGCTACGTGCCCAGCGCGGTGGCGCGCAGCCTCAAGAGCAACACCACCCGCACGCTGGGGATGCTGATCCCCAACAGCTCCAACCCCTACTTTGCGGAGATCGTGCGGCTGGTGGAGGACCGCTGCTTCTGCGCCGGATACACGCTGGTGCTGTGCAACACCGACGACGAGCCGCGCCGTCAGAGCGTGTACCTGCAGGTGCTGTCGGAGCGCCGCATCGACGGGCTGATCGTGGTTTCCACCGGCGACGACGCCTCGCTGGCCGCACTGCTGCACGGCCTGAAGATGCCGGTGGTCCTGGTCGACCGCGAGATCGAGGATCCGGCCTGCGACCTGGTGGAGAGCGCGCACATGCACGGCGGCCTGCTGGCCACCCGGCACCTGGTGTCGCTGGGCCACGCGCGCATCGCCTGCATCGGCGGCCCGCCCGGGCTGGCGCCGAGCGAGCAGCGCATCGAGGGCTGGCGCATGGCACTGGCCGAGGCCGGCCTGTCCGCAGCGGCGGGCGCCGACGAGCTGCTGTGGCACGGCGGCTTCACCAGCCAGGGCGGCTACGAGGCGATGCACGCCATCGCGCGCACCGAATCGCCGCCCTCGGCGGTGTTCGTCTGCAACGACCTGATGGCGATCGGCGCGATGCGCGCAGCCCACGAGAGCGGACTGCGGGTGCCGGACGCGCTCTCGCTGGTGGGCTTCGACGACATCGAGCTGTCCAGCTTCACCAGCCCGCCGCTCACCACCGTGGCCCAGCCCAAGGCGCGCATCGCCGCGCTCGCCGTCGACATGCTGCTCGAGCGCATCGACCGCCGGCGGCACGAGCCCCGCAAGGTGATGCTGCAGCCCGAGCTGCGCGTGCGCGGGACGACGGCCCGGCGCCCTACCCTCTCCGAATCCGCCGCACGCCGCGGCGCCTGATGTTTCTTTCCTGACGCCCGTGACCTCTTCCGACCCCGCCCCCTGCATCGCCGTGCTCGGCAGCCTCAACATGGACCTGCTGCTGCGCGTGCCGCACGCGCCGGACGCCGGAGAAACGCTGTACGGCCGCTCGATCGCCTACCTGCCCGGCGGCAAGGGCGGCAACCAGGCAGTGAGCTGCGCGCGCCAGGGCGCCCGGGTGCGCATGCACGGCTGCGTGGGCGCCGATGCGCACGGCCGTGCGCTGAGCGACGCCCTCGCGCAGGACGGCATCGACATCGCGGGCGTCCAGATTGATGCCCAGCAGCCTACCGGCGTGGCGCTGGTGATGGTGGACGACGGCGCGCAGAACCGCATCGTCGTGATCCCCGGCGCCAATGCCTGCGTGCAGGTGGACGAGGCGGCGCTCGCCCGTGCGCTGCAGGGCGCAGCCTTCCTGCTGGTGCAGTTCGAGACCCCGTTAGCGCAGGTGGCGCGCGCGCTGGAAGTCGCGGTGCGGGTGGGCTGCAAGGTGCTGCTCAACCCTTCGCCGGTGGATGCCATGCCCGCAACCTTCTGGTCGTGCATCGATACGCTGGTGGTCAACGAGATCGAGGCGCAGACGCTGAGCGGGCTTTCGGTCCATGGCCCGGCCGAGGCGGCGGCCGCCGCCGGCGCGCTTCGCGCCAGGGGTCCTTCGCGCGTGGTGGTCACGCTGGGCGCGCACGGCGCCGTGGCCGCCGATGCGCAGGGCTGTCGCCATCATCCGGCGCTTCGCGTCGCAGCGGTCGACACGACGGCCGCCGGCGACACCTTCCTTGGCGCGCTCGCGGTGGCGCTGGCCGATGCGCAGTCGTTCGACGAGGCGGTGCGGCTCGGCATTCGCGCCGCCGCGCTGTGCGTGGCGAGACCTGGCGCGCAGCCTTCCATCCCGCACCGCAACGAGGTGCTGGGCAGCCCTGTTCCTCCCGAATGGACCGTATTTTGAAAAGAACTCTGCTGCTGCATGCCGAGCTCTCCCACGTGATCGCCTCGCTTGGCCACGGCGACATGCTTGTGATCGGAGATGCCGGCCTGCCCATCCCCGCAGGCCCTCGCCGCATCGACCTCGCGCTGACGCCCGGCGTGCCGCGCATCGCCGACGTGCTGCGCGCCGTGCTGGCCGAGATGCAGGTGGAACGAAGCGTGCTGGCCGAAGAAGCACTGGGCGCGGGCCATGCCCTGCCAGACTGGTATACGCAACAGCGGTTCGCGCTGGCACCGGAGACGGTCCCGCACGCGCACTTCAAGCGCCTGAGCGCACAGGCGCGCGCCGTCGTGCGCACTGGGGAATGCACGCCTTACGCGAACGTGATCCTGGTCTCTGGCGTGGTCTTCTAGGCTCGCGCGACCTGCCTGCACCGGTCCGAAGCTGATCCTGCTCAACCCGTTTGAGCGAAGAGCGCCTGCAAAACGAAATGCGTCGGCAGGTACAGGCCGATCGGGAACGCCAGCATCAAGAATCCGAGCCAAACGAGCGGATGGACGCGCCGCTGCAACCTGCCCGGCCCGCGCACCCAGTTGATGTTCTCGTCCGAAGGCGTCGTCACCGCGTAGGTGATCGGCAGTACGAACCAGGCGAGCAGCGTCTGAGCGACAAGCGCGCGCGAGTCGTAGCCCAATTCGTACAGCATCCAGATCAGCACGACGGGCACAACAACGTGGAACAGCGACAACGCCCGCACGAAGCGCGGCTTGCGTGCATCGAACATGTAGCCCGCGAGATCGGAGATGCGCAGGCCGAGCAGCAAACGGCCGAAATAGCTGGCACTCCACAAGAGTTCCGGCAACAGCACGGCCACCGCCATCATGCTCGCGAGCAAGGCGCTGTCGAGCCATAACGCGACGCCCGTGGCGATGAGCGCGATATCGGAGAACCAGAGAAAGTTTCGCCAGCCCCACACGACCGCATAGACGGGCAGGATCACCGCGAGCTGCACGGTGTAGGCGATCTTGATCCACAGGGCGATCTCACCGTGCATGAAGCTTCTATGATTTGTGCGCAACGCGCGCCATTCACGACCGTAGCCGGCCGGCGGCGCAGCTGCAATCCGCAGATCCCCGGGCGGGGATGGGGATATAGGGTGACGCGGCGAGTCAACGCTACCTGGTGGTCGCTGCTTCGTCGATGAGATTGGCGATCTCGGCCGGATGGCTGACGTTCGGAACGTGAGACGCGTTCGGGAGCTCCACGATCTTGCGGGCGCCCGCGCGAACGGCCATGAACTTCATCGCTTCCGGGGGAATGTTCTTGTCTGCCGTCCCGTAGATGAACCAGGACGGGATCGACTTCCATGCCGGCTCGCCAGACGCCTCGATCAGTGCCGCCTCGGCGATGGGACGTTGCGTCGCCGCCATCAAGCGGGCGCTCTGCGCCGGGACATCGGCCGCGAACTGGGCATGAAACTTGGATTGCTCGATGTACAGGTCCTTTCCTCCATCGGCCAGCAGGACTGGAGGCGCGAGCGCCGCGCCGAGCGTGCCGCCCGGATAGCGCCCCGACAGTTCAATCACCGTCTCGCCCTTGTCGGGCGCAAAGGCGCCGACGAAGACCAGGGCCTTGATGTTCTGCTGGCCATTCGCCGCATTCGCGATCACGGTGCCGCCATAGGAGTGCCCGACCAGGACCACCGGGCCGGCGATGCTCGAAGCGAGGGAGCGCACATATGCCGCGTCTCCGCGCACGCTGCGCAGCGGGTTGGCCGCGGCAACGACCGCGTACCCCTTGGCGTTCAGTTCTGCCGCGACCCCATTCCAGCTGTCGGAACCGGCGAAGGCGCCATGTACCAGCACGACGGTGGGCTTGGATGCGGTGGCCGCTTGCGCTGAACCGAGGCCGAGGCCAAGAGAAACGGCGGTAGCGCCGGCTGCGATAACTTGCTTTGCGTTCATGTCGAGTCTTCCTTTGGGTGGTGGTGTTGAATCAGGGGAGTTGCGCCGAACCGGCCGGCGCCTTGCGTGAGCACTTCATGGCTGCTGGACTGCCGTGCTGTAGTTCACCGGCACCCAGCGGTAGCCGCGCGCGGCCGCCTGCAGGCGCCCGATGCCGGGGAACGAGATGTGGGCCGCGGCCACCAGGTCGCCGCGCCGCGCTGCGTCCGCAAACCATGCGTGGCGCTGCTTCGCCGCGGCGGGCGAATCCAGATCGAACTTGATCGTGACTTGCGGCTCTGCAATCTGCACGTTCGCTGCGTGGAGCAGGTCGCCCCAGAACACCATGCGCTGGCCGCGGCTCTCAGCGACGAAGAGGCTGTGGCCAGGCGTGTGGCCGCGAGCCGCCTCGGCCCGGATACCGGGAACTACCTGCGCCGGCGCGTCGAAAGTCTTCACGCGTCCGCTGTCCAGGTAGGGCTTGAGGCTGGCCGCCGCTTCATCGAAGCCGCCATGGTCGGCGGCCGCGGCCCGATCGCCTCGTGCCGCATCGAGCCAGTGGGCCGCCTCATGTCGATCGACCCAGATCGTCGCGTTCGGAAACACCGCTCTCCCGCCGACCGTCAGGCCGCCGGAGTGATCGCGATGGATGTGGGTCAACAGGACGGTATCGATGTCCTCGGGCGCGTACCCGGCCACCTTCAGGCTCGCGACGAGGTCGCCGCCGGTCGGACCGAACAGCCCGCCGGCACCGGTGTCGACCAGCACGAGGTTCGAGCCGGTATGCACGAGGAAGGCATTGATGGAGGTTTCGGTCCTGGGCTTCAGGAAGTCGCGAGCCAGGACCTTGCGGACATGGGCGGGCGTGGTGTGGGTGAGCAGTTCGTCGAGCGGGATCGTCACCGTGCCGTCGGACAAGGCGCTGATCTGGAACCCGCCGAGGGCCATGCGATAGACGCCGGGCACCTGGGTGCTGGCCTGGGGCGGGGCCGCGTTGGCGAGCGAGGCCGCCAGCAGAGATGCGGCGAGCAGAGTCATGAGCTTCATTGTTGCAATCCATCAGAAGTGAGGGTGCCTCAACGATACGGACGCAGCGCCGGCGGTTCAATCGGCCTCGGACCAAGCCGGTTTTGTGAGATTCGCAATAATCCAGCATGGACAAACTGACCGCGATGCGCGCCTTTCTCCGCGTGGTGGATGCCGGCACGTTCACCAAGGCGGCTGCGCTGCTCGACGTGCCGGTCCCCACCGTGACACGGCTCGTGCAGGCCCTGGAGGCAGAACTGAAGACCCAGCTGCTGACGCGCACGACGCGGCGCGTGTCGCTCACGCCCGCGGGGGCGGACTATGCGCAGCGCGCGCGGCAGTTGCTGAACGATCTCGACGAGATCGAAGGCGTGATGGCCTATGCAGGCGCTTCGCCGCGCGGCCGCATCCGCGTGGATATCGGCTCCGCACTCGCCCGCCTCGTCATCGCGCCGGCGCTGCCGGACTTCGTCGCCCGCTATCCGGACATCAGCATCGACCTGGGTGGCAGCGACCGGATGGTCGACCTCGTGGCAGAACATGTGGACTGCGCGGTGCGCACCGGCCGCATCACCGACGCATCGCTGGTTGCGCGGCAGATCGGCGAACTGCACTATGTCTGCTGCGCATCGCCCGCCTACCTCGCGCGCTGCGGCGTGCCGGCGCAGCCGTCGGACCTGGACCGGCCCGAGCACTCGGTGATCTCGTACTTCAACGCCCGCGCGACGGGAGCCCCGACCTTCGGTTTCCGCAAAGACGGTCGACGCCTCGACATCCATGGACACTCGCAGCTGGCGGTCAACGACGCAAACGTCGCTCTGGCGGCCTGCCTGGCCGGACTCGGCGTCATGCGAGCCCCTCTCTACCTCGTCCAACATGAGCTCGACGGCGGCCGCCTGGTGCCGGTGCTGAGCGACTGGTTCATCGAGCCGCTGCCGATACAGATCGTCTATCCACCCAACCGCTACCAGAGCCACCGCGTGCGAGTTTTCGTCGACTGGGTCGTGGCCTTGTTCGCAGCGACTCCCGCGGTGAGGCGGCGTGGTGATTCGGCGCCTTTGTCACGACAGGTTCCGTGACGGCGTACTGTGAATTCCGCTGCACCGCAGTTGTCGGGACGCTGTTGACCCGCTGAGCTTCCGCAGCGCAGCGGTTGCTGCCGGCGGCGGAAGCAAACTGAGCTCACGGTCTCGGCCACCTTACGGTCACTCGGTGGCAGCAAATTACCGACGCACGGTCTCGAAGGGGCTGTGGGGGCCCGCCTCTGTCATTCGCCCAGAACGCAGAACCAGTGCCAGCGCACCACGCGGTGCTCGCAGTACTGCGCGAAGACACGCTCAGCCAGTTCCGAGTTGCCAAACGCGTTCCACCGCCTGTCGACCCAAACCATGGCCTCGTAGAGGTCATCCGAGTCACCGGTCAAGTCGAATTTGTCCATCAGAGCCGTGGAGAGTGCCCGGTTAGAAAATTCGTCTCCACTCGCCGCTTCGTTGCGCAGTACATCGAGTTTGGATTGCGCCGCGACGATGACCGGGACTGCTGCGGCCGACCGTGCAGGTTTGCGTGGTGCCGTGACATTGGCGGTCGGACTATTCACCGCGAATGTCAGGAGAACGCCGGAGACAAGCGTCCCCGTGACGAAACCCCCGATCAGCTGCGTTCGCTTGGAGAGTCGAAGCATGAATGCGCCTAGTGCTGACAGGCATCGAACGGTACGGTCGAACATGGCGAACTTTCGTATCTCTGTAGTGGTGAGGGAGCGTAGGCGATCACCGCAGCCGGCGCGTCATCGGAAGCGATGACAGGGCGATGGACGCGCGTCAAGCCACCGCGAGCCCGGATACCGAGGTTACGTCGCCGCCGGCAAGGGCTATGACGCGCCGAGTTCATCGAGCCGCTGCATCGCCTGAAGGTCGCGCGCACGGATGCCTTCGGCGCGCTTGGTACTTCAGCAGCCTGCTAGGCGCGTCTGGTGCCGCGTCGGAGGTGTCGAATGGTGCAGCAGACGCAGCAGATCCCCCTGCTTGGACGTGCCGGTCTTGGAGTAGATCCTCTGCAGGTGGGTGCGGATGGTCGGCTCGCCCACGCCTAGCATGCCGGCGGCCTCGGTACCGCCGAGGCCTTGCGACAGCGCCATCAGCACGCGCAGTTCGCCGCCGGTGAGCCCATGCAACCGTCCGAATGCCTCCCCCGGCATCAGCGGCGCCTGGACAGGATCCTGGATGAACACGGCAACACTCGCCGCGAACGGTGCGAGGATCCCGGCGCGCCGGCCATCGGAAACCGGCAGCAAGGTGGCGACGTAGCCCCCGCCGGTTCCATCAGGGATTCCGATCGCATGATCCTTGGTGCGCATGTCGGCACCATCGCGGCCTGAATCCTGGATCGCCTGCGTCAACGCGGCACGAGCGGCCGGATAGACCGGGGACAACCGGTTGTTGACCAGGCGCATCGCCGTGCCCGACTTGACCTGTCGCTCGGCCGCAGTGTTCATATACACGACGTGACCGTCACGCGCCGCCAGGAACACGCCGGCCGCCAGCCCATCGAGGGTCCTCTCCAGCACCTCGGACTTCAGCACCTGGATGTCGAGTGCATCGGAAATCGCCAGAGCACGGCAGACGTGCGGCGCTAGGAGCTCGAACAGGTCAAGGTCGCCCTGCTGGTAGTGCGGCGACTTGCCGCTGCGCGACGCATGCAAGGACGCCATGCGCCCGCCGGTGCGCAGCGCCGGAAACCAGATGATGTCGAGCACCCCGTATGGCTGCAGCACTTCTCGGTAGAAGCGGCTGTCATGCAGATGGAAGCGCTCCATCGACAGCGCGCTCACGTCCCCGACGTTGGAGACGACATCCGCCTCGGCCATCGGACTCTCGGCGTACTGGGCGCCGAGTTTCTGCAGAAACTCCGGCTCATAGCCGAAGACGTACAGCTGATCGTTCTGGATCTGCTTCAGGTCGTGCACGCAGATGCCGCCCCCGGCGCTGTCACAACGCTGCGCAATCATTCCGCATGTTGCGGCCCACCGCTGCGGATCGAGAGAGCAATCGTAGATGGCGCCGATCAGCTCCGACAGCTCGGTGGCGGGGATCCCTTCCAGGCCCGTCATCGCACACGGTTCCGACACGACGCCCGAACCCGAGGCGCAAGATCCGTCAAACGATGCCATACGATGCGGGGCTGGTTCATCGAAGGATCGTAGGCAAGTAGGCTGCGTCGCGTAATAACCTAAACAGGTGACCAATTGAATGCAGGAGTTGCACGCCCCGCCCGGCCTCCAATGAACGATTTCACCGAGGCGATCTACGCGCTATGGGACAAACTCGCGAACTACCCCATCGGCCAGGGCGATGAAGCGCTCGAGCACCTGCTCTGCAGCCTTTGCTCGATCTTCGGCGCGCACAACGCACTTTGGTCGGTGGTCGTGCGGCTGCCAAGCCCTGCGCTGAGCGACGCGTTGAACGGCTGGCGTCCGCGATTCGTCCGGCTCCTGCGGCCTTTGCCGCCGATTGCCGCTTCGGTCCAGGAGCAGTTCGACACCCTGTGGTCGCCGTCTGTCGACCTCTCACAGATCCTTGCCGTGTCCGGCGAGGAACCGTTCCGCACCCGGCTCCTGTTCGAAGCGCTGCCTCCGGAGTGGTTCGACGGTCCACACTACCAGCGCCACTATCTGGCTGTCGGACACGCGGATAGCATGTCGATGCGTTGTGCGGTCAACGACGATGTGCGGGTGCACCTGTTCATCTTCCGCAGCACGGAAGCTCCCCGGTTCTCATCAGCGGACAAGGGCCCTTTCGGCCTGGCGCTTCGCGGGCTGCGATGGTTCTACCGCCAGCAAGTGCTCAGCCACGGGCTCCTCATCGCGGACGCGCCGCTCACCGCGGTGGAACGCAGGGTCTTGCTGGGACTGCTCGACGGAAAGACGGAGAAGGCCGTCGCGGCCATCCTGGGCCAAAGCCCGAACACGACGCACATCCACGTGAAGTCGATCTATGCCAAGTTCGGTGTGCATAACCGGGCGGCGCTGACCTCCCTCTGGCTCGGGCGCCTGCCCGAAGCCGGCCGATCGAACATCGATTAATGGTGCGGCGACCCCACGCGTCATTGCTTCCGATGACTCCTTGAGCGTGCGATCTCCCTAGGCTCGGGACCTCACCGTTCCGCTTAGGAAGACGACATGCGCATGCTCCCGTTGCCGCCGATTCCGCTGATGCCTCCGATCCGGCGGTCGCGACGATCCCCACGCGGCCTTGTCGTCGCAAGCCTAGTCACCGCCGTGAGTCTGGCGCTCCATGCCACGCCGCAGGCCGCCGCAAGCCCGTGGTCCGTGCAGCCATTGGCCGGCCAGTCCGGCACCGCCTCTGCCGGCAACGTCTTTCCCGATGACCTTGTCTGGTGGTGGCCCCTGGACGTCGGAAGCGCGGCCGGCCGCTTGCAGTCTCAAGAAGAAAGTGGCCAAGGCGAAGAAGGCTTCCTCTCGCCAACACGCGATTTCAACCCCAGGAGTTCACTATGAACATGAGCCGAATCCTCCCACCCCCGCTGTCGACCGGCGCAGTTGAGGCGCCCAGCCCGTCCGTGCACGGCGCCTTCAAGCGTGCTGTCGCAGCTCTTGCGCGGCGCTGCGCGACCGGCACCGTCGACCCGCGAGAACGCTATCTCTCGCGATCGGTCAATCACGAAGACCTCGAGAACCGCATCCGTTCATGGGAAGCGTACGAAGCCCGCCTGCGATGCCTTCCGCCAGTGCTGTGAGGACACCTTGAACATGGACATGCGCCCGCGTTCTTGCTAGCCCTGTGGTTGCTGTCCGGCTGGCAGCGGCCGATGCACGTGACGCTGGCCCTCGTGGTCGGTCTCGCTGCGGTCTCGCGGGTCGGGCACTACCGCCCCACCAGCTCCGCCAGCCGTCTGCCGGCTTCCTCTGACCTCAGGGACGCTTCGTAAGCAGTCCGGCCTGACACCTCATCCCATTCACCCGCGCAGATGGCGTTGATGTGTTGCTTCATCGAGCGGACCGCCTGCGCATCGCAGCGCGCGATGTGGTCCTGGTATGCGTCGACGCGCGACTGCAGCTCACCACGTTCCACCAACTCCGTCAGGAACCCGATTCGAAGCAGCTCCTCGCTCTCCATGGTCATCCCTGTGAGAAAGATCTTCTTGGCGGCTGAACAGCCAAGCCGCGCGGCGAAGCGTCGCAACCCGCCGGGGTAGTAATGCAATCCGAACCTTGCTGCGGGCATGAACAGCCTGCAACCGCGAACACCGATGCGGAAGTCGCATGCGAGCGCCAGGTCGGTGCCCCCGCCATAGGCGCTGCCGTTCAGTGCGCACAGTGTTGGAATGTCCAGCGACTCCAGCGCATCGAGCATGTCCTCGAAGGAACGATCCAGGCGCGCGCCGATCTGCCCGAGCGTGTATCCCGAGCAGAAGGTCTTCTCGCCTTCGCCGGTGAGAACGAGCAGGCGTACGGATGGATCGGCCCGGATTTCATCGAGATGGCGCAGGAGGACCGCAGGGTCGTCCGGATCGATGCGGTTGTGCTGCGCGGGACGGCGCAGCGTGATGGTCGCCATCGAGTCCACGATCTCCAGCGTGGGGGCCGAGCCGATGTTCATGCGCTCGCTCCCTGTGCATGCTGCACGATGACCCCTTTGCTGGCGAGCGCTTCCAGGTCACGTTGCGAATATCCGTGTTCGCGGAGCACCTCGAACGTATGTTCCCCCAGGACCGGCGGTGCGCGGCGGATCGATCCGCCCAGGCGGCCGTCGAACGTGACCGGGCTGCCCACCTGCCGCATCGTGCCGAGCTGCGTGTGCTGCACTTCCTCCACGAGCTGCGAATGGACCACCTGTTCATCAGCGAAGACGTCGGCCAGGTTGTTGATGGGCCCGGCCGGGATGTCCGCCGCGAGGAGCCGCTCGCTCCATTCGCGGCGGCTGCGCTCCTTCAACTTCGCCTCGATGATGGCCTTGAGTTCGACGCGGCGCTCCATGCGCGCGGCGTTGGTGGCGTAGCGAGGATCGGCCACCAGTTGCTGCAGTTCGAGCACGTCGCAAAGCCGCTTCCACATCTCCGCTGTCGCCGGCGCGATGTTCAAGGGGCCATCGCCTGTTTCGAAGACGCCATACGGGGCGATGACCGGGTGCGTGTTCCCGGCGAGCGCCGGCACCTCGCCCAGGCTCAGGTAGCGCTGCGCCTGGACGCTCATCAGCCCGACCAGGCCGGCAAGCAGCGAAGTTTCCACGCGCCGGCCGCGACCGGTCGTGTGCCGTTCCGCAACGGCGGCGAGCACGCCGATCGCGCACCACATGCCTGCGGTCTGGTCGCCGATGGCCACTCCAACGCGCACAGGACCGGACTCGGCGCTGCCGGTGACGCTCATCAGGCCTGAATAGCCCTGGGCGATCTGGTCGAAACCCGGACGGCCGGCGGATGGTCCTGTGCGGCCGAAGCCGGTCACGCTCGCGTAGATCAGGCGCGGATTCGCAGCCGCCAGCGTTTCGTAGGCGAGGCCCATGGCTTCCATGGCGCCGGCCCGGAAGTTCTCCACGACGACATCGCAGCTTCCCGCCAGCCCTCGCAACAGGTCCAGCGCCGCGGGGTCGCGAAAGTTGACGGCGATACCGCGCTTGTTGCGGTTTCCGCTCAGGTAGTAGGCACTGGTGCCGCGGTCGAATGGCCCCCACTCGCGAATCATGTCGCCGCCGGCCGGCTCGACCTTGATCACATCGGCGCCGAGGTCGCCGAGGATCATCGTACAGAAAGGCCCGGCCAGCGCGCGGGTGAGATCCAGGACGCGCACGCCGGACAGCGGCAGGGAAATTGGGTCGGTCACGTTTTCTCCACTTGTCACATCGCGGAAGCCAGTCTATATTGCATACAACCGTAATGCAACCGTTGTGCAATTAAGGAGCCCCATGCGCAAGCCCAACATCCTCTTCATCATGGCGGACCAACTGTCGGCCCCCGCCCTGCCGTTCCACGGCAACCACGCCATGAAGGCGCCGCACCTGCAGGCGCTCGCCGAGCGGTCTGCCGTCTTCGACAACGCCTATTGCAATTTCCCGCTCTGCGCGCCGGCGCGCTTCTCGCTCCTCGCGGGCCAGTTCGCGACGCGTATCGGCGCCTTCGACAACGCCTGCGAGTTCCAGGCGGACACGCCGACGCTGCCTTACTACCTGGCCCAGCAGGGCTACAAGACCATCCTCAGCGGCAAGATGCACTTCGTGGGGCCCGACCAGAAGCACGGCTTCGATGAGCGGCTCACCACCGACATCTATCCCGCGGACTTCGGCTGGGCGGCCGACTGGGCCGAGGGCGAGTTCAGCTTCTACTCGCCGGGCCACAACCTGAGCACGGTGGACGAAGCCGGACCGTGCTTTCGCAGCCTGCAACTCGACTACGACGAGGAAGTGGAGGCCAAGTCGATCCAGCGCCTGTACGACCTCGCACGCGATGACGAGCAGCCCTTCTTCATGTGCGTCTCGTTCACGCATCCCCATCCGCCGTACCACGTCCCGCCGGAATACCTCGATCGGTACAAGCCGGAAGAGATCAACCTGCCCAATGTCGGCGACATGCCGATGCACGAGCGCGACAAGCTGAGCCAGTGGGTGCAGTACTCCCACGGGCTCGACAAGGAAGGAGCGACCGACGAGCAAGTCAGGCGCGCGCGGCATGCGTACTACGCGATGGTCAGCTACATCGACGACAAGGTCGGGCGCCTGCTGGAAACGCTGAAGCGCGCGGGCTTCGATGACAACACGATCGTGGTGTTCACCTCGGACCACGGGGACATGCTGGGCGAACGCGGCATGTGGTTCAAGCGCGTGTTCTTCGACTGGTCGGCCAAGGTGCCCCTGCTCGTGTTCGATCCCCGGGCAGGCAAGCCGCGCCGGATCGCGGAGCCGGTCTCGCACGTGGACCTGCTCCCGACACTCGTTCAGTACGCCACCGAGGGCACTACTCCGAGCTGGGTCGAACCGATCGACGGCCACAGCCTGGTGCCGCTGATTGCCACGGGCGATCGCAGCGGCGACGCGGAAGCCTTCGTCGAATACACGGCCGAAGGGGTGACTGGCCCGTGCTGCATGCTGCGGCGCGGCAAGTACAAGTACGTCTATACGCACGGCCATCCCGACCTGCTGTTCGACATGGAGGCCGATCCGAACGAACTCGTCGACATCGCGCAGCAGCAGCCGAAGGTCATCGCCGAACTCAAGGAGCGCGTGCTCTCCCATTGGGATCCCGAGGCGATCACGCGGAAGGTGCTCGCCAGCCAGGCGAGGCGCAAGTTCATCAACTCGCTGCCCGACGCGAAGCAGCCGGTCTGGGACTACCAGGCCAGCACCGACGACACACGCCGCTTCGTGCGCCGCGGCAGCGCCCGGGTGATCAAGGTCAAGAAGCGTTGGCCGCCGCTGGCCGGCACGACGAACTGAAAGGAGACGGAGCATGGCCCAACACAACTTAACGGCGGATACGGATCCGCACCGGCTGGCTCGCGCCATCAGCGGCTACAACCTGATCGGCGGAGAACTGGTTGGCGCACGATCAGGGCGCACGTTCCCGGTCATCAACCCCGCCACCGGACGCGAGATCGGCCACGCCGCCCATAGCGACGCGAGCGACGTCGAGCAGGCCGTGGCCGCCGCGGCCCGGGCCCAGCCTGCGTGGGCTGCCATGACCGCGCGCAAGCGCGGCACCTTCCTGGCCGAGTGCTCTCGCCTGCTCGCCGAGCACGTGGAGGAACTGGGGCGCCTGGTCGCGCTGGAAACCGGCAAGGCCCTGCGCACCGAGAGCCGCGTGGAGGCCTCGGTCGTCGCCGATGCGCTGCAGTTCTACGGCGGCCTCGGCTCGGAGCTCAAGGGCGAGACGGTCCCGTTCAGCCCCGACATGCTGACCTTCACCCAGCGCGAGCCGATCGGCGTGGTGGGCGTCATCATTCCGTGGAACGCGCCCATGATGCTGATGGCGCTGAAGATCGCGCCGGCGCTGGTGGCGGGCAATACGGTCGTCGTGAAGTCTGCCGAGGAGGCCCCGCTGGCAGTCTTGCGGGTGTGCCAGATCCTGAACCAGCAGCTTCCCCCGGGTGTCCTGAACATCGTCTGCGGCTACGGCGCCGATTGCGGCGCGCCCCTGGTCGCGCATCCGGAAGTCGGGAAGGTCACCTTCACCGGCTCCGTCGAGACCGGCCGCATCGTCGCGCGCACCGCCGGAGAGAAGCTGATTCCCGTCACCCTCGAACTGGGCGGCAAGAGCCCGATGATCGTGATGGACGACGCGGACCTCCCCAGGGCAGTCGCTGGGGCGGTCAGCGGCATGCGCTTCACCCGCCAGGGGCAAAGCTGCACCGCGGCCAGCCGCATCCTCGTGCACGAGAAGATCCACGACGAGTTCGTCGCCATGCTCAAGGCGCGCGTCGATGCGATGAAGATGGGCGACCCGCTGGATGAGGCGACGGACATCGGCACGATCATCTCGCGCTCCCAGCTCGACAAGGTGCTGGGCTACATCGAACACGGTCGATCCGAAGCAGGTGCGACTGCTCACGAATGTTCCGAGCTGCCAGCAGGCGACGCGCTTCGAGGGGGCCTGTTCGTGCGGCCGGTGATCTTCACCGGTCTGGGCAACGCCTCCCGCCTCGCGCGCGAGGAGATCTTCGGGCCGGTGACCTGCGTGATCCGCTTCTCCAGCTACGAAGAGGCTATCACCCTGGCGAACGACAGCGACTACGGCCTGGCAGCGACGATCTGGACCCGGGACCTCAGGACGGCAATGGACGCCACCCGGCGGTTGCACGCCGGTTTCGTGCAGGTGAACCAGAACATCGTCGTCCAGCCCGGCCTGTCCTACGGCGGCGTCAAGCAATCCGGCCTGGGACGCGAGGCTTCGCTGGAAGCCATGCTGGACCACTTCACCCACAAGAAGACCGTGCTCATCAACATGACCTGAGCCCGGTCCTCGTTCTTGAAAAAGGAGACAAGCATGGCTGCAATCGGATTCATCGGGCTGGGCAACATGGGCTTTCCCATGGCATGCCGCTTGAAGGAAGCAGGCCACGAGGTGCGCTGCTTCGACGTGAGCGCAGGCTCCATGGAGCGGGCGCACGACGCGGGGCTGCAGCGGCGCGCATCGGTCGAGGAAGCGATCGCCGGCGCCGAAGTCGTGATCACGATGCTGCCCAGCGGGCGCCACGTGCGGGAAGTGCTGGAGGCCAAGGCGCTGCCGTTCGTCCCCGGCGCACTCGTCATCGACTGCTCGACGATCGATGTCGAGTCCTGCGCTGCCTTTCACGCGTCCCTCGGCGAGAAAGGCCTCGTCACCCTCGACGCCCCGGTCTCCGGTGGCGTCGGCGGCGCTGCTGCGGGGACGCTCACCTTCATGGTGGGCGGCACGGAGGCCGCGTTCGCGCGCGCCCTCGAACTCCTGCGCGTGATGGGCAGGAACATCATCCACGCCGGTGCGGCCGGCGCAGGACAGGCCGCGAAGATCTGCAACAACATGCTGGCGGGCGTTTCCATGCTCGCGGTGTCCGAAGCACTGCACCTGGCCAAGCGTCTGGGCCTCGATCCGAAGAAGTTCTTCGAGATCGCTTCGACCTCGTCGGGACAATGCTGGGCGCTCACGAGCTATGCCCCCGAGCCCGGCCTTGTGCCGTCTGCGCCTGCCAATCGCGGCTACGAGGGCGGCTTCGCGTCCGAACTGATGCTGAAGGACTTGCGGCTCGCCGAGCAGGCCGCGGTCGCGAGCCACTCCCCTGCCCTTCTCGGCGCGGCGGCCGCCTCGGTCTATGCGATGCATTGCGCCGCAGGGAGGGGGCGACTCGACTTCTCTTCCATCATCCAGATGCTCGGCGCGGCGCAGCCCGCGCGCAGCTGAAGCGAACCGAACAAGGAGACGAGCATGACAACCAGCCGCCGCATCTTCAACAGCGCG
The DNA here is from genome assembly GCF_057656935.1 of Variovorax sp. Soil_C_33. Lineage (NCBI taxonomy): Bacteria > Pseudomonadati > Pseudomonadota > Betaproteobacteria > Burkholderiales > Comamonadaceae > Variovorax > Variovorax sp. Soil_C_33. The sequence continues at coordinate 554,326 of NZ_JBDGJK010000001.1, forward strand.
ATCATCGCGCTGCTGCTCACAGGCACGACCGCTTTCGCGCAAAAAGACACCGGCAAGCTGATCGTCGGCTATCCGCCAGGCCAGTCCGTCGATGTGGTCGCCCGCGCCCTCGCCGAGCGCCTGGGACCGATGATCGGCCGGACCCTGATCGTCGAAAACATGCCCGGCCTCGCCGGCAGTGTCGCTCTCGCGGCCGTCTCGCGCATGCCTGCCGATGGAAGCGTCATGACGCTGTCGGCGTCCGCGGCCATCGCCGGAAATCCATCCCTGTACAAGAACGTGCAGTACGACAGCCTGAAGGACTTCGAGCCGATCGGGCTGATCTATGACGCTCCGCTCGTGCTGATGGTGAACAGCACCTTGCCGATCCAGTCGTTGAAGGAGCTGGTCGCGCACGCGAAGGCGAACCCGGGCAAGGTGAACTACTCATCGCCGGGCAACGGCTCCGTATCGCACCTCGCCATGTCGGAGCTCATGCGGCGGGCCGGAATCGAGATGACGCACGTTCCCTACCAGGGCGCAGCCAAGTCGCTCACCGACCTTGCCTCCGGGCAGGTTCAGGTGTCGTTCGACGCGTACGGCGCGGCGCAGCCCTTCCTCTCGGGGGGAAAGGTGCGCGCGATCGCAGTCAGTTCGCTCGAACGCATCTCCGTGCTGCCCTCGGTGCCGACGGTCGCGGAGAGCGGCCTGGCCGACTTCGATCTCGTGCCCTGGGTCGGCCTGCTGGCACCCGCCGGCACGCCGAAGGCCGTCGTCGACAAGGTCAGCGAGGAACTCGCCAGGATCGTGCGCTCGCCGGACTTCTCGCAACGAATCGTCTCCCTGGGGGGCCGGCCCCGGCCCGTCGCCGCGGCGGAATTCAGGAGCTTCGTGCGGGCCGAAGTCGACCGCTGGGCCGCGATCGTCAAGGGCTCCGGGGCCAGGCTGGAGTGATGCAATGATCGCACTCGGATCCGCCGCACTCGCGGGCGAGACCCGGCACCACCGAGTCCTCGACAACGGCTTCTGCTTTCATCGAAGCGAGTGGATGCAAAGCGGTCCGGGCCCGGGCCTGTCTCCCACCGTCTTCCTCGTGGAACAGCCGCCCGACTCCGTGCTCATGCCGCACTTCCACATGCAGAACCAGTTCCAGGTCGTCAAGGAGGGCTCCGGCACGCTGGGCCCTCGCGCGGTGGGTCCTGGATCCGTGCACTACGCCGGCGCTTTCACGGGCTATGGGCCGCTGGTGGCGGGACCCGCGGGCTTGAGCTATTTCACGATCCGTGCGGTCTGCGAAACCGGCGCGAATTTCCTGCCGGCGGCACGCGACAGGCTGCAGCGGGGACCTAAACGGCATGCGCAAGGGCCGCTGCATGAACCACTGTCGATGCACGCGCTGCGCGGCCTGGCATCGGCACGCCGGGTACAGCTGATCGCACCGCAGGGCGATCTCGAAGCCTGCGCGCTGCAGCTGCCGCCTCTTGCGCAGGTCGAGACCAGCGAGCCTGGCGGCTCGGGCCAGTTCCAGCTCGTCCTGGCCGGCGGGCTCGAAAGCCCGCAGGGTCGACTGCGGGCATGGGAAAGCCGCTACCTGTCGCCGGGTGAAGACGCGGCCGGCTGCGCGGCCGGAGAAAGCGGACTGCATCTGCTGGTGCTGCAGATGCCCGCGAACGCGCCCGAATATGCCGACGGGTGAAGCGCCCGGAGTCTCCTGTATAAAGATTGCATGACATCAGGGAAGTCCAACACACTTCGAACGCGAAGTCCTCAGCCGCTCTCGGCCGAGCAGGTTTGCGAGCGGATTCGCTCGGCGATCTTGAGCGGCGAGTTGAAGCCGGGATCGAAGCTCACCGAACAGGATCTCGCGGCCGAACTCGAAGTGAGCCGCACGCCGGTCCGGGAGGCGATCCGGCAGCTGGAAGTGGAGCGCCTTGTGAGCCGGACGCCTTTCGTGGGCGTCACGGTCGCCCAGCTCAGCCCGCAAGAGGTGATCGAGCTGCTGGACATCCGTGAAGTCCTCGAAGGCTTGGTGGCCCGCCTTGCAACGGAAAACATGGACAGCTTCCACCTGCAACGGCTGAAGAAATCACTGCAGCAGCTGGCCGCGAGCGCCAGGAAGAGCGACGTCGGCGCGTACCTCGATCAGGCGCTGGCGTTCCGGCGTGCGCTTGTGGAATGCTGCGGCAGTGCCACCTTGTCGGAGCATGTCATGGCGATCGAGAACCGCCTGCGCCTGACGGGCAGCCGCACCGCGCTGTTGCCGGGGCGCATGGAAGCTGCCATCGAGGAGCACGAGAAGTTGCTGGACGCGATCGTGCGCGGCGATGCCAAAGGTGCCGAGCGGCTCAACCGGGAGCGCATCCGGCACATCCGCGACGCGGTGGCGAAGTCGATTTCCTTCTCCATCATCTAGGGCCTGTTAACAGGCCCTAGCGCCGCGGCCGCTGCTCAAGTCCGATAAGAGGTGCCGCGCTCGCGCTCCAGCTTGCGCAGGAGTCCTGGCCACTCCAGCTTACCGACCTCGATGACGCCATCCGGTCCCAGCAACTTGCGGCCTTGGGCGCGGGTATGCGCGATGGTGGCTTCGGACAGTTCGTGGAGCGGGACACCGCCGGCCTGCCCATCGATCTGGAACTGGCAGGCCGTCTCCAGCCGCAGCATCCAGCAGAAGGCCTCCCCGACGCTGCGGCCGACCGTCAGGGCGCCGTGGTTGCGCAGGATGAGGACACGGCCATCGGCGCCGAGGTCACGCACGAGGCGCTCGCGCTCGTCTTCGTCGAGCGCCGCGCCCTCGTAGTCGTGGTAGCCGAGGAAGTCCAGCATGACGCAGGCCTTCTGGCTCAGGGGCCGCAATCCCTGTGCCTGCATCGCGATGGCATTGTTCGCGCGGGTGTGGCTGTGCATGACGCATTCCAAGTCCGTCTGAGCCATGTGGATGGCACTGTGGATGATGAAGCCGGCCGGATTGAGCAGCGATGGGTCCCCCTGCACGACGCGCCCTTCGAGGTCGACCTTCAGCAGGGCCGAAGCGGTCATCTCGTCGAAAAGGGTTCCCAGCGGATTCACGAGGAAGTGGTGCTCGGGCCCGGGCAGCATCACGGAGATGTGGGTGGAGGCCACGTCCGACATCCCATAGAGGTCCGTCAGTTGAAAGCATGCCGCAAGGTCGCAGCGCAGCTGCCATTCGTCGGCAGTGATGCCTGCGGGCGTTGCATGGGCGGCAAGTTGCGCGGAATCTCTGTTCATTTCGTTGCCTCCTTGGTGTGGGTGGGGTTGCCGTCGAGCGATCGCGACATGGCGATCCAGCGTGCGAGATCCGCCTGTACGAAAGCCTGTGTCTCGGCGGGCGGTGCGGGTTGAATGATCAAGCCGAGATCTGCGAAGCTGGCCCGGACATCGGGCGCCGCGAGCGCCTCGGAGAGAGCGCGTGCGAGAGAGGCGACGACGTCCGGCGGCAGGTTGGCCGGCCCCATCAGCGCGAACCAGTTGGAGATTGCCAGCCCGGGCATGCCTTGTTCGGCGACGGTGGGCACCTGCGGCAGCGACGGGAGCCGCGCGGGCGAAGTCACCGCGAGCGCCTTGATCCTGCCGGACTGCACGTGCTGGATCACCAGGGGCACGGTCATCGCGGTGACACCGATGTCGCCCCGGACCAGGTCTGTCATGACCTCCGGCTGCCCGCGATAGGCCACATGCGTGAGGTCGATCTTCTGCTGGCGCTTGAGCAGCTCCATCGTGAAGAACGGCGTCGTGCCAGCGCCTGCGGACCCATAGTTCACCTGGCCCGGTCGTGCCCTGGCGAAGTCGACGAGCTCGGGCAATGTGCGCACCGGCAGGCCGCTGCTCGCGATGATCGCCTGGGGAATGGTGCCGATCATGCCGATCGCGCTGAACGCGGTCTGGGGCTGCCAGGAGGCGGTCGCCGAGCCGGGGGGCGCCATGGTCGTGGGGCCACTGGCCACGACCAGCGTGTACCCGTCGGGAACCGCACGCGCCACGGCCGAGTAGCCGATGCTGCCTGCGGCACCCACGCGGTTCTCGACGATGAAGCTCTGCTTGGACCGCTCCGAAAAGTGCTGCGCGAGGCGACGCGCAATGACATCCACGATGCCGCCTGCAGGAAACGCGGACACGATCGTGACCGGGCGCTCCGGATAGGCTGCGGCAGCGACCGTGCCCACCGGCAGCACGCACGCCGCAAGAAACAGGGCCACCGCCCCTGCGCTCGCGCGCCGGCGCATGGAAGCATCGGTTGGGCTGGTCGAATTGCGCATCGAACTCTCCTTCGGTCGCATGGCGCGCACGGCGCCGTCAATCCTCGCTGCGGAATCCGGAGGCTTGCACCAGGGGACGCCAGAACTCGCGCTCCGCGTTCAGCGTGCGGCTCACCGTGGCGCCAGGCAAGCCAGTCGCTTCCATGCCTGCGCGCGTCATCGAGGCCTTGAGCTGCGGTTGCTGCATGGCGGCAACGAAGGCCCGCTCCAGGCGCTGCACCGCCTCCGCGGGGGTGCCTGCAGGCACGAAGGCACTGTAGGAGGCGTTCGCATGCTCGAACGCATCGATGCCGGCCTCACGCGCAGTCGGAACGTCCGGCAGGGACGGGATGCGGCGTGTACCGGAGACCGCCAGGATGCGCACCTTGCCGGCGCGATGGAGCTCCAGCTGGCTGGCCAGGGCATCGGTGCTCAACGGCACGTGCCCGCCGATCAGGTCCGTCACCAGAGGCGCGCCGCCCTTGTAGGCCACCGGTTTCAGCGGCACACCGATGGACTTGCCCATGCCGAGGACCGCGAAGTGCAAAAAGCCGCCAAGCGAAGTGAGTCCCACGCTTTCCTGCGACGGATTGGCGCGCACCCAGCCCACGTATTCCTGCAGTGTCTTGTACGGCCGATCCGCACCGGCGGAAATCACCGTGGGAACCTCGGCGAGATGGGCCACGGGGATGAAGTCCCGGTCGACGTCGTAGGCCAGCTGCCGATAGGTCATCGGAAAAATGATCAGCGGCGCGTTGGAAGACAGGAGCACGGTCCTGCCGTCGCGCGGCGACCGCTTCACATGCTCGATGGAGATGCGCGAGGCTGCGCCAGGACGGTTTTCCACGATGACCTGTTCCTCGCCACCGAGGCGCAGCTGCTCGGCGAGCGCGCGCGCCAGCGTGTCGAGCGCGCCCCCGGGCGGAAACCCGACGACGAGACGCAGCGGATGGGCGCTGCCAGCCGATGGCTGCGCAGGGGCTTGCGCCTGTACCGGTCCGGCTGCAACGGCAGCGATCGCCGCGATCCACGCGGCGGAAAGGAAAATCCGAATCACGTTCATCACCACACCTCCTCGTCCGGCCAGCGGGACACAAGATTCCTGGCAGCCTCGAATACCGCCGCAGCGGCAAGAAGATCCGACTCCCGGCGCAGGCGCCCCACCAACTGCAGGCCGATCGGCAGCCCGTCGCTGCCGAAGCCGCAGGGCAGCGTGATGGCGGGGTGGCCGGTCAGGTTGAATGGCATGGTCCACGGGAACCAGTTGGACCGCACCTCGTCGAAGAGCCGTCCATCGATCTCGAGCTTGCCGAACAGGTCCTGGTCGATCGGAAGGGCGGTCCGTGCCAGCGTGGGAACCACGATGAAGTCGTTGTCACGCAGCAAGTCCTGCACATGCCGGAAGAGGCGAGTGCGAGCGAAGTTCGCCTTCTGGTAGTCGACGGCGGTGTAGTCCTTCGCGAGCGCGAGCTGCTGGAGGAGGGAGGGAGTCAGCTGATCCGGCTGCTCCTCGGCCATCTTCCCGAACCGTGCTTTCCAGACCGTGTGATTGATGGTGCGCCAAAGTGGCTCGACGTCGAAGTCCGACGACGGCCCCATCTCGGCCAACTCCGCGCCCGACTCCGCCAGGAGCTGCAGTGCGGAAGCAAAGCAGGAAGCGACGTCGGACGCCATCGGCCGGCCGGGCGGCATGCCCGCGAACAGGATGCGCTTGCCCCGCAAGTCAGCCATCGAGCGCATGTCCTTGAGATAGTCTTCCGCCCGGGCGCCGGCAGACCAGGGATCGCAGGGATGCTCGCCCGCCATGGCCTGCAGCATGAGGGCGGTGTCGGCGACCGTACGCGAGATGGGGGTGACGTAAGTGAGATTGCCGATGGCATCCTCCGCCTGCGAATGCGGGACCAGCCCGATCGACTGCTTCAGGCCGACGACTCCGTTGCACGCTGCCGGAATCCGGGTGGAGCCTCCCCCGTCCGTTGCGATCCCGATGGGGCCAAGTCCGGTCGCCACCGCCACTGCTGCGCCGCCGCTCGATCCGCCGCTCGTGCGCTCGGGGTGCCACGCATTGCGCGTGCGTCCGAACAAGGGTGCATCGGTCAGGCATTTGGCGCCGAACTCCGACGTGGTCGTCTTTCCGACGAGGATGGCACCGTGCTGCCGCAGCCGGGAGATTGCTGCCGCGTCCTCGGTCGGGACGTTGTCGGCGAACAGCAGCGAACCGAAGGTGGTCTTCACGCCCTTCGTATTGACCAGGTCCTTGCAGGCGTACGGAATGCCGTGGAGCAGTCCGATGGGCTCGCCTCGCATGACTGCCTGCTCCGCAGCCTTCGCATCGCGCATGGCTTCATCGGGGCATAGCGTGATGAAGCAGTTCAGCTTGGGCTGCAGCCGCGTGGCGCGATCCAGCACGGCGCGGGTCACATCGACGGGAGAGACTTCACGACGCGCGATCGCTTCGCGCAGTCGTACCGCCGTCCAAAAGCAAAACTCTTCGGCCATCCAGGCTACCTCTGTCAGACACCGGCACATCCAGCCGGCATGCGCGAAGGTTGCCAGCCGGCTGCCGCACGGTCCAATACTCGTTCACAATCCGCTCATATCAGAAGCGTATGGGCATGGACCTCAAGAGCCTGCGTTATTTCGTGGCCGTGGCGGAAGCTCGCAGCGTGGGCAAGGCAGCCCTGCGGCTTCACATGGCGCAGCCACCGTTGTCCGTCCAGATCCGCAATCTGGAGGCGCAGGTAGGGACTGCGCTGTTCCTGCGCGAATCGACAGGGATGCGGCTCACCGACGCGGGCAGCGCCCTGTTCGCGCGCGCTCGTGAAGCCCTGGCCCTGGCGCACGATGGCTACGAGGCCGCGCGCGCGATCGGCTCCGGACGACGCGGCCTGCTGGCGGTGGGCTACATGTTTTCGTTGGGTTACGCCGTGCTGCCCAAGCTGGTCCCGCTCCTGCGTCGCACGCTGCCGGAAGTCGAACTGCAATTCGTCGAGATGAGTGCCGCCACTTGCGAGGCCCAGATCATCGATCACAAGGTGTCCGTCGCCTTGTGCATGCCGCCGATGCAGCGCGTGGAAGTGGCCAACACCATCGTCGGCAAGCAGCCGCTGCGGCTCGCCATGCCTGCACGCGCGCCGCTCGCGCGTCTCGCTTCGGTCCCGGTCGAACGGCTACAGGGCCAGAAGCTGGTCGCCCTGCCCAAGCTCAAGGAGAACGCGGACACGTCGCTGGTGGCCGCACTGCTTCGCCGGCACCAGGTGACGATGCAGGTGGTCGAACGTGTGGAGACCGTGCACGCCGCGTTGGCTCTCGTGCTCGCTGGCGAGGGGTATGCGCTGGTTCCGGCGTGCGCTGCGGTTGGTCGTCCTCCGGGTATCGCCTTCCGCACGCTGAAGGGCGTCAGCGAAGGCTTCGACGTGGCTGTCTGCCGGCGCCACGATCTGGACAGCCCCTTCGTCGAACCGTTCATCGCTGCTGCGAGGCAGGCGCTGCGATGAGGCTGCCTCCGGGCATTCGGGCGCGATGTGCGCCCGCGTCTGCGCGCCGACCTTCGGCATCGTCGGGCGATCGCTCGGTGCGAACCCTTCAAGTTATCCCTAGCATCGGCCCCTGAGCAGTCGCAGGCGGGTTGCTGTCGGTGACGGCGTACACCTCGACCGGCGCCGCCTTGCCCCGGAACGACGCCGCCCCGAGGGGCTCGACCGGGATGCGTCCATCGAGCGCGACGCAGGTTGCGGCATCGATCAGGATCGTCCGCTTTGCGAGCTTGGTGTGTGCCTCCAGCCGTGCGGCAAGGTTCACCGTGTCGCCGATGCAAGTGTAGGTCGCGCGCTGCTGCGTTCCGGTGTAGCCGGCCACCATTTCGCCGGTGGCGATCCCCACGCCGATGCGGATCGCCGGCTTGTCCACGGCGATGCGATCCGTATTCAGCAGCTCGATCATCTCGACCATGTCGAGCGCCGCGCGCACCGCGGCCGCGCTGTGGTCGGGCAGCGGAAGCGGGGCGCCGAAGATGGCCATCAGCCCGTCGCCGATCATCTGGTTCACCACGCCGCCATGGCCGTTGATCGCTTCGAACATCAGCGTGTAGTACGTGTTCAGCAGTTCGATCGTCTCTTCAGGTGGCTGCGACTCGACCAGCGCGGTGAAGCTGCGAATGTCCGAGAACATCACCGCGCCCTGCACGCGCCGCCCGCCGAGCGCAAAGCCGGATTGCTGCAGGTCCTGCGCAACCTCGGAGGTGGCGAAGCGGCGCACCAGTTCCTTCTGCTGGTCGCGCAGGCGCTTCTTCTCGAGGCTGGCGCCGATGCGCGCTTTCAGCAGCACCGCATTGACCGGCTTGTGCAGGTAGTCCTCGGCGCCGAGCTCGATGCAGCGCACGACGGTGGTGACGCCCTCGAGCGAGGAAGTCACGATCACGGGCAGGTCGCGCAGCTTCGGATCGGCGGTCAATTGCTCCAGCACCTGGAAGCCATCCATCTCGGGCATTTCCATGTCGAGCAGCAGCAGGTCGTAGGGGTCGCGTCGCAGCAGCTCCAGGGCGACGCGTCCGTTCTCGGCGCTGTCGACGCGGTGGCCCTGCAGTTCGAGGCTGCGGGTCAGCAGCAAACGATTGACCTTGTTGTCGTCCGCCACGAGGAGGCGAGCCGGCGGATAGCACAAGTCAACCACGAGTCAGCTCCGTCAGAGCCGCGGCGACCCGAGCGTACTCCCGCGCCAGGGCGTCAAGTGAGTTCGATTGATGCGCGGCCACCAGGCCCCCGAGCTCCTGTTCGCGCGCCATGGCGCCCAGCGCACGAGCGCCGAAAGTGAGACTGTTCGACTTCAGCGAATGCGCAGCACGGCGAAAATCATCGGCGTTTCCGGATGCGCTCGCGCCGCGAAGCTCCTGCAGCATGGCCGGTGCCTCTTCGAGAAACGTCTGCACCAGTTCCTTGACAAAGTCCGCCCCCGCGGTTTTCTGCAGTTCCGCAAAAGTCGCGAGGTCGATGGTCGCATCGGTCATCTCATCGGTCCTTTCTTGCGGGAACGCTGTTGAGCGTTTCGACCAGCCGATCGACGCGGATCGGCTTGGTCAGGTAGTCGTCCATGCCTGCGGCCATGCACATCTCACGGTCGCCCTGCATCGCGTTGGCCGTCATCGCCACGATGCGCGGCCGCCGCGGCGCCTCCAGCAGCTTGCAGATCTGCCGTGTCGCGTCCAGTCCGTCGAGCTCAGGCATCTGCACATCCATCAGCACCACATCGTAGGCCTGGCGCTTCACCGACTCCACCGCCTCGATGCCGTTGGAGGCGAGATCGGCGCGGTAGCCCATCTGCTGCAGCAGGCGCATGGCGAGCTTCTGGTTCACTGCGTTGTCCTCGGCGAGCAGGATGCGCAGCGGATGGTGTGCTGCCATCGTCGGGTCGATCTGCGGTTTGGCTGCATCAGCGGCTGCCGGCTTCGCTGTCGCGTCGTGCGCAAGCAGGCTCACGAGCGTGTCGAAAAGGTGCGACTGGCGGATCGGCTTGGCCAGGTACGCATCGAAGAGCGATTCGGTGGCGTGCGTCTCATGCCGCCCCAGCGAGCTGAACAGCACGAGCGGCAGCACCGCGTGGCTCGCCCGGATGCGCCGCGCGAGCTCGATGCCGTCCATCTCGGGCATGTGCATGTCGAGGACCGCGAGGTCGAAGCGCTCGCCCTGTTCGAGCCAGCGCAACGCTTCGAGCGGCGACTCCGTGTCGCGCGAACTCATGCCCCACTTCCCGGTCTGCAGCGCGAGCAGGCGCCGGTTCGTCGCGTTGTCGTCGACGATCAGCACGCGCCTGCCCTGCAGTTCGGCCTGCACGCCGACATAGTCTCGGCGCTGGCTCGGCGGCAGATTCGCGGCCGGCACCTCGATGGTGAAGAAGAAGGTCGAACCTTTGCCCAAACCCTCGCTTTCCACCCACATGCGTCCGCCCATCAGCTCGGCCAGCCGCTTGCTGATCGCCAGGCCCAGGCCGGTGCCGCCGTACTTGCGGGTGGTGCTCGAGTCGGCCTGCGAGAACGACTGGAACAGGCGGCTCATGCCTTGCGCCGACATACCGATGCCGGTGTCGCGCACAGCGAAGGTTAGCGCGACCTTGCCGGCGCAGGTGACTTCCGAACTCACCGTCAACACCACCTCGCCGGCTTCAGTGAACTTCACCGCATTGCTCAACAGATTCAGCAGGATCTGCCGCAGCCGCGCGAGGTCAGCGCTAACAGCAGCGGGCACGTTGCCCTCGAACACATAGGCAATGTCGAGCTGCTTCTCGTTCGCACGCGTGCTGACGAGGTCGAGCGCCGCCTCCACGCAGTCGCGCAGCTCGAACGGGTGCGACTCGATGTCCATGCGCCCGGCCTCGATCTTCGAGTAGTCGAGGATGTCGTTGATGATGGTCAGGAGCGCATCGCCCGAATCGCGGATCGTCGCGACGTAGTCCTGCTGCTCGGGGTCGAGCCTCGTGTCGAGCAGCAAGCCGCTCATGCCGATCACCGCGTTCATGGGCGTGCGAATCTCGTGACTCATGGTTGCGAGGAACGAACTCTTTGCCTCGTTGGCGGCCTCGGCCGCGGCGCGCGCCTCCTGCGTCTGACTGAACATCCGGGCGTTCTGAATGGCGATCACTGCCTGGTCGGCGAAGGTCTTGAGAAGCTCCACCTGGTGGCCGGAGAACGGCCCGGCCGCAATGCGGGTTACGCTGATCATGCCGATGGGCACGCCCTCGTGTACCAGCGGGACGCCTGCCTGGCCGCGCCATCCCCTGAGGCGCGCCAGCGCTCGCAATGCGTCCGAGACCTGCGCATTCGCCTCGATGTCCTCCATGAGAAGCGGCTTGCCCGTCACCAGGGGCTGGTAGATATAGTCTGACGTCAGCGGGGCGGGAAAGTAGTTCTTCAGCGCCTGGTCGCCCTCCTCGCTGGTGGGTGTGTAGGCGGCCAGATGGATCGAATCGTCGATGAGCCGCAACAACGTCGCGGAGAACCCGCCGACCAACTGCCGCGCGCTTTGAACGATGGCGTTGAAGACAGGTTGCACGTCGGCGGGCGAACTTGCAATGACCTTCAGGATTTCCGCTGTCGCTGTCTGCCGTTCGAGCGCTTCCTGGGTCTCACGGAACAAGCGTGCATTCTCGATCGCGATCACGGCTTGACTGGCGAAGGTCTGCAGCAGGGCAACAGACTTGGCAGGGAAGGCGCCGGGCTGCTCACGCGCAACGCCGACGGTGCCGATGGGACGGCCCTCGCGCAGCAGTGGGACCGACAGCACACTGCGAAAGCACGCCTGCCTTGCTTGTGCATTCAATTCGTACTCCTCGTCCGCGTGCACATCGGGAATCTGCACCGGAGCGCGCTCGATGATGGCGCGCGCGTTGCTGGAGCCGCGCCCGAGCTTCATCGGAAACGCGGCGCGCATGGACGCCTCCGCTTCCGGTGTCGTGCCGTGATAGCCCACCATGTGCAGCAGTTCGCCGTCGAAGCGCGTGGCCGTGCCGATGGTCGCGCCGCACAACGCCCTGGCGCGCTCCGCGATCGCTTCGAACACGGGCTGGGCATCGGTGGGCGAACTGCTCATCACGCGCAGGATCGACGCCGTGGAGGTCTGCTGCTCCAGTGCCTCCTTGGTCTCATTGAACAGTCGCGCGTTCTGGATCGCGATCACGGCCTGGTCGGCGAAGGTCTTCAGCAGCCCGGCCTCCTGCTCGCTGAAGGGCACGGGCGGGTTGCGGATCACGTACAGCGTGCCGATGCCCCGCCCTTCCCACTGCATCGGCGCGAAGACCTGCGAGTAGTTGCCGATCCCGAGCATCACCCCGACGTTGCGCACGCTCTTGGGCGTATCGGCCCCGTACATCACGTCGGCGTAGCGCAGGACGCGGTTTTCGCGAATCGCCTGGTGGACCGGCTCCTCGCGCAGCGGGAGCGGAAAGATGCGCGCCACCGCCGGCGCTGACTCGCCGCGGTAGGCCGCGGAGCGCAACAGCCGCTGCTCCTCGTCGATGATCAGGATGCCGAGCTCGGAGCTGCGGAACAGGCGGGCGCAGCGATCCAGGATCTTGTCGAACACCGGCGCTGTGTCGGCCACCGAGGCGCTGATGACCTGCAGGACTTCGGCACTTGCCGTCTGCCGCTCCAGCGCCTCCCTGGTTTCGTTGAATAGGCGCACGTTCTCGATGGCGATCACCGCCTGGTCGGCGAAGGTCTGCACCAGGCCGATCTCCGCCGGCGCAAAAGGCCGCACCTGGTTGCGCAGCAGCGCAATCACGCCGATCGATTGGCCGTCGCGAAGCATCGGCACCGCCAGCACCGTGCGAAAGCCATTGCGCGCCTGGAGCTCGCGCACGTCCGGATACTCGGTGTCGAGCAGGGGCACGACGTCTTCGACATGCACGCAGCGGCGCTCCAGGAACGCACGGCCGCCGATCGAGCTGGTGCGCAATGGCAGCTCTGCGCCCAGCGAGTAGTCGCCATACGCCGGGCCATAGCTCGTCATCGCGCGCAGGTGCTCTCCGACGGCCAGCCACACCCGGCTGCCGTCGGCCCGGCACAACAGGCCGGCGCGCTCGGCCACCGTGTCGAGCACCGGCTGCACGTCCGTCGGCGAGCCGCTGATGACCTTCAGCACCTCGGATGTCGCGGTCTGGCGCTCGAGCGCCTCCCGGGTTTCATTGATCAGCCGCACGTTCTCGATCGCGATCACGGCTTGGTCGGCAAACAACTTGAGCAGGTCGATCTGCCGTCGCGGCGTCTTGCCGGGTTCCAGCCACGCGGTGGCGATCACGCCGATCGGCTCGCCGTCCTTGAGCATCGGTGCCGCGATCATCCGGCGCCAGTTTCCGGTCGTGGCCATCGTGCGGTCGTAGTTCGGGTCCGACCCCGCATCCTCGATGCTCAAGGCCCTTCGCTCGATGATGGCGCGACCGCTCATCAGGTGCGGGTCGGGCGCCGCCGGGTACAGCGCGCGTGCCGCCTCCAGCGCCGGTGCAGCCCAGTTCCGGGTGGCCGCCAGATGAACCAAGCGGCCGTCGTAGCTGAAGATCGCGGAAGTCGGGCTGCCGAGCAGCCGCGTCGCGCAGTCCAGGATCGCCTCGAACACGGGCGTGACATCGGTCGGCGATTCGCTGATGACGCGCAGCACGTCGCTGATCGCGGTCTGGTACTCGAGGGACTCGGCCAGCTCGGCGGTGCGTTCCTCGACCTTGTGCAGCGCGTCCTGAGTCTCGTTGAACAGCCGCGCGTTCTGGACTGCGATCGCCGCCTGGTCGGCGAAGGTCTTGAGCAGCGCTCGCTCGCTGGGCCTGAATGGCCCAACCTCGCCGCGCTGCATGCTGAGGATGCCGATGCCGCGCCCCTTCCACATCAGCGGCGCAGACAGGCTTGCAAAGCTGCTTCCAAGATGCTCGGCGTTCCGGCGCAATGCCGGCGGCGCCCCTTCGTCGTTCAGCACATCGGCAAACTCAACAAGCTCACCGGTACGGAACGAAAGTTCGGCAACCGCATTGGCCAGCGCCATCGGGTAGCTCGATTGCACCAGTGACTTGACCTCGTCTGTGCGGGCCTCGCCCGCGGCGCGGCCGGCGGCCGGCATCCTCCAACGCGTCAAGGCGAGCCGACCCTCTTCGTCGACCATCAGCAAGGCGAACGAAATGCCGGCAAACAACCGGTCGCTGCACTCGAGGATCTTGTCGAACACGGGCCCGGTGTCGGCCACCGAACTGCCAATGACCTGCAGCACCTCGGCGGTCGCGGTCTGGTGCGCCAGCGCCTCCTTCAGTTCACGCGCGCGGCGCTGCGTCTCGTCGAGCAGGCGGGCGTTCTCCAGCGCCAGGCCCATGCTCGCGGCCACCGTTTCGAGCAGCCGGACCTCGTTGCTGCCGAAGGCGTATTCACGCTCGTGGTTCTGCAGCACGATGGCGCCCAGGGCGCGCTCGCTGCCGATGATGGGGACCGCGGCGATCGAATGCGCCCAATCGGTTCCCGGCGCCGGGCTCATGCCGATCCGGGTCTGCTCCTCGCGCGTGTTCGCCACTCCGGTCCGGCGTTCGCGCAGGATTCGCTCTGCGGCCTCGCCGGGCTTCAACGGCCGCGCCGGCGGGAGCGGCAACGGCACATTGTGTTCGTAGCGGTACAGCGCTTGGATCAGGTTGGTCTCATCGTCCCACCACACGATGTTCAGGTCGCCGGTGGCAAACACTTCCCGCAGCTTGTCGCCCACCAGGTTGATGACGGCCTGGAACTCCAGCCTTGCGGCCACGCCTTGCTGGATGCTGTTGATGAGGGTGAGCTCGCTGGCGCGTTGCGCGAGCTCGGCCGTGCGCTCGGCCACCGTGCGCTCCAGGCCCTGACGGAAGCGGATATTGGCCAGGGCCACGGACGCTTGGCTCGCAAGCATGGCCAGCAGGTCGCGCTCCGCGTCATGGAAGCGACCGACCGCGCCATCGATGTCGGCGTAGAGGTAGCCGACCAGCGCGTGCCCGACGATCAGCGGAGCGATGAAGCATGAGCGCTGGACAGCAGGATCGGCACCATCGGGCCCGTGCCGCAGGCTCACGGCGCGGGTGTGGCGGGTGTCGGCGAGCCAGGGTCCAATGGCGCCGAGCAGGCCGGCGACGTCTTCGCCCTGCGGCAGCATCGAGGCGGCGATGCGCAGGCCCTCGTCGGCCTCGAGCACCAGCAGCACGCGCTGCGCGCCGCTGAGTTCGGTCGCCTCGTCCTTGAGGATCTGGTACAGCTCGCTCTCGCGGCGCAATTCGTTCAGGCGAAGCCCGCTGCGGACCAGGCGCCCAAAAGGCTCGCGCCGGTGAGCTTCGGCGCGGAACGCACTCTTCGACAGCGGCCGGGACCGGGACCTTGCCATGTGGCAATTGCCTCCTGCGATCAGAGGGTGATGCGCGGGTGCCGCACATGTTCTGAAGTCTACGGCGAAGCGGCCAGCCGGTGTACGGCTTGGCAGGCTGTTCACTTGCCGATGTCGGCACGAGATGTCAGGACCGGGCGCTGTCGACTGCGTCGGTGGCGAGTTGGGTGCGATGCGCGGCTGTCAGTCCCGCGTGTGAGGAGCGGGAGTTGCGTACCCGGTGGGGCGCTTATGCAGCGGGCATGGCCTCCAGCCGCTTGACGGCATCGCGTAGCCCTTCAAGGATGCCTTCGGCAACTTGCGGCGGAAATCCGGGCGGCAGGGAGCGGTACATCTCATCGATTGCGACCGGAGTCGTTGCCAGAATTTCGCCGATGATGGACTCCACGTCTACGCCGAAGCACTTCCGGGCCGTCGCGTTGAAGTGCTGGCGCTGGATGTCCTTCATGAGGTAGTGGCGGTTCTTGCCGGAGACTGCCATTGCCACCTTCGCCTTGTGCCAGTTGAACTGGTTCGGCCCGTTGCCCATTGCGGGCAGTATGGACATGACGTCGTAGAGCGGGGTCATGCGAAAGAGGCCCCGCGGGAGGAGATGGATGCTGAAATTCTTGGCGTGGCCATCCGGCGCGGCCAGCAGCCAGAACAGGACCTGAGCCTTGAATAGGGTGAGAAGGTCTTCGCCGGGCCGCGTCGATTGCTTCAGGAGCGTGGACAGCTCGACGAGCCCCGGCCCGCCGTCGGCTTCGTACTTTGCGAGCGGCGAGCGGCCGAGGGCTTGGCAAAAGTCCTCCTGAGGCAGCCGCAGGTACCAGGTGCCGCTCGAATGGAGTTGCCGGTCAAAGCGCGTCACGCTCAGGACCTTTTGCTTGCCGAAGGTTCGGATGTCGCATTCCGCTACTGGCAGGCCATATGCCCGCAGGATCTTCATGCAAAGCCATTCGTTTTCGACGGACGTGCTCAGGTCGACCTTCCTGTTGCCGATGAGGCCCAACGGAAGCTTCAGGATGTGGGTCGTCGGAGTGGCCCCGTGCGGCCGCATCCATTTGCCATCGTGCCAGAGCAGCGCCGTCTTTTCCTGGGCGCCGGCGATTGAGAAGCGCAAGTCGTCATCGTCGGCATGCGCTCCCGGCCCTGGCGCGGTGACGGCCTCGATGAGCAGCTTTTCAATCTCGCCCTCGCCAATTGCTGCGCCGTCGATGATGTCGATGCGCTTGGGAACCTCGTCCTCTCCCAGAAGCTGGAGAGCGCCCACGCAGTCTCGGCCGATGGCCGTCAAAAGGTCGAAGGGGTCGAGAGAGGCTGTCTTGAAGCGCGCGGCGATGCGACGCCGGATGGCTTCGCTGTCGGGGAGCAAGTTGTCGAAGTAGTTCTGAACGCGAGCCCCGCGAAGCGGAGTGGTGTCGACGCCGAACGGCAAAGAAAGGGAGAGTTGCCGGCCGAGCTCGGATTTCATCCAGGCCTCGTCGTACTGCAGCTCCATCTCTCCCCTGGTCGGTATGCGCCAAGTGCCGACGCGTTGTCCGTTAGCCCACAGGGACAGGGCTTTGGCATGGCTTTTGCGGCCCATGCCTCACCACTCCGCGGTCGAAGAGGCGGCCGCCTGATCTTCTTCAATCGTGACGCGCAGCCCGTACAGCGCCGACAACGCCAAGAGCTGCGCGACGGTCATCGCGGAGGGGGCCGTTTCCAGCACCGACAGCCGACTCTGGCTGATGCCCGCATGTCGGGCGGCGTCCGCTTGGGTCAGCTTCTTGCGGCGCCGCGCGGACGACAGCAGATGCCCGAGTTGGGCGGGATTTGAGAGAAACTGGGCCATCGAATTATCCGATTGACGAATATTTGCGTTTTATCTGTTTCACGGATATTTGGCAAGTATGTGCTACACAAATAAAAGTACCCTATCTGCCACATGAATACGCGCGCTGCAACCTTCGCGGCGGCGACGGCCTGCTGCAATGGCGCGCGAGGCGCCGCTTTCAATGCGGCGCGTGCTCTTCACTCTGCAGCAGCGAACCACGACCGAATGGCGGTGATATGGCGCAAAAGCTCGGTCAGTTCACGGTTGCGCACGGCCGGGCGGGGCCGAAGGAGCTGCTGTTGACGGCAGCGCGACGCTGCGCCGCTTGGCCCTGACGATATCGAGCCAGTCGTCGATCTCGATCCTGCTGACAATGAAGATCAGCGCCACGGACGCCGTGTTGAAAACCGCCAGTCCCATGTTGCCGTCGCCCATCAGGTAGGAGGCCGCCGGTGCGGCGCTGATGCAGACCATGGTGGCCGCCGTCATGCCGGTATAGTGCATTGCGCACACGGCGACGCCCATCACCGCGGCCGCGATGAACTGGTGCGCCAGCTCCGTGAGGTTGAAGGCCAGCCACAGCGCCGTCGCCGCCGCGCCGACGGCGATCGCTACTGAGACGGCCACGACGACCAGGTCGAAACTCATGCTGGCGCGCATGTTCATGGCGAACATGCCGATGTAGTGCATCGCGCACACGCCGACACCCGCCAGCAGGCTGCCGGCCAGCCAGCCGCCACGGGTAAAGCGCTTGCCGCCGGCCAAGTACAGGGCGATGCCCGACATGACGATCGCGGCGCCCAGCGAAAGAGCAGTCAGCGGCACGTCGTAGGCGATCGACACGGGTAGCCTGTAGGCCGCCATGCCGATGAAGTGCATGGACCAGATGCCGATACCGCCCATCGACACCGCGCCGCAGGCCAGCATGGAGAGGTCGAGCGTGCCGTCCCTGCGCACCATTTTGTGGGCGCACAGCAGGGCCAGCAGTGAGCCGAAGAAGGAGATCACATACGAGAGCGCGATGGTTCCGGAGTCGTAGCGCGGAGACAGCAGTTGGCCGACGAAGGGATCCATGGCGTTCCTTTGCATGAGGGCGGTGACACCGGGTGCCAGTTGGAGCGAACTGGATGTGATCGTAGGGCTGCGGGCTCTGACGCGCATGAATTCCGGGGCGAGCTGTCGCTGGGGAACGTGCAATTTTGGGCCGATTCCGGCGGTTGCCGGTAGCAGCCAGAGTGTTCCGGGTTAATAAATCCCCAAACAGCCACCCAGGCGGCTCGCGGCTCGCCAGGCTCCTTGAGCTTAGGTAGGCGACGCAAATGCCCGAACGACACCTGCCCGCGCAGGTTCGGAAAGCAAGCAACTGCTAATAAATGCTCAAACTAGCCGCGCGTCCCGTCGTCGATCGCGACGGCCACTTCGGTCCGCCCTCATAGGAATGGCCTGGGAACGCCAACTAGTTGCGCTCACGCCATCCCTGGCCGGATGCCCCGGTAACCGTGGGCTCTTTCATGAGCGCGTCGCCCGCTGGTGAGGCGTTGCGCCGAAGCTCTCGAATTGACCGCGCCTGGCCCTGCAACTCAGGCCGAAATCTTCTCCAGGTAATAGCAACCGAGCCCGCGAACCGTTGCGACGCGCACCGGTCCCTTTTCGATCTTCTTGCGCAGACGATGGATGTACACCTCAATCGCATTCAGGCTCACCTCCTCGCCCCATTCGCACAGGCGCGCAACCAGCTGGTCCTTGCTGACCGGCCGCCCAGCACGCTGCAGCAGCACCTCGAGCAGGGTCAGCTCCCGCTCCGACAGGTCCACCATCTTGCCGTCGAGCGTGGTCAATCGGCTAGCCTGATCGTAGACCAGCGGGCCATGCCTAATCGCATTGCCAGAGATGCTCATGACGCGTCGCGACAGCGCGCGTACGCGCGCCTTGAGCTCCTCCAAACTAAAGGGCTTGGCCATGCAGTCGTCGGCGCCGTTGTCCAGGCTCTTGACGCGCTCCTCCACGCTGTTTGCCCCTGTGAGTACAAGCACCGGTAGGTGCGACCCGCGGGCACGCAGGCGCTTGAGGATCTCAAGGCCGTGCAGGGTGGGCAGATAGAGATCGAGGATCAGCAGGTCGAACTCGCTATGTGTGATGAGCGTCGTATCGGCCTCCGAGCCGGTGGTCACGTGGTCAACCATTGCGCCCGAGGCGCGCAGGCTATGCAGGATCGCGTCGGCCAGCACCTGGTCGTCCTCCGCGACGAGAATTTTCATAGTGGCCTCTTTCGTTGATCCCCTGCCCTCACCCGCTTACGGCGTCGCACGAGCCGCCAACCGCTTGGCAGGCTGTGTCTTCGGTTCTCTCATGCAACGCCTCAATGCAGCTTGACGTGGGGTTCGGTGCGCCGCGTGATGAGGCGGGCGAGCGTGTCGAGCGAGACCTTGACGAGGCCGTGCAGCGCCAGCTCGTGCATCTTGTAGAGCGACATGTACATGAGCCGCGCGAAGCGGCCTTCGATCATCAGGCTGCCGCCGACGGGCCCGCCCATCATGTTGCCGACGGTGCTGAACTCGCCGAGCGACACCAGCGAGCCGAAGTCGCGGTAGCGGTAGGGCTTGAGCGCCTTTGCGCCCAAGCGCCGGCGGATCTGCGCCGCCACGTGCGAGGCCTGCTGGTGCGCCGCCTGCGCGCGCGGCGGCACCAGGCCGCCCTTGCCGTCGTTGGCCTCTGGCCAGTCGCAGGCCGCGCAGTCGCCGATGGCGAAGATGTCGGCATCGCGCGTGGTCTGCAGCGTCGGCAGCACCGCGAGCTGGTTGCTGCGGTTGGTTTCGAGTCCCGCGATGTCCTTCATGAAATCGGCCGCCTTCACGCCCGCGGCCCATACCACCAGCTCGGCCGGCAGCGTGCGGCCGTCGGCCAGGCGCACGCCCTCGGGCAGCACCTCGGCCACCCTCGCCGAGGTGTGCACGTCCACGCCGAGCTTGCGCAGCAGCGCCTCGGTGGCGGCGGACATGCGAGGCGGCAGCGCGGGCAGGACGCGGTCGGCGGCCTCGATCACGCTGACCTGGATGTCCTTCTCGGCGTCCACGCGATCGAGCCCGTAGGCCACGACCTCGCGCGTGGTGCGATGCAGCTCGGCCGCCAGCTCCACGCCGGTGGCGCCCGCGCCGATGATCGCCACGTGCAGCTGCTCGGGTCTGAGCGGCGTGGTCTGCGCGTGCGCTCGGATGCAGGCGTTGACCATGCGCCGGTGAAAGCGCTGCGCGTCCGCCTTCGACTCGAGCCGCAGCGCATGCTCGCGCACGCCGGGCGTGCCGAAGTCGTTGCTGAGGCTGCCGATGGCCACCACCAGCGTGTCGTAGCCGAAGGCGCGCGCCGGCGTGACCAGCCGGCCCTCGTCGTCCATGTAGGGCGCCACATGCACCTCGCGCCGCTCGCGGTCGATGCCGGTGAGCTCGCCGAGCCGGAAGCGGAAGCGGTGCCAGTGCGCCTGCGCAAGGTAGTCCACCTCGTGTGCGCTCAGGTCCATACTGCCCGCGGCGATCTCGTGCAGCTTGGGCTTCCACACGTGGGTGCGGTGCTTGTCGATCAGCGTGATGTCCGCCATGCCGCGCCTGCCCAGCGTATCGCCGAGGCGCGTGGCCAGCTCCAGGCCGCCGGCACCGCCGCCCACGATGACGACGCGGTGCCTCTGCACTGGGTTGTTCATGGCTGGGGCCTCCGTACCGGCATGTGCGATCGCTTCAGTGCGGCCGGGCCACGACGACCCGATCGGTTCGCCGGGCACGGCCACCTTGTGGAGGCGCGCCAGTATTCCAGGCCGAGGCCCAGCGCTGCTACAGCTGCCCCTGGCACAGGTACTTGATGTGCATGTAGTCGTCCAGCCCGTGCACCGAGCCCTCGCGGCCGTAGCCGGACTC